>JANNVJ010000066.1:0-38287 GCA_031414375.1 Haliea sp.
GATGAATGGCGTCCCCTAGGGGGTTCGAACCCCTGTTACCGCCGTGAAAGGGCAGTGTCCTAGGCCACTAGACGAAGGGGACGCAGCGGTCTCCATCAAGAGGCGCGCATTGTAGGAAGACAGGGCGATTGCGTCAAGCCCTGCCGGAACCTACAATTGCGTGCTTGTTTGGCCACACAGCTGTCCCCATCGCAATGATACCCGCACTGACAATTGAAAACCTGAGCAAGGTCTACGACAACGGATTTGAAGCCTTGAAAGGTATTAGCCTGAAGGTCGAGCAGGGCGATTTTTTTGCCCTTCTAGGTCCCAACGGCGCAGGCAAATCCACCACTATTGGCATCATCTGTTCGCTGGTGAACAAATCGGCTGGCAAGGTTACTGTTTTTGACGTCGATATCGATAAGGATTTTCCCGCCGCCAAAAGGCATATCGGTATCGTCCCGCAGGAATTCAACTTCAACCAGTTTGAACAGGGCATCGATATCGTCATCAACCAGGCCGGTTATTATGGCCTGCCGCCCGCCCTGGCCAGGGTGCGAGCTGAAAAGTACCTGCGCGAACTTGGACTGTGGGAGCAGCGCCATATTCCCGCGCGGATGTTGTCCGGTGGCATGAAGCGCCGTTTAATGATTGCCCGCTCGCTCGTCCACGAACCGCGCCTGCTGATCCTGGATGAGCCCAGCGCCGGTGTCGACATCGAGATGCGCCGCTCTATGTGGGACTTTCTGCGCAGGATCAACGAGCAGGGCACCACGATTATCCTTACCACGCACTACCTGGAAGAGGCGGAGGCGCTGTGTCGCCATATCGCCATCATCAACCATGGCAACATCGTGGAGAACACCTCCATTAAAAACCTGCTGCGCCAACTGCACCGTGAGACGTTTATACTCGACTGTGTGGAGAGGCTGCCGGAGACTATCGCTATCGAGGGCTTTGCGGTACGCCGGGCAGATGACCATACATTGGAAGTAGAAGTGCAAAAGGGACAGCATCTTAACCAGGTGTTTACGGCATTGGGTGTACAGGGCATTCAAATCAGTAGCATGCGCAATCGCGCCAACCGGCTGGAGGAAATGTTTGTCAATCTGGTCGAGGGTGCCGCATGAATTTGTATGAGCAGTACGTCGCGTTTATGACGATACTCAGGAAAGAGATCAAACGTTACCTGCGCATCTGGACGCAGACGCTGCTGCCGTCGGCAATCACCATGTCATTGTACTTCGTCATTTTTGGTACCTTGATCGGTTCCCGTATCGGGGAGATGGGCGGTTTCACCTACATGGAGTTTGTCGTGCCGGGTCTGATCATGATGGCCATCGTGACCAATTCCTATTCCAATGTGGTGTCGTCATTTTATGGCTCAAAGTTTGGTCACAGTGTGGAAGAACTGCTGGTGTCCCCGGTGTCTAATTTTGTCATCCTGATGGGTTATGTGGTCGGAGGAGTGTCCAGAGGGCTGCTGGTCGCGGTGGTAGTTACCGTGGTCTCCCTGTTTTTTACGCATCTTAAGATACACAGTTATCTGGTGGTAGTGGTCGTCGTCTTTATGACATCGACCCTGTTTGCACTGGCGGGATTTATCAATGCGGTGTACGCCAACAGCTTTGATGATATCTCCATTATTCCGATCTTTGTGCTCACGCCCTTGACGTATTTGGGTGGCGTGTTTTACTCGATGGACCTGCTACCCCCGTTCTGGGCCAGTGTCTCCAAGCTCAACCCACTGGTCTACGTGGTGAATGCCTTCCGTTACGGTGTGCTCGGTGTATCTGACGTCAGTCTTCCGCTGGCCTTCGGCATGATTACTGTCTTTACCGCTGTGGCCTTCGCCTATAGCATGCACCTGCTCAACTCCGGCAAGCGACTCAGGCAGTAGCCGTGGCCGAAGGCGCGGAGGACAAACTGGTATTGGGACGGCAGACGCCAGTCCAGACGGTATACGCGCCCTACATTCTACACTCGATACCCCGCGTCACCGCACGACAACATCTGGGCATCAGTACGATCCTGCCGTTTCAGGGTGCAGACCTGTGGCACGCCTATGAAATGTCCTGGCTGGACAGTACCGGTAAACCAGTGGTTCGTGTAGGTCGCTTCACGGTGCCTGCCAGCTCGCCCAATATCGTTGAGTCGAAGTCCTTCAAGTTGTATCTGAACTCGCTGAACAGTACACGCTTTGCCACGGTAGAAGAGGCACGGGCAACGATCATCAAAGATATCAGCGACGCTGCCGGGGAGGCCGTCGAGCTCCAGTTGCTGGGTGTCGGCGATCCATCGCTGACGGGAACGGCCTTGTCGGGCGAATGCCTGGATGATGTGACCGTTGATCCCTGGTTTGGAGCGCCACGGGCGGAGCAACTGCGGGTGCAGTCGGGACACATTGTCGAAGAGGTGCTCTACAGCCACCTGCTGCGTTCCCTGTGTCCGGTCACCGGACAACCGGACTGGGCGACGGTGTGGCTGCACTATCGCGGTGCGACCCTGCAGCACAGCGCGTTGTTGCAATACATCCTCGCGTACCGCGAGCATCAGGAGTTTCACGAGCAGTGTGTGGAACGCATGTTCTGTGATATCTCACGACGTTGTGAGCCGCAATTTCTCCACTTGCAGGCGTTCTATACCCGCCGTGGAGGCCTGGATATCAATCCCTTTCGCAGTACTGACCCTGCCGCGCGGCCGCTGCCTCGACTCAACAGGCAGTAGGGAACTGTTGCGCACTCCCCGCCATGAAATTAGCCCCGTCAGGGACTGGCAAGTATCCAGTCTTGTGGTATGATCCGCGCCCTCATGGTGAGGTGGCCGAGTGGTCGAAGGCGCACGCCTGGAAAGTGTGTATACGGCAACGTATCGAGGGTTCAAATCCCTCCCTCACCGCCAATATTCCAAAATGTTTAACCCCGCATTTTCATCTTCAGGCGTACATTGCTGACCGACCTCCTGATGGCTCGTCCGCAATCTACATCCGCACCTACCGCGACCGACCTAAACAGTGGCGTAGACTATGATATTGGTTTATCGTATTTGCTGATAAGTTGTGGCTTTTCAGTATCATCGCTATTGTTGTTGTAACGATAAACGGGCAATGCCAAGGTCTTGAGATTCGCCCGCGCAGGAGGAATAGAAGCAATGAGAAAATCAACATTCACCGGCCGTTCAGTGGCAGCTCTGCTCATTTTTGGCGTGACGCTTTCGGCTTGCAGCGAGGAGCAGCCACCAGCAGCTCAGAGCGTGCAGCCGACTGCGCCGCCGGTGACTGCGACCACAGCACCTGTGAGCGAGAATGCAGCGCCTGTGGCGGTAGCACCACCACCAGTGGCGGAAACAGTCGCCGCGACACCCACTAACTACAGCCCCGAATCACTCGAAACCCTGCTCGCGCCGGTTGCTTTATACCCGGATGCGGTGTTGGCCCAGGTGCTCGCCAGTTCGACCAATCCGCAGGAAGTGCTGGACGCTGGCAATTGGCTGGTGGCGAATCCCGATACGAAAGGCAAAGAGCTGGACGCGGCTGCAATCACGGCTGGCTTTACGCCACCGATGATGGCGCTGATGCAGTTTCCCACAGTCGTTGACATGATGTGCATGGAAATGGACTGGACCACCGACCTCGGTGCAGCGTTCCAGGCCGACGAACCCGGAGTTCTTGAAGCGGTGCAACGCTTGCGCAAACAAGCAGCGGAGATGGGTAATCTGCAAAGTTCAGAACAGATGAAAGTGACGACGCAGGAGCAGAATAATCAGCAGGTGATCGTGGTAGAGCCTGCCAATCCGGAAGTCGTCTATGTTCCTCAGTACAATCCCACCGCTGTCTACACCACGCCTGCACCTGCTGCCACTACAACGACGACATCTACTGCCATCGTGGACACCGGTTACAGCACTACAGCACTGGTGACCACCGGTCTGTTGTCCTTCGGTGCGGGCATGCTGGTCAACGAGGTATTTAACGACGATGACGATGACCATGACTACTACTCGCCGAATTGGGGCTATGGAGGAGGGTCTTCCTATTATCCGCCGCCCTATTATCCGCGGTATGGCAACGGCTTTCGACCTGCCAACGGCTATAACCGACCGCCCAACTACCAGCACGGTTTCAACAACAACAATATTTATGTCAACGCGGACGGCAAGGATTACTTCAATAAGTTCGAGGGTGGCAAGAACAACTTTCGAAACAATGCCAACAGCCCGATCAGTGCAGCGCGACCGAACAGGCCGGAACTTGGTCAGTTGAACCAGCGAGCGTCAAACGCCAACCGCCCCGCGACGCTTGAACAGGCAAAAAATCGCAAAGTGCAGGGCAGCTATGCGGGAGCCAAACCCGGCGCCAGGCCGAATGTTGGCGCGCAGCGGCCCGCTGCGATCAGCAAGGTCCCCAAGGGCACCTATGCAGGTGCTACTAATCCCGCTGCTCGCCAGAAATTGAATCCCCAGGCTGCAGGTGCGCGCGATCGGGGTCACACCGCTGCTAAGCCAGCGAAACCGGTGGTCCGTCAGCAGGGTGCCGCTAGCAAGATGTCGAAGCCAGCCGCACGTCCGCAGCAAGCCTCCAGGCCGACGGCCAGGAAGGCTCCTGCCTCAAGGTCCAATAACGCATTCAAGGGTTCGCGTAACAACGGCAACGCAGAGCGCGCGGCGAGCAATCGAGGTCGTGCCAGTATGCAAAAAGGCGGGAGATCCGCGAACAAGGGCCATTCCGGACAAAACCGGGGCAATGCCGGACAGCAGCGGGGTAACAGGCGATGAACAAGGTATTCACACAATGGATTTCGGTGCCCTTACTGGCAGTGCTCCTGTGCGCAGGGCTGTGCGCCGCAGGTGCCAGCGCGCAGGACACGCGCGCGTTCGCCTCCCCGGAGGATGCAGTCACTGCGCTCATTACTGCGCTGGAAAAAAACGATGTTGCCACGCTCAATATGCTGCTCGGTCCCGACAGCGAGGACGTAGTGTCTTCGGGAGATGAGGTGGCCGACGCCAATGCCCGCGCAGATTTTGTGGCGCGCTTCAAAACCAAGCACACGCTGGTACCTGAGGGCGACAGCACCATGAACCTGGTAGTTGGTGACAATGATTGGCCGCTGCCAGTCCCGATCGTTTTAGTAAACGGGAAATGGTATCTGGACGGCGCGGCGGGGGCTGATGAAATTGTCTACCGTCGAATTGGGCACAATGAACTCGGTGCCATCGCTGTAAGTCGCGGTTTTATTGACGCGCAGATGGAGTATGTCATCGCAGGACACGACGGTAACGAACCGGGCATCTTTGCCGCAAAGTTGCGCAGCGATCCGGGTCAGCAAAATGGACTCTACTGGCCGACTGCCGCAGGAGAGCCCCCGAGTCCGGCAGGGGAGGCCATCGCAACTGCGGCGGCAGAAGGTTATAAGGCCGTAACGGGTAAACGCAAACCCTACCACGGGTATTTCTATCGCATGCTGTTTGCACAGGGTGCCAATGCCAACGGTGGCGCTAAGGAATTTTATGTCGATGGCCTGTTGACGCAGGGGGTCGCGCTGCTGGCCTGGCCCGCAGATTACGCCACCAGCGGTGTCATGAGTTTCATGGTCGATGAGGAGGGGATCGTCTATCAGAAGGATCTGGGTGAGGACACTGCAGCGGTCGCGGAAACCATCCAGGTGTTTGATCCCGACGGGTCCTGGACCATCGTGGATAGCGAAAACGATTCCTGACTAGCAGTGTGATCAGTCGCCAGTGTGTGGTTGCGTTATTACCTGAGGAACTCTGTCAATGGCAAGCCTGAATCACAGGGTCGCCATCATTACCGGAGCAGGTGATGGCATTGGCGCCGCAGTAGCCGCTCGGTTTGCAGCAGATGGTGCCGCTGCACTGGTGCTGGCCGACATCAATCTTGTCTCTGCACAACAGGTTGCCACTGCGATTGCTGAATTTTCGCAAACTCAAACGCTGTGTCTGGCGGTGGATGTCAGCGATGAATTGGCCGTGAGGGCTATGGTGCAGGCAGCCATGGACACGTTCGCCCGCATCGATATTCTGGTCAACAATGCGTGGGGCGGAGGACAGGTGGGGCGCGTCGAAGCGAAAACCAACGCCGATCTGGCGCACGGTTTTGGTGTCGGATTCTACGGACCTTTGTGGGCGATGCAGGCGTCGTTTCCCTTTATGTGTAGTGCCGGTTATGGTCGCGTAATTAATATGTGTTCGTTAAACGGTGTCAATGCGCATGTGGGTACACTCGAGTACAACGTCGCCAAAGAAGCCCTGCGTACGCTGACTCGGAGCGCCGCGCGCGAATGGGCCGCTACCGGCATTGTGGTGAACGCTATTTGTCCCGGCGCCAAGACTGCCGCATCGCGTGGCGTATTTGCGCGCTATCCTGAACTTGAAGCGGCCGCTGATGCATCCAATCCGATGGGGCGACTGGGCGATCCTTTAACCGATATTGCACCCGTGGCATCTTTTCTAGCGAGCGAAGACGCTCGTTACCTTACGGGCAATACTTTATTCGTCGACGGAGGTGGGCACATCAATGGCGTAAATTGGGTACCCGATCTCCCTCCGCGGTCGCTATGAAGCTCTACATGCCTACGCGCCTATCGTGGCAAATCAATGCAAACCACTGAGCATATAGAAACAGCTGAGGAAAAGAGGCTGTGGACTGTTTCGAGAGTCGCTACGGTTTCGCTGTACATTGTGACTGCGGGGTTTATAGCAGCTGGAATCTTCATGCTTGGCGAGGAACTCATGCGCCATTTCCAGGACATCGAAAACTGGATCAAGGATTCAGGTGCATGGGCCCTGGTGATATTCGTTGTCGTGTATGTGGTCCTTTGCACCTTCTTTGTGCCCGACACAGTGCTGGGTATCGCCGCAGGCACGATCTTTGGTTTTACGCATGGCCTGGCGGCCGCGACACTTGGCAGTGTGCTGGGTGCAATTTTACAGTATGGCTTGGCGCATCGACTGCTTAGGCCGACTGTCGAACGGTTTATTCTTAGGAAACCTGCGCTGGCCTCGCTGCAAACTGCGGTGTTGCAGCAGGAGTTCAGGTTGCAGTTGCTGATCAGGTTAACGCCACTCAATCGAACGCTGACCAACTATATGCTAGGAGCTGCCGGCGTCGGATTTTTACGTTTCGTTGCAGCGTGTGTGGGATTTTTGCCGACACTGTGCCTGGAGGTCTATTTTGGCTATGCCGGCAAGCAAATGGTCGCGGCGACCAGCCAACCCGGACATGCCGCAGAGCTACAAGACGTGGTAATGGTTGTCGGTCTGGTGGTGGCCATCATCGTAATGGTTGTCATTTCCAGAATGGCGCGCAGGGCAGTCGAGGCGGTTGCTGCAGCTGCGCCCAATCCGCCATGAGAACTCAATGCCAGTTAGGCAAATAGAGTTTGGAATTTGTTAACGCCGTAGTGAAATGGGCGGGTTTTTGCAGGTGATGTACGCCACCAGAACGAGCACCATTTGCAGTGCGGCCAGTAAAAAAATATTCTGGCCATTGAAGGCTTGCGCCAAGCCGCTGTCGCCGGCTACAACAAGGTTTATCGCAAGTCCCGTGTTCAGCGCGATGATCAATCCCATGAGGGACAGTGCGATCCTGGTATTTACCGTGCTCTCCTGCATTTTCTACCTCCGAATTGCTATAACTGACCTGCGTTGATGAGGTGGGACTCCAATTCATTCATCTTTTGGATGTCGGCGTCAGTCCATCTGCTTTTTGCAGCGCTTGTCCTCGTTGGGCCTGCTGGATCACATAGGCGCGCACCGCCTGGCTTTGTTCCGCGCTGATGTTATCAGCAAAGGACGCCATGCCGCGCTCTTTCAACTGTCCACCGCGCACCACCGCTTCCCAGGCCTTCTCGTCCCAGAGATAACCTGAACCGCGCAGATCCGGTATTAACAGGCCGGAGACGGCGTTGAGGCCGTGACAGCCCATGCACACATCCTGGTAGGTGGCGAAGCCCAACGCGACTGCCTCAGGGCTTGCAGTGAGCGGTGGGGGATTGAAGACAACTGTAGGCTTCCATGACACGGCAGGCAAGGCGGCTTTGCCGCCCAGCTTGAAGGTCAATACTCGGCTGACGTTGGGCAGGCTCTCCGCCTGCACATATTCCCCAAACACCAGCGCAAAAGCGCCGCCCCAGCCCACGTTGACGGAAACATATTGTTCGCCGTCTATCTCATACGAAATGGGCGGTGCGACCACACCCGTCTGAGTCGCGAAGTCCCACCGTTTTTCCCCGGTATCGGCGCGATACGCAACCAGCTTGCCGTCTGCGGTACCCTGGAAGACCAGGTTGCCAGCCGTGCTGAGCGTACCCCCGTTCCATGGACCACTGTGTTCAACACGCCATGCTTCCTGTTGCTTCACTGGGTCCCAAGCCAGTAGGCGGCCCTTGACCAAAGCGCCATAAGCGTCGCGTTCGGCCTGCGCATCGGGCAGTGAGCCTACGATGCCGTCGGAGCCGGTATTGGCAATGCCAGGATTGTATTTGAAGTGCTTTGGCTGGCCGTAGACAGCGGGCATGTCCAACACCGGTATGTACACCAGCCCGGTTTGCGGGCTGTACGACATTGGATGCCAGTTGTGACCACCGAGGTAGGAGGGGAACACGATGAACGGCGCATCTTTGTAGCGCGCCAAAGGCACTTCCACCGGTCTGCCGGTCGTCAGATCGACGTGAGTCGCCCAGGTGATATTGATGTAGTTATTGGCGGACAGTAATGCACCGCTTTTGCGATCAAGCACATAAAAGAAACCGTTTTTGGGTGCCTGCATTAATACCTTGCGCACGGCGCCCTTCAGTTCGATATCTGCGAGGATGATGTGCTGTGCCGCCGTGTAGTCCCAGGTTTCCCCGGGCGTGGTCTGGTAATGCCAGACGTAGTCCCCGGTGTCGGGGCGCACGGCGACGATGGATGACAGGAACAAGTTGTCGCCGCCGCCGGGAGAGCGAATTTCCTGATTCCAGGGTGTGCCATTGCCCACACCAAAATACAGCAGGTCCAGTTCCGGGTCATACGCCATGGAGTCCCACACCGTGCCACCGCCACCGCCCAGTTTCCACCACTCCCCTTTCCACGTCGCGGCCGCCTTCTTCATGGCGTCGTTTTCAAAACCGAGCGCGGGGTCGCCGGGGACAGTGTAAAAGCGCCAGGCCAGGGAGCCATCCTTCACATTGTAGGCACTGATAAATCCGCGTACGCCAAACTCGGCGCCGCCATTGCCGATCAGCACTTTGTCCTTGACCACGCGTGGCGCGCCAGTGATGGTGTAGGGCAGCGCCGGATCCACTGTTGCCACCTCCCAGTTAACGTTGCCGGTGGTCGCGTCCAGCGCGATCAGGCGACCATCGAGCGCGCCGAAGAAGATTTGTCCATTCCACGCAGCAACGCCTCGATTCACGGCGTCGCAGCAGGCGTGTCTGGCCTTGTCTTTGGCCACTTTGGGATCGAAGGTCCACAGCGCTTTGCCGCTGCGCGCATCGATGGCATGCACAATGCTCCACGCCGAGGTGGTATACATTACGCCATCCACCACCAGTGAAGTCGCCTCAATACCACGTTCGGTTTTGAGGTCATAGGACCAGGCCAGGCCGAGCTTGCCGACGTTTTCCACATTGACCTTGGACAGGGGGCTGTAGCGCTGCTCGCTATAGGTTCTTCCATGGGACATCCAACTGCCGGGTTCCTGGTCGGCCTGCAGCAGGCGCTGAGAGTTGACTGCGGCCGCCGCGGGTGTCGGCGCGGTGATTACCGGGGATGCCGCAGACGCGCTGGTGGCAGCAGCTTGCACTGTTTGCTCGCAAACGAGCAAAGTTGTGGTAAATAGCAGCAGCAAGCTGGTGTGAGAACGTTTGCTGATCATGGTAGTGAGACCCCTCGCGTGAGGTAATTGTTATTCGTTTGTTGCTCTATTGTAGTTCAGCGTAGGCTTTTTGGCACACCAGCGAGACAATGTCGGACAGCTTGCTTTACATCTGTTTCGATCGCTCACGCAATGCCTGTTGCACCGCCAGGTGACCGGCCAGGCTAACGTTGAGCTTCATTGACATCCACACTGGGACGAGCATGAGGAGGGCCAGAGCCGGCCCCATCATGACACCCAGACCAAGGATCACACTGCGTGGCACCTCGCCCGGCAGTGCGCCGGCTTGCAGTCCTATCAGGTCCAGAAACGGTCCCGCGACGAGATAGCCAAAGCCGCTGATGAACTTGGCGGCAAAAAATGCTGCCGCGAACAAGACACCTTCCTGGCGTTGACCTGTTTGGAGCTCATGTTCGTCGGCGATGTCTGCCAACAGCGCGTGATTGGAAATTGTCCGTACGATGCTGGTGGTGACCCAGATCGCATAGTTCAGGAACACCAGTGCAAATACGATGCCGCCATCCTCTGGCAGCCAACCCAGCATTTTTAATGGTGTGAGCCACAAAAAATTCAGCGCCCCCAGTGCACAGCTAAGCTGCAGCAGTTGGTGTTTTTCCAGATGCCTGTTCAGGAAGCGTGAACTGGTGGTAGCGATTAGCACCGCCAGCAGGGGTGGCCCGCCCAGCATGAGTGACACTTGCAGCGTGTCCAATTCCCAGAAATACGTGAAGCTCACCATGAGCAAGGCGCTGGTGATGCCGCCCATACCACCGAGTGCGGTGTCGAGAATCACCAGCGTGCGAAAATTCCGGTTGCGAAAGGTCATCATGATATTGCGCAGCAGATTGCCGCTATGCTCAGTCGTACGTTTTAGCAATGACGGGATGTAGTGCCACGTACCACACAGAAAAATGAGGCTGAACACGATAACGCCGGCGGCATTCAGCCAGCCGTAGTGATGGTAATTCTCGATCACAAAGCGGCCGTCGGTACCCTGTGTGTCGGCGAACAGTATGAACATTGCACCGGCAGCGACCGCGATCCCGGCAAACCATCCGAAGTTGGTGCGGTCGCTGGCCAGACGGGTTCGCTCGTGATAGTCGGCGGTGATTTCTGCCCCCAGTGCGAGATAGGGAATCATGAAAAACGTCAGCGCAGTACGCAGCAGGACAACGCTACCCAATAGCCAGAGGAACAGACTTTCCTGGGTTTGCAGGGCAAATTGCGGTGGCGCGAACACGGCTACAAAGCTCAGCGCCATTGGCACGACGGATGCCACCATAAGCGGATGACGGCGGCCCCAGCGGCTGCGCAGCTTGTCGGACCAGGCGCCCACCAGCGGATCGGCGAGGGCGTCCCACACCACGGAAATTGCAATGGCCAGTCCCGTCAGTGTGCCGCTTAGGCCCAGCACCTGCTTGTAGTAAAACAGGACGAAGGCACCGAAGGCCGCGTCCTTCAGGGCGTAGTTGACGACGCCGGAGCTGTACAGCAGTCGGTCGCGCAGAGTAACAGTAGAAATGGCTACGGCCTCATCTACAGCGTCAACTCCGCCATGGTCCTGAGCAGGTTGATATCTCCGTTAACCAACAGGGACGTTACAGGAGAATTTTCCCAGTCCCTGATTTTTTCCCGAATGCGATCGCGTGGCCCGGATAGGGAAATTTCATCGGCGAATTGACTCGGCACTGCCGCAATGGCCTCGTCGCGTTTGCCCTCGAAAAACAGCTTCTGAATCATTTCGGCCTCATCGGGAAACCCCATGCGCGCCATCAACTCCTTGTGGAAATTGTGCTTGGCGGAGCCCATGCCGCCGATGTAAAAGCCCAGCATCGCCTTGACCGGATACAGCGCCTGTTCCAGGTCGTCATTGATGTTCACCATCACCAGGGGCGCCATCTCGAAACCGGGTTTGGCGGCCGTCAGTTGGTCGGCGTAAACGTCCTGCCGGTAGGGCGAGTAATACAAGGGCAACCAGCCGTCGGCGATCTCGGCCGTCTGCGCCACATTCTTCGGGCCTTCGGCACCGATAAAAATAGGCACATCAGCGCGCAGCGGATGCGTAATACTCTTGAGTGGCTTGCCCAACCCCCAGGCGCCCGGTCCGTTGTAGGGCAGGGGATAGAACTCCCCATCGTTGGTGACTGGCTCCTTGCGGGCCAGCACCTTGCGAATAATCTCCACGTACTCCCGGGTGCGCGTCACTGGCTTGCTGTAGGGCTGACCGTACCAGCCCTCTACGACCTGCGGCCCGGAGACGCCCAGCCCGAGGATCATGCGCCCGCCAGACAGATGATCCAGGGCCAGAGTCGCCATGGCGCAGGCGGTAGGTGTGCGCGCCGATAACTGGGCGACGCCAGTGCCCAGGCGGATAGTTTTGGTGTGTGCACCTATCCATGCCAGCGGCGTGAAGCAGTCATTGCCCCACGACTCTGCACTCCACACTGAATCAAAACCCAGGCGTTCTGCCTCCTGCGCCATTTCCACGTGTGCGTTACCGGGCGCCAATGCGCCCCAATAGCCCAGTTGCAGGCCGAGGGAAAGTTTTGCCATGATGTATCTCCTGTTTTAAGCGCTTTACTGTACGCCATAGCTGGTACGCACAGAAAGTGCTTTACGGCCAAATTCGCTGACCTCAAAGCTCAATTGTATTTTCAATCCGCAGCGGCATTGGATAGACTCTGCCGACCTAAAAGCTTACACCCGGCGGAGTCTTTATGAGCCAACTCACCCACATTGATGATCAGGGCGCGGCCCGGATGGTGGACATCGGGGACAAGGCGATTACCGAACGCACCGCCGTCGCGGGTGCCGTGGTTACCATGCAAGCACAGACATTCGCGCTATTGAAAGAGGGTGCGCACCAAAAAGGTGACGTACTGGCGGTCGCGCGCATCGCGGGCATCCAGGCGGCCAAAAAATGCGCGGACCTGATTCCGCTGTGCCACCCCCTGATGCTGACGTCAGTGGAGGTCAACTTTGAGCTGGACGCGGCGAGCAGCCAGGTCAATATTGAGGCATGCTGTAAGGTATCGGGCAAGACGGGTGTGGAAATGGAGGCGCTGACGGCAGTCTCGGTAGCCGCCCTGACGATTTACGATATGTGCAAAGCGGTCGACCGGGGCATGGAGATTCGCACTATCGCCCTGTTGCATAAGGACGGTGGAAAATCCGGCCGGTGGCGGCGTGCTGATGAGGTTGTTGGATGATGCTGACAGTGTTGTTCTTCGCTCGCGTGCGAGAGCAGTTGGATTGTGCCTCGCTCGAGCTGCTCTGGCCTGCCACAGGTTTTGATCTGGATGCATTGCAGGAGCAGCTGTGCGTCGAGCGCGGCGCTGCCTGGCGTGAGGTTTTGACACAGGACAATATGATACGCGCTGTCAATCAGGTGGTGGTGCCGGGCAATTGCGTGTTGCACGACGGCGATGAAATCGCGTTCTTTCCACCGGTCACGGGCGGCTAAGGTGGCGGCATTGGCTGCCATTGCCGTCAGTGTGCAGCAGGCGGACTTCGATGTGGCGCAGTTGCAAACTGCCCTGTTGGCCGGCACGCACGAAGAGGGTGCGGTAGCGACTTTCACCGGTTATGTGCGTTGTGCCAATGACCAGAGGCGGGTTTACACGCTGGAGCTGGAGCACTACCCGGGCATGACGGAAGGCAGTATCACGCAAATCGTCCAACAGGCCACACAACGTTGGCCGCTGCTTGCCGCTACGGTGGTGCATAGGGTGGGAAAACTTTCTGTGGGTGACCAGGTCGTGTGGGTGGGTGTGGCATCAGCGCACCGGGAGGCCGCCTTCAGCGCCTGTGAATTTATTATGGACTACCTGAAAACCCGGGCACCTTTCTGGAAGAAGGAAGTAGGTCCCGAGGGCGAGCACTGGGTGTCAGCGCGACAGCACGATAGCAGCAGGGCAGCTCGCTGGCAGGAGGATGGCGCCCCATAGCCTGAATAGGGGATGTGTCCAGTGTCTGACTCGGGCTCCAATGAGGGGCGCTGCAATGAACGATGAATGTAAGCTGGAAGAGGGTGCGTAATGAGCTTTGACGGTCGGGAACTGAGAAATGCCCTTGGGCGTTTCGCGACAGGGGTGTGCGTTATTACCGCCGTGTCGGACTCGCAACAGGCGCTGGGTATGACGGCCAACTCGTTTTCGTCGGTCTCGCTGGATCCGCCACTGGTGCTCTGGTCCCTGCAAAATAATTCCGATGTCTTCGAAGTATTTGCCCGGTCCCGCCACTTCGCCATCAATATCCTGAGCACTGAGCAGCAGGCCCATTCCAATGAGTACGCCAGGAAAGGCCAGCATGAATTGGCTGCGGCCCACTACCGACTGGGTCAGTACGGAGCGCCGATTATTCGCGATGCCCTGGTGAGTTTCGAGTGCGAGCTGCACGCTACCCACGAAGGCGGAGACCATCTCATCATCGTGGGCCGGGTCCGGCAGATGCACCAGAGGCCCAGCGGTGAACCACTGTTGTTCTATTGCGGTGGTTACCGGCAATTACATTAGCGCGGTCTTATATAGAGGGCATATCGGGGGCAGTGGACAGGCCTGAGGGTATTCTAATCGTCAGCCAAGCCTTTATACTGATGTGCTGGTAGCGCGAGAGTCAGGTCTTCATGAAATTTTGTACCCATTGTGGCAATACGGTCATCCTGCGGATTCCTGCGGGTGATGATCGCGAACGTTTTGTCTGCGGCAGCTGTGAACTGATTCACTACACCAACCCCCGTGTTATCGTCGGTTGTGTGCCGATCTATGAGGGCAGGGTGTTGTTGTGCAAGCGCGCTATCGAGCCGCGCAAAAACTACTGGACGCTGCCCGCAGGGTTCATGGAGAACGGCGAGACTACCGTGCAGGGTGCCGCCAGAGAAACCTGGGAAGAAGCCCGGGCGCGCGTCAGTAATATTGATCTCTACCGCGTTTTCGATGTGCCGTATATCAGTCAGATCTATATGTTTTATCGTTGTGACCTGGACCATGGCGAACACAGTGCCGGTCCTGAGAGCCTGGAGACCGGCCTCTATGCAGAGTGCGATGTCCCTTGGGAACAGATTGCGTTCCCGGTGGTGTCTGAGACCCTGCGGGAATATTTTTCCGATGCGGCAAGCGGACTTTTTCCGGTGCGCGTATCGGCTATTGATCACCGGCCTCGACGCGGGTAGTTTTTTTTAGAAGGAGTAGGGACACATGGCATTACCAAAAATCGGCAGTGTGGCACCGGCGTTCACGCTGTTGGACCAGGACGGCAACAAGGTGAGTCTCAAGCAGTTCAAGGGTCAGAAAAATGTTGTGCTGTATTTCTATCCCAAGGCGATGACCCCCGGGTGTACGGTGCAGGCCTGCGGCATTCGCGACAGCAAGAAGGCGCTGGCTAAACTCGACACTGTGGTGCTGGGCGTGAGTCCCGATCCGGTTGCAAAACTGGGACGATTCATCGAGAAGCAGGACCTTAACTTCACCCTGTTGGCCGACGAAGACCATCTGGTGACTGAAAAATACGGTGCCTGGGGGATGAAAAAATTTATGGGGCGCGAATTTATGGGCGTGTTGCGCTCCACGTTTATTATTGGCAAGGACGGTCGTGTGAAACATGTCATGGCGAAGGTGAATACCAAGTCTCACCATGACGATGTGCTGGCGCTGATTGCCGAGTTAGGGCTCTAGGACGCGCCATGCTCCGGTACCTCTTTGAAGACGCGCCTGGCGCTGGGCAGTTGCGTGAGATTGTGCCAGGCGTGCTGTGGCTGCGTATGCCTTTACCAATGGCGCTGGACCATATCAATCTCTATTTGCTGGAGGATGTCGACGGCTGGTGGATAGTCGATACGGGTATCGCCATCGACCCTACCCGCGAACTGTGGGAGCGGCTGTTCGAGACACAATTGCAGGGCAAACCGGTCAAGGCGGTGGTGTCCACACACCACCATCCTGACCATATCGGCATGGCGGGGTGGTTGTGTGAACGCTGGCGGGTGCCGTTTTATAGCACCGAGGCCGAGTATTTCACCGGGCTGGCCTTCAGCAGGACCCTGCAGGAGCATTACAGCTGGACCACTGAAGAACACATGCTGCGCTGCGGTTATACACAGCAACAGGTTGATAAATCGCGTGAGCATTTCGGCGGATTTGGTGCCATTATCACACCCATGCCCACGGCCTACCGACGCCTGGTTGATGGCGCTTTCCTGTCGATCAATGGCAACCGCTGGCAGGTGATAGTGGGGCGCGGACACTCACCGGAACACGCCTGCCTGTACAGCGCCGCGCTGAATATCCTGATCTCCGGCGACCAGGTGATACCGAGAATTACGTCCAATATCAGCGTGTCGGGCGCCGAGCCTGAGGGCAATCCGCTGCGGGAATGGCTCATGTCGCACGAGCGCTTCCTGGAGCTGTTGCCAGCTGATGCCCTCGTACTCCCTGCGCACAACACGCCCTTTTACGGTCTGCATGAGCGGCTGCGTTATTTGATTGAACACCACGAAGAGCATCTGTTGGCGCTGGAGGAGGCCTGCGTGACTGCGCCGCGCTCTGCCATGGAGCTGTTGCCGGTATTGTTCAAACGTCCGCTGGATGGGCATAACCTGAGCCTGGCGCTGGGCGAGTGCATGGCACACCTTAATTATCTGCAACAACGTGGGCAGGTCGAGCGGGAGATCGATGCACAGGCCTGTTATCGCTACCGATCGATCGACTCCACGCTGCCCATGCGTTTGCGAAAGCAGCGTCACGATGCGGAAGATGTGCCGCCAATGCAAGTATAAATAGTCAATAAATACAAATAGATATTATCAATAGTTAAAGTTAGAAATAGATTAACAGGATCACCCAGCATGCCAATGCCTACCAATATCGGCGTTATCGATCTCATGCTCGCCATACCTGGCGATGACAGCAGCAGCTTCTACGACTGGATCAAGCCGCTGCTGATGGACCGTGAAAGCCACGAGCAGTTCTCCATGCCTGCCCAATATATGTTTAAGGATATCCCCGATACCAACAAGGAGGTCGATGGCATCGCCTACACGCTGGCCCAAATGGACAAGCATGGCATAGAGCGCGCCATGCTCGGGCTGGGCTTTAGCGACCTACAGGAAAAAGCACTGCGCGCGCATCCGGATCGATTTTTTGCGTCCTACGAAGCCAATGCCAACAGGGGTATGGACGAGGTACGCAAGATCGTCGCGATGCACGAGGAATTTGATATCAAGGCAGTAACCGCTGCGCCGGCCATGATTTGCCCGCCGGTGCCAGTGAACGACAAGAAGTGGTATCCCATCTACGCCAAACTGGTGGAGTTGGATATTCCCTTCTGTCCCTGCATGGGTGTGCCCGGCCCCCGTGTGCCGTTCGGGCCGCAAAAGGTCGAATTGCTCGACGAGGTGTTGTGGTTTTTCCCGGAGCTGCGCGTGGTCACACGCCACGGCTGTGAGCCGTGGACGGATGTCGCCTGGAAGATGATGCTCAAGTACCCCAACCTGTACTATATGACCAGTGCCTTCGCCCCGAAACACTATCCACCGGATATTATCGACTTCGCCAATAAGCGCGGGTCCGGCCAGGTAATGTACGCGGGCTATTTCCCCATGGGCCTGTCACTGGACCGTATCTTCAGTGAAATGCCTGATGTACCGCTGCGCGATGAGGTCTGGCCGAAATTCCTGCGCGACAACGCCATCAAGGTCTTTAAGCTGGACGCATGAGTAGCTCAAAATGAACTATCTGTCGGTTGAAGAAGCCATTACAGCTCCCGGCTTGCGCCTGGTGCTGACCGCCGGCGTGCCCGGACCCTGGGGCGAATCGGCCAAGGCCATCCTGTCTTACAAGGGCCTTGAATTCACACCGGTGCACCAGCAGGGTGGCGGCGAGAATGAAGCGCTGCGCACCTGGACCGGTCAAACATCCGCTCCGGTCGCTGTGTACGATGACCTGCCTCCGGTGTGCCACTGGCTGGACCTGTTGCTGCTGGCGGAACGCCTCGCGCCCGACAAGCCGCTGGTGCCGCGCAACTGCCCGGACAGAATTCAGGTGCTGGGCCTGTCGGCCCTGATTGCCGGGGTGGATGGCTTTGGCTGGCACCGGCGGCTGCACATGCTAGCCCCGATGCTGGTACTGCCCGAGCCGCCACAAATGATTCGCCGCCTGGGCGTCAAGTATGGCTGGTCACCGCAGGCATATGCCGAAGCGACGGCTCGGCTGCAGGCTATCAGTGCCGAATTGGATAGCCAGTTGGCGCGGCAACACGCGGCGGGGAGCGACTATTTTGTGGGCAGTGTCCCGACAGCCGTGGATTTTTACTGGGCCAATTTCGCCAGCATGCTCAAACCCCTGGGCCCGGTGGACAATCCCATGCCGGACTATATGCGCGCCAGCTACGAGTCGGCCGACGCAGAGACGCGCGCCTGCCTGACGCCGCGATTGGAAGCGCACCGCGATCTTATGTACCAACGTCACATTGCACTGCCACTGGATTTCTAACAGGAGCCACACACATGCTTTCGCAACAGGAACTATCGGACCGCTTCGAGATACAGGACCTGATTTTTCATTACTCCCACCTCATTGATAGTAAACAAATTGACCGCCTGCGCGAGGATATCTTCACGACCGATGTGCATATTGATTACAGTGTTTTTGGTGGCAGTGTGGGTGATCTGGAGCAGACTATCGACTTCCTCAAGGCCTCGCTGACCAACGAACTCTTTCCCAACAGCCAGCACCTCAACGCCAATATCCAGGTGCAATTGCACGGCGATACGGCCACTGGCAGGGTGATGTGTTTCAATCCTATGGAAATGCGCCTGTCGGAGGGCAAGACCCACACTTTTTTTCTCGGCTTGTGGTATGTAGATGAGTATCGCCGTACCGACCAGGGCTGGCGTATCTGTCGGCGCGAGGAAGTGAAGAGCTGGGTCTTTAACACCCCGGATTTTATGAATTTCTAGGGGTGCTGCTAGGGGTGCTGCGCATCCACCCAGGACGCGGGCAGGTAGGCCAGCTGGAGTCTACCGACCGCGCTGCGTAAGTGCGCTTCCAGGTCGTCCAGTGCTTGCGCGCCGATCTTGTGCGCATAGTAAGCGCGAATCTGGGTGACCACTTCCAGGCTGTCCGCTGCCAGTGCGACGCCGCGCTGGGTCAGGCGAATCTCCTTGGCCCGTTTGTCACCGCCGTCTATATCGCGCGCTACATAGCCCATGCGCTCCAGTTCCTTGAGCATTTTCCCCATGGCCTGCTGGGTGACCTGCGCGCGTTCGGCCAGTTCAGTGACACGTACCGCGCCCATCCCGAGATTGGCAAATATGGCGCTGTGTGAAGGGCGGATATCAGAGTAGCCGCGCGCCGCCAGGCCCTGCCATATACGACGCTCGAAATCGCGAGAGAATTCCCGCAACAGACGCGACAGGTTATTGGATAGTTCAAAGGCACTGGCCTGGTTGTTCTGGGCGACGGATTTGTTCACGAAATCCTCCGGGCTTTTATGGTGGTGTTGCGTGCAATTCATTGTAGACGGAAGTTAGCCGCTGTCACGTGCCGCGCTAATGCCCCTAATTGCTCGCCGCCGCACGCTTCCGTTACACTGCGGCGCCTACACAGCTGACGGGAATGGGCCAATGGCGAAGATAATCACCTGCAATACCAACGGCATCAGGTCAGCCGCTGCCAAGGGTTTTTTCGATTGGTTGCGCGCGCAACAGGCCGACGTGGTCTGTATCCAGGAAACCAAGGCCCAGTTTGAACAACTGGCCGCCCCGGTGTTCTCCCCGGCGGGGTACCACTGCTTTTACAACGACGCTATCAAGAAAGGCTACAGTGGCACCGCGTTGTACAGCAGGGTCAAGCCTCAGCGGGTCGTGACCCGCCTGGGCTGGGACCCGGCAGACTCCGAGGGGCGCTACACGCAGGCTGACTTCAAGGGGCTCAGTGTCATTTCACTGTACATGCCCTCCGGCTCCAGCAGTGACGAGGCCTTGCAGAAAAAACTGCGGTTTATGGACATCTTCATGGACCATCTGCGGGCCCTGCGACGCGCGCGGCGTGAGGTGATTGTCTGTGCCGACTGGAATATCTGCCACCAACCAATCGACCTGAAAAACTGGCGCGCCAACCAGAAAAATTCTGGCTTCCTGCCCGAGGAGCGGGCCTGGCTCGATGTGCTCTACGATGAAGTCGGCTTTGTGGATTCCTTTCGTTTGGTCAATCATGAGCCAGAGCAATACACCTGGTGGTCCAATCGAGGGCAGGCCTGGTCAAACAATGTGGGGTGGCGGTTGGACTATCAGGTGATCTCGCCCGGGCTGGTGGACAAGGTGCGGGCTGCGACCATCTATAAGGACGAGCGGTTTTCCGACCATGCGCCGCAAATCATGCACTACGACCTTAAGATCACCGCTTGAGTGAGCAGTGTGCGAGCGGCCATTCGCGTCCCGTGTTAATCCCGTGTTAATTGCGAGATGCAGCGAAAGCCTGTAAATTAGCCGCGTTTTCCCCGCTCTTGCACGAGCCCACCCACGAGAGAAATCATCAATGAGTCTGTTTATTGCCAATGCCTATGCACAGGAAGCGGGAAAGGCACCGCCAGGCGGCGAAATGCTCCAGATACTGTTTTTAGTCGGGCTGTTTGTCCTGTTTTACTTCATCGCCATACGCCCGCAGCGCAAGCGTCAGAAGGAACACACGGAAATGGTGTCCAAGCTGAACAAGGGCGATGAAGTCGTCACCAGCTCCGGCATTCTGGGCCGGGTGACGGGTCTGGACGACAACTACATGGTGCTAAACGTGGCCAACAACGTAGAGATGAAGTTCCAGCGCGTGCATCTGCATGCCGTACTGCCCAAGGGCACGTTGAAATCCATCGGCTGAACATGCCCCTGGTCTACCCCCGCAGGATAGATCTGGCCCGGACGCCAACGCCCCTGCAGTACCTTGAGCGCGCCTCTGCCAAGTGGGGCTGCGGCCATCGCCTCTGGGTCAAGCGCGATGATCTGACCGGCTGTACCCTCAGCGGTAACAAGGTGCGCAAGCTGGAGTTCATTACTGCGCACGCCATCGACAACGGCTGCGATACCCTGATCACCTGTGGTGGCTTGCAGAGCAATCATTGTCGGGCCACGGCGTTGGCTGGTGCCCAACTGGGACTGGCTGTGCATGTGCTGTTGCGCGGCCCCCAACCGTCAGAGCAGGACGGTAATCTACTCCTCGATCATCTGGCTGGAGCGGTGGTTACCCATTACCCAGTGCAGCAGTACGTCACCGACATCGAAGCATTATTGCGCCAGTGGCAGGCCCACTACGCCGCGCTGGGGCGCAAGGCCCTGATAGTGCCCACCGGCGGCAGTGATGGTATTGGGGCCTGGGGCTATATCGCTGCCTGCGAAGAGCTGGCACAGGATTTTGCAGCCGCCGGTATCGAGCAGGCGCAAATCGTTACCGCCACTGGTTCGGGTGGCACCCAGACCGGATTAACCCTCGGCGTGGCCCTGCAGCAGTTGCCGGCGACTGTATGGGGTATCAATGTTTGTGATGACGAACAGTACTTCCTCAACAAGGTTGCCAGTGACGTGGCGGACTGGCAGCGGCGTTATCCGCAGATGCCTGTGGTAGCGATACAGCCGCGCGTGCTCGATGGCTATGTGGGCCAGGGTTACGCCATCGCCACACCGGCCATCTTTGAGCTGATCGCGCAGCTGGGTCGCCTGGAGGGACTGGTACTGGATCCGGTTTATACCGGCAAGGCCTTCGCCGGTATGCTGGCAGAGATTGCCAGCGGTCGCTTCGAAGGCTGTCGAGACATCGTGTTTGTTCACACTGGCGGTATTTTCGGTGTGTTTCCACAACGTGGTGGCTTCAATGGCATGTTTGCAGGTGCTGCGAGCTAGTAAGCACATGAGTCGGCACTTTAGCGCCTGGAGACCGAGCAATGAGTGAAATTCTGACCAGCGTAGAACACTGTGTGGACCAGACGATCGCCGTTGTGGGCCGGCAGGTGGTACTGGCCGCGCCGCTCGGACTGGGCAAACCGGTGCAGCTGATGAATGCATTCTACCAGCGCGCTGTGACGGACCCCTCCCTGTCTTTGCATATCGTTACTGCCCTGTGTCTGGAAGTCCCCCGGGCCGGCAGTCCGCTGGAGGCGAATCTCGCGGGCCCTATCCTGCAGCGTCTGTTCGGCGACTATGAGGAACTGGCGTTTCTGGCGCCCTATCGCGCGAGCAAGCTACCGGACAACATCCGCGTCACGGAACTGTATTTTAAAGCGGGAACAATGAAAAGTAACCCGCTTGCTCAGCAGAACTACATCTCCAGCAATTACACCCATATCGTGCGCGATATGGCGGGGCAGGGCGTCAATGTGATGGCACAAATGGTGGCAGCTCGTGAGACAGCTAACGGACTGTCACTCAGTCTTTCCTGTAATCCAGATCTCATCCTGGAAATGATGGACAAGAGGCGGGAACTCGATCGACCCTTTATGCTGCTGGCGCAGATACACGATGACCTACCGTTTATGGAGTTGGACGCCGAGGTATCTCCCGCCAGTTTTGACCTGATCGTACGCAACCCCACGTACAACAAGACCTTGTTTGCCGTGCCCAATGCGGCGGTGCCCGTGCTGGATTATGCCACCGCCTTACACGCGAGCAGCTTGATCGCAGACGGTGGTACGTTGCAGATTGGCATTGGCTCGCTGGGCGATGCAGTGGCGTACGCGTGTATCCTGCGGCAGCGGCACAACAGCGAATATCGATCCATGCTTGTGCAACTCACGCATCAGGCCACCGCGCTGGCCGCAGATGACGGTGTCTTTGCCGAGGGGCTATACGTCTCTACCGAGATGTTCGTCAACGGCATGATGCATCTCATCGAGCAGGGTATCGTCAAGCGCCAGGTGTACGACAATCTCCTGCTGCAACGGGGTATCAATGGCGGGAACATCACGGCGCGGGTAGATGAACAGTTATTTGACTACGGTCTCCTGAGCGGGCTGATTCCGAGGCGACTCGATGCGCCCTCCCTGCAGGAGTTGCAGTACTGGGGCATTGTCGCCGCGAGCGTCGCGCTTGATGCAGAGGGACTGCGGGTCGACGGTCAAACGCTGACCAATGATCTGCAGGACCCGCTGGTCAGCGCCGCCCTGTTGCGCGGCGTACACGGCAATGAGCTGCGCCATGGTCGGCTGCTGCACGGCGGCTTCTTTTTGGGCCCCAGGGACTTCTACGCCAAATTGCGCGCACTGGACGCCGTTGGCCGAACGCAGATTTGCATGACGGGCGTGCGCCGTACCAACCAGCTATTGCTGGATTACCCACTCTACTGCGCGCAGCGGCGCAACGCGCGATTCATCAATACCGGGATGATCGTCGCCCTGACCGGCGCCGTGGCATCCGATGCGCTGGAGGAGGGCACGGTGATTAGTGGCGTAGGGGGTCAGTACAATTTTGTCGCCATGGCACATGATTTGCCCGGCGCGCGCTCCATCCTGTGTATTCGCAGTACCCGTGGCCATGGCAAGCAATTGCGCTCCAACGTTGTGCCTTATTATGGCTATACGACTATCCCCAAGCACCTGCGCGATGTGATCGTCACCGAATACGGTGTTGCTGATCTGCGCGGACAGAGTGACTCGGAGGTTATCAAACGCTTAATCAATATTGCCGACTCGCGCTTTCAGGACGAGTTACTCACCTTCGCCATGGAGCACGGCAAGGTAGAGCAGGATTACGCTATTCCCGCCTCCGCGCGCCACAATACGCCAGCGCGACTGCACGAGATTCTGGCACCGTTCCAACGCAATGGTTTGCTGCCAGATTATCCCTTTGGCACAGAACTCAGTTCTGATGAGTTAGCACTGGGCGCTAGCCTGCGCAAAATCAAGGCCCTTAGCGAAGAGCCAGGGCAGTTTATCGCGGCGGCGTTCAAGGCTCTGTTACACAAGGCAGACCCTGAGGCCGCGAAACCTTTTCTGGAACGGTTGCAATTGGAGCACCCGGAGACGACCAAGGATTTTCTCATTCAGCAATTGTTGTTGCTCGAACTGGAAGAGCGCGGCTTGTTGAAAGTCAGCTAATCGCCTCGTTGGAAGGTGTGAAGGGCTGGATCAGGGTGCCCAGACCATCAGGACGCGCTTAAGATTGAGAGCATTTTAGGGGCTTTCTGCGAGCACTGTTCGAGTCCCAAAAATTGCGCAGCAATTTTGGTCGAGTTGCGCAGCAGCCTAAAATGCTCTTAATCTTGCGTCCGTCTGGGCACCCTGATCCAGCCCTTCACACCTGGCTGCCGGAGCAGATTCAACCACTGGCAGTCACCAAAACATATGAGTATGCTAAGAACATGCCCAACAACTTGAACGACAAACTCGTTATCGCCATTTCATCCCGGGCACTGTTCAACCTGGATGACAGCCACCAGGTTTATGAGCAGGAGGGCCTGCAGGCCTACTCGAAGTACCAGGTCGCCAGGGAGGAAAATCCGCTGGAACCCGGTGAGGCCTTTCCCCTGGTAAAAAAACTTCTGCGGCTAAACGATAGCCTGGCCCAGGACGCACAGGTTGAGGTGGTATTGTTGTCGCGTAACAGCGCTGACACCGGGCTGCGCGTGTTCAATTCTATCCAGCACTATGAACTTGATATCAGCCGAGCCGCCTTTTGCGGTGGTGAGAGTCCATGGCGCTACATCAACGCGTTCGGTTGCAAACTGTTTCTGTCCAACGAAGCACAGGATGTGCGCCACGCCCTGGAGTGCGGGGTCGCGGCGGCTACCCTGGTCTCGCGCCGGGGCGGCGGTACCGACAGCGAGCAGCTGCGTTTTGCGTTTGATGGAGATGCGGTACTGTTTTCCGATGAAGCGGAGCAGGTCTACAAACGCGACGGTCTGGAAGCCTTTACCGCCAGTGAGAAGGCAGCTGCCAGGGAGCCACTGGGTGGCGGACCGTTCAAGCCCTTCCTGGCCGCGCTCCATCGCTTGCAGCAGGCCTTTCCCCCCACACAAGCGCCGATCAGAACCGCGCTAGTGACAGCGCGCTCCGCCCCGGCACATGAGCGTGTGATCCGTACCTTGCGCGCCTGGAATATCCGCATTGATGAGTCCATTTTTCTCGGTGGCTTGAACAAGACCGATTTCCTCAGGGCGTATCAGGCAGACGTTTTCTTTGACGATCAGCAGACGCACTGCGCCTCTGCCAGTGAGCACATCGCGACAGGCCATGTGCCCCATGGTGTGGCCAATCCCTAGTGGCAGCCTGAAATACGTTTATTACGTTTTAATTTGGCAAACTCGGGGTTTAATGGCTATTCTGCATAAGGAGGGAAGGGTTGCAGTCACCGGGCTGTACCCGTTCACCGGGAGGTTGGCATGAAGCTTCAGCAGTTGCGCTATATCTGGGAGGTGGCACACCACGATCTCAACGTGTCGGCCACTGCGCAGAGCCTGTATACCTCGCAGCCTGGTATCAGTAAGCAGATTCGGTTGTTGGAGGATGAGTTAGGCGTCGAGATATTCGCGCGCAGTGGCAAGCACCTCACCCATGTGACACCGGCGGGGGAGGCTATCCTGAAGGCGGCGGAGGAAGTCCTGTTCAAGGTGAAGAGCATCCGTCAGGTCGCAGAGGAGTATGTCGACGAAAAGCGGGGCAGTTTGTCCATCGCTACCACGCATACCCAGGCGCGTTATGCGCTCCCTGCCACCATCAAGTCGTTCATTGAGCGCTATCCGGATGTATCGCTGCACATGCATCAGGGCACTCCGATGCAAATTTCCGAAATGGCCGCCGACGGCACGGTTGATTTCGCCATTGCAACCGAAGCGCTGGAGCTGTTCTCCAGCCTGATCATGATGCCGTGTTATCGCTGGAACCGGTGCATTCTGGTGCCCCGCAATCATCCGTTAACGCAAGTTTCGGAACTGACTCTTGAAGATGTTGCCGCACAGCCCATTGTCACCTATGTGTTTGGATTTACCGGGCGTTCCAGGTTGGACGATGCCTTTATGGCCAAGGGGCTGTCGCCCCGAGTCGTATTCACCGCCACCGATGCGGACGTGATCAAGACCTATGTGCGACTGGGCCTGGGTATCGGCATTATCGCCGCGATGGCTTACGATGAGACGATTGATAGCGACCTCGTTGCCCTTGACGCCAGCCACCTGTTTGCCAGTAGTGTCACGCAGATCGGCTTTCGTAGTGACACTTTCCTGCGTGGCTATATGTATGAGTTTATCGAGGACTTCGCACCGCATTTGTCCCGTGACGTAGTGACCGATGCCTTCGGGTGCCAAAGCAAAGCCGAGCTGGCCGAGCTGTTTTCACAATTGGAACTGCCTGTCTACTGAAGTGGGCACTTGGCATTCCATTTTCGAGAATCTCTTTTCGAGACTTGTGTCCAGCGCCCCACGGTGTTTAGATTGGCGCGCAAAAAAAGCTCACACTTGCGACCATAGGAGAGTACGACGTGGAACTGGCCTGCCTGGATCTGGAAGGGGTACTGGTACCGGAGATATGGATCGCGTTTTCTGAGCGCACCGGCATACAAGAGCTGCGCGCCACCACCCGAGATATACCGGATTACAACGTACTGATGAAGCAGCGCCTGGGATTGCTGGAGCAGCACGGGCTAAAAATCAATGACATCCAGGAGGTGATTGCGACGCTGGAGCCGCTGCCGGGGGCCATCGAATTCGTCGATTGGCTGCGTGAACGCTTTCAGGTGATTATACTGTCCGATACGTTCTACGAGTTTTCGCAGCCGCTGATGCGTCAACTGCATTGGCCCACCTTGTTCTGCCATCGGCTGATTACCGATGACGTAGGGCGGGTAGTGGATTACAAGCTGCGCCAGGTAGATCCCAAGCGCGCCTCGGTGCAGGCGCTGCACAGCCTCAATTACCGCGTACTCGCCGCAGGCGATTCTTACAACGACACCAGCATGTTGGCCGAGGCCGATGTTGGATTTTTGATTCACGCACCGCAAAACGTAATCGATGAGTTTCCACAATTCAAATCGGTGGCGACGCTCGCCGAGCTAAAAGTCGCCTTCGTGGAAGCCAGCGAACGCCCGTTGGTACTGTGAGTCTTTGCGGGGCTCCAGTGATCGAGCCCCAGAGGAAACTGTTCCGCAGTAGGCCCCACAGTTGCCGCGATCCCGAGTACCGGATACCCCCTTTCGGTTGAAAAGCTCACGCCCTCAAGGGGGTATCCGGCACTAGTGACCGCTATTATTGTCGCGCATTTCTGATGTGAGTTTTTACACTGACCCTAAATACTCCGGTCGGGGCTGTAGACATAATGTTATGCCCCCGTGTCAGGCTTGTCGAGAATACGCCAATGGAGTATAGTGCATTTCCAATGCTCACAGTCATCGAATCGCCACTCTTCACGAAATTTTGGCCTGACTATTGGTCCGAAGATGAGCGCGGAGAGTTTACAGCACATCTGGCATTAAACCCCGAGATGGGAAAACTCATTGTTGGTTCCGGCGGTTGTCTTGCGCAAAATTGCAGAGGAACTCGAACATGGCAACTAAGAAAGGCGTTCTGGCTCGTGATGCCAAGCGTAATATCAGTGATGAATTGCTGCAAGCAATCAAAGACGTTAAAGCAGGCAAGTTCGGCGCCAAGTATCAGGTCGAAGCCAACGATATCGTGAAGGCACGCATGAAGTGTGGGTTGTCTCAATCCCAGTTTGCAGAGGCACTTCATATTTCTCCGCGCACCTTACAGCAATGGGAGCAGGGGCGTCGTCAGCCATCAGGCGCGGCGGAAACACTTCTGAAAATTGTCGCGCGTCACCCTGAGGTTCTTCGAGAAGTAATGGGGGGGGCATAACAATTCGCTGCAGGCGACTGTTCTTTCAGGCCTGCGCCCGAGCTCACACGTTAGGACCTCCGTGGTCGCAGTCCGGCCCCTGATCAGGCTTGTCCGATCTGCTCCAGCGTAGTGAGAAATTTGCCCACCTTGTCGTAGCACTCCTGGTATTCCTGCTGCCAATCGGAATCCGCTACAATTCCGCCACCGCCCCAGCAGCGCACCTCGCCTCGTTCACACAGTAAACTGCGGATGGCAATGTTGCTGTCCATACGTCCATCTGCGCTGACATACAACACTGAACCGCAGTAGATTTGGCGGTCATGGTTCTCCAGTTCATCGATAATTTCCATGGCGCGTCGTTTGGGAGCGCCGGTAATTGATCCACCGGGAAAGCTGTCTCGGAGCAAATCCCAGACATCGCGTTCGGGGCGCAGCTCGCCACTGATGGTGCTGACCAGATGATGCACCGTGGGAAAGCTTTGCACTTCGAACAGTCGGTCGACATGGATACTGCCGGGCACACAGCTGCGTCCAAGATCGTTACGCAACAAATCCACTATCATAAGATTTTCGGCCCTATCCTTGGGCGAACTGTGCAGTTCGCTGCGCGCCAGGTCATCGCGCTGCCGATCAGCATAGCGCGGCCGGGTGCCCTTGATGGGTGAGGTTTCCACGCGGTGGCCATGCAGCGCGAGAAAGCGCTCCGGTGACAGGCACAGCAGCGCTGCGCCATCCGCCAGCGCCAGGTAGGACGCATAGGGTGCGGCCGCCACGGCACGCAGCGCGCGGTAGGCATGCCAGGGATCCCCCTGAAAACCTGCGCTGAAGCATTGTGACAAGTTTACCTGATAGCAATCGCCGGACTGGATGTAGGACTGGATACATTCAAATGCCTGCCGGTATCCTGCGGCACTGTAGTTGGAGGTAAAGCCTCTGTCCAAGCTGAAATTAGTAGTGCGATCCACAACTGGCTGACGCAAGCGTGCCAGCAAGTCGTGGCGCCGGGCACTGCCCACGTGCGGCTGTGTTACGAGAGTCGCCCGCTGCAGCAGATGATCCTGCACGATGCACCAGTCGTAGGCACACAGCTGCACCGCAGGAAACCGTGTTGCCGCTACTGTCGCTGGAATCGCATGCAGCCCCTTGCCGAGCTCGTATCCCAGATAGCCGAGCAGACCACCGCAGAAGGGGATGTCCGGTGAAACCGGCTGGATGCCATCGAAGTGCTCCTGGTGGAAGTCGCGCAGCGCGGCAAAAAATGCCTCGCTCTGCTGCGCGGTAGCGCCATGCTGGAGGCTGGGCACCGCCGTGGTCCACGGATCTGCGGTCAGAATATCGTAGCGGCCCGCGCTCGCGTAGGGAAAACTGCTGTCGAGGAAGGCCGCTCGTGGCAGATCACGAATGCGCTCAAACAACGCGCAGCTATCCCGGCAGTAGGGAATGTCCTCCAGATGGACAGACTTGCTCACCCTGGTTCGCCCACCGTGATCATGACGTCGTTCTCAGTGTTGACGGCGCACACAATGGCGGCCGAAACTGCACCGCAAGGCTGACGTCCTGTCCATAGTTTAAAGTGTTAATCTGCATTGAAATAACCAGCATCTGCATTGAAAAGGCCAGAAATGGCACGCTGACTGAATTGACTTTGCGGGTCCGGCAAATTACTGTATCAAGCCGAATTTTTGGCAGGTTTGCATCCTAAGCCTGACCGCCGTGACTTGCAACCAGCATGCCTCCTGCGGGGGTCATGCGGACCCTCCATCGCCCCCGCCGGGGGAAGTTTTTGGATCAAGAAATATGACGACAAAGAACAGGACTACTCTGATCGCATCGCTGGACAATCCGTTTGCGGAAAATGCCGAACGCCAGTTCCGCGTACCCGGTCAGCTTGCTTCTGCGCCGGGGATCTACGAAGAATCCCTGAAGGCAGGTTGGGAGTTGCAGCAGCGACCCTATCAGGCGGCAGGGGTCAAGAACATACAGCGCCAGCACCAGAAAGACCGCATGACCATCTGGGAGCGTATTCGCTACCTCAGTGATGAAAAACCCACTGTGCTTTACCAGAACTGGGGCCCCAACCTTGATGGCGCATCGCTGGTCACGGCGATCATCAAAGTCAATGGCCGGGACGTGGCACTGTATGGCCATGATTTTACGGTTCGAGCAGGTTCCATGGATGCGACCAACGGTGCCAAGCTGGCGCGCCTGTTTCAGCTGGCAGCGAAGCAGCGTATCCCGGTCGTAGGAATCAACGACAGTGCCGGCGCCTATATACCCGCCGGTGTTGGCGGTCTGGATGGCTATGCCGAGGCCTTTGCTGCGCTGCGCCGCATCAGCGGCATTGTCCCAAGTATCATGTGTATGTTCGGGTTCAACGCAGGCGGCGGCTCTTACCTGCCGCGACAGGGGAGTTTTTTAATTCAGCCCAACGAGACCTTCTTTGGCCTCACCGGGCCTGGTGTGGTCAAGTCGGTACTCGGTGAGGATGTTACCCCGGATGAACTCGGTGGCCCCGGCGTACACAGTCAAAGCGGGGTGACCGATTTTGTGGTCAAGGACGAGGTAGCGGCACTGCGCAAAGTGCGCGCACTGCTCAACTACTTGCCCAGCTATAACGGCGAACTCGCACCCTTTGAGGCCAGCTCAGACCCGGTGGACCGTAAAACCTGGGACATCGACATATTACTGAAAAAGGCGTTCAACTCCCCCACCGGTTTCAACACGCCCATCGACATCACGATCTTGATCCAGCAATTGTGCGATCACGGCGATTTTCTTGAGATTCAGGCAGAGCGCGCCCGCAATACGGTCACTGCCTTAGGTCGTATGGGCGGCAATGTGATTGGCTTTGTCGCGAATAACTCGGCGGTGGCATCGGGGCAGGTGGATATCGCGGCAGCGTACAAAAATGCACGGTTTATTCGTTTTTGCAATTTGTACAACATACCCGTCATTTTTCTTGAAGACACCACCGGTTTCCTGCCGGGCAAGGAGCAGGAGACGGGCGGTATTGTGCAGGCCGGGCGGGCGATGCTGGACGCCATCGTGGATCTGCGCACGCCGCGTTTTTTGGTGTTGGTGCGCAACGCGTTCGGCGGCGCCTACGCGGCATTTAACAGCGTCTCCGTGGGGGCCGATTTTGTCGTTGCCCTGCCCACAACCCGGGTGGCAGTGATGGGGCCAGCGGGCGTTGAGTATGTCTACAAGGATGAGCTGCGCAAGATTCGAGGCTCGGTTCCCGCCCGACTGAAGGCGGAGACTGAGGCCCAGCTCAAGGCGGGTCTTGCAGCGGCACAGGCTGCGGACGCCGCGCAGCAGTTGGTCTCCGATTGGGTTAAATCCGAGGAAGCGCTACTCGCGCAGCGGTACACCCGGGAATTGATGAACCCGAATGAGGCCCTGAGCCTTGGTTCCATTTCCCAAATCGTGATGCCCTCGGATCTGCGCCAGGTACTGGCGGAGAACATGGCATTTTATCTGCGACGCTACCGACCCGAACCGTTGCAGTCTGTGCAACGCGAGTTTCACTAGACCCATCTGGGGCAATATCACTTTAGAGGAAGACAGGCGTGTCCAATGAATTTTACCTGAGTAACCCGCTTATCCATCGCGATCGCAAGCTGGGTGGCAGGGACACCAGATGGGAGCAGCAGTTCGACTGTACGCATATTCGTCCGCTGATTATTTGCCGTGGCCCGATTCGAAAAGAAGCGATGGACGTGTTCTGTGAAATGGGTATCACCCACTTTGGCATTCTACTCTCCGAGAAAGATTCAATTGTTTACCGTAATGCTATTGCACCTGAGTTGCGTTCGTTAACCAATCCGGATCGTGTGCATCGCGTCCCTGATTACAGTGGCGCCAACAAGGAAGAGCGCGAACAACGGATTCAACAGATCATCGATATCGCCCGTGACAACAATTACAATGCGATCTTTGCCGGCTACGGTTTTATGGCCGAGGACGAGGCCATGGTGGCTGCCATGGAACAGGCAGGGCTCAATTTTATTGGTCCCTGCTCGCGTACCGTGCACGACGCTGGTTTGAAAGATGAGGCCAAACGCACAGCGCTGAAATGCGGCGTCTCTATTACACCGGGGATAGACAATGGCACGGCACTGACCCTGCTCAAGAAGTATCCCGATGTCGCTGCGTTACAGGCGCTGGTGAATAAACACAGCCTGGCCGTCGATCCCGCGACACTGGCCGATACATCAATCACTCTCGAAGACAAAGCTGACATCGTTCTTGCTGCCTCCTATAAAGGCGGCCTGGACCTTTATACAGTCGACGAATTGTGCGCAACGCTTACCGAAGCGGTAGTGCGGATGGCCAAGGATTATCCGCAAAATCGGGTGCGTCTCAAGGCGATCAGCGGAGGCGGGGGTAAAGGGCAGCGCATTCTTGGTATCGGAGATTCAGCCCGTACCGCAGAGATGGTGCGTGAAATTCTCAACGAAGTGAAAACCACCGGCGTTGGCGATAACAAGAACGTGTTGGTGGAGCTCAACATCGAGACTACGCGCCACCAGGAAATACAGGTTATCGGCAATGGGCACTGGTGCATGTCGATGGGTGGCAGGGATTGCTCCTTGCAGATGCACGAGCAGAAATTGCTCGAAGTGTCGGTGACTGTTGAATCGTTGCAACGCGCCCTGGCGCAGGCCCAGTCGAGTGGCCAGGCAGAAGAGGTGCGAGTGCTCAAGCAGGATCTGGTGACCCTGAAAGCCATGGAGGAGGAAGCCGAGAACTTCGGTGCAGCCGTAGGACTGGACTCTGTATCGACCTTCGAATGTATCGTGGATCGCGACAAGCATTTCTTCATGGAAATGAATACCCGTATCCAGGTGGAACACCGGGTCACCGAATTGTGTTACGCCCTTAAATTTACCAATCCGGCCAATGCAGACGAGTATTTTGTCGTGGAGTCGCTGGTGGAAGCCATGGTGTTGCTGGCCGCACACGGTGATAAGTTGCCGAGGCCACAACGCCTGGTGCGCATGAACGACAGTGTCGAGGCCAGGCTTAACGCCACCAACCAGGCGCTGCAACCTCATGCCGGCGGGGTAATCGAATCCTGGAGTGATGCCACCGAAGGCGAAATTCGCGATGACCAGGGCATCAGCCTGCACAATCCCGACACCGACGTGTTCATGAAGTACACCCTGGCAGGCGCTTACGATTCGAACATCGCGCTGTTGCTGACGGTGGGCGACACACGCCTTGAGACCTACCAGCGCATGGCCGAAACGATTCGCCAGACGCGTATGCGCGGACAGGATCTGGCCACCAATCTGGAGTTCCACTACGGGCTGGTGAATTGGTTTATTGGCCAGAACATAAACGCCAGGCCCACCACGCGCTTTATCGTGCCTTACCTCACGGCGGTTGGCGAGTTGCAGCAGCAGGCCAATAACCTGGATCTTGAACAGGCTTATAAATATCTCTGTAAAAAGGCACTGGCAGAGGTAGAAGGCGAAGCGAGTGCGGCATTGGCCGAGACCTTGCAGCTGAAGGAGTCTTTGTTGCTGCGGCCGTTGATCAAACTGCTGGACGAGCCACATATGCTCAGTGGCTGGTTAAGCGTCAATCGCGATAGTTACACTATGATTGATGGCAAAATTTGCTGGAATGAAAATCCGATAGAGTTGCTGGCTGAGACCTACCACTTCCTTAACATGGACTATGTGGCTGGCGATAAGCCTCCGGCAGCCGTGATGATCTGGGATCATGACGATGCGATATTGCAGGACGGCCTGGCATTTTACGCTGAGCTGTCTACGCGTGTTGCCGCTGATGACTGGCTTGAGCTGTGTTCGATACTGGACGTCACTGAGCCGCCACAGGGGTTTGATGCTCCGCTATGGGAGAGAGTGCGCGGTGCCCACCGGGGATTTCAGGCCGGTGCCGATATACTGGCGATACTGCCGAGTATCGCTGAGGCGACTGGCTTTTATGAGCTGACGGTAAATGCCGATCTGAGTATCCACATACCGCAGCGCCTCACCGACGACGGATTGCAGGCGGCGATGTCAAAGGTCCTGGTGCCTCCGCCGGTGGCTCGCTCAGACGAGATTCTGGCCGAAAGTGGCGGCATGTTTTACTCACGCGAGACGCCGGCACATGAAGTCTATGTTCGCGAAGGGGATCACTTCAACGCGGGTGATCCACTGTTTATTGTGGAAGTGATGAAAATGTTCAATAAGGTCTATGCACCTTTTTCCGGCACGATCGCCAAAGTGCTGCTGGATACCGATGGCAGTATCATTAAAAAGGGGCAGCCGATCTTCAGGATTGTTCCCGATGAAATTGCGGTAGAGGTCTGCGCCGAGGATATCGCCGCACGACGTCTGCTGGTCACCAACCAGTTTTTACAGCAGCTGTAGTTGCAGATTAGAGAGGACAACACATGATCACCGCACTGGACCATATCGCCATCGCTGTGCCGGATCTGGAAAAAGCCATACAGCGCTTTGTGACGGATTTCGGTCTGCCACTGGGTGGCAGGGAAGACGTTCAGGAGGCCAAAACCACGGCCGCCTTTTTACCGCTGCCGCCCACCAGTATCGAATTGGTTCATCCACTGAACGGTGAAGGCCCGGTGGCGACCTACCTGGAGAAGAAGGGTGGCGGCTTGCATCACCTGTGCTTTCGCTCCGACGATATCGATGCAGACGTAGCCCGACTGCGGGCCAAGGGCTATCAGTTCCTCGCTGATGCGCCGACGCCGGGGGCGCACGGGTCGCGGGTCATTTTTATTCATCCCAAGAGCTGCGACGGTGTCCTCATTGAGCTCAGTCAACCTGCTGCGGACCATTGAGATTTTCCTATGAGCGACAAGATTTACGACAAGGCTGCTGCGACACCCGAGCACTGGGCGGTGCTGGCCAGTGAGCAATCCAATGGCAAGAGTCCGGATACGCTGGTCTGGCACACGGCCGAAGACATCGCCGTAAAGCCGCTGTACACCGCCGCTGACATGGCGTCGCTGCAATACGCCGATACCATGCCGGGCATGTCGCCCTACGTGCGCGGCCCGCAGGCCACCATGTATACCGGCCGCCCGTGGACCATCAGGCAGTACGCGGGGTTTTCCACGGCGGAAGCCTCTAATGCGTTTTATCGCAAGGCCCTGGCAGCGGGCGGGCAGGGCGTATCCGTGGCGTTCGACCTGGCCACCCACCGCGGCTACGACTCCGACCATCCGCGCGTTGCCGGTGACGTGGGCAAAGCGGGTGTCGCCATCGACTCGGTCGAGGACATGAAAATCCTGTTCGACGGTATTCCGTTGGATAAGGTTTCGGTGTCCATGACCATGAACGGCGCCGTACTGCCGATCCTGGCCGGTTACATCGTGGCGGCCGAAGAGCAGGGCGTCACGCAGAAGCAACTGACAGGTACCATCCAGAACGATATTCTCAAAGAATTCATGGTGCGTAACACGTACATTTATCCGCCTACACCCAGCATGAAAATCATTGGCGACATCATCGCCTACTGCTCCGCGCATATGCCGAAGTTCAACACAATTTCTATTTCCGGTTACCATATCCAGGAAGCGGGTGCCAACGCCGCACTGGAACTGGCCTACACACTCGCCGATGGCAAGGAGTACATTCGTACCGCGATTGCCGCTGGCCTGGGTATTGACGAATTCGCACCGCGCCTGTCCTTCTTCTGGGGCATCGGCATGAACTTCTACATGGAGATCGCCAAGATGCGTGCCGCGCGCCTGCTGTGGGCGCGCATTGTGGCCGAGTTCAATCCGCAGAATGCCAAGAGTTCCATGTTGCGCACCCACAGCCAGACCTCCGGTTGGTCCCTGACGGAACAGGATCCCTACAACAATGTAGTGCGCACCACGATTGAAGCAATGGCAGCGGTGTTTGGCGGGACGCAGTCACTGCACACCAATGCCCTGGACGAGGCCATCGCGCTGCCAACCGAATTTTCCGCGCGTATCGCGCGCAATACGCAGCTTATTATTCAGGAAGAGACGGGCATCACCCGGGTAGTTGATCCATGGGGCGGCTCCTACATGATGGAGAACCTCACCCAGGATATCGCCGACAAAGCCTGGGAGCTGATCGAGGAAGTTGAGGCAGCGGGCGGCATGGCCAAAGCTATTGAAACCGGCATGCCAAAATTACGTATCGAGGAAGCCGCGGCGCGGAAGCAGGCGCGTATCGACAGGGGTGAGGACGTGATAGTCGGCGTCAATAAATACCTGCTGGAGAAGGAAGATCATGTTGATATTCTCGAGATCGACAACGATGCGGTGCGCGAGTCGCAGCTGGTGCGTCTGGCCAGCGTGCGTGCCAATCGCGATGAAGCGCAAGTTGAGGCTATACTGGAAGAGATTTACCAGTGTGCGGTCAGTGGCGCGGGCAATCTGCTGGCGCTGGCCATTGAAGCAACGCGTCGACGCGCCACTATTGGGGAGATATCATTCGCTATGGAACGTGAATTCGGTCGTTTTAAAGCCCAGTCGCAAACCGTCTCCGGTGTTTACGGCGCCGCCTTTGAGCAGGATAAAAACTGGCAGGGCATCAGCAGCGATATAGACGCTTTCGTGCAGCAGTACGGCCGTCGGCCGCGTATGCTGGTATGCAAAATGGGCCAGGATGGCCACGACCGTGGCGCCAAGGTAGTCGCAACTGCCTTTGCCGATGTCGGCTTCGATATTGATCTGTCCCCTATGTTTTCCACGCCGGAAGAAGTCGCGCGCCAGGCAATTGAGAATGATGTTCACGTGGTCGGCGCGTCTTCGTTGGCGGCCGGACACAAAACGCTGGTGCCGCTGTTGGTGGCGGAACTCAAAAAGCAGGGCGCTGACGATATTATCGTCATTGCCGGTGGCGTCATTCCCAAGCAGGACTACGACTACCTGTACAAGGCCGGCGTGAAGTGTATTTTTGGGCCGGGTACGCCGATTCCCCAGTGTGCACGTGAGGTGCTCGAAGCGGTGAAAGTAGCGCAGGCCTGAATGACCAGCTTCAACCTGCAAGAGCTTCTCAGCGGCAACCGCCGTGCCTTGGCCAAGGCGATTACCCTGGTTGAGAGCAAACTCGATACGCATCGAGAACAGGCGCAGGACATCCTGGAGCAGGTGTTGCCCCACAGCGGCAACAGTATACGAATCGGTATCACCGGTGTACCCGGCGTTGGCAAATCCACGTTTATTGAGGCCTTCGGCCTGTACCTGATTGCACAGGGCAAGCGAGTGGCGGTGCTCGCGGTTGACCCCAGTTCACCGATCGCCGGAGGCTCCATACTCGGCGACAAGACGCGGATGGAAGAATTGTCGCGCCGCGAGGAAGCCTTTATCCGACCCACACCAGCGGCCGGTGCGCTGGGCGGTGTGGCGCAAAAAACCCGTGAAACCATGCTGCTGTGTGAAGCCGCCGGCTACGATGTGATCCTGGTGGAGACCGTCGGAGTGGGCCAGTCTGAGTATCAGGTTGCCGGTATGGTGGATTTTTTCATGGTGTTGATGCTGCCCGGTGGCGGTGACGAATTACAGGGCATCAAGAAGGGCATCATGGAGTTGGCGGATGCACTCGTGATTAACAAAGCGGATGGTGACAGTGAGCGGCTCGCCACCATGACCCAGCGGCAGTACAGCAGCGCATTTAGCCTGCTGCGCCATAACAGTTTCTGGACACCCAGGGTGATGACTTGCTCTGCGCTCACATCGACTAACATAGACGCTGTCTGGGACATGGTGCTTGAGTATTACGTTGAGGCCGCGCAGTGCAAGGCGTTTGCCAGCAATCGCACCCGGCAGAACCTCGACTGGATGCACCAGTTGTTGCATGAGATGCTGCTGTTGAAGCTGGCCCAGAACGCGAAAGTCAAAGCGTTGCTGCCCACACTGGAACAGGCGGTGCAGCGGCAGGAAATCACTGCGTTTGCCGCTGTCCGGCAAATTATGGATAAACTGTAAGCGGCGACCGCCCTGATGCGTTTCTATCCACTGGAAAAGTTAATCAATCTGCATGATGACTACCTCCGCCAGTTTAAGATCGACAATCTGCAGCTACTGCTGATCCAACGTCTCGGGGAGTTGTTCCTGCTGGAGGCGCATTGCCCGCATCGCGGCCATCCACTGGCGGCGGCGTCGATTGAAGGTGGCGTTATTGCGTGTTCGCTGCATCATTATCAATTCGCTCTCGCCGATGGCCGCTTGCTGCATGCCACGGAAGAGCCCTGTCGCGGATTGCGTGTGTTTGATGTGGTGTATGCGGGGAATGAGGTGGGTGTGATGTTGGATGAATGAGCAGATTCTCCCTTGCGTTCAGTCGGCTTGAGTTGCCGCGCTCCTGAGTGCCGGATACCCCCTTTCGGTTGAAAAGCTCACGCCCTCAAGGGGGTATCCGGCACTCAGAACCGCTACCATCGGAGTGTTCCAACACATTCCGCAGCCTCAGCGAGCTAGTTGCAGCGGCCTAGCAGAAGATTTCCGTAGCGTGAGCATCTGATAAAAAACGCGGATTCAATTCGTAAGTGCAACTCATGAGTCGGAATAGAGGGCGAGCTGCGGTAGCATCTCTGCTCTTCGTTCCGGCAAGAATGAGAAGCATTGATGAGACATTACACACAGCTCACCCAAGAGCAACGATACCAA
>JANNVJ010000067.1:0-17968 GCA_031414375.1 Haliea sp.
AAATGGGGGTTTTTAAAAATTATACCCCCCCCCCCCCCCCCCCCGCGTGCCTCGCGCCACAGACGCTCATGGCCCTGTAAGATTGAGAGCAACTCTTACTTCACTCCAAAAGCGGGGGACATATACCACCCGATGGTTCTCTCATTTGGTATAACCGCGTACAACCATCCTTTTTTTCCTTTCAAAAAATACCATAGAAATCAGGGATTTATTGGCGAGCACACAGAAATTGGTAAAAGGCACATCGGCACCCTAAGTGCTTGGTGTAACGAATATTTTTGCAGCTTATAATGGGTTCACTGCCGCGCAGGCAGCTTAGAAAATGCAGCAGGACTACGGCAGCTTTGACGACGAGTTCACTGCCGCGCAGGCAGCTTAGAAAGACCGTTCAAGCCCCAATTTACCTGTGGCCCCTGCGGCGGCGCCTAAAAAATCGGGTGCATGCACTGCAGCGACCGCTTAAAATTGCCCATACGATTGGACGAGGGCCAACAACATGACCATGCCGACCATCACCCAACGCTATCCTCTTCGTGCTCTCGTTGCCGGCGCACGTTGGCTCGCGAACCCCGTATCCGCAGGGGGCGCGAAGCAGGTACCCCGCATGCATCTCTACGCGACCGGCCCCGAGATGCTGGCCGAGGTGGAGCAGATGCGCACGCACCCGACCGGCAAGCGCATCCTCGCCGACCGCCCCGATCTGGCGGCGACGATCTCGAATCCGTCCGCGCTCGCGACCATGCCGCCCGGCAGCCTGGGGCGCGCGTTCTACGATTCCATGAACGTGCCGGGCGGGATCCCAGGCTACATGCTGGCGGGGCTTATCTATAGTGATGGGTTCTTCGATAGCTACGACATGCCCGACGACGCGCGTTATGCCATCGAGCGGACCCGTTGGCTCCACGACCTGTTCCACGTGCTCACCGGGTACGGGACGGATTTGGCCGGCGAGGGGCTACTCATCTATTTCCAGATCGCATACCGGCAGCCAACCCCGTTCGCGCGCGCCGCGCTGTCGCCCCATGGGCTCGGGCCGCTACTCTTCTTGCGTCCCCACGTGGGCCAGCAGCATTGGCGCAAACTGCTACGCGAGGCGCACGCGCGCGGTACCTCAGCGCGGGAGCAACAGTCTCCGATGTACGTGTACTGGGAGGAGCTACTGCCGCGCCCGCTGGCCGAGGTGCGCGAGGAGCTGGCGATCGTCCCCTTCGAGGAGGATACCTCACAGTGGTTGTCAAAGAGCTGGCTCGGTCGACGCGCGGCAACGGGTTTCGGGGCATACGCTCGCGAGGCAGAGCAAGCTCAGCTGGCGCGCCGTATCGTGGAGGCCGGCGTGGATTTTCGCGACCTGATGCGCGCAACCCCGGAGCGCGCAGCCGCGCTGCGAGGAATGGTAGCCGCGGGCGCCGACGACGTGGCGATCCGTGGCGCGGCCGCGAGCCTGCTCTGAATGCAATGAATGGGCGCCGTTGCGGCGAGTGGCAGTGGGCATGCCCCGCTTGCTCAAACTGCTGAGATATTCGCCGCGGAGCATGCCCACTGCCACTCGCCTGGTATCGCACGTACATCACGACTGTCGAGTTCACTCCACCAGAGTCCCTGCGGGGATAAGGCCTGAAGAGCGAATATCCCGGCCCTCTGAGCGATCAGGCCTTATCCGTGGAGGGACGGTTCGTGCGGGAGTTAGCAGGGGACTTCCGACATTGTCAAACTCTGAGTGCCTCACCGGCAACGCTTGGCGGTCTCCCTTTTCTATTAGAAGTCATATCTCAGGGTCGCCCCATAGGTGCGCGGCGGTGCCAGAAAATAGGCGTCCATACCCGTCAGCGGCAAGGTCTCCGCCGTTAAACTCGCGTAGGCATCATCGGTGAGGTTTTTCGCCCAGAGCGAAACGTTCCAGTGGTCATCGCGCCAACCCGTCTTCAAATTCACCGTGGTCCGTTCCTGTATATCTTTTTCCTCAGTCTCCGCCGAGGCGTTGGTAAGGTGATCATCCATATAGCTGTAGTCTGCGCGGGTATAGAGGTAGCCCTGGGCCCAGGGGAACACCAGTGTGGCGGAGAGAGTCCCGCTGTACTGCGCAGTGAACGGCAATTCAAGGCCCTGATCCGGCCCAGAGGTGATTTCCCGCTTGTCCAGATAGAGCAAGCCCGCGGTGAGCGTCAGGTTGGGCAGGGGTAAGCCCTCGATATTGAGATCAAGACCGGCGGTTTCGACATCACCCTGATTGGAGACGCGCGTGCCGATACCGGTCTCGAGTTGCTGTTGTACCTGGTAGTCGCTTATCTCGGTATAAAAAAGGGATGCATTGGTGCGCAGTCGGGAATCCAGCAGTGTGGATTTCACGCCCGTCTCGTAACTGATGGTGGTCTCATCGTCAAATTCGCGTTCGCTGGCCGTCCCGTTGACAGTGTTGAATCCACCGGACTTGGAACCGGTTGCCACACTGGCAAAGACCATGGTTTCGTCAATCAAGTCGTAGCTGGTGTTCAGCAGCCAATTGATATCGTCGGTGTCGCGCGTAAAGTCATTGTCGATGGGCGTGGTGGCTCTCGTTAGCAGTGATTGCCCGGTGAGAACAGCGGAAGGCGCCGTTGAATCAATCGCCACCAACAGGTCGGCGTCCTTCTGTTCATAGGTCCAGCGCAGGCCGCCAGTGACCCGCCATCGATCGGTCAGGTCATAGGTCGACTGCCCGAACACGGCGACATTTTCGGTATCCAGTTTTACCTTGGCCCTGATGTAATCTCCAGGCCGCGCCACAAAGTCCAACGGAATTCCCGGCGGCAGCAGGCTGCTGATCTCAGGCGTTTGGCTACCGACGGTAATAATATCCTCGCCGAGGAAGGTCCACGGCTGGTTATCACCGCCATTGGTGGTCGACTGGTAATAGAAGAGCCCCATCTGGTAATTCAAGGGGCCGCTCAATTCGGAGGCATAGCGCAGCTCCTGTGAGAAAAAGTCACCCGCGCTGACGCCTTTGTACTGATAGATGACATCCAGCTGCGACACATCCACGTCGCGCGTGGCAGTGCCTTCGGACTCGCCCCAAGCGGTGATGGATTTGAGCGCCCCTAATGCCAGCTCCTGGTCGGCGACGAGCGACAGAGCATCTGACTGTAACGCGAATTCTCCGTCCAGGTCAGTCGCGATTTCATAGTCATACGGATCGTTTTTGTCGATCGGCAGGCCGCGCGCGGCCAGCTCGGCATTGACAGATGCGCTTTGCACGGCATCCGCGCCACAGCATTTGGTATCGCGGTCCACATGGGTGCCGGTCAATAAAAAGGCGAGCGTATCGGATGGCTCATACAGCAGTTTGCCGATCACATACCAGTCATCGGCGCCATTCAGATCGTCGCCGCCATTGTTATCGAAATACCCATCCTGCTGGTGCACATTGCCGGTCAGGCGATAGGCGACGGTGTCAGACAATGGGCCGCTGGTAGCCGCCGTCAACCTGCCCAGCTCGTAGTCCCCCACTGACGATTCCACATACCCTTCAAAGGCGTCAGGGTTTGGGCGTTTCGTAAAAATACTGATCGCGCCGGCATTGGTGTTCTTGCCATACAGCGTGCCCTGCGGTCCGTGCAGGACCTCGATACGTTCGATATCGACGAGATCAGACATACCCAGCCCCGAGCGACTGAAATAGACATCATCGATAAACAGGCCGACGGACGGTTCCAGGGCAATATCCGATTGCGATGTGCCGATCCCGCGGATCCTGAAGGCCGCGGTGAACGGGGTTATGTTGGTGGAAATGCTCAAACTGGGTGTCAGTGTGGCGAGGTCATTGGCGTTCTGAATGCCGGCCTCCTGTATCACCTCGGCGCTGAACGCGTTCACCATGATCGGAACTTCCTGCAGACTTTCGTCACGCCGGGTGGCGGTCACGATCACTTCCTCCAGTGCAGCCGGTTGCGCCTGTACCAACAGTGGTGTGCCCACTATGGATATGGCCACCATCGTTGTCACCAAACCAAGGCGTGTATGCTTTGCAGCTGAAAAATTCATTACGGCCTCTCTTAACTATGTGCTTCTTCAGATGATTAGTTTGACCAGTAAATATATTCGTCATCGGGTGCGTCGGGCTGACTCAAATCCTTATCGATATTGATGGGTATTGAGGCCTGACTGGGCCAGGATGGCGTGGCCTGTTCTGCGTTGTGTTGCGCCAACGCCGCCTGCAGTTGTGCCAGTTTGTCCGGACGCTCGCTGGAGAGATCACGTTGCTCTGTGGGATCGGTGCTCATGTCGAATAGCCAGGTTCGCCCCGGTGGATCACTCAGGTTGAGTTTCCAGCCGTCGACCAGCGCCGACTGCGAGGCGCCGCTGCGCCAGAACAGTGCCCTGTGCGGCACGCCCTGCGCTGTGCCAGTGGCAAAGGGCAGCAGGTCGACACCGTCAATAATCCGGTCGGTGGGCGCTCTGGCGCCAGCGGCCGCGACAGCCGTGGCGAACATGTCGAAGTGGTGCACCGGAGCGGATACCTCGGTACCGGGCGCGATGCGCGCCGGCCATTTAGCGAAATAGGGTACATGGATACCACCCTCGAACAAGGTGATCTTCCAGCCCCGGAACGGGCTGTTCACCTCGGGCAGGCCGATGTAGCCGGCGCCGCCGTTGTCGGAGGTGAACAACACCAGTGTATTCTCCTCCAGCCCGTTGGCTTTTAGCGCCTCAAGTACTCTCCCCACGCCGCGGTCGAGGCTGCGGATCATCGCCGCATACACGCGCTCGCGATGGTTCTCGATATGTGACAGCGCCTCATAATCCTCGCGCGATGCCTGCAGTGGCGTATGCACGCCCCAGTGCGCGAGCGAGAGAAAAAAGGGACGATCCTTGTTGGCCTCGATAGCCTTCACAGCCTGCTCGGTAAAATAGTCAGTGAGGTAGCGATCCGGCTCAAATGCCTCGATCTCGCTGCTGCCCGCCCGGTTAAAGGCGACCGCGAAGCGCATCGCCGCCCACAGGAAGCGATCGATTGGATCGAAATCCTGCTTGGAATTCACCACGTCCGGGTGGTCCTGTGGCAGGTAGAGGCCGCTGGCCATCAGCAGGCTCTCCTTGAACCCCTGGTCATGCGCTGCCATGCCCTTGGCGAGGCCAAGGTGCCACTTGCCGATATGTACCGTGTGATAACCCTGATCGACCAGTAATTCGGCAATGGTAACCTCAGAGGCAGGCATACCCATGTCTTCGTAGTTTTGCACTGCAGCGTCGGGGTAGGTGATGATTTCCCGCAACCGACCTGGTTCTGTACCAGCCCACCTGGCGAGTTGCATCATGCCGGGCGGTGTAGGTGTGAACTCGAAACCGAAGCGAGTACCGTAGCGCCCGGACATCAACGCAGCGCGAGAGGGTGCGCAGGTGCCATTGGCCGCGTACCCGTTGGTGAACGTCACGCCCTGCTGCGCGATTGAATCAATATTGGGCGTTGGTACAGTGCCGCCAGCGACGCCACCACCGCCGAAGCTGAGGTCGTTCCAGCCCAGGTCATCCGCCAGGATAAGCACAATGTTGGGTGGGCGCTTTTGGGGGGCGCGCCCCTGCGTATCTGTTCCCGTGGACCAGGCAATTTCCTGGAACGGACCCACTGGAACGCGTTGCTTGACCAGGAAACCGACCGCGTTCAGCACTAGCGGTTCACGATAGGCGTACAGCAATGCCGTCAGGCCCACAGCGATTGCGATCGCCGCTCCCCATTTTGCACCTCGACCCATTGCTGTTCTCCACCGGCCATTGTTATAGTATTGTCACGCTAACTGACAATACATGATCATTCAATGAAATCAAGCGCTGCCCATAAAAATTCTACGGTTGACGGACGTCACGCCCGATCGGAGCGCACCCGCGCAGCAGTCGCCGAGGCTATGCTGGAATGTATTATTGCTGGTTCGCCACGTCCCACGGCGGAGGAAATTGCAGCGCGCGCCGGGGTTTCATCTCGCGCCGTATTCCGCCACTTTGATAATCTGGAAGCCCTGCTGGAAGAGGTTGCCAGGCTTCAGATCGAACAGGTCTCGCGCAAGCTTCCACCTCTTGTTACCGCAGGTACCCTGGCGCAACGCGTCGAAGCGCTGGTGGCCAACTCAGTCTGCCGCAACGAACTGATTACACCTGTCCGCCGCGCCGTGTTGGCGTCCTACTCTGTTTCAAGCCAGTTCAAGGTACGTCATGCCTGGTTGCGCGGCGTGGTCCGCAAACAGGTACGGCTGATCTTCGCCGGTGAACTGGCCCGGCTGCCTGAGGGCAGACGCGCAAGCAGAATTGCTGCACTGCGCAGCCTGCTGTCCTTCAGTTACTGGAATGCATTGCGCGAGCATGAGGGATTGTCGAAAGACGCCGCCACGCGCGCACTACGCGATGCGTTGAGCGCTGTGTTACTCAATGATTGAGCGGCAGGTCGATGTCCGCCGGATGGCGTCTATCGCCGGATACTCGGCAGGATTGGCGAGCAGGATGCGGATCAGCGCAATGCCGCGATCATGTTGGAGCATGACGGGCTCATAACCCTCGGGGGCCTGCTGAGGGGATTTAAGCAACGCCAGCCTGGCCGCCTTGCCGCCGGTATCGCGATCACTGCGCACGGCCGCCACGTCGGTGCGCGCATCGAAAATACTGACTGACCAGTAGTGGTCCGGCACGGGGGCAATATCGAGCAGCACGGAGCCTTGTGACACATCAAAGACGCAGACGGAATAGGACAGATCAGGGCTGGGCCGCACGATGGGTTGATTGTCAGCGGTCGCCATCTCACCGAAGCCGAAGCTGTTGACCGCCACACCCCCACCGATCTTGTTCATCACCACCTGCATCAGGGCATAGGGCGTGGCCAGCAGAGTCGCCTGATAGACTCCGAATGCGGTAAATGCAGCGACCACTAAAGGGAGTAACCAGCGTCGCATCATTGGCACTCCTGGCGCTGGATGGTGGGCAATAATCCTTTTGCGGGATCGGCCAGCATGGCCGCCGACGGGTGATAGAGCCGCAGTGTCAGGTCAAATGCTTCGACACCACCGGTCGGCAACCATGCACCGGGCTGCTCGTCAGGCGACACCGTAAAAGACCAAAGGCCATTCTCATGCTGGTCCGCAGCGTGTGCCGGAATCGACCAGCGGTTTGCTGCGTTGTGTACTAACCAGCCAACGCCTTCGTACAAGGTCACACTCCACCACCGTCCATCAAGCTTGCCGCCGCTGACGAGGTAGGTGCAGCGTCCGTCGAGCGGTTTGCCTGCACCGTCGACACGCGCGGTGAAATACATCGCTTCTTTGGCAGGCAGGGCGAGCAGACCACCCAGCGCCACCCTGGCGCGCGTCAGTGCATCCGCGTCGGCGGTGCCGAAGGACTTGCCTGTGGTCCATGCGCCATTGGTGATGGCCCCTTCAGCCAGCCCGCTGCGAACCTGGTGCACGGTAAAAACCACGCCGCCGACCAGTCCTAATGCAATGCACAGTGAATAGCGCTGCCAGGATTTCATGCCAACCGTCCTGTATTTGTCACGCTGTCCGGGGTCAGAAATGGTAATCCAGCCGCAGCCCATAGATACGCGGATCAGTCAGGCCGGTTTGCGCATTATGGGTGACCGTACTGGGACGGCCGAGGGTGACGATTTCCCGATCGTCGGTGATGTTCTTGATGAAGGCGGTGACTTCCCAAATTTTCTCTTTGTCAGCTGCAGTCATGCGTGCATCCCAGCGGTCCCAACTGCTGACCTTATCGTACAGCGGGTCATTGAACGGGCTCATCCATTGATTGCCCTGGTAGGAATAGCTGCCGGTTACGGACCAGTCCAGCTCGAACATGTCCCAGAAATAGGTGGCGTTCAGTGACACCTTGTTTTCCGGGGTGAGCGCAAATTCATTGCCCTGCAGATCCAGTTCGTCCGTGCACAAGGGTGCCTGGGTATTGCCCACGGCGTAGGGGCCAAGGGTGCAGGCATTGGCATCCTTGCTGGCGAAGGTCTTGTACTCGGTATTATTGTAGGAATAGGTCGCACTGAGCATCACCTCGTCAACCGGCAGCGCCTGCGCTTCCATTTCCAAGCCCATGGCGCGAGCGTCCTTGGCATTCACAAACGTATTCAGGGCAATGCCATTTTCGACGTCCTGCTTGATCACCTGCAAATCCGTGTAGTCGTAATAATAAACCGACGACGCCAGGCTCAGGCGGTTGTCCAGCATCTTCCCCTTGTAACCGACTTCGTAGGAAATAATTTCCTCCGGCTTCACCACATCAACCAGCGTGCTGGCGATGGGCTTCTGGAAGTTAAAACCCCCCGAGCGATAACCCGTGGCGATAAAGCCATAGAGGAAGTGCTCCGGCGCCAGGAAATGGTCCACACCCAACCGCCAGGTCCACTTGTCCCAGGTATCCTCCTGTGTTCTGAACACCGTTGGGTCATCAACATTGCCGACGAACTGCACGAAGGTGTTGTCGCCACCTTTTTTATCATCGTAGGAGTAGCGCAGGCCGGCCGTGAGGGCAGTTTCGTCCGTCCAGTCCCACTTCAATTGCCCGTAGGATGCGTACGAGGTCGTATCGACATGCGCATCGCCACGGTACAGGACGTTGTTGTCACTCACAGGCTTACCCAAAATATTGCCGAAGTAGGCATACGTTGCCATCAATTCATCGTTCGCCTCGTGAAAACTCGCCACCTGCTCTTCATCGCTGTGGTAGTAATAAAGCCCTGCCAGCAGTGAGTAATCGCCGTCCCACTCGGAGGAGTACTGCAGTTCGTGGGAGTCAAAGGTGGCTTCCTGATTGACATCAAACGTCATGTTGGCCGGCGTTATCGTATATCCCGTGGCATTGGAAACCGGGGCACCGGTAAAGTTGATGATCTTGGTCCAGTCCACCCCCGAATCCTCCGCTGCGCTGGCGTCGGCATCCGAGGTGGTGTCAAACCAATACCGTTGATAACCACCTGTGTACTTGAGAGTATAGGTGTCGGCGCTGTATTCACTGTTCACGAATGCCGACCAGAGCCGATTCTTCAGCTCGGGATCAACATCCTGCCTGACCTTGTTTTCATCGCGCAGCGCGGGATTCTCCACCGCCAGACCCTGGCGCATATTGACAAAATTTTGCGCGGGGAACATGCCGGGCACACTGATAGGCGCGCCAGAATCCTGGCTGTACACAATCTGGTTCAACTCCCGTGAAAATGGCTCGAGGATGTAACCGTTGTTGCTCTGTCGGTACTTGCGGTCTGCGCCCAACATCTTGAGCACGGTGTTCCAGCGTTCGGTGGTCTGGTGCTCCAGGCTGAACGTACCGTAGGGCGTTTCGTCCTCATCATATTTCTTGCCGTTGTAGGTGTTCTCCTGGAATCCATCGCGCCCTATGTAGGAGGCGCCGAGCAATACACTGGTTTTGTCGGTGACCGGACCACTGGTCAAACCCTGCAACAGCACGCCATCGTAATTGGTCAGTTGCGTCGTCACGTTACCGCCCCACTCCTCACCCGGCCGCTTGCTGATGAAGCTGACAGCCCCACCCACTGAGTTGCGTCCGTACAGAGTGCCCTGCGGCCCCCGCAACACCTCGATACGTTCGATATCCATGAACTCCGAAAGATTGAACACGGTGTTTTCGGTGTTGTAGACCCCGTCCCAGTAAATGCCAATGCCAGGTTCCGAGCCCACGGCCAGGTTCGGCCGTCCCACGCCGCGAATACTCACCGTGAAGGCTGTAATAGAGAGGGAGGGTGTATGAGCCACCAGGTCCTGGCTGTCGCCGATACCCAGCTGATCGAGCATGCTACTGTCGAAGGCACTGATCGACGCGGGGGTTTCCAGCAGCGCAGATTCGCGCTTGGTGGCGGTAACGATAATTTCCTCCAGGCCATTGCTTGCTATAACAGCCTGGGGAGCAGCAGCCAAAAGCGCCAGCGCAGTGATTGTTTGCAAGCATTGTCGGCTACGTCCAGTCATCGAATCGTCCCCTAATTATATTGTTATGCTTTCGACGCTACTCCAGTGAGAAACTTTTGGGAAGAGGTCTGCCAAAAAAAGGGATGGCCGGGACACCGTTACTGCGGTGCAATGTACTTTTTCAGTTCATTGCGGCCCACCACCATGCGATGCACGGCGTCGGGACCATCCGCCAGACGCAGTGTGCGCTGCGCCATGTACATGTTCGCCAGCGGTGTGTCCTGGGAGACGCCCAGTGCCCCGAACATCTGGATGGCTTCGTCCACGATACGAATGGAAATGTTGGGCACGGCGGTCTTGATCATGGATATCCACACCCGGGCCTCCTTGGCATCCACATTGTCCATCATCCACGCCGTCTTCAGCGTGAGCAGGCGCGCTTGTTCAATGTCCATACGCGCGTTGGCAATGATATCGATATTGCCACCGAGTCGCGCCAGCGGTTTGCCAAAGGCGGTGCGCGAGACGGCGCGGTTACACATTAGCTCCAGCGCCTTTTCGGCGGCGCCGATGGCACGCATGCAATGGTGTATGCGCCCTGGCCCGAGGCGGCCTTGGGAAATCTCAAAGCCGCGACCAGAGCCCAGCAGAATATTCTCCTTGGGCACCCGCACGTTGGTGAACTTCTGGTGCATATGGCCGTGCGGTGCATCATCCATGGAAAACACGTTCATGGGGCGGAGATTCTCAAACCCCGGCGTGTTGATGGGCACCAATATCTGCGACTGCTGCAAGTGCTTCGGCGCATCGGGCTCGGTCTTCACCATCACGATCATAATCTTGCAGCGTGGATCGCCAGCGCCGGAGATATAGTGCTTCTCACCGTTGATGACCCATTCATCACCATCGAGCACCGCCGTGGTGCAGATGTTGGTGGCATCGGAGGAAGCCACCCCAGGCTCGGTCATGGCAAAGGCCGAACGGATCTCACCGTTCAGTAACGGCTCCAGCCACTGCTTTTTCTGGGCCTCGGTACCGTACTTGTGCAGCACTTCCATATTGCCCGTATCGGGCGCCGCGCAGTTAAAGACTTCCGCAGCCATATGCGACTTGCCCATTTCCTCGGCGAGATAGGCGTATTCCACTGTATTCAGACCGGATCCCGCATGACCATCGGTGAGGAAGAAATTCCACAAGCCCTTGGCGCGGGCCTTGGTTTTCAGTCCCTCCCGGATGTCGGTCTGGCGCTGTGTAAACTGCCAGCGATCACCGACTGCGATATCGGCGTAGTAGTCGTACTCCACCGGATGGATGTCTTCCTCGATGAAGCGCTTTACCTCTGCCAGTAGTGGTGCCACGTTGGTGCTGATGCCTAAATCCATTGTCATTCTCCTTGTAGTTCGGCAGTGTAGTCTGCCTTGATCTGCCGCTTGAAGATTTTGCCAGAGGCTATACGCGGCAGCTGCTCATGCCGAAACCAGATACGGGTCGGTATCTTGAATGATGCCAGATGTTTGCCAAGGTAGGCGCGCAGCTCATCTGTCGTCAAAAACACTCCCTCCCGCACCACCACGGCGGCGCCGACGATCTCTCCAAGGCGATCATCCGGCAGCCCGAACACCGCAACTTCATGGACACTGGGATGAGCATAAATCGCTGCCTCCACTTCCAGGCAGCTGATATTCTCGCCGCCGCGGATGATAATGTCTTTGATCCGATCGACGATGTAGAGGAATCCCTCTGCGTCGAGGTAAGCCACATCGCCAGTGTGAAACCAGCCACCCACAAATGCTTCCGCCGTTGCGTCTGGTTTGTTCCAGTAACCAAGAACATTGGCGGGCGACTTGATACACAGCTCGCCACGTTCGCCCTGCGCTAGTTCACTGCCATCCTCGCCTATGACTTTAAATTCAGTCACTGCGGGTACCGCGCGACCAGCACTGTCTGGCCTGGCGATGTAAAACGCACCGGCATTAACCGTGCCCAGCGCGTTGGTTTCGGTCAGGCCATAGCCGATACCCGGTGCGGATTTTTTGAAAGTACCACTGATTTTTTTTACCTGGTCGGGTGGACGCGCGGCGCCGCCAGCCATGATTTCAGTCAGGGAAGAAATGTCGCGGTGGGTAGTTTCGGCCGCCGCCTGCAGTTCCGCCGACATAGTGGGCACGCCATTGAACCAGGTGATACGTTCCTGCTCGATCAGGCGCAGGGCCTCCTGAGCATCCCACTTGTGCATGATCACCATCTTGCGGCCCACCACCAGGGAAAGCATGAAGGCCGAGTGACTAGCGGTGCAGTGAAATAACGGTATCGTCACCAGCGCGGCAGGCGGCAGTCCCTCCTCCCTCGTCGCCTGCGTACCGGCGATCTTGGTGGCGACGCCGAGGCACATCCAGCTGTACAGCGCAGATAACACACCACGGTGCGACGACAGCGCACCCTTGGGATAACCGGTGGAACCGGAGGTGTACATGATCGTGGCATGATCCTCCAGGCTCACCTGTACCTCGGGCATGCTGGCGGCGGTAAATTCCTGCAGCAAATCGGCAAAGGGGATGTGCTCTACACCGAGTCCGCTGCAATCATCGATGGAGATGATCTGCAGACCGTGCTTTTTGATAATGGGCAGCAGGCGCTCCACCCGTGCGCGATCGGCCACCACGATCCTGGCACCACTGTCAGCAAAGCCGTAATCCAGTTCCTCGGTGGTCCACCAGGCGTTCATCGGCACGGCCACTCCGCCGACTGCAGTGACGCCGATAAATGCCATCATCCACTGCGGATTGTTGCGGCTGAGGATAGCTACACGATCGCCCTTGGCCAGCGCATAGCGCTGCACCAGCGCAGCGCCGAATTGACAGCTGTGCTGGTAGCCCTGAGCGAAGGTATAGCGCTCGTTCAGATAGACGGCGAAATCCTTTTGCGCATGCTGCAACATAACCAGAAAGTACTGGCCAAGGTTGGCGGGTAGCATGGCAAAATTCAGGTACTCAACACCGGCCAACTGCACCGTGTTGAGCTCAAAGGGCTGCCCCTTAGCAGTGAGCGCGGCCACGACTTCATCAAACCGTACTAGTTCTGGACTCATTATGGCGTCGGTTCCATCGTGCTCGAATGCTTAAAAACCGCTGAGCAGGGCAAAGCGGTCCAGATGATAGTTGTAGTCGCCGAAGGTGTGCTGGGCTACCCGGGCGTGCTTGATAAAAAAACCAATCTCGTACTCGTCAGTCATGCCGACGCCACCGTGCATCTGAATCGCCTCATTCGTTGCAAGCTGGGCCACCTCACACAACTTGGCCTTGGCGGCACTCGCCAGCAGAGACAGCTCCCGCTCGTCGTTATCAATCGCATGCAAAGCCTGCAAGACAATTGAACGTGCCAGCTCCAACTCAGCAAAAAGCGCTGCAGCGCGATGCTGCAAACCCTGAAAGGAGCCAATCACCCGACCAAACTGCTTGCGCTCCTTGAGGTAGCGCATGGTGCGCTCAAACACTTCCAGCGAGAGGCCAAGCAGTTCCGAGGCCAAGCCAATGTTGGCAATATCCAGGGCTCGATTGAGTCCACCCCAAGCTGCTCCTGGTACTCCCATCAGGTTGGCTGCGCTGACCCGACAATCTTTCAGCACCAGTGCGCCTACGCTGCGCGAATTCACCAGGCTGCGCCGCTCCAGCGTGAGTCCGGGAGTCGCAGCATCCAGTACGAAGGCGCTCAGTCCTCGCTCATCGCCAGGCGCACCGCTGGTACGCGCAATGACTATAAACGTGTGCGCCGCAGCGGCATCCAGTACCAGCACTTTCGTACCGTTAAGCACGTAGTGAGCGCCGTCGGTAGTGGCACTCATTGCAGTCTGCAGCGGGGCGTGGTGCGGTCCTTCTTGCAGCGCCAGACTGACCAATTGCACACCGGCCGCGATAGCGGCCAACAGCTGTTCCTTCTGCTGCGCACTGCCCAACTCGCCAATGACGGTGGCGGCCACCAGCACGGTGGATTGCAGCGGGCTGGCGCTGAGATTGCGCCCCGCCTGTTCCAGCACCAGCCCCAGACCGGTATAGCCGTAACCCAGGCCACCGAAGGATTCGGGAATGGCGATGCCGGCCCAACCCATCTGCACCATCTCGCGCCATACTTCGTCGCTGAAGCCACGCGCACTGGCATGGTCGCGCAGTGCGCGCAGATGCGTCACCGTGGCCTTCTGTGCCAGAAAGCCCGCGGCGGACTCTTTGAGCATCACCTGCTCTTCGTTTAACACCAATGCCATACTGCACTGCTCCTGTGTGTGGCCGTGACTGTGCCCGTGACTATGCGTCGGGAAGTCCCAGTACACGCTTGGCGATAATGTTTAACTGTACTTCCGAGGTACCGCCCTCGATGGAGTTACCCTTGGAACGCAGCCAATCGCGACTCGTCGCACCGTCTCGATACTCCGGCCCTTCCCAACCCAATGCCGTCTCCCCGCAAGCCGCCAGGTTGAGCTCGTTGCGTCGCTTGTTCAGTTCTGTGCCGTAGTATTTGAAAATGGACGAGGCCGCACCAAGACCCTGCCCGGCCTTGGCCTCGTCGCCGACCCGCGCCATCGTGGCACCGAACACCAGTGTGTCGAGCTGGTACTGGGCAATGTTCTGGCGCAGTACAGAGTTGGCGAGGCGACCGGAGGCGTCAGTGCCCATGGCTTCCACGGCCAATTGCCCAACGGATTTTTTCGGCGCGGCGCCGAAACCGGAAATCATTTCACGCTCGTGCGTCAGCAGATACTTGGCGATGGTCCAGCCTTTACCCTCCTCACCCACCAGATTTTTCTTGTCCGCGATGGCATTGTCAAAAAATGTTTCGCAAAAAGGCGAACTGCCACTGATCAACTTGATGGGGCGAGCGGTAACGCCGGGCTGGTCCATATCGAACAACACAAAGCTGATGCCCTCGTGCTTGCTACCTGAATTGTCCGTGCGCACCAGACAAAATATCCAATCGGATTTGTCGGCGTAGGAGGTCCAGATTTTCTGGCCATTGATCAGATAATGGTCGCCCTTATCTTGCGCCGAGGTAGCGAGACTGGCCAGGTCAGAACCGGCATTGGGCTCGGAGTAACCCTGGCACCAGCGAATTTCGCCGCGCACAATTTTCGGCAGGTGCTCTTTTTTTTGCTCCTCTGACCCAAAATGCAGCAGGGCTGGTCCGAGCATGGAAATGCCGAAGCTGTCCAGCGGCCGCCGTGCACCTAGCGCGGCCATCTCTTCGCCAAGAATCTTGACCTGTGCGTTGTCCAGACCACCGCCACCGTACTCCGCGGGCCAATGGGGGACAGTCCAGCCGCGGGCCGCCATGCGGTCGCACCATATCTGCTGGTCCGGATGGGTGATCTCGGGCTTACGTCCGCCGCTGTAAAAGTCTTCAAAGCCCTTGACGGGAGTGCGCATGGTTTGAGGACAATTTTCTGCCAGCCAGACGCGTGTTTCCTTGCGAAACTGTTCAAGACTGCTCACGGGATTACCTCTGACAATGGGGTTTGAACATACAGTATGTTTTAGGGGCGTTCAAGTATTGGGCGGTGCGCAGCGTTTTCGCGTTTTCGACGCACAAAAAAAGGGGCTGCCGCCGGGCAACCCCTTCTATGACAGACGTGCAACGCGAACGCTAGAACTCGAAGATCACCTCAGCGCCGTACATCAGCGGCGCCAGGTAGGTCGCGGCCGTGGAGCCGATCTGGTAATTGGCCGTGTCCTCGTCAGTCAGGTTTCTGCCCCACACGGCGAACTGCCAGTTATGCCCGGCCATTTCAACATCCGCCAAACTGACACGAGCATTCAACAAGCCATAGTCAGCCACTACAACCTCACCACCATCGGTGTTGGCCAGGGCAAACTGCTCATCCTGCCAGGAGTAGTCCAGATGGAACCGAACCTCCCCAACACTGACCGGCAGGTTATAGTCTCCCGTAATCGCGTAGGCATATTCCGGCGCCCAGACCAACTCAGTGGTGTCGGTATGGTCAGAGCCATCCGGGAAATCGACATTGCTGAAATCGTAATCCAGGTAAGAGAAACTCACGCCGACCAGGAACTCGTCGGTAATAGCCCCCTGTACATCGACTTCCAGACCAGACACATCGGCGTCACCCGAATTAAACGACTCCACCGCTGCCGGATTGCCGAAGGGATCGGGCAGGTAATCGAGAATAATATCGGTGTTTTGCATGTAGTACGCGGCGCCATTGATGCGCAGGCGCTGCTCCAGCAACTCTGATTTCCAGCCCAGTTCATAGGACGTCAGCTCTTCACTGTCAAAGGGTTTATTGAAATCCAGGCCATTGCGACTGGAGCCGCCAGAGCGAAAGCCTGTGGACACCTTGGCGTAGGTAGAGAACTCATCGGTCCAGTTGTAGTCTGCCACGGCGGTGTAATCAACCTTATCCTTCTGGGCGTCTGTTTTGCCCGGCGCGAAAGCATTGAAAATCCAACCATCATTGCTGCGCGTGGCACTGCGGTCGTCATCGGTGTAGCGCAAACCCAGGGTCAGGTCCAACTTATCATCCAGTATATCCGGCGTATAGGTCGCCTGGCCGTAGCCCGCCCAGGATTCCACGTCTGTTTTCACCGCGTACTCACCCAGGTAGTTCGGATACGTCGCGCCAAAGTTGGTGCAAATAGGGCCCGGCGTGGAACCATCGGTGCAGGGTGCCATAGTGATAAAGTCGAACGCGTAAATACCTAGCTCATCGACACTGGCACGGTCCAGGTACTGCCGTTCTTTCTGGTCGCCATCCTCGGTGAAATAATACAGTCCACCCACGTACTGGAGTCGGTCGGCACTGCCAATCAGTTGCAATTCCTGCGTGAACTGATCGTGGTCCGTCCTGGTATACGTCTCAAAGGGTCCCGCGCCCCCAAACGACTGGGAAAAATTCTGCGAGACATCATCGTCAAACTCACGGTAGCCGGTAATCGACTTAAGCGTCAGCTTGTCATTAAGATCATAACTTGCCGTGAGATTGTGCCCCTGCACTTCGGTGGTGGAGTCGGGCAGGTAATAAGCAAACTGCTCGCCACCGGTGGGCGTGCGGGTATTCTTCAGGCGGTCGGTAAAACTATTGGTAATGGGTGCGCCGAGCGCCGTAAAACCACCGGTCTCGCCGCCATACTGGAAATAGCCCGGCGTGGAGGTGACATCTGAGTAATCATAGCTGTAATCCACCAGCAGTTTCTCGACACCGTCGTAGCGAAAGGCCGCGCGGTAACCCTCGGCTTCCTTTTTGTTGTAATCGTTGTACTCATAGCCGGGAACCTCATTGGCACCCTCATTTTGCACCCAGCCGTCGCGGTCGGAGAACGTGGCCGTCAACTTGGTCTTGAAACCCGACGCATCGGGCAGGTTCAGGTGACTGACGGAGCGCCAGCTATCGTAATTACCCGCGCTCAGGCTCTGTTTGAAGCCGAACTCCCCCGTAGGTTTGGCATTAATGAAGTTGATCGCACCGGCCGTGGTGTTGCGGCCGTACAGAGTACCCTGGGGGCCGCGCAGGATCTCTACCCGCTCCAGATCAGACAGATCCGCCAACAGGCCAGTGGAACGCGCTGCGTACACACCGTCGTAATACAGGCCCGCCGTGGGATCCTTGGTGATAACAATGGAGTCCGCATTACCAATACCGCGGATAAATATCGCCAGGTTATTGTTGGAGAAAGGATACGCGGGCATTTGCAGGTAGGGCGAGGCCATGCCTATGTCCTTGGCATCGATAAGCCCCATGGCTTCGATGTCGGCGGAATTAAAAGCGCTGATGGCTATCGGCACATCCTGCAACGATTCAACGCGTTTCTGCGCCGTGACTATGACCTCCTCCAATTGCGCCATGGCATTGCTGGCAGCCAGGCCAGATGCCAGCACGACAGCCAACGGCAGAGTCTTGCGGATAAATGTCTGTGTCATGGTATTGCTCCCTTTATTGTAACGCGGATTCAATTCGTAAGTGCAACTCATGAGTCGGAATAGAGGGCGAGCTGCGGTAGCATCTCTGCTCTTCGTTCCGGCAAGAATGAGAAGCATTGATGAGACATTACACACAGCTCACCCAAGAGCAACGATACCAA
>JANNVJ010000068.1:0-43594 GCA_031414375.1 Haliea sp.
GTTCGTTGACCACTCTGGTGGGGCCTTCGGGGTCCGGCAAGACCACCATCATCGACTTGGCGATCGGCTTATTGCGGCCCCAACGTGGCGCGGTGCTGCTGGACGGCATCCCGCTACAGGACATCGACATCACGCAATGGCGGCGGATGATCGGCTACGTACCACAGGACACCATCCTGCTGCACGACAGCATCGTGCACAACGTAACCCTGGGTGATCCCGCCCTGACCGCCGCTGATGTGGAGCGGGCACTGCGCGCCGCCGGGGCCTGGGAGTTCGTCGGCCAACTGGCACAGGGACTGGATACCATTGTCGGGGAACGCGGCGGTAAACTCTCTGGCGGCCAACGCCAGCGCATCGTCATCGCACGGGCGCTGATTCACCAACCCCGACTGCTAATTCTGGACGAGGCAACCAGCGCCCTGGACAGAGATACTGAAGACGCTGTCAGGCAAACGCTGGCAGCGCTAAAGGGACAACTCACGATCCTGGCCATCTCCCACAATCGTGCCATGGTAGAGGCCGCCGACCGGGTATACCAGATGACAGGCGCCGGTGCCGTGCTATTGGACTCGGCCGGGCAATCAGACCTCGCCAAGTAGCTTGCGCACAGCACAGACTGCCCGCTGCATGTCGGTTTGGGCGGGTATCCGCGCTGTCACCAGTACCTCTTCTGTCCATACGGCGCAGCCCTCCGCACGCAGTTGCCGATGCACCAGTGTGATGTCCCGGCTCAAGCGCTGCCAACACCAGCGCAGCAGCAGGGCGTAAAGCGCGCCGCCCAGGCGAAAATCGCGTACAGATTCATCCTGCAGATCGCGCATACCGCCCAGATCGAACATGGTCACCGGTTTACCCGTCGCGCAGGCTTCGGACAGCATCGCGATACTGTCCCCGGTGACAATCATGCGGTCGGCCCACGCCAATATACCCATGTACGGGTTGTCCGCATCCCCCTCCTGCCAGCGATAGAAATAACTTGGCGCCGCAATAGCAGCCTCCAGTGCATCCACCGCAGCCGAGCCGGTGCGTGCACTGGTAGACACCAACAGCGAGCCACCGTGGGCCCGCGCCAGTTGCGAGGCTTCTCTGCCCAAGCGACCAGCGGCCTTTGGGCCCAGGGTAAACGGGCCACTATCGCCACCCACCATGACACCGAACCGCGGCCGCGGTAATGCCGCGAAAGTGGACTCCCATGCGGCCTGTGCCTGGGCCAGACGCGGCGGTGATACACCGTGCAGGGTCAGCATATTATTGAGGACATTGGGGTGGGGCGGTACGCGGTATTGCCCGGTGGTAATGACCAGGTCGAACAAATCCAATGCCGCCCACGGGCGGCCGATATGGACGTAACGCGTGCGACCACCGGACTGCGCGCGAATCCAGCGGCACACCGGCTCATTGCGCACTCCGCAGCTGATTACCAGATCTGGCCAGGGCGGACACAGTTGGACAGCGGATTCGGCGGTGATTCCCCGCAGGGTCGACTGCCCCAGTACATGCGGCAAAAATACCGGCTTGCGATAGCCCAGCACTTTGGTTTCACAGGGCCAGCCCAGTGCGTCGACGAGGGCACGCACCTGCCCTCGCTCACCTGCGCGGTAGGCGTCGATCAACCAAACTACTGGCATTAACAATCTTCCGTGGGTATAGTTCCAGCCTTCGAAATCTAGCGACTTACCTTGACCGACGCAAGGGTGGCTTTGACATGACTGATTATCAGGAATACCTGACCTTCCTCTACAGTGCGCTGGAGTCACAGAACAAAAACAAGCTGGTGCTGTCGGAAAGTACCGCGCTGGTGGCCGATATTGGGCTCAGCTCACTGGAAGTGATGGAATTCATTGAAAAAATCGAGGATCACTTCGACATTTCCATCCCCTTGAACATTCTTCCGGACGTGAACACCATCGGCGATCTGGCAAAAAAAGTCCGGGAATTGAATCTCTGAGCATTACCGGGCACGTCGCGAGGAAGGTTACACCCATGCTGTTCGATAAATTTCAGGTCATGGCCGATTTTCAGGCCGAACTTGCGGCACGCGAGGTTGAGCCGTTTGGCGCCGTCACTGAAAAGATTTTGTCTGCCACAGAAGGTGTCGTGCAGGGTCGCAACGTTATTCTGGCTGGCACCAATAATTACCTGGGTCTGTCGTATGACCCGCGTTGTATCAAAGCAGCGCAGGATGCAGCGGCACGCTGGGGCACCGGTACCACCGGCTCGCGTCTGGCCAACGGCACCTTCGCTGAGCATCGGTCACTGGAAACAGAAATCGCCCAGTTTTATGGTGTAGACCACGCTATCGTTTTCTCGACTGGCTATGCCGCCACCATGGGCATGTGCGCTACATTGGCTGGACCAGGCGATGTCATCCTGTTGGACGCCGATAGCCACGCCAGCATTTACTCCGGCGTTAAGCAGAGCGGCGCCGAGGTCATTCGCTACAAACACAACAATTCAGAAGACCTCGCCAAGCGCATGCGGCGCCTGGGCGATCGCGCCAGCCAAGCCCTGATTATCGCCGAGGGCATTTACTCCATGCTGGGCGATGTCGCGCCGCTGCAAGAGATTGCCGCGGTCAAGCGTGAGTACGGCGGCTTTCTGTTTTTGGACGAAGCGCATTCCATGGGCGTGCTGGGCGCAACCGGACGCGGTGCAGCGCAGGCCGCTGGCGTGGAAGCGGATGTCGATTTCTTTGCCGGCACCTTCAGCAAGAGCCTCGGAGCCATCGGTGGGTTCTGTGTCAGTCGCCACCCGGAACTGGAGGCTATCCGCTTTTGCATTAACGCCTATATGTTCACCGCTTCCTCCTCGCCTTCCGTCATCGCCTCCACCCGCGCCGCGCTCCAGATCATCGCGACCGAACCCCAGCTGCGCCAGCAGTTGTGGGACAACGCCAACCGTCTGTACGACGGACTGAAATCCCTGGGCCTGCCGGTCGGCCCCACCGCCAGCCCGGTGGTGGCAGTGGAGATGACCGATCGCTCGCGTACCATCGACTGCTGGAAAGCCTTGATGGAAGCCGGGGTGTACGTCAACCTGGTGATCCCACCGGCCTCACCCTCAACCAATTTCCTGTTACGCAACAGCGTGAGTGCAGCGCATACCCGCGCACAAATCGATGCGATTATCGCCGCCTATACCGGCCTCGTAGCTGCCGGTCTCATCACTCCTGGCAAGACTCAGTAATGGAACAGATTCTCATCACCGGCAATGGCCCCTTGCGCGGAGAAGTGCGCGTGGCCGGTGCCAAAAACGCGGCGCTCCCGATTATTGCGGCATCACTGTTGACGCCAGAGCCGCTGCACATCAGCAATATACCCGGCGTGCGCGATATCAGCACCGCGCTGCGCCTGATGGAACTGCTCGGCACCCAGGTGGAGCGCTCCGGCACTGAACTGGTCATCGACAGCAGCAAGGTACACTCGGTGCGCGCGCCCTATGAGTTCGTCAAAACCATGCGCGGCTCGATACTCTTGCTCGGGCCGCTGCTGGCCCGCTTTGGCGAGGCGGATGTGTCCCTGCCGGGGGGTTGTGCGATTGGCTCCCGACCGGTCAATGAACATATCGCCGGGCTGGAGGCCCTGGGCGCGGAAATCCATATCGAGGCGGGTTATATCAAGGCCAAGGCGACACGCTTGCGTGGGGCACACTTCGCCTTTGACGTGCCCTCGGTGACGGCCACTGAAAACCTGCTGATGGCCGCCGCCCTGGCCGAGGGCGTCACCACCTTGGAAAACTGCGCGCTGGAACCGGAGATCGGCGACCTGGCGCTGCTGCTCACGGCCATGGGCGCCACCATCACCGGCGCCGGCACCAGTACCATATCGATTGTCGGCGTGGCACACCTGCACGGTGCCAGCCACCGGGTGCCGCCGGACCGCATTGAAACCGGTACCTTCCTGGTCGCGGCTGCTGCCACGCGCGGAGCGATCAAGGTGCTGGACACCAATCCTGACTTTCTGCACCACGTGCTGGGCAAGCTGGAACAGGCGGGCTGTCGGCTGGAACTGGGGCCCGACTGGATTCATCTCGATACCGGCGGCAAGCGCTGCACAGCAGTCAATATACAAACCGCCCCTTACCCGGCCTTTCCCACCGACATGCAGGCGCAGTTCATGGCCCTCAATGCACTGGCGGAAGGCTCTGCCACCGTGGTGGAGAACATCTTCGAAAACCGCTTTATGCACGTGGCAGAATTGCAGCGCATGGGGGCCGACATTGAGTTGCGGGGCCACACCGCTATCGTGCGCGGACGCGAGCGCTTACAGGGTGCACAGGTGATGGCTACCGACCTGCGCGCCTCGGCGTCACTGATCATTGCCGCGCTGGCGGCCGATGGCGACACCACCATCGACCGGGTCTACCACCTCGATCGCGGCTACGCCAACATCGACACCAAACTGGCAGAACTGGGCGCCATCATCCGCCGCACTTAACGGCCACTGATCGGCGACGAGGAATACCAAGCCATGCCGCAGCGCTTCGCACAACTTTCAGACCCCCACCTCAGCTCACTCGCCGATGTACGCTGGCAGGACTTGCTCAACAAACGAGCCTTGGGTTACCTCTCGTGGCGCCACAAGCGCCGCTTCGAGCACCGCCGGGAAGTGCTGGCGGCGCTGCAGCGCGATCTGGGGGACACCGAACTGGACCAACTGCTGGTCACAGGCGATTTAACGCATATCGGCTTACCGCAGGAGTTCGAACAAGCCCGGGACTGGCTACTGATGCTGGGCGATCCCAGCCAGGTAGCCTTGGTGCCCGGCAATCATGATGCCTGTGTGGCAGCGCCCTGGCAGGACACCTTTGCGCTGTGGCAACCCTATATGGCCTCTGATGAGCCAAGCAGCGACAACAGGGGGACAGCGCCCTTTCCGAGTCTGCGCGTACGCGGCGCTATCGCGTTCATTGGCCTGTCCACCGCATGCCCCAAGCCACCGCTGCTGGCCACAGGCACCCTCGGTGCACAGCAGTTGAGTCTGCTGCCGGGGCTATTGCAACGTACGCGGGAGGTCGGCCTGTTCCGTGTCGTCTACCTGCACCACTGCCCCATAACGGGGCAGGAAAAATGGCGTAAGCGGCTCACGGACGCGCCGCAGATACAGGCGTTGCTTGAGGAACATGGCGCTGAACTGGTATTGCACGGTCACGGCCACCGCGCGCATTACAGCGAATTGCACACCCGACACGGCACACTGCCGGTCATCGCCGTCCCTTCTGCCTCTGCCCTGGGCTTGCACGGAGCTGATATCGCCCACTACAACCGCTACGAGGTAGAACGCAGCGGGGGGGGTTGGCAGGTGTGTATTAAAAGTCGGCGCTACGAGGCCGGGGCGGGAAGGTTTGGCGAGGGAGAATGCCGGACTTTGCGAATCGACCGGCACTAGTTGTGTGATCTCCACAGGTTAACCCTGCAACGTGTCGATTCGAGGAGGATCGTTCTGGTTGGCGGGATCGGGTGTCGGGTGTGGCGACTTCCTCGATACTGGAAGGTAGATCATTCGATGAGACGGGCTCGGCCGTCGGGTGTGCAATTCGCCGGCTTCCCCTATGCGGGCCACCCGATACTCGCCAACGAATTGCACACCCGACACCCGATCCCTCATTCCGTGCGCTCGAGCCGTTGTTCCGTGCAGAGATCGGAATCATGGCTCCGGTCGGGATGGCTTTTTCGAATACGTGTATGGGGTAAGTAGGCTAAAAAGCCTTCCCGGCCGGAGCCGATGGCGCAAACAGACCGGAAATGTCAGAACGAGGATCCAGGCTCAGACACTACTACGGGATGCTCGAGGTCAGCGGCAACCCGCTCAGGCGTCTTCCGCCGCAGCTTTCTCCAGCGCACCCTGCACCAGCATCAGATCAGCAATGGAATCCACATCTATCGCAGCGTTCGCGTAAGGCAAAATCACGGCGCGCATACGCAATCCCAGACGCTTACTGAGTTTGGCCAAGGCCTCTTCCAGCGACAGCATCCCCAGGCGGTAGCGTATGACGGCCCACCAGCCCAGCAAACCAATCACCACCATGGGTTTCTTGCGCTCCTGCTCGATCTTACGCCAGAATTTGGCGGCGCGGCGTCCTTCCGGTGTGATGAAGGCGAACAGGTTACACCCGCAAAAATCGCCGTCACTGAAGTGCAGTACGGTTTTGCGGATGCCGGGGTAGGCCTCGGCGACGAGTGCATAGGGCGCCAGGCCTACCGTCACATCGACATCGTCCGCCAGGCTCTGGCGACCGAAAGCGTCAACGATTTCGGGAGTCAGCAGAGGATGATCCGCCGTGGTCAATAGCACCGCTTCTTCCGGAGGCAACTTCAGCATCGCAAGGTAGGCGCTGGTGCTGGGACTCACACTGGGTTCGCTCCAGATGATCTCGCCATCGTCTATCCACTTTTGCAGGGCCGCATCGGTAGCCACTTCACTGGCCTCAGGCCCGGTCATGCAAATCCTGTGCACCACGCGGGAAACCCGCAGGCAGTTGAGTACCCTGCGCACCATCGGTGTGCCGTCCAGATCGATCATCGCCTTGCTGCCAGCTTTGGTGTGATTGATCAGGGAGTCAGACTTGGTGCGATCGCCCGCGAGCACAATGGCGGTCATTCGATGCGTTTCAGGGTCCAGGTGCATTGCTATAATTCTTTTTGATAGACGCGGTAGCGTTTATACGCCGTGCCGCCAATGGTTTCAATGATATTGCGCATACCTTCGTTGTCCTCCAGTATCCAGCCCATCTCGACATCCCGCACACCCCGCGCATGCAGTGCCTTGCGGATGGCATCGATGACCATGAAGGCCAGGGTCGGTCCAAGGCGGGAATGCTGATAGCTCTGCTTCACGCCCATCAAGGGAACTCGGGCCGTTTGCGGGTGGCGCACCTTCAATCGCCACAGGAGTTTGGCCCAGCCAAACGGCAGCAAGCGGCCGTTGAGATCGCGGGTAGCCTCGTTAAGATTGGGTAGGGCCACAATGAACGCGACCGGTTCGCCGTCATACTCCGCGATCTGGATATAGTCGTCGGGCATCAGCTTGGTGAGGGTGGTGACGGTCTCGACCCACTCCGCTTGCGCCAGCGGCACAAACCCCCAGTTGTTTTGCCATGCATCGTTGAAGATATCCAGCATGATGAGCGCATCTTCCAATAATCGCTTGCGCCGTACCGGGCGGATTTTGACCCGCGCCGAAACCCTGCTGGCCAATCGCTCCATCACCCGTGGCGCCTCAAAATCCGGTCGTACATGATAGGCCAGTAAGTCCTTCACCCCCACATAGCCCTGCGCTTCAACGGCCGGTCCGTACCATGGCCTCGCATGACCCATCAGGACATAGGGAGGCGTGGAGAAGCCCTCCACCAACAGCCCGACCTCCTCATTGACGTGCAGATTGAAAGGCCCACGCACCTGCTGCATGCCCTCACTGCGCAGCCAGTCCTGCGCTGCGCCAAACAGGACGGAAAAAATGGCGGGATCATTGTCCGCCTCCAACATGCCGAAATACCCGACGCTGTCGTGATGCTGCTGCAGATGCATTTCATCAATCTGCGCGGTAATACGCCCCACGGGCTCGCCCTGTCGATAGGCGACCCAGGCACGCCAGCGGGCGTGTTCGAAGAAGTGATTTTTCGGGGACAGCTGTTCGCGCTTCATGAAGCCCAGCGGCGCAATCCAGGCGGGGTCTGACGCGTAAATGCGCTGGGGCAACGCCAGAAACTGGCGCAGTTGCCGGGGCTGGGTCACTAGCTCCACGGAGATTGGCGCGTTATTTTCGTGCTGGACTGTCATGCCGATGCGCTGTGTCTGCCAGGATGGGTGGGGAGTATACCTGTGCCTAGACCTTCGGTGTATACTGCCGCGCTTCATCATCTGTACTTGTGGCTTTGGTCGTGCGTGCGCCCGTTACCTCCGGAACGGACATTGGAGTTCACCTGGCAGCACTGAATTGACTCTTTCCGAATATTCAAAATCTGTCTTCCGCTACCTGCTACTGGCAGCCTACGGCACGTTCTTGTGCAGTTATTTCATCTTTCACGACTATAGTGATCCCTATCGATTTTTCGCCAGAGTTGTTTTTGTCCTGGGCATTTTTGTATTGGTCACAAGTCTCAGGGATATCTGGAGACACCCTTTGTTCCAGGTTCTGGCGGTCTATGTGCTCTATCTGCTGCTCAGTGGGCTCTGGAGTGAGCCCCGGGACTGGTATCGGTTTGGCCAGAATTTTACGATAGCTATCTACCTGCTGAGCTTTATCACGATTACGCATTATCTTATCCGCTGGAATAGCGTCTGGTATCAACGCATGTTGCAGATTTGCGTGTTGCTGGCAGCGCTGGCAGCGTTGTTAAGCCTACTGGTCTTCTATCGCGACAATCCATTTCCCAACACCCGGTTGAATGGCATTGGTTCACTCACCAATGTCAACGAGTTTGCGAATGTGTACGGCCTATTCGCCTTGCTGGCCATGGGATTTGCGCTGCAGACCAACAAACCTGTCTACAGGGTGCCGTTTTTATTGGCAATCATGGTATTCATATGTTTCGCCTGGTTTGGTCAAAGTCGAACCGCGTTTGTATCGATGTTGTTCGCCCTGCTGATGTTAATGGGCCTGATGCTGAAAAAGGGCAGGGTGCTGTATTCGGCTATCATGGCCGTGTTGGCGGGGACGTTAATCGTAGTGTTCCCCGAACCTGTCGAGCAGGCATTGCTCAGGGGGCCCGGTTTGCGGCCCGAGATCTGGGCCCAAATCTGGGCTGAGGCCATGGCTGCGCCCATCGCCGGACACGGTCTGGTAGCCACGGTATCGGTCGAAGCGAGCAGGCTGCTTTTTGGCACCGCACACAACGCCTACCTGCAAGTATTCTGGCAGGGCGGAGTGATTGGACTGTGCCTGTTCCTGGCTGTGTTGGTGGTCGCGTTGCGCTACGCCTGGTGGCGGGGGCGGCAACAGGGCGACTACACCGTATTCTGCATCCTGGTGTTCACCACCTGCATCATGATGACCGGCGTAGACACACTTATTGCCAGGCCCAGGGATCAGTGGCTGCTTTTTTGGCTGCCAATAGCACTGTTATTGAGTAACCCAGTTAACGAGCCGCACGCCCGGCGCTATTGAGAATTTCAGGATCGCATACTGATGAAAGACACGGTATCTGCAGCCACCCACGCCACCAGGATAGCGGTGTTTTTGCCATCCCTGGAAGGCGGTGGCGCCGAGCGCTCGATGCTGCACCTGGTAAAAGGATTCCTGGCACAGGGTCGGACGGTTGACCTGGTGCTCTGTCAGGCGAAAGGCGCCTACCTCGGAGAGATTCCCGCCGGAGCCAATCTGATTGAGCTTGCGGCCAGCGGTAACGTGCAGGGGCGCTGGATCGCAGCGATGAGTAATCTTCGCGACTTCTTCGTGTTGCTGCGCCCGGTGTTGCTGGCGCGCAAAATTGCCCCGGAAATCCTGCGGCTACGTTCCTTGCGCCACTATGTCGAAACGGTGCGCCCTGACGTGATCCTGTCAGCGCTCACCTACGCTAATCTCATCGCGATTTGGGCGACACGGATATCTGGTTCTCGCGTGCCGGTCGTCGTCAGTGAACGCATTGCACTGTCCAACTACTGTGCGGCGCCGTCCAATTTTCGCAAATGGCGGTGGCGCTATCTGCCGCAGGTGGTGCACAGAACCTATCCCGCTGCCGCTGCTGTGGTTACCGTTTCCAATGATGTGGCAAACGATTTGCTCACCACGATTGGATTGCAGCAGAACACTGTCACCACGATTCACAATCCAGTCGTCGACGACAACCTGCGTGCCCGCGCACAGCAGGATTTGCAACATCCCTGGTTTGCGCCAGACACCGTGCCGGTCATTCTGGCGGTGGGCCGACTGACTGAGCAGAAAGATTTTGGCACGCTGCTGCGCGCGTTTGCCACTGTAAGGGCCGACAGGGAGGCGCGCTTGGTCATCCTGGGAGAGGGCCGACTGCGTGCAGACCTGCTGGCATTGGCCCAGACGCTGGGCATCCAGGCAGATGTGGATCTGCCTGGCTTTGTCGAAAATCCCTACCAGTTTATGGCGCGGGCCTCGGTACTGGTCTTATCCTCGCATTATGAGGGCTTGCCAGGCGTGCTCATTCAGGCTCTGGGCTGCGCCTGTCCGGTGGTCAGTACAGATTGTCCCGGTGGTTCCAGAGAGATTCTTGAGGATGGCAGAATTGGCCCGTTGGTTGCAGTTGGCGATGCGCGCGGTATGGCGCAGGCGATACTGGCGCAACTGGATCACCCCACGCCCCAGGACATCCTGCTTGGCCGGGCGGAAGACTTCTCGGTCGAGGGTGGTGTCAGCAACTATCTTGCCTTGCTGGATGCTGTCGTCACACGGGCTGTAAATCGAACCTAAGAGACGGATTGCCATGTGCGGAATTACGGGTTTTATACAGTACAAGGGCGGCGCCTACGATGATCTGGCACGGCTCTGCCAGAGTATGGCAGACACGATTGTGCACCGCGGTCCCGATGCCGGCGGCGTATGGGTAGACTCTTCATTCCCGTTGGCTCTTGGCCATCGCCGCTTGTCCATCATCGATCTTTCAGAAGCCGGTGCCCAGCCCATGGAGTCCGCGTCTGGACGCTACGTGCTGTCCTTCAATGGTGAAGTCTACAATTTCTCCCGCCTGCGGCAGGAACCCGGGCTGGCGAGTTATCCGTATAAAGGGCATTCCGACACGGAAGTCATCCTGGCAGCCGTAGAGCACCTGGGCGTGGAAAACGCGATCAGTAAGTTTGAAGGTATGTTCGCGCTGGCACTGTGGGACAGGAAGGAGCGTTGTTTGTGGCTGGCCCGCGACCGGGTCGGTAAAAAGCCGCTGTATTATGGCTGGTGCGGTAACAGTTTCCTGTTTGGATCCGAACTGAAGGCGTTGCGCAAACATCCGGATTTTGATCGCGCGCTGGACCGCAATGCCCTCGGGCAGTATATGCAGTATGGCTGGGTCTCGCAGCCGCACTCCATCTATCGCAACGTACGCAAGCTCCCACCAGGGTGCCTGCTAAAGCTTGCGCAGGACTGTAAACCCTGGGCACCGCAACCGATCCCTTTCTGGTCGGCCAAAGCGGTGGCTGAACACGGTGAGAAAAACCGGTTTAGCGGCAGTTACGAAGATGCCATCAAACAACTTGATGTGGTACTGCAGGAGGCGGTTGGCGACCGCATGGTCGCTGATGTAGAGCTGGGCGCACTGCTCTCCGGTGGTATCGACTCGTCAATCATTGTCGCGTTGATGCAAAAAGTAGCGGACAGACCCGTCAAGACATTCAGCATCGGTTTCTGGGAAGAGAAATACAACGAAGCCGAGTATGCCTCTGCTGTAGCCCGCCACCTGAAGACTGAGCACCATGAGATGTACATCACGCCTGAGCAGGCGCTGGATGTGGTTGAGCATTTACCGCAAATTTATGACGAACCCTTCGCCGACTCTTCGCAAATACCCACGTATCTGGTCTGTAAGCTGGCGCGCGAGCAGCTTAAAGTAGTACTGACCGGCGATGGCGGTGACGAGCAGATGGCCGGCTACCGGCGCTACAGGAACTGCCTGAACCACTGGCGGGATGTGCAGCGCATACCGCAAGGCGCCAGGAGTGTCGTCCGTCCCGTAACGAGTGCGCTGGGCTCCGGCAGCTGGCAGTGGGCCAAAAGTTACGCCAATGAGGGCAGGAACGTACCGCGATGGACCCGCAAACTCGGCAAAATCAGTCAGCGCTCGTGTAACTGGGCGGCCAACTCTCCGCAGGAAATTTTGGCCAACAAATTCAATAAATGCCTGACCGTGGATCAATTCGTACCCGGTGCGATTGCCGCCGCGACGCCACTCTCGGACCCCTCGTACTGGGCAGATGTACAGGACCCGCTGCTGGCCATGCTGCACTATGATTACACCGGCTATTTGCCGGACGATATCCTGGTCAAGGTTGACCGCGCCAGCATGGCTGTGGGTCTGGAAGCGCGCGCGCCGCTGCTCGATCACCGGGTGCTGGAGCTGGCGTGGTCGCTGCCGAGTGCATATCTGTTCGACGGCAATACCGGTAAACGCGTGCTGCGCGACCTGTTGACGCACTATGTTCCGCGCGATCTCATTGATCGGCCCAAGCGTGGCTTCAGCGTGCCGATCAAGGAATGGCTGGTCGGCCCGCTACGGGATTGGGCCGAAGACCTGCTGTCGGAGCAGACCCTGCGCGAGCAGGGTATCTTCGATGTCAGCAGTATCCGCGATGCCTGGCAGCAACACCTGTACGGCTGGGCCAATCACTCAGAACTGATGTGGTCGGTGCTCATGTTCCAGGCCTGGTGGAAGGCGCAGGCCGTCGATTTGTGAACCCCTTGGACACCCCCCGCCACAGTCGACAGTGACCCAAATTGGCACCGGCTTGACGCCCTTGCAAAAGACGGCTATTGACGCACGCGACAGGCGCTTCACACCGCCACTGATGGCCCCTGAAATCGGCCAAAGCTATGCTATTGATCTCTATAGATAACATAGCGTTATCGGCCAAACCTGAAAAAGAAATAACCAAAATTACAGCCCGGCCCTGCCCCACACAGGGCAGCAGGACACGCTGCTGCAGACGTGAATCTGAGTAGAATGCGGGCCCTTTCTGTGGGATTGTTCACGCCGCCTGTCGGTATTATTTCCTATAAGGCATGAAGCCCAAAATGCTAGGATTACGCCTCATCAGGTAACCGATTTTCAGGGCCTGATCAGGGGGTGTCGCATGTACACATACCGCTACGAACAGCGCACAAGTGGCCCGTAGAACCAAGTAGGACAATATTTAAATTGAGCGTCATTCCTCTGCTCCAACGGGGATGCACCACGTCTGTTTAGCGAATTGTTATGTCGGCGTACAGAGCGCCGAAAACGAGGAATCTACATTGTCACAAGTTAACGTTACTGCCATACCAAACAACACCAAACTGCCGTTTCGCGCAGGAGACTTCACCACCCTCACTGAGGCACTCGACTATGCCGCTTTGGGTGAAACTGGCTCCAACTTCTATACCGGCCGTGGCGCTATCTACGCCAGCATTTCCTATGCCGAACTGCGCGTACAGGCCATTGACCTGGCCCACCAGCTGCTTGGGCTGGGCCTCGACAAGGGTGACCGCGTGGCGCTGGTGGCTGAAACCAACCCGGATTTCATTCGCTTCTTCTACGCCTGCCAGTACGCCGGCCTGATTCCTGTGGCACTACCGGCATCGGTCAAGGTGGGGGCACACTGTGCCTATGTAGCGCAGCTGCATCTCCTGCTTGAAGCCAGCGACGCTGTCATCGGCGTCGCATCCGAGGGGTACCTGCCCTTTCTGCAGGAAGCGAGTGTCGGCCTGGATATTCGCATGGTGGCGGTGCCGGAAGCCTTTTACGCGCTTCCCGCTGTCGAACAGCCACTGCCCACTATTGACCCGGAGGATATTTCCTACATCCAGTACACCTCCGGCAGCACACGTTTTCCGCGGGGGGTGGTCATCAAGCATCGTACCGCCACGGCTAACCTGCGCGGCATCATTGCCCATGGCCTGAAGATGACCGCTGCTGATCGTATGATGTCCTGGCTGCCCCTGTACCACGACATGGGCCTGGTCGGCTTCGTACTGGTACCCATGGCAGCGCAAGTGAATATTGATTATCTGGATACCCGCGAATTCGCCATGCGCCCGCGCCAGTGGTTGACCCTGATGACCCAGACCCGCGCCACCATTTCTTTCGCCCCCTCCTTCGGTTACGACCTCTGCGCACGACGGGTTCGCGCCAGTGACATCGAGACTTACGATCTGAGCAACTGGCGTGTAGCCGGTATCGGTGCTGAGATGATTCGCCCCCAAACGCTGGAATATTTCGCTACCATGATGGAACCCGCCGGCTTCGACCGCCGTGCGTTTCTAGCCTGTTATGGCATGGCTGAATGCACACTGGGCGTCAGTTTTTCTCCTCTGTGGACGGGCTTTACCACACACCATATCGATTGTGACCACCTCTCTGATCATCATGAAGCGGTGCTGCTGGATGAGGAGGACACGCAAGGCCGCGGTCGCCATTTCGTCAACTGTGGCACGCCGATGCCGGATTTTGAAGTGCAAATTCGTGATGACAACCAGGTCCTCAAAGACTGGCAAAGTGGCGTGATTTACCTGCGCGGCCCCAGTGTCATGTCTGGCTACTTCAACCTGCCGGAGGAAACCAGCCACGCCCTGTGTGCAGACGGCTGGCTCAATACCGGCGATATTGGCTATCTGGTCGATGGCGCGCTGACCATTACTGGACGCAAGAAAGACCTGATTATCATCCACGGTCGTAACATTTGGCCCCAGGATCTTGAGCATGTTGCCGAAACCCAGCCGGAAGTGCGATCCGGTGACGCTGTGGCATTTTCCGCCCCGAACAGTGAAGGGGAGGAATTGTGCGTGCTGATGGTCCAATGCCGCGAAACCGATTCCGGCAAACGCCACAACCTGGTGCGTCGCCTAACAGCTCTGGTACGCATGGAAATGAGTCTCGACTGCTACGTGGAGCTGGTTCCCATCCACTCGCTGCCACGAACATCATCGGGCAAATTGTCACGAGCAAAGGCGCGGCTCGACTTTATCAATGGCAATGACATGGACATGTTGGCCGCCGCCACAGCAGAAGTTCACCAGAGGGCGGCTTCAGCCTGATCGTCCAGGGCAGCCTGATCGCCGTTACCGGCGCTACTGGATTTATCGGTACCCGCCTGTGCCAGCGTCTGCTGGAGCAGGGCTTTCAGGTACGCGCCTTGGTCAGAAATCCCGCAAGAGCCGCAAATCTCGCCGCCCAGGGTGTCACTCTCATTGCGGGAGACCTCGAAAACCACGCAGCCCTGGAGCACCTCGTCACCGCTTGCACTGCCGTCGTACACTGCGCGGGCGCGGTCCGGGGCAATTCACAGGCCGACTTTGACCGGGTGAACGTTGCCGGTACTGCCGCCCTGCTGACCGCCATCAGCGCACAATCTCGCCCGCCTTTGTTCTTACTGCTGTCCTCCATTGTCGCCCGTGAACCACAACTCTCCTGGTATGCCCACAGCAAATGGGAGGGGGAGCAATTGCTGCAGCAGTATGCACACCTCGAGCGGATTATCCTGCGCCCGCCCGCCGTGTACGGCCCTGGCGACAAGGAGATGCTGCCGATTTTTCAGTTGATGCATCGCGGTATCGCATTGATACCCGGATCACCGGACGCGCGCACCTCATTGATTCAGGTGTCAGACCTGGTGGATGCCATCATTGCCTGCCTGCACAGCGCGGGCGCAATGGGGCAGACCCTGACCCTGTGCGATGGCCAACACCGCGGCTACAGTTGGCGCGAATTGGCGGCCATCGCCGCACAGCTCTGGTCCCGCAGGGTCCGCGTGTGGTGCGTTCCGGTCTGGCTGTTGAACACCGCGGCAGCGCTCAATAGCAGGCTCGCCCACATGACCGGCAAAGCACCTATGCTGACACCGCCCAAATTGCGCGAACTACGCCACCATGACTGGGTGGTAGACAACCACGCGATTACTCGGGCCACCGGCTGGACGCCTGTGGTGGGACTGCGCAAAGGACTGGAACAGCTCAAAATACCGACACTATGACCACGAATCGGTTGGCCATAGTGGGATACAATCACGTGCTATTCCAACCCAACACGCTTGCAGGTAAAACCGCCCGTGGCTGAGTTTATTATTGGCAATCCACTGCGTAAATTGGCACGCGATCGCCAGTGGTTGCGCCAGTGGCTATGGCGACTCGATTTCGGACTTATCTGGCTGTTGGCTAAACTGTGCCAGCTACTTCCCATCGATACCGCATCCAGGCTCGGCAACACCGTTGGCTACTGGATTGGTCCGCTGCTGAAGGATAAAACGGCGATCTACCGGGCCAACATGGCCATTGCATTCCCGGCATTGAGCGCAGCGGAACTTGACCGCCTGGTTACCAGAGCATGGGGCCGCACCGGTCGCATACTGGCGGAGTATCCGCACCTTGCCACCATCCTGAAGGAAGATGATCGACTGGTCATCGATATCCGCGAACCCATTGCCACTTACCACAATCCCGCCACGCCCTGCGTCATAGTCACTGCGCACCAGAGCAACTGGGAGGTCGTCTGCTCGGCCATGGCCAAAATGGGCATCCCCAACGCCAGCCTGTACTCGCCTCCAACCAACCCTCTATTGGATCGCATGCTGCTGCAATCACGCCGCGCGCTGAACTGTGAATTATTGCCCAGGGAGAATAGCGCCCGACTGTTGATGCGCGCCTTGAAACACGGTCAGACAGCCGCCATGGTGATGGATAGACGGGTCGATGACGGCAAACCCATACAGTTTTTCGGGCAAGACAAGCTCTCGACCATACTGCCGGCCAAGCTCGCCCTGAAATTCAAGTGCGACTTGGTACCCGTGCAAGTCGAGCGACTGCAGGACGCTCACTATCGAGTGACGTTTCATCCGCCGGTGCGCGCGCGCGATACGAGTGTTAGCGAAACGGCCCAGGCCATCGATATGATCCAGCAGGTTCACTACCAGTTTGAGCACTGGATTCGCCAGCAACCGGAAGATTGGTTCTGCTCGAAACGCCTGTGGTCAAAGAGTAAACTACAACACACCGAGGAGAGCGGCAGTAGCGCCGACACCGATTCCTATGCAGCCTGACTCTATGCAACCGCAAAAACAACACCAATCCATTCGCCTGTTTGAGAACGAATTTCTCGAACGCCTGTCCCATGTCCACCCTCTCACCCCGCTACTGATGTGGGGCCCGATCGCGGGGTGGCTGTTATGGCGCAGTTTTTCGCTGTATCAGCTACCAGGCTTACCACTGCTGGCGATCGCGCTGGCCGGCGGCTTTATCTGGACGCTAAGCGAGTACTGCCTGCACCGCTTCCTGTTTCACTTTGCAGCGGACAGCAAGGCGGGCAAATGGCTGGTATTCCTGTTTCATGGCAACCACCATGAGGATCCCAAGGACAAAACCCGCCTGGTCATGCCACCTGCGGGCGCTATTCCCATCATGGCGGTGCTCTACCTGCTGTTCGGGCTGTTTATACCGCAACCGTGGATCCAGCCGTTTTGCGGAGGATTCATCATCGGTTACCTGATTTATGACTATATCCACTATTCCACACACCATTTCCCGATGAGTAATCCACTGGCCAAGTTTATTAAGCACTACCACCTCAAGCACCACTATTCGGGTGAGGGCGGACGCTATGGTGTGAGCTCACCCATCTGGGATTGGGTGTTTGGCACCGACCCCAACCGTCGCTGATCTGCGCAGTGCCCGAGTTTTACCTGATTCCGAAGCGGCTGGCACGCAAAGCGCCGTTTCTGGTCGCCATTGCCCAGTGGCTGGAAGGCTCGGTGTTTCGCTGTATTTTTTGGCTGATGCGGAAGTTGAGCGTGGAACACGCGCTGCAACTGTCAGCCTTTGCTTTCGGTCTGGTCGGACCCCGCTCCGACAAAGCCGAAAAAGCCCGGGAAAATCTGGCCATCGCCTTCCCGCAGCGTTCCCAGCTGTGGCGTGAGCAGACCACGAGGCAGATATTCCGGCACCTGGGTTACTCCACAGCAGAGTTGATTAAACTGGAGCAGATCTGGGAGCAGCGCGAGCAGCGCATCGAGTTTGTGCTGGAGCCAGAGGCCCTTAAACACATGCAGAGCCAACGGGCGACCTTATTTATTACTGCGCACGTCGGCGCCTGGCAGGTCGCTCCCCTGGTGACCAGGAAGTTCGGCTTCAATATCAGCGCTATCTATGCGCCTGAATCCAACCCGACAATGCTTGATCTCATGCTCGACCTGCGCAAGTCCTTCGGAGAAAATTTAATTCCCGCTGACGCCGGGCCCCGCCCACTGCTCAAGGAGTTACATGCGGGCCACAGTATTATCATGGCGATGGACACGCGCCCGGAAACAGGCAAGCTCATTCCCTTTTTCGGCGTGGACGCGCTCACCAACACCAGCGCAGCCGGCCTCGCCTTACGCACCGACTCAGCACTGGTGGTAGCGCGCGCCGAACGCCTGCCGCACGCACGTTACCGCATCACGGTGTACGATCCGCTGGTCAGCCCCATCCCCGATGCGCCAGTGAAGGAGCAGGCTGCCGCCCTCACCGAGATGGTCCACGGCTATTTCGAGGACTGGATAACGGAATACCCACAGCAGTGGGTGTGCCTGAAAAGGCGCTGGCCCAAGGCGCACAAACTTTAGGGCCTGGGTGTGGGTGCGGGCCAGGCCTGGTTTTTACGCAAAAACTCGGCCATGTAGTCGGCCATGGTTTGATAGCCGTAAGCTGAAGGGTGGCAAATATTATCCCCCCCCTTTTCCAGCGTATTGAATTTTATCCAATCTACACCGGGAAACTCGGCAACATCCCCCAGCAGCAGGCGCGCATCGATCGCCGCGCGATTCTGCGCGATAAACGTGGACGCACTGGACGTATCGAGCCGGTTCCGTGGCACAAAGACGGCGACCGGCTGAACGCCCCACTCAACAGCCATACCGGCGTACTGGTTCAGCAAGGCAATAAGATTGTGCTTGATTTCCTGTGCCTCAAAAATCAGGAAATACTCTGGCTTACCCAACCTGCCAGCTGCTCGTTGCAGCTTGCGATAGTAAAAGTAATTGCTGGAAAGACTTCTGCCCAGCGCTACCGAGTAGGGGAACTGCGCTATCGGCTTGGCCCAGAAATCATGGTCAAAGGATTTCTGCGCCACCGCTTTGAACTGCTCAAGACTGTCGAAGACCTGGCTGCCAGGATGCGGAACAATGTGGCCACCCGCCATATAGGGCTTGAGCGAATAGTCTGACGAGGCGGTGTACAGCACCGGCCGGTAGCTGTTTACCATGCGGTACAGGTTCTCGTACATGATCACCATAACAACGACTTTTGCCTGTGGGTATCTCGAGATACTTTCCTGTAAGTTCAGCAGGCTTTGGGTAGGGTCATAGCCACCCACCCCGTGATTCGCCACCGACACGCCGAGCTGCTGCGAGAGTCTGGCCGGGAAGGTTTCACTGTCACCCACCTCATCGCCATTGGTATACGAATCGCCGACCACAATCACTTCGGTCTTTGCCACATCAAACCAGGGGTGCACGCGAGCGCCCGCCGCATCGTAATGGTATGCAATTGTCTCGCCTAAACAGTTCTCTTCCTCGCGAACGAGAGGCCCGTGCCAACGCCAGCCCGTAACGGGATCGCCACTTTTTGCCTTGAATTCCGCCAAATCGGCATCGTTGAGACGCGCGAACACCAAATCGCGAGAATCGAAAAAATCATCATGATCAACTAATTGCACAATGAGAAAGGCAGATAACTCCACCAGGCAGAACATGATGCCCAGCATAATGAGATAGAAGGCAATTTTTTTGGTCATAGCACTCCGTCGTTTCCGGCCATTGATCTTTCTATCGGTGCGCAGGGTCGCGCATTGTGGCGCCAAATATACACGCAATGATTGCACTATTTAAGCAAGACTAGCGAACGAGAATCTGCTTGACCGTAGAAGAGATGGCATATCCCCTCACTGCGGTGGACGTGTTACTCCCTCTGCGAGGTTTCTCTATGGTAAACTTTCGCCGTTCACCGGAAGACTCGGATAGTGTGTTGTGATGGCAATGCTGCGTGCGTTCTACAAATTCCTCAAAAAACGGCACAGTGTTGTGGCGCGCTTCCGACTCATGACCGAGGTCGGCAAAAAACTGCTGCCGCAATACCGCTTCAGCTGGCCGTATCTGGACTGGTGGAACGATGCGCCATTCAATGCTTATCTTAAACGCTTCAACGAACTCGGCAACTTCAACACTGACCGCCGCTACATGCTGTACCAGCTGATGCGTTTGGTCGAGAGCGTGCCCGGAGATACTGTGGAATGTGGCTCCCTGGAAGGAGCGGGCAGCTACCTGATACATCTGATGAATGACCACTCTGGGAGTCATGCACGATGGCACCATATTTTCGACTCGTTTGAGGGGCTGTCTACCCCGGGTGACGGAGATGGTGAGCACTGGGAACAGGGCGACCTATCAGTGTCGATGGAGCAGGTCGGCAAGAACATGGGTGCTTTCGAGAGATACACCCTGTACCGTGGCTGGATCCCTTCGCGGTTCCCTGAGATCGAGGACAAACGCTTCGCCTTTGCGCACATCGATGTAGACCTGTACCAGCCTACACTGGATGCTATTACGTTTTTCTACCCGAGAATGAACGAGGGCGGTGTTTTACTGTGTGACGACTACGGCTCAGGTCTTTGTCCTGGGGCAACACGTGCCATCGACGAGTACCTCGCCGACAAGCCCGAGAAAATGCTGTACATGACCTGTGGCAGTGGCTTTTTATTGCGCGGACGTCAAACGGCAAAGCAGCTTCATGCCTAAGGCAAAATTGTCAGAAAGAATGGCCAATACGCTTCTGGTGATTGCCTCCTTGATCGTCGCTTTAGCCGTTATGGAGGTAGGACTGCGGATCATTGATTTTACCCATCTTACTCCCTGGCGCTTTGACAGCATCACCGGCAAGTCCCTGCAGCCTGGGGTGCAGATGTGGAACACAGCGGAAGGGAATGCCTTCGTCCAGATCAACTCGGACGGACTGCGCGATGTCGAACACACTATTGAAAAACCAGAAAGTACTGTCCGCATTGCTGTTCTCGGTGACTCCTATGCTGAGGCTATACAAGTGCCAGTGGAACAATCGTTCGCAAGAGTGATGGAGGCCGAACTCGGGCATTGTAAAGGACTGGCTGGAAAGCAGGTCGAGGTCATCAATTTTGGCGTATCAGGATTCGGCACCGTGCAGGAGCTATTGATGCTTAAGCACAGGGTTTGGAAGTACTCTCCCGATATCGTTATGCTCACATTTCTTACCGGGAACGACGTACGCAATAATCTCAGGGAACTGCAGCAGGGCGGCAATCAACCGTATTTTGTTTATGAGAATGATAAGCTCGTGCTGGATGATGCCTTCTTGCGTAAACCGGGATCACAATTTATGGGCAGTTTTCTCGGGCAGTGGTGGTTTGCAGCGGTACCACGCTCCCGCGTACTGCAACTGTTAGTGAAGTTTTCCGACTACGTAAACCAGATGAAAAATGGCAGTGCCAGAAAAGAAAGAAAAAGTGCCCAACGTAAGTACGAACAAGGTCTTGATGTTGAGGTATACAGCCCGCCTACAACACCGGCGTGGCTGGAGGGCTGGCGCGTAACCGAAGATCTGGTACGCATGATGAATACCGAAGTCATTGCCCATGATGCGACATTGATGCTCGTTACCTTGACCAATGGCATACAGGTGCATCCGGACCCGCTCGCAAGCCAGGCATTTGCCGCATCACTGGGTATTGACGACTTGCTATATCCGGATAGAAGAATGCAGCAGTTTGCTGCGGGGGAGTCCATACCTTTTCTTATGCTTGCCCCCCCGCTACAAGCTTGGGCTCAGGAACATGGCCAGTGTGTACACGGATTCGACAATACCGAGCTGTGCACCGGGCATTGGAACGAACACGGCCATCGCCTCGCAGGGAGACTCATGGCCCAGAATATTTGCCAGTCGTTGTCGATACACTAGGGAGAACATCTTATCTCGTCTACCCCTGATATGCGCACGCGACTGTGGCTGACCTCTCCGCATTTCTATCCCACTTACGGTGGCGCGCAGAACCGTTATCGAAGCTATATCCCCGGCTTACTGGATCGCAATCTGGACGTGCGTATCATGACGGGTACACCGCAGGTGCAGGAACGCAGCGAGGCAGATACGGATGTTGATTGGTATGCGACCGCACCGGGCTCGTGGTTGCCGCAATCGGTCCTGGATGGTGCTGCGCTGGAACGCATACGCCTCCCAGACAGTAAAAACCGTATCCGCACACAGATCTACTACGATGCACTGCTTGAAGTATGCCAGCGTGAGGCGCACGGCCCCACGGTAGTCCAATTGCTGACCAATATGCGTCCTCAGGCACTGCCCTGGTTACGCCAACTGCAAAACAGTGGTGTCGCTACCGTGTACTCGGTGTCGCAGTTTCCCACCTGGCAACAGAAACCGTTTAAAAGAATTTTTAGACGCCTTGGCTATCGCAAGGTGTATAACGCCTTTGATGCACTGGTCACCAACAGTGAAGCGATCGAGCAGTTTTTGCGCGACATCGGCGTCACCACCCGCATCGAGTACATTCCTAACGGTGTCAATCTGCAGCGTTTTCATCCGGTGCGATCAGAACAGGACCAGCAGGCCAGAGACGCTCTGCGCAAGCAGTTCAGTATACCTGCGCAGCACAAGGTGATCGCAGTGGTCGGTGCGATCATGCCGCGCAAGGGGCCGGATATCGTACTGCAGGCCTGGCGCCAGATACTCCCACAGTTCCCTGACACGCATGTCCTATTTGTTGGACCGCGCGCCGACACACATGATCCGAAATTGCAAAAATTCGGCGCAGAGATTGCAGACCTGGTGGCACGCTCTGGCGCTGCCCAGCAAGTCCACTTTGCCGGCATCGTCGACGATGTAGACAATTATCTGCGTGCCGCCGATATTTTCATTCTGGCCTCGAACCGTGAGGGCACACCCAACTCCGTACTGGAGGCCATGGCAACAGGACTGCCCTGCCTGGTCACACCCTATCTGGGCATTTCCGCGGGCATAGGACGGGCAGGCGAGCACTATCAACTGGTAGACCGGAATCACGAAGCTATCGCGACGGCGCTTACCGGTCTACTGCATAGTGGAGAAGCGAGAGACGCGCTCGGCACAAAAGGAGCGCGCTTTGTGGTGGATAATGTCGACCAGCAACACAGCCTTGATCGCTACGCCGCACTCTATGAGGAACTTGCCGCCGCGGCAGCGCAGCAGCGCTAACAGGTCAATACATCAGGCGTTCTTTCGGGGTAACCAGTTCGGCACCGCTTAACAGGCGTTGGGTTTTCTTGAGTGCGCTACGCAGTGGTCGATATTCCTCGAACACGACGATGAATACCTTACGGTAGTAATTCTCAGGACAATTGATGCGCCTTACACCGTGCCACGAATTGCCTCGACGCCCAAAGAGAATACTTCGGTTATCGTTGGTCTGGGCCGGGTAGGCTGCGTCGAAATCCTCGAATGCAGGCGCGCTATCCGACGCGATAAGGCCCTTATCGTCAAGAATGACGGTCTCACCACCCCAGCCCCAATCCCAGTCGCTTGCAGTATTCAAGTAGAAAATCTGCGAGCCAATTTTTCCTTTTGAATCGCAGTGTGGCGAGACCTCGCCGCCGTTGGGTGTGAAATGCCAGTGGAAGCGAAAACGCACATGCGACACATTCAGTAAGCGACAGATGAAACTGCGATACGTTTGCCCACACAGCTCCTCGACAAAATCGCGCCACTGTGGCGCCAGTTCCATACCGCGCTCATAGTCCAGGATGTAACGATCGTGACTGGCCTGGCCGTGCTTGCGCTGCTTGCCAAAAAACGCATTGAAACGTGATAACGCCGGCAGGCTTTCCAACAATTCACCGTAGCGGTCCTGACGAATGAAGTACTGCGGATTGGTCCAGGGGAAAGGCCGTTGTGCCTGAAATTGTGCCGGATCGATGGCATCCAGAACGGCACTGTTCAGATAGGGCTGCGTGGTCATGGTGTCACTGCTGGCAAAAAAGCCAGTATACGTGCCCCGTTGCAGCAGGAAAAGCCGGTTTTTTTGTGCAACCGATTTTCACACACGCTGGCGACGCCGGCACTTGCCTCAGTACGACGCCATCAGCAACGGTTCGGGCTGCAGGCCCGCCGATGTGCAACGCGCATTGGCACAGGCCAGCGCAGCGCCGCCAATGCGCGCGGTGCGCAAATCACCAAAGGGCGAGCCCAAGCCACTGTTGACAATCAGCGCCACAGACAGTTGCCGCTGTGGATCTGCCCAGGCACCGGAGCCGCCAAAGCCAAAATGTCCAAAACCCTGGCGTGGAAAGCCGCGCGTTGTCGCCACACCGTGGTAACCGAGGCGCCAACGCATGTCGAATGGAATGACAGACAGCTTGCCAGTTGGCTGCTGCACGGTCGTGGCCTCCGCAAGAGTTGCCTGCGACAGCAGGCGCACTCCTTCAAACTCTCCGCCATTGGCCAGCAATGCGTATAATTTGGCGAGCGAGCGGGCCGTGAATAAGCCATTGGCCGCCGGGATGGCAACCCGCAGGGATTCGGGAGAGCCAAAATCAAAGTCGCTCACCCCGCGTGGCGCGAGCGCATCGAATATGCTGACCAGGTCCGAGTCCACACCCAGGCGCTGTAACAGCTTACTAAGATAGCTGGCACCGATTTCAAGTTTGCTACCCAGCGACGTCTGGGCCAGCCTCTTTGTGGCAGCGGGAAACATCAACTGTGCCGCGCGTGGAATCTCGTGCCGCGGTGTGCCAATAAACAAGCCATCCAGCTTTAGCGGCTTGGCGATATCTCTCTGCACCAGATCGGAAAATTTCTTACCGGTGACGCGCTGAATGATTTCACCGACCAGAAAACCAAAGGTCAGCCCGTGATAGCCGGTGCGCGTCCCGGGCGTGTGTACCGGTGCAGCCTGCTCGATCGCCCGGATCATATACTTCCAATCCAGCATGCGATCCACGTGATCGATCATCTGACGAATGTGGTACAGGCCCGATTGATGGGTCAGCACCTGCCTCACCGTAATCGCTTTTTTACCGGCCTGGCCGAACTCTGGCCAGTACTTTGACACACGCGCATCGTAGTCAATGAGTCCGCGATCCGCGTAAATATGCAACAAGGTTGCAGCCACCCCCTTGGTGGTGGAAAAACTGGGGGCCATGGTGTCACGCGTCCACAGCGTGCCCTCCTCATCCTTGTATCCGCCCCACAAATCCACCACGCACTCGCCACGATGGTAGACACTAACGGCTGCACCGCCAGGGTAGTTGCGCAGTTGGCGACGCAGCGTCGCTTCCACCTCGGCGAAATCCGGGTGGATGCGGCCGTCCAGGTGCAAGGCGTGCGATCGTAGGTGCTTTTTGGTCATTGCAGGATCCTGATCGTTCGTATTGTTATGCGGCATTTGAATTGGCATAGCCTGAGTCAAAACATACCACAGTTCGCCTGCCCGGCGACAACCCGCAGCACCCGTTTTCGCCCCAACTGTGACGTAACGCCATACTTGATAGCAGCAAATACACGAGCAAAATATGCCTGCCTGACCTATGATTGGCGACGCAAAATTGCCTGCCATACTGACCACGAGGAACGCCATGTCCCGGCTATTGCTGATTCCACTCGCCTTAATTGTGGTGCTCGTAGTGGCGGCGGCACTGTTGGTGCCTGTGTTGCTGGACAAGGACAAGGTGCTGCACCTGGCCACCGAGGCATTGCACGAACAAACCGGTGCCACATTGACCGTAAACGGCGACACCAGACTTTCTGTGTTTCCCACGCTGGGGATCGTGCTTTCTGATGCTGCCATCACCCTGCCAGAGAAACAACAGGCCGACCTGCGTGACCTGCGCATAGGCACATTGCACATCGGTGCGCAATGGCTGCCCCTGATCAAGGGTCAGCTTGAAATAGACTCACTGGTACTGGACGGCATCAGGGCCAGTATAGAGACGGGCTCGGCGCAGGCCAACACAGACACCAAAACGCGCAGTGATGCGGACCTCGACGCGCTGTACGCCATTCGCCGCGAGCGCATGGCGGCCTCGGCGACTGTCACCGGCGCGGAGGCGATATTGATACCGCCGCTGGCGCTCCATGTACAGCAGCTTAGGGTAACCGATGCCCGCCTGGAGTTGATTGACCTGGGCGGCGCTGCGCCAAAAGTATTAGAACTGGTGCAGCTGGAGGCAAGTGACCTCAATCTGGACGGAGCGCCAATACCGGTAGACATCACGCTGCGCCTGCCCGCGAAGCAGGTCATCGACGTGAGTCTCAAGGGCAACGTTCGCATTGACCAGCAGCAACAGACCGCCACCCTGGAGCAACTGGCACTGGTGGCAACCGGCGCCCTCGCTAACACACTGCAATTGCGCACCAGCGGAGTCGTCAACCTGGCCCGCCAGACTGCAGACCTGCAACTCACACTGGAATTGGGCGAGACACGTGGCGGCGGAACCCTGCGTTACACCAGTTTCGAGAGTCCGCAGATCGATAGTGTGCTGCGGCTAAACCTGCTGGATCCGGCACTACTGGCACTGGCCGGGCCCAATGCCCTTGTGGCCACACAGCAGGAATCCACAGCGGTGAACGGCGACCAACCCCTGCCGCTGGATACGCTGCGCGCCATCGACGCCCGCACGGTACTCGACATAGAAAGAGCCGATTTCGGCGCTCACACCGTGAACAAATTGAATGCCCGGCTGCTCGCGCTGGATGGCATGATCCAGCTAGAGACGCTAACGGGCGAACTGCATGGAGGTAGCCTTGAGGCCAGCGGCACGCTCAATGGCAAGCACAACACCGTCACACTGGATACCAGTGGCAGCCTCACAAACCTCGATGCAGCCACTGCATTGGCTGCCATGGAGTCAACAGCGGCGCTCACCGGCCGCGCCACCGTGAACTGGGAGCTGCACAGCCAAGGATCATCAACAAACGCACTCACCAAAGCCCTGCAGGGGCCCATCAAACTAACGACAGCGGATCTGATGCTTAAAGGAATGAGTATCGAGAAGTTGCTGTGTCAAACGGTTGCGCTGAGCAACAAGGAAGTACTGACGGCGACCTTTCCTGCCGACACACGTTTTACGAACGTCGCCGCCGATATCCAGATCAGCGCTGGCAAGGCAACATTCAAGCCCCTGCGCGCGGCCCTGCCAGGCATTGCGCTCACCGGCGACGGGGATTACGATCTGGTGCAAAAGCATTTTGACGCGACCTTCAAGGCCCGACTGTCACCCGAACTGGAACAACTGGATCACGCCTGTCGTGTCAGTAAGCGCCTGACCGCCCTCGATGTGCCGGTGAACTGCAGCGGTACTCTAGGTACCGAGCCCGCCACCTGGTGTAGCGTGGATGCGACGAAAATCGTACAGGACCTGACGGTGAATGAAGTGCGGGAAAAAATCGAGAAAAAGGCGAGCAAGCTGTTTAATAAACTGTTCAACAAGGGCGACTAGTTCAGCAAGCGGTAGCCGCGGCCACTGAGGCAGCGTTTGACCACATCCACCTCAGTTCTATCGCCCTCGTCCGCACCCCTGACGCCGCCGCCCACTGCACCGATACCCGCGCCGGTGGCGGCACCGCTACCGCCGCCGGTAATCGCACCGATCAGACCACCCACCACCGCGCCGGAGGCAGCGCCCTTGGCCGCTTTCTCACCGGTCTTCACTTTGCTGGCATAGGCCTGACATTCGGCCAGATCGTTCTGGTAGGCGCTCATATTCACGCCCTTCTCATCAATAATGATTTCATCTGTGGTGGTGCAGCCGGCCACTACGAGTACGGTCAGCAGAATGAGGCTCAGATGCTTCATAGTTATTCTCCGGGCAGGCAAACAGCGTGGTTTGGTCGGTACATCAAGGCTAGCATGGCCTGGAACCAAAATCGCCAACGCTGGTGGAAAGCATCGAGGCCACCGCGTCCGCGTGAAGCTGCATCAGAACAGCTGCATTACCGCCCCGATCAGCCCGCCGATGACCAGGATCTGCGTCGGGATGTAACCCAAAACAAATCCGAGCGTCCGGGATTTCGGGTTGGCCACGTACGCCCTGAGGTAGAGCAAACGGCCAATGAGAAAGAATGCTCCCAATCCAGCCGCTACATCGGCAGAAACATAATGGCCAAACAGGAGCATTCCTGGCACAAATGAAACCAGTGCCTCCAGGGTGTTTTGATGTACGCGGTAATACCGTTCGAAGATTGGATTTCCCGATATCGCCGGCGCCTCGATACCGTACGTGCCGCGCGCCTTACCCACCAGCATGCTAAAAATCGCATACTCGATCAAAGCCAATGCAATTACTATTGCTACCAGTTCCATGTTTTTCCTTACTATCAGTTGCTATAGGGCTCGATCTCTCCGGGCCTGCGCAGCATTTTATTGACTTCATCCAGATGCAACTCTTCAAGCGTTATCATTTCCCTGGCATACTCTTCAAGCAATATAGAATTACCTTCTGCTATTTTTAAGAGGTCATAATACGCTTGCAGCGTAATTTCCTCATGATCCAAACTTTCACGCAAGATATCTCCAATATCATGCTTTTCAGTTTCCAGCAGCGCCCCGATTTTGAGCGATGGGTGGCCACCAAGTAATGTAACCAGCTCACCGGCCTTGTGTGCGTGATCAAGACCTTCCTGCGCATTACCTTTTAGCCAGGAGACAATAGGAATACGGTTATAGCCATAAACCATCAATGAGTAATGCGTGTACCTTACTACCCCTGATAGTTCCATTTCCATTATTCGGTTAAGTGCATCAATGGCGAGTTTGTTGGTAGCTTTTTTCATTTCAGTGCTCCCAGGCTAGCGTATTTTGATCTTACTGTATTGGAGTTGAACCTCTGGCCAGATCCGCGGGGAGGTGTCGCGCAGCGAGAATGTACAACAACACCGCAGGCGAACCCATTACACCCACCGTCAACATGGCGTAACGCAAACTGTCAGCGCCAAAGTATGCCACATAAAAGTCGCTGAGCAAGCCCACCGTCAACGGCCCCAGACCGAGGCCAATCATATTAAACACAAAGAACAGCACAGCGGACGTCAGGGCGCGCATGGCCGGCGGCACCAGCGTGTGCGAGATAGCCAGAGAAGGGCCCAGATACGTATTGATCATGAAGGTCACAACGAACATGAATCCGATCACCACGGTAGTGTCAGCCAATAGCAGGTAAGGGAATCCCAGCGGCAGCGCCAGTGTGCCGGCAATGGCAGGCAACCACAGGTACCAGCGCTTGTCCCTTACGCCGATACGGTCAGCCAGATAGCCACCCAGAAACGTACCCAGCATGCCGCCGCCACCGCCAAACAGCGCCAGGATAACCCCTACCTCGCCCAGTTTCAGACCGTGGTAGCGCATCAGGAATGACGGTGCGAAGTTGCCATTGCCGTAACTCACGAAGGCCGTCAGGCCACCGGCCACAGCCAGGTACCAGAAGGAGCGATAGGATGACAGGAGCGTGAGGGTCTCCCGCAAGCTCGGTTTGTACGCAGCCTGGGCCGCGGACTCCCAGCGCCCCCGCGGCGGTTCCCGCACCGTGAGTACCAGCACCACCGCCAGCAGCACGCCGGGAAGTCCCGCCGCCATAAAGGCCACACGCCAGCCATAAGCCTGGCTGATCAATCCTCCGAGGAGAAATCCGAGTAGCACCCCGATGTGTACACCGGTGGAATAAATAGACAGCGCCGTGCCGCGTCGCGCGGGCGGGTAGTAATCGCTGATCATGGAGTGGGCCGGGGGACTGCCGCCCGCCTCGCCGATACCGACACCGATTCGGGCCAGCAACAGTTGGCTGTAGTTTTGCGCCAGACCAGACAGGGCCGTCATGCCACTCCAGATAGTCAACGCCCCGGCGATGATGTTGCGCCGGTTGCTGCGGTCAGCCCAGTAGGCGATAGGGATACCCGCGGTGATATACACAAGGGCAAAGGAAAAGCCACTGAGCAGGCCCAGCTGGGCATCACTCAGGCCCATCTCAAGCTTGATGGGCTCCTGCAGGATGACCAGAATTTGCCGGTCCACGAAATTGAAGGCGTACACCAGGGTGAGTATGAACAGGCCGTAGCCGGCGACGCGAGGACTTATCGCAGAATCACCCGGCACAGAAGATGGTGGTGTGCTCAACAGCGTCTCCTCGTTATTATAGTTGCAGGGTGCAAATGACCAAGACGGCAGGTGCACGCCGCTGTACAAACACTATACGCAATTCACTGTCGGGCCTCTATCGACAAGATGCCACCAGACCAGGGGGAGACCAGATGACAGATACGCAGTGGCAATACTTGAGCCTGCACCGCAACGGTCGAGTGCTGGAAGTCACGTTTCGCTCTCCCAATAAAGTTAACAGCCTCAACAACGCCCTCATGCGTGAGCTGACGCGCCTGGCCCAGGAGCTGCAGTTTGACAGTGAACTGAATGCCATCATCCTCACGGGTGCCCCGGATATCTTCACCGCCGGCATGGATCTCAAGGATCCGGAGGCGGCCAATGCCCGCAATATGAGCGTGGCCGAGCGACGCCAGTTGGTCAAGGTAGGTCCCGCCATGTGTGCTGCCTGGGAAGCACTGGAGCCGGTGACCATCGCCGCCATCGAGGGCTGGTGCATCGGCGGCGGCACCGCATTGGCGGTGGCCTGTGACTGGCGCGTGGCTGCCGACAACGCCTTCTTCTACGTGCCGGAACTGAAGCTGGGCATGAACATGAGCTGGCAAAGTGTACCGCGCTTCACGCACCTGATCGGACCGGCGAAAACCAAGCAGTTGCTGATTCTCGCCGAACGTGTGGATGCTGCCACCGCTGAACGCTGGGGATTGTTTGACTGCCTCTGCGCGCCCGGTCAGGCTATGACCCGCGCCCGCGAACTGGCGGCACAGGTCGCCGCCATGCCGCCAGTGCCGGTGCGGATGGCTAAACGGGCTATCAATGCGAGCATCACCGCTCTGGACAACGCCGTCAGCTACATGGACGCCGACCAGTTTTTGCTCACCCAGGGTACTGAGGATGCATTGGAGGGCGCCCTGGCCTTTTTTGAAAAACGCCCGCCCCGTTTCACCGGTAACTGATCTATCATTCGACTCTCATTCGACCTTTATCTAGTCACAGGAGATCACTATGTCCTACAACACCGTGCGCTACGAAGTCGCCGACAACATCCTGACCCTCACGCTGAATCGGCCAGACCATCTCAACGCATTCACCATTGAGATGGCCCATGAACTGATCGACGCCTTCAATCGCGCCAGCAACGATGACGCGGTGCGCGCCGTGGTGGTAACCGGCGCGGGCCGGGCCTTCTGCGCCGGTATGGACCTGTCGGCAGCGGGTAATGCGTTCGGCCTGAACGAGGAACTGTCACCCACCATGCAGGATATGAATGAACGCCTGGACGATCCGGACATCATCACCGGTGTGCGCGACACCGGCGGCCGAGTCACACTGGCGATTTACGACTGCAACAAGCCGGTGATCGCTGCGATCAACGGCGCGGCGGTCGGTATCGGCGCCACCATGACCTGCGCCATGGATGTTCGCCTGGCCTCGGAACACGCGCGCATCGGCTTTGTGTTCAACAAGATCGGCATCACGCCCGAGGCCTGCTCCAGCTGGTTTTTGCCGCGCATCGTCGGCATCGGCCAGGCCCTGGAGTGGGTGTACAGCGCGGATATCCTCAAGCCCGAGGAAGCACTCGCAGGGAGATTCATCAAGGCGATCGTGCCGGCCGACCAGCTGCTGGAAGAAGCGTACAAAATCGCGCGACGCATCGCCCAGTTCAGCCCGGTGGCCATCGCGCTGACGCGCCAGATGATGTACCGCTGCGCCGCGCAGCCCCACCCCATCGAAGCGCACAAGGTGGACTCACTCGCCATCTACTACACGAGCCTTAACAGTGGCAAGGAAGGCGTGAAATCCTTCCTGGAAAAACGCCCGCCGGTATTTACCCAGCGCACCTCTACGGACATGCCGCCCTTCTACCCCTGGTGGGAATAAACTGTGCGTCCACAGTTAGCGTTTGCCTTTATCTTTGTTACGGTCCTGCTGGACTCCATCGGCTTTGGCATCATCATGCCGGTGGTGCCACACCTTATTATGGATATTTCCGGTGATACGCTGACGCACGCGGCGCGCACCAGTGGATTTTTGATGTTCGCCTTTGCCAGCATGCAGTTCATCGCGTCCCCGGTGCTGGGCAACCTGTCTGATCGCTTTGGGCGACGCCCCGTGCTGCTGTGCTCGTTACTTGCGATGGTCTGTAATTATCTGTTGATGGGCTGGGCACCGACGCTGTTCTGGCTCTTTGTCGGGCGTGTCATCGGCGGCGTGTCTGCCTCCACTTTTGGTATTGCCAATGCCTACATTGCCGATACGTTTCCCGCCGAGAAGCGCGCCCAGTATTTCGCGCTATTGGGGGCAGGTTTTGGCGCTGGTTTTATTGTCGGCCCCGCCATTGGCGGATTTTTGGGTGAGTACGGCGCCCGTATGCCGTTTTATGCAGCGGCATGCCTGACGTTTGTGAATATGATCTACGGCTTTTTCGTCCTGCCCGAATCCCTGAAAGACGGCAATCGTCGCCCCTTTGAACTAGCACGCGCCCATCCGCTGGGCGCGTTCAAGCAACTGTGGCAGTACCCGATGGTGATCGCACTGCTGTTGGTGTACTTTTTTTACCTGCTCGGCCACTTCGCGCTGCCCAGCACCTGGGCGTTTTTCACCATTGAAAAATTCGGCTGGTCACCGCGTGACATCGGTTTTTCACTCAGTGCCATTGGCGTGGCCATGATCTTCGTGCAGGCCTATCTCATCCGCCTGGTGCTGCCGGTGTGGGGGCCAACCAAAACTGCCATCGTCGGTTTGATAGCCACTACGGTAAGCTTTATTGGTTATGCGTTTGTCCCGTATGCCTGGATGATGTATCCAGTGATCGTCGTGGGAGCCTTGCAGGGCTTTGTGGGGCCGTCAGTGCAAAGCATTGTGTCGGCGCGTATCCCTGCCAACGCGCAAGGCGAGTTGCAGGGCGCCATTGGCAGCATGAGTGGCCTGGTGGCCATTCTCAGCCCGCCGTTCATGACACAGCTTTTTGCGTACTTCAGCGCAGATGACGCCATCGTACATTTTCCCGGAGCACCTTTTCTCGCGGCTGCGTTTTTGACGCTGTTAGCGCTGAGCCTGCTGTTGCGCATTGTCGCTGGACGGAGGTAATTGGGGTGGTAATTGGGGTCAGAGTAAAAACTTTGTAGTAATTGGGGTCAGAGTAAAAACTACAAAGTTCAAAGTTTTTACTCTGACCCCAATTACTAACCCCAATTACTATCAGGGCCGTCGTGCCGGCAACGAATTATTGGCTTCCTGTACTTGCGCAAGCCGCAGCAGCAAGTACACCGCAAAGCCTGTTGCAACACCTGGCGCAATGCCCAGCAGCAGCGCTACCCAACCATGCTTGATGCGGTGAACCTTGGCCTCATACGTGACCCAGGACGCCAGGACAAGCCAACAGAAAATGGCATCGAGAGCGTACCCCGCTGCGAATGGATTTACAAAGCCGGCGGCGAATGCCCCAATGATATCGGGATTTTGAAGCAGCGGCGGCACGCACAAGACGGCGAAGGCAACTGCAAACGTCGATCCGAGCCCGACAAGAATTGCGCGAAAGAATTTAAGGCTCATGGGGTGTTCGCTCCTTCATGAACTACAGTATAACTGCATTGTAGTTGTGCAACCGCCGAGTTCCGAATTTTGCTCATACAAAAGTTACTAAACGTTTGAGGTGAGCCACCGCTGGAAGCGGTCGGCTCGACCGAGTACTTGTAGGCGGGCCAGGCGCGAAACGTTCCGTAGCTTGCAAAACCCAGCAGGTCTCCGCCGCTGCCCTCAACCCCGATAACAGGGAACCGGCCAGCGTCCTTTGTCTTGAACCACGTGGCCATGGATTCCGGTGTGCGTGGCTGGTAATCAAAGAGCGCCGTTGATGTAAGGATTACGTCGTTGAAGACCTCCAGTATCTGCGCTGCGTGCTGGTTGTGTGTGCAGTTAACACGCTTCATAGTTGTCGAGTAGTCCGCAATGCCTAATGCTTGCGGCAGTGGGCGCGTTCTAAGCGCGTCCCGCAACCAACGGGGACGATCTGTTTGCCCTTGTTATGGGTTGCGGTTTGTAGCATGATTTGAGGCACTTTCAAAAATTCGGATACATAAATGATGGCTGCCCAACTGGAAACACTGCGAACTAAAGTTATGGCACTTTCTGATGCCGAGCGAGCAAAATTGGCAAGTGATTTAGTGGCCAGTTTAGACGGGCCAGTTGACAGTGAGAGCGCCCAAGCGTGGGATATTGAAATCTGCCGCAGAATCAATGAAATAGAAGCCGACCCTACCTCGCTGTTGGAAACCACGCACGTTTTGGCGCGAGCAAGAGCCCGTATTGACGATTGACTGTGAAAGTTAAGATTGGCAAGGATGCCGCTCTCGAACTTGAAGAAGCAGCCGTGTGGTACGAGAAGGAACAACGAGGACTTGGAACTAGGCTGATCTCATCGTTTGAAAACGCCATCAAGCTTTTGAGTGAGCCCAATCCTCCGCTCACCCTCGCACAAGGGGAGGCTGGCAGGAAAGGAGCCAAAAAACTTATCCTTCATAAATTTCCGTTCTCGCTGATAATCTATAATGTCGAGCAAACACGGGTAGTGGTTGCTCTGGCCCATCATTCGAGAAAGCCTGGGTACTGGAAGTCGCGAGTAACCCCATAACGCCTGCGGCAGAGGGCGCGCTGTAAGCGCGTGCAGCGACCAAAGGGAGCATGCTGCCCGCCCTTGTAATGCATTTTACCCAAGAAGAACCCCCATACTGAGCCGATCTTCGGTTGCGAACCCCAATGATTTATAGAAGGCTGCGACAGATGTATTTGTCGAACGTATTTGTAAATTGACTTTGACGCAACCGAGATTTTTTAATTGTTGTATGGCGGTGTTTACAAGTAATGTGCCTGCTCCAGACCTACGCAGTTCCGGAGAAACTGCAACAGCATATAACCAGCCACGATGACCGTCATAGCCTGCCATGCAAGCACCAACAATTTCATTATTTTGTTCGGCAACAAAAATGAAGTCGTCAACTGCGAGCTTTGCAGAAATGATTTTGGCTGGTTCGTTGTGTGGAGGATCGTTTGGAAATACTCTTTGCCAAAGAGTAATCAGTGCCTCTCGATCTTTCTCTTGAAACTTCCTAATGTTCATGAAATCCTCATGAGGCATATCGCTTGCGGCAGCGGGCGCGCTGCCCGCCCTTGTTACACGTTGATTGCATAATTGAGTTGAATCTCATCACCGTGCATGCCCCGGAAACCCCAGTTGCACGCTGGACTTTCGTAGATACAAATCTCTATATCCATATGAGTAATTCCCACTTTCTCCTGAATCCTGTCAAACAGTAGGCGGATTAGCTTCTTTTTTGTCTCTATCGTCCGGCCTTCAATCATGGATAGCTCGATGATCGTATACGCTTCAGTCCTTCCTCCAGGCATCAAGAAATCTTCTTTCTCCAGCGGAATAAAACGATGCGCACGCTTATCTTGTGGCATGCCAAGCGAGTCCATGACACACGAATGTATAACTTCGGACAACGCCTCCCTTTTTGGTATCAGGTGTTCGCGAACTCCATATATTTTTACTTGCGCCATACATTCCTCGTAGACGTGTAACAGTATGTTATACGGACATGCATTTTGAATTCCATTCCGTCTATCTACACTTACATCCGTTGATTTAGGCCACAAACCCTAACCGCAACAACCACTTGGCAATGCCATTTTTCCAAGGCTCGTAGATAGCGAGCACTCGGGAACGCACGCCCGGCTCAAGGCGGTGCGGGCACAATCCGCTGGATAGCACCATCACCATAGCTGATCACAAACAATTCGCCTGCTGTGTCCTGGGCAAAGGATGAAATCAAAATCCGCGTTTCCAGCAACTCTTCCAGCGGTGGCACGCCATTAGCCAGTCGGAAAATGCGGCCGCTGCCGAAGTCACCGAACACATAGGATCCGGCCAGGCCGCTGATTGCGCTACCGCGATAGACGTAGCCGCCAGTGATTGACCGCCCGATACTGTGGCTGTACTCAACGATAGGATCAGTGAGCCCGGCGGTCGAGCAACCGACCGCTGGAATATTGCAGTGTGCGCCCTCACGTATGCGCCAACCGTAGTTGCCGCCGTTCTCGATGAGATCGACTTCCTCCCAGGCACCCTGGCCCACATCACCGGCATACAGTTCACCGGTGAGGCTATCGAAGTTGAACTTCCAGGGGTTGCGTAAACCCCATGCGAAGATCTCCGGGCAAGCGGCAGCGCCGGTGCCCGCGTTGCAGCGCGCATTTCCGGCAAATGGATTGTCTGCGGGAATCGTGTACGGTAGCGAGCTAACATTGATGCGAATAATCGTGCCCCACAGGTTGGTCGTATCCTGCGCGCGATTCTCCGGGTCATTCCCCGCGCCGCCATCGCCGAAGCCAACATACAGGAAGCCATCCGGCCCAAAGGTGAGATGGCCGCCATTGTGGTTCTCGTAGGGTTGCGGCAGGGTCAGCACTACCACTTCGCTCGCAGGATTCAAGGTCAAGCCGCCATCCGTGCTGGTGAAGCGTGACACGTATGACGTCAGTGTCGGGCTCGACCGTGTATAGCTGAGGTAGACATGCCGATTGCTGGCAAACGCTGGATCAAAGGCGATATCAAACAAGCCGCGCTCACCGGTACCATCGCCCACCAGGCCGGTGATATTCACAAACACCGCTGATGACGCAACGCTGTCGTTGTTGGTGAAGACGCGGATTACCCCGGCCTGCTCGACCACAAACCAGCGACTCGCGTCTCCCGGTACCTGCTGCAATGCAACCGGGTCTGCGAAACTGAGCGCTGGAAAGGCGCGCTGCAGCGCAATGCTGGTATCCGCCGAGCCGGTGGTGCTAGTGAACGTGTCGCTGACTTCGCCCACGGTCAAGGTTGTATCCGTGGCGGTGTCGCTGCTTGCCGCGCTGATGTGGCGCACGCACACCTGCTGGCCGGGGTTCACACTGCCAGATGTCGCGACATAGTTGTTACAGCCGACCGAGTACTCACCCCCTGCTACTGATATGGGGCTCGCTACATTGATTCCGCTAATCGTCACTGCGGTGGATGTTACCTGCGTGGATGGCGCGACATTGGTTTGATCGGCGAACAAGAACTGATCCGGGGTAGCGTCAGCCTGAGGAACCGCCGTGGTACTGGTAAATGTGTCGCTGACACCTCCCACGGTAAGGAGCGTATTGGTAGTAGTACCGCTATTCGCTGCGCTGGTGTGGCGCACGCAGACTTGTTGGCCCGCGCTGACCGTTGCGGCCGTGGTGGCATAGGCCGTAGTACAACCAATGGAATAGGCACCGCCGCTGACCGAGATCGCGCTCGGCGCATCGATACCAGTGATCGTCACCGCAGCAGAGGTCACCGGTGTGGAGGGTGCTACATTTATCTGATCCGTAAAGGTGAACGCATTGGGCGTGGTGTCGCTGGGGACCGTGGCGCTGGTGGTACTGGAGAACGCGTCGCTGACGCCGCCCACGGTGAGGGTCGTGTCAGTTGTGGTGCTGCCGGTGACAGCGCTGGTATGGCGCACGCAAACTTGCTGGCCCGGATTCACATTCGCGGCCGTTGTGACATAGCTGGCGGTACAGCCCACAGAATAGGCCCCGCCGCTCACCGAGATGGCGCTCGCGGCGTCGATACCGGTAATCGTCACCGCAGCGGACGTCACCAGTGTTGACGGCGCCACATTGGCTTGGTCAGTGAAAGCGAACGCAGTGGGCGTGGTATCTGGCGGCGCCACGATAGCGCCACCGCTGCCTCCTCCGCCACCGCCACCACAGGCTGCCAGGGACAAAACGCCTGCTGTGAGTAATGCCACCATGAGGCTTCTATTCATACGTATGACAACTCCCTTAGCTGTAACTTGCCGCTGCGAGTCTATCAAACTATGTGTATTTGGCGTTAGTCGTTCGGAGGCACACTGGCGTCCTTGGTGAGGGCGATCGTATAAATATGGACGCAATTGTATTTTTTGAAAACCGCTCAATACCAAATTTTAGATGCTAGTCAAAAGCCAAAGGGCAACACCACCAGCTGCCGGGTATCAATACGCATCTGCTCAAAATCTTCCTCGTCGAGATAGGGAAGCACTGCTTCATTGTGATTGTTCACCTCGATTGTTGAATGCACAACGCTTGTGCACGTTCTGCCTTCCACTCGCCCAGGCCGACACATACCCCTACCAGGAAGCCATGTACTGCTCCAACAACAGCCCCCGCAGGCGTAAGGAATACCAATGACAACAACATCCCGGTCATTGTGCACATCATCAAAATCCGCATGAATCCAAACATATCGTCCAACCTCCTCTCTCATTCCCAGGATAATTTTCACCGCTAAACGAATGAGGATCTATAACCAAACGCGCCAATCTATTGACCAATTGCGCCAATGTTCGTAGCCTCGGTGCGTATTAACGAAGAGGGCGTAGTTATGGCAACCAGCATCCTGGCATCAGCGGGTCGAATGCTCTGGCGCTATCTGGACGCCAACAAGATTGATGCCGATGCGCTGTTTAAACGCTGTGGTCTTGACCCATCGCTGATCCACGAGTCACGCACCCGTTATCCCTTCAACCTGCTGTGTAAGGTGTTCGTTGAGGCGGCGGTCATCACCCGCAATGAAAACCTTGGTCTCGAACTGGCTAAGCACTACAACCCACTGGACCTGAATGCGCTGGGTGTGACCTTCCTGTCGAGTGCCACACTAGTAGAAGCATTGCACCGACTACAGCGTTACGAGTCGGCATTGAATTCGAACCTGGTCTTTTCGATTGCTGAATCCGAAGGCCGTATCCATCTCACCAGCGAGGTGCCGGACATGCCCGGCGATGCTGTCCACATTATGGAAGATGCCAGAACGTCAGTATTGGTCGATCTGTGCCGGTTGGGTTTGGATAAGTCATTAGACCCCGTGGAGGTCGCCTTTACCTATCCTGAACCCAAGAGTACGGGTGACCATTTTGGTGTATTCCGCTGCCCGGTGAAGTTTTCACAGCCCGCATCCAGAATGTCCTTCGACCTCGCCGATGCCAGGCGCCCTTTTACTGCCGCCAATCGTGAACTCGCCGTCAGCGGCGATCAGATACTCGAAGGCGTGATCAATGAATTGAAGAGTTCGGACATCATCAGCCAGGTAAAGCGAGCCATCATCGACCATCTGCCCTCGGGCACACCCAGCCAGGATGAGATCGCCAAACAGGTGTTTGTCAGCAGCAGAACCCTGCAGCGCAGATTGGCCGATGAGAGCACCAACTTGCGCACACTAGTGCTTGAAGTGCGCCGGGAATTGGCACAGAAGTACATCGCAGACAAGACCATGCCACTGGCGGAGATCAGCTATATGCTGGGCTTCGCTGATACCTCCTCTTTCTCAAGGGCATTCAAACAGTGGACGGGGGATGCTCCCGCCAACTTCAGAAGCAATATTCCTGCATAGACGCCATTTTGGCGCGTTTGGCTAATAGATTGGCGCGTTATGCTACGTCAGTCCGCGCAGTGATCCATAAACTGTCTCCCTCGTTCAGCGGTGGAGAGGTTCACATGTCGCAAATCAAGTTGGAGCTTGAGTTAGCCTGGGAGGAGGTATCCTTCTGGCAGGACTTCGTTATCAAGTGTAAGGCTGAACAGAACACATTACCGGAGCCTCGCGTACTGGAGGCGCTTGAGAATGCCTGGAGGCGTTATGAGAGGGCATTACTACTTCTCAAAAAGCCGAACGCATTGTGAGTCTGTGCTGCCGGCCACGGTCACACTGTCGCGTAGAATCCATTGCGCAAGGAATGACAAAATGAAGATATTTCTTATTGCCGCTCTAATATTTGCCGTGTCATCACTGACTTATGCCCAGACCGACACAGCCATCAATAGCGATAGCCAATCGGATCATGGCCGTGCCGGTACAGCTAGCGGTCTCGATGGTAACGGACAGTGGAGTTCTGATGTAGGGAGCACAAACGGGGACATAGGCAACGACGGTCAGTGGGATTTGCATCCGAGCGGCGCCGATAGGGACCTGAATAATAGCGGACAGTTGTACTCAAGTCGTGCGGCACCGATCAATTTCTCGATGATGATGCTCAGCGGGATTCCGACAATGATGGTAAAAATCGGGATTTAGACCATGAGACCGAATCGATTGTTGTCCTGATCCTAAATACTTCTGCATACTTCGCACATTTATAATGTTGGGCAGCCAGTTCTAATTCAATGAACAATTTCCAAACACTGTTTAGTAGCTTCTCGCCAGACAATCACATTCGTGGTGGTCAGTTTGAAGTCATCTGTAAGTGGTTTCTGGAAAATGATCCGCATTACTCGTTGCGACTTGAGAAAGTCTGGTATTGGAATGACTGGCCTGGCCGCTGGGGAGCTGACTGCGGTATTGATCTGGTCGCGAAAGACTCTGATGGTAAAGTCTGGGCGATCCAGGCCAAATGCTACGACAGCAGCTACAGCGTTACCAAACATGATGTTGACAAGTTCCTCAGTGAATCAGTCAACGAGAAGATCGACTATCGGCTGCTGATTGCCACAACGGACCAGATCGGCGAAAACTCCAGGAAGGTCATCCACCGTCAGAATGAGGTTATCCCGGTCAGTATGGTCTTGCTCAACGATCTTGAGCAGGCACCACTGGTCTGGCCGTCCAGTGTCGATGCACTGGATAGTGGCCATACAGTCCCAAAAGCCACTCCCAGGCCACACCAGACCGAGGCCATAGAAGCTTCAGCATCCAATCTTGTAGATCGTGGTCAGATGATCATGGCCTGTGGCACAGGTAAGACACTTACGGCGCTGTGGATTGCAGAGAAGCTGGAGTCAAAACGTACACTGGTTCTTCTACCCTCTCTGTTGCTTCTATCGAAGACCCTGTCGGAATGGGTTGCCCACGCCAATGATCCCTTCGCCTATCTGCCGGTATGCTCAGATGAAACCGTAACGCGGGGGGCTGACACGGTAATGTCATCCACATCCGACCTGGCCTTTCCCTCAACTACCGATAAGGATGATATTTCCCGTTTTCTCCGTGAACCTGGAAACCGCGTGGTTTTCTCAACGTACCAGTCATCACCCAAAATTGCGGAGGCTTTCAAACAGGGCAACGTACCTGCTTTCGATCTGGTGATAGCCGACGAGGCACACCGTTGTGCTGGGAAAGTGGCATCTGAGTACGGCACTGTGCTGGACGAGAAAGCCATCCCGGCGAGGAGGCGGTTGTTTATGACTGCAACGCCGCGCGTCTATACACCACATTTGATGAAGGCGGCAGCGGACTCTGGCATTGATGTCGCGTCGATGGATGACGAGGCGGTCTTCGGCCGCGTACTGCACAGGCTGACATTCGGTCAGGCCATAGACAAGAATCTGCTGAGTGATTACCAGGTCGTGGTAGTGGGCATTGATGATCCGACCTACCAGCAGATGGTCGCTGATCGCAGTATTGTCGAGACGGAGACGGGTATCAGGTCAGACGCTCGATCACTGGCAAGTCATGTCGGTTTGGCAAAGGCGATGGACAGGTACGACCTTCGCAGGGTGATCACTTTCCATTCGAGGGTCAACTGGGCCAGTGAATTTGCTCGCGATTTATCAGAAGTCATTGGCTGGATGCCCGAGCAGTACCGTCCATCCGGAGAGATAACGTGCAGCTATGTATCAGGCGATATGTCCACTTCACTACGCAATCAACGCCTGGCATCGCTTGCGGACCTGGAATTGGGGCAAAGAGCCGTACTGAGCAACGCCAAATGTCTGTCGGAGGGTGTGGATGTGCCTGCCCTGGATGGTGTGGCCTTCATCGACCCCAAAAAATCGGAGATAGCCATAGTCCAGGCTGTGGGTCGGGCGATCCGTCTTTCCCCAGAGAAACTGAAAGGTACCATTATCATCCCTGTTTTCATCAGCGACGGTAATGACCCTGATACAGTGCTGAAAAGTTCAGAGTTCGACAAGGTGTGGAAAGTCGTTAACGCCCTTCGTGCGCATGATGATGCTTTGGGTGAGGAACTTGACAGCTTACGAACCCTGCTTGGTAGGATAGGTTCAACAACACGGCCTACCAAAATACTGTTCGAGATTCCCACCAGAATTGACCGGCAGTTCGCAGCTGCGTTTGATACGCGATTATTGGAGGCCACTACAGAATCATGGTGTTTCTGGTTTGGTTTGCTTCAGGCCTACGTCGAACAGAATGGGCATGCGCGACCTCCCCGACCTCTAACGACGAACGAAGGGTTTGCTTTGGGGGGTTGGGTTGAAAATCAGCGGAAGATGAAAGACAAGCTGTCGCCCAACCGAAAATCAAGATTGGAATCGCTTCAGGGTTGGCTATGGGATTCGAAAAAAGCCGAATGGGAGAAGAGCTTTGGGTACTTGGAGGCCTTCGTCAAAGAAGTGGGACATGCAAGAGTCCCTTCTGGATCAGAGACGCACGATGGCTTTGCGCTGGGCAGTTGGGTGAAGACTCAGCGGAAAATGAGAGACAAGCTGTCGCCCGAGTGTATTGCCAGATTGGAGTCATTGTCTGGTTGGGTCTGGGATGACCAAGAGGCGAAGTGGTTGGAAGGCATCGAATACTTGGAGGCCTTCGTTAACAAATTTGGATATGCCGGAGTTGATCCTGGATTAGAGACGCACGATGGCTTTACGTTGGGTAGTTGGGTGAAGACTCAGCGGAAAATGAGAGACAAGTTGTCCCCCGAGTGCATTGCCAGATTGGAGTCGCTGCCGGGCTGGGATTGGAGAGGATCTAAAGCTCGATGGGAACAAAGTTTCGAATACTTGGAGGCCTTCGTCAAAGAAGTGGGGCATGCGAGAGTCCCTTCTGGATTAGAGACGCACGATGGCTTTGCGCTGGGCAGTTGGGTGAAGACTCAGCGGAAAATGAGAGACAAGCTGTCGCCCGAGTGTATTGCCAGATTCGAGTCACTATCGGCTTGGGAGTGGACTGGATATGAGGATCAATGGGAACAAGGCTTTGAGCACTTGAAGGCCTTCGTCAAAGATGCGGGACATACGAGAGTCCCTCCTGAATTAGAGACGCACGATGGTTCTCTGTTGGGCAGTTGGGTGAAGATTCAGCGGAAAATGAGAAACAAGCTGTCGACTGATCGCATTGCCAGACTGGAATCATTGTCTGGTTGGATCTGGGATGACCAAGAGGTGGAGTGGTTGGAAGGCGTCGGGCACTTGGAGGCCTTCGTTAACCAATTTGGATATGCCGGAATTGAACCTGGATTAGAGACCCACGATGGCTTTGCGTTGGGCAGTTGGGTTGGTCAGCAGCGCGCAAAAAGAAGCACTCTGTCACCCGAACGACAAGCACTACTGGAGGCGCTGCCTGGTTGGGTTTGGAAGTTACGACAACATTATATGTAGAATGAGTGTTCAGGATGGAGTAGGAAACATCTTTTTCGGAATCCAGTATCGTTTGTATGCGCCTTCACCTAGCGATGGAGTCTAAAGATAAATGGCCGTAGTCGAAATTGAACGCGCTCTGGAACCCATAACCAAAGACGATCTTGGCGAATTGTACGAAGGAAGCGTAAAGCCACTCAGAAAATACTTTTTAACCGATCAGTGCAGGAGTTGAATTAACAACAGCGCACGATACAGTAGCGATTGGAAGTGCTGGAGGTAAGCATTTGTACTTGAGTAATCAAGAATCGCGGATTCAATTCGTAAGTGCAACTCATGAGTCGGAATAGAGGGCGAGCTGCGGTAGCATCTCTGCTCTTCGTTCCGGCAAGAATGAGAAGCATTGATGAGACATTACACACAGCTCACCCAAGAGCAACGATACCAA
>JANNVJ010000069.1:0-3890 GCA_031414375.1 Haliea sp.
GATTACCTGCGCAGCTTCCTCGACGAGAACTGATCACAGGGCAACAGGCTGACGGTAGTCGGTGCAGAAAACAAAAGTAGTCATTATTGGCGGTGGGTTCGGTGGCATGTTCACCGCCAAAAAGCTGCAGAAAATCTGCCGCGGCGCGCTTGAAATCGAACTGATCAGCAAGATCAACTATTTCGTTTATCAACCCCTACTACCGGAAGTCGCCGCCGGCACACTCAATCCCCAGGACGCGGTAACCCCGCTGCGCACCCTATTAAAGGGCGTACACGTGCGCCTGGCCGAAGTCACTGGCATTGATCTTGAAGCGAGACAGGTCGTACTGCTGCAGGGCCAAAAGAAAATCCTGCAGCGCGTGGATTACGACCACCTGGTGATCGCCACAGGGCAAATCGCCAACCTGTCGATGTTTCCAGGCTTTGATCATCACAGTCTCACTATGAAGGATTTATCTGACGCGTATCGGCTGCGCAATCGTGTGATTGAATGCATGGAAATGGCCGACGTCACGCGCTTTGCAGAAATCAAACAGCGCGCCCTGACGTTCGTTGTCGCCGGTGGCGGGTTCTCTGGCGTGGAGACGATGGGCGAATTGGCTGAAATGATTGAACGCATTTTGCCCCAGTACCCCCATATCGCGCGCCACGAAATACGTATGGTGCTGATTCAGCGCGATGGGCGGGTGCTGCCGGAGATGCCCGAACGCCTTAGCCAGTACGCGCTCGAGCATCTGGAAAAGCTTGGCGTTGAAGTGTGGTTGAACACTGGCATTCAATCGGCGACACAACAGGCTGTTTACACCAGCGATGGTCGATCCCTGCCCACACGAACAATCGTCACCACCATCGGTAACGGCCCCTCGGAATTTGTGAAGTCTCTGCCGCTAGCGCTGCAGCGCGGACGTATTCCCGTCAGCGCAGAACTGGAAGTGCTCGGCCTTAAGAACGTGTGGTCGATTGGAGATGCCGCCCTGGTGCCGCTGCGCACCGGCGCAACAACCGATCCGGTCTACGCGCCGCCTACGGCACAATTTGCAATGCAACAGGCCACTGTATTGGCGCAGAACATCGTTGCTCGTTCTCATGGCCAACCCCTGCTCCCCGTCGATTGCAAAGCGTCGGGGGTCATGGCGTCCTTGGGCGGTTACCGCGGCGTGGCCGAAATTTTTGGGGTGCGTATCACCGGCTTACTCGCGTGGATCATTTGGCGAGTCGCCTATATCGGTATGCTGCCTGGTGTGGCGACAAAATTGCGGGTGGGACTCGACTGGTTGTTTGATTATTTTATGCCGCGCACCATTGTCTATATGGCTGAGAGTGATCGCCCGGCGACGCGCTACCTTTCTTTCTCCAAAGGTGAAGTGGTGCAATACGCCAACGAACTGCCGGCCGGTTTTTACATCGTGGTGAGCGGCAGCCTGGAACAGCTGCTGGATAGACCCGACGCTGACTCCCTGCGCCGCGAGTTGCGTGTCGGCGATAGCTGGGGATCGCGGGCACTGAAAGAAGCCCGCCTGACGCAGGGAAAAATCACGGCACTGGAAGATACCAAACTGTTGCTGGTAAGAAGCGATGATTTTCAACGTTTGCGCAAATCCTATGAGCCACTCAACAACTTGCTGGCGGCCGACGATAAGTAAGCAAGGTCGTGAGCAACGGATGCCACTGGTGTTTGATGTAACAGCCACTTATCGATTGTCTGGGAGTTAACATGCGCCATCTTGCACTGACACTGATACTCCTGTTTGGCATCGTCCACGCCAGCGCGGAGTCCGTCGATCAAGCGGCCGGGCCGCACCACACCTTCAGCAGCGGCGAGGAGCAAGTGAACCTGCTCGAGTTATACACGTCTGAAGGCTGCAGCAGTTGCCCGCCTGCTGAAGCATGGTTTAGCGGCCTGTTGGAGCACCCGGATCTGTGGCGCCGGATCGTGCCGGTCGTATTTCATGTCGATTACTGGAACGACCTGGGCTGGCAAGACCCGTTCAGCACGGCCGCTAACAGCGAGCGCCAGCGCCGCTACCAGAGTGAGGGTGGCGTGAAATCAGTCTATACCCCGGGCTTCGTGCTGAACGGTAACGAGTGGCGCGGTTGGTTCTCTGGTCAACCCCTACCCGCCAATGCAATACCCGCCGGACTACTCACTGTAGACGTCGCCAACGGGCAGATTCGGGCCTTGTATCGGAACGAACAAACGGCCAGCGAACCGCTTGAACTGCAGGTTGCGCTGCTCGGCTTTGATTTGACCACCAAGGTTCCTGCGGGCGAAAACCGGGGCAAGGCCCTGACCCACCAGTTTGTGGTGCTTGAGCACACCACGACTTTGTCTGAGCACAACGAGTGGACACTTAAAGCCCCGGACAGCCCTGTTGCAGCCACAAGGCTGGGGCTGGCTGTCTGGATCACGCGGCCGAAAACGCAGCTACCCCTGCAGGCCACCGGCGGCTGGCTGCAGTGAGCATGCCCGGAACAGGAAAAGTGCCGCTGAAGAGGCGTGACATCACCGCTTTCTTCTTTATAATCACGCTCGCTTGCGGGGGGCCCATAGCTCAGTTGGTTAGAGCATCCGACTCATAATCGGCAGGTCGAAGGTTCAAGTCCTTCTGGGCCCACCATCTTATTGATTTCTATAGATTTTCTATAAGTTAGAGCATCCGACTTTTATAGCGTCCGGGGCGAGCGCTATAGACCGGAGTCGGAGGGTCTATCTCTCCCCCCACTATATATATCTACAACTACTTCACTACAGGATTAACTGCATGCTGACAGCCAACAAACTGGAAAAGATCATCGAACTCGAAAACAACCTCAAATCACAGTACCAGTCAAAACTGGATACCCAAGCGGCAGACCTCGAACGCTGCCAGCTAGAACGCAGCCAACTGCAGGCCACCATCGCCACCCAGCTACAGACCATTACCGATTTATCCGGCAAAGCCTCGGTCAACCAGAAGCTCGAGCAGCAGAACCGCGAACTGCACAACCGCAGTGAAAATATGAAGGAAGAAGTGGGCACCCTGAAGCAGCGTATCAAGGGCCTGCAGAATGACCTGTCTGAGGAACGCAATCAGATCAATGAATTGAAGAAATACGATCCGGTGAAGATGAAGAAGAGCCTGGACGACAACAAGAAGCGTCTGGCCGAGAAGACCAGCGCGGCTGAGGTGCTGCAGAAGTCATTGGGTAAGACCAAGGCTGAGAATGCGGAGTTGCTGAAGAAGGTGGCTGAACTGGAGGCCAGGGTGGCGGAGTTGGAACCTGTTGTGGAAGAGGTTGAGGAAGTGGAAGCAGAGGCTGCATAGCCCGAGAAATCACAATTCATTTTGGCACTTTGGGATTCATAGGATTTTTCTAGTCGCTATTTGTAGTACCGAGTATTGGTATCAGCGCTCTTTTCAGCCATTCTAGACACGATAGCTATACTAAATCGGTATAGAAGGTGTGCACGAATCTCACGAGGAGAAGTTGTATGAACCATTTAAAGGCAATTGCTGCGCTTGCTGTAGCGTCAGTTATGACAATCGCCTGTTCCGATGGCTCTGATAATAGAGACAATCCCGCGCCTGTGCAGCTTAATGTCCGCGAGCTGGTCGAGGCCCTGGCCGCAGATGAGATGAATGGGCGAGACAACCTCACTGCGGGATCCTTGCTTGCCCAAAATTTTCTGATAAAAGAGCTGGAAAAAATAGCCGATCCAGTATTTCCCGGACTACAGGGCGCTGACGGTTATCTCCAGCACTATGCAGTGGGCAGCAATATTCTTGCAATTGTTAAAGGTGGGGAGCTTCCAGAAGAATACGTGATGATTGGCGCGCATTATGATCACCATGGCAACAACTGTGACGACATCACGGCAGACGACAATATCTGCAACGGCGCAAATGA
>JANNVJ010000070.1:0-16222 GCA_031414375.1 Haliea sp.
TGTTGCTTGAGGTTCAGGAGTTCCCGCATGCGCTCTTCGACATGGGCAATGTGCTTGTCGAATACGGCATTGATGGAGCCGCAGTTTTCAGTCGGCCGGTCGGTCAACTCAAGCAGGGAACGAATCTCGTCCTGGCTCATGTCCAGCGCGCGACAGTTGCGAATAAAGCGCAGGCGCTCAATGTGGTCAGACCCATAGTGGCGAAAATTTGCGGTCGTTCGCGCGGGCGCAGGAAGCAGTCCTACTTTCTCGTAATAGCGCACGGTCTCTACCGTACATTTAGCAATCTGCGCCAATTCGCCAATCTTCATGTTCTACTCGAGAAATGTGTTGACCCTAGAGTAGCTTCAGGGTTTTTAATTAGCAACAGCCTATACAACCGGACGCTGCATCATGCCCTCTGACGCTCCCACCAAGCCCGCCGCCGACCACGCGAGCACTTGTCATGACCATGAACCTCAGCACAACGTCGAGCTAGCCAAAGATGCCTGCTGTGGCAGTGACGTGCAACCGCAGAGCACGCCTGCGCCATCAGCACCCTTGGACATACCGGCAGGAATGGTGCGAACCCAGTGGCGCATTGCCCAGATGGATTGCCCGACCGAAGAGGGGCTGATTCGCAAGAAGCTCGGCGGCATGGCGGAGGTGACAGCGCTCGAGTTTAACCTTATGCAGCGGCTGCTCACCGTGGTGCATCGCGCCAGTGCACAGTTGAGTATTGAAAAGGCGATTCGCAGCCTGGGCATGACACCAGAGTCTGTGATTGACACCGCTGCGACGACAAACAAAGCAGAAATGGCGAAACCATGGTGGCCACTGGTATTTTCCGGCATTGCTGCGATGGGTGCAGAAGTACTGCATTGGGCGGAGCAACCGGTTTGGCTGGTCGCGTTGGCCTCGTTGGCCGCTATTGCTGCGTGTGGCCTTGGCACCTACAAAAAAGGCTGGATCGCCCTCAAGAATGGCAACCTGAACATTAACGCGCTAATGAGCATCGCGGTGACCGGCGCCTTGCTTATCGGCCAATGGCCCGAAGCGGCCATGGTGATGTTCCTGTTCACTGTCGCTGAGTTGATCGAAGCAAAATCACTGGACCGTGCCCGCAATGCCATTCGTGGCTTGCTGCAACTCACACCGCAACAAGCCACGGTGCAACAAGCAGACGGCAGTTGGCTCGAACTGGAAGCCAAACTGGTCAGCATTGGCAGCGTCGTGCGGGTCAAGCCCGGAGCACGCATCGCACTTGACGGCACTTTGGTGGCTGGGCAATCCAGCGTAGACCAGGCGCCCATTACGGGAGAGAGTCTGCCGATTGATAAAACGGTTGGCGATATCGTGTTTGCTGGCACTATCAACCAGGCCGGCTCCTTTGATTATCGCGTGAGCGCGACGGCGGACAACAGCACTTTGGCGCGCATCATTCACGCTGTTGAGGAAGCGCAAGGCAGTCGTGCGCCCACGCAGCGTTTTGTCGATCAGTTCGCCAGGATTTACACCCCCTTGGTCTTCGTCCTCGCCATTGGAGTTGCCGTCCTGCCGCCGTTGCTGATGGCTGGTAGCTGGTTCGACTGGATTTACAAGGCTCTCGTTCTTCTGGTCATCGCGTGCCCTTGTGCCCTGGTGATATCCACCCCCGTCAGTATTGTCAGTGGCCTGGCCGCTGCCGCTCGCCACGGCATCCTGATCAAGGGCGGCGTTTATCTTGAGGAGGGACGTAAGCTGAAGTGGCTGGCACTCGACAAGACCGGAACGATTACCCATGGTAAGCCGGCGTTGACTGACACAGTGATTCTGGAGAATGACGCAAGTATTGACGCGGTTCAGATCGCCACCAGCCTGGCGGCACGCTCCGACCATCCGGTATCGCGCGCCATCGCCGAAGCAGGCAAGCTGACGGGTACCGTATTGCTGGACGTTGTCGATTTCAACGCGGTATTGGGCCGCGGCGTACGCGGTGTCGTGGATGGGGTGCGTTATCAGCTTGGCAATCATCGGCTCATTCATGAACTTGGCCTTTGCTCACCGGCGTTGGAAGAACAACTCAGCCAGATCGAAGTACAAGGCAAGACCGTTATCGTTTTGACCGACGGCAAGCGCACGCTAGCACTTTTTGCCGTAGCGGATACCGTCAAGGACAGCAGTCGAGCGGCCATTCAGTCTTTGCATGAATTAGGTATCAAAACGGTGATGCTGACCGGTGACAACCCACACACAGCGCGCGCAATTGCCAATCAGGTTGGTATCGATGAGGCCTTGGGCGATCAACTGCCGGAAGACAAATTGAAAGCCGTCGAAACATTTTCCAAGACCGGCAAGGTCGGCATGGTGGGTGATGGCATCAATGACGCCCCGGCACTGGCGCGCGCCGATATCGGATTTGCCATGGGCGCCGCCGGCACGGACACCGCGATTGAAACGGCGGATGTCGCCCTGATGGATGATGATCTCGGCAAGGTCGCACGTTTTATCCGCCTGTCAAAAGCGACCCACTCGGTGTTGGTGCAAAACATCGTGCTGGCGCTCAGCATCAAGGCCATCTTCCTCGTACTCACCCTTATGGGCATGGGCACGATGTGGATGGCGGTATTTGCCGACATGGGCACTAGCCTGCTGGTGGTCGGCAACGGGTTGCGCCTGCTTACAGTTGCGACGGAACGAAAGATAAAACCATGACCAATGACGGCTGGCAATGTGCTAACTTAAACTCCTGATTTGACGACACACAGGACGTTGTTCCATGGCCACCAAACTCGGCAAGCTCGGCGTCTGGGCTTTTATTGACAATATGACCGCTACCGAGGCTGTGCTCTTTGCGCAGCAATTGGAAAACTGGGGTTACTCCGCCCTCTGGATACCGGAGGCGGTCGGTCGGGACCCGTTCTCCATCATCAGTTTTATGGCTGCCAATACCGAGAAACTGATTTTTGCCACGGGCATTGCCAATATCTATGCACGCGACCCGATGGCGATGAATGCTATTCATAAAACCGTCTCCGAACTGGCCCCGGGGCGCTTTGTGCTCGGGCTGGGCGTATCGCACGCACCCCTGGTGAAGGACATACGCGGTCACGAGTACCAAAAGCCGGTCAGCGCCATGAGAAACTATCTCGACGCCATGAAAGCTGCCTTCTATATGGGGGCGATGGCGCAGGAGCAGGCCCCTATCCTGCTCGGCGCCCTGCGCCAGAACATGTTGCAGCTCAGTGCAGCAAGTGCCGACGGTGCCCACCCCTACTTTGTCCCGGTGGCGCACACTGCCTGGGCCAGGACAATCCTGGGGCCGGATACCCTGCTCTGTCCGGAACTCATGGTCCTGCTGGAAACCGATGCCGACAAGGCCAGGCGGATCGCCAGATCCCACACGACGACCTATACCAGCCTGGACAATTACAAGAACAATTTGAAACAGTTTGGTTTTGCGGAAGCCGATTTCGAGAACGGCGGCAGCGACAATCTGGTCGATGCGATCGTCGCCTGGGGCGATGAGCAGGCCCTGCGAAATCGCATACAAGCGCACTGGGATGCCGGCGCCAATCACGTCTGTATCCAGACACTGACAGATGAAGTAGAACGGGGACCTGATATGGCCCTATTGGAGTTGTTGGCGCCGCGCAGAACGCCCCGGTGATTATAAAACAGTTGAAGGAATACTCATGCAATTAGATCGTCTCATACGCAAACTTGGCAAGGCAGTTATGGTTGCCTCTGGCGTGCTACTCGTTGTTGCTTGCAGCGACTCCAATAATTCCAATACCCTCATCATCAGCGAACCACCTATAGATAGCGGACTGACCGGCTGTGCGGATACGAATAGCTGCTTTTCGAACCCTAACCTGCAGATCGGAGGGGACCGCGTTGCGCAGGTGCAGATACCCTCGGATTACACCACCACTACCCGCTACCCGCTCGTCATCGTACTGCACGGGTTCGGCGCGGATGGTTATGTGCAATCGATCTATCTCGGCTTGGATACGCGCGTGGACAGCAAGCAATATGTCCTCGTGGTGCCGAACGGTACGGAGAATCCGAGTGGCCAAAAATTCTGGAATGCGACTCCCGCCTGCTGTGCACCGCCGCTGGAGGGTTTTCAGGTGGATGATGTGGCGTATATTCGCAGCCTGATTGTGGAAGCGGCTGCCACCTATAGCATTGATCCTGCGCGCATCGGCCTGATCGGGCACTCCAACGGCGGTTTTATGAGCTTGCGCATGGCGTGCGAAGCATCTGATCTGGTTACCTCCGTGGTAAGCCTCGCCGGATCAACGTTTGTCGATGACGCCAGCTGTGCTCCAACCACGCATCCGGTGAGCGTTCTGGCAATGCATGGGGATGCTGATGACACCATCCTCTATGACGGAGGGCGGACTTTTTTGGGCCCCTATCCGAGTGCCCAAGAGACTGTTGAACGATTTGCGGCCCATGCAGGATGCAATACCAGTAACCCGGCGCTGACACCGAATCTCGATGTTGATGGAAGCCTTGCTGGCGCAGAAACAACGGTACTGGAATACTCTGGCTGTGCCGAGGGCGTCGATGTAACACTATGGACGCTGGTTGGCGCTCCGCATATACCTATCCCATGGGTGCCGAGCGCCCTTGATTCTATGGTCGATTGGATGATCGAACACCCGCGGCAATAGCAGGATCTCTCTGGCGTGTGATTGGTATGAATAAAGAGACGGTGGTCATAACAGGTGCCTCCTCAGGTATTGGCGAGGTGCTGGCCAAGAACTTCGCCCAGGGTGGCTACGATCTGGTGCTGGTTGCCCGCAGCGAAGATAAGCTGCGCAGTCTGGCACGGCGGCTTACATCAGATTGGCGGGTAGACGTGCACGTTGAGTCAGCTGATTTGTCCCGCCGTGGCACGGCGAAAAAGCTGGCCGCCGCCTTGCGCAAACAAGGGATTGAAGTCGGCATCCTCGTCAACTGTGCTGGCGTGCTTGAGCACGGCCACTTTGCCGCATTGCCCGCCGCCTCGCATCAGGGTCTTATTGATCTTAACGTGAGCGGACTGACCGACATGTTGAGTCATTTTCTACCGCCGATGGTTAAACGGGGCAGGGGCCGCATTCTGAATGTGGCGTCCATCGCGGCGTTCCAGCCGGTACCGAGCCTGGCGACCTATGCCGCTACCAAAGCCTATGTGCTGTCGCTGACGGAATCGCTGTCTGAAGAACTCATCGGAACAGGTGTTTCGATTACCGCGCTGTGTCCCGGCATTACTGCGACGAATATGCTATCGGGCGCGCAGGAAAAAAGCGGCGGGCTGAAAATTCCCGGTTTTGCCGTGGGGGATGTCGAGGACGTGGCGGCCCAGGGTTATCGGGCCTGCCTGAAAGGGGATGTGATCTGTGTGCCCGGCACCGTGAACCTCGCGGCGACATTAACGGGCAGGGCTACACCAAAATGGCTGTTGCGGCGGATATCCGGAATGATGGGGCGTTATACCCTCAACAAAGACTGACAGATATTTGCCGGCGGCACACTACCGACATTTATAGATTCTGAATTTCTGCGTGCCCTCACTGGGAATGCCCTCGGCCACCAGCGTATCGCCACCCACTTCAACAGCAGAATTTTGTGCCAGAGTCAGCAACTCGCCTGCTACCTTTTCATCGTTGCGATTAATGATCCCGACCTTGGCTTTTACCTGGGAGGTGGTGGTACCCACGGATTTGCAATGGCTCACGTGAGCGGGCTGGACGAGTGTCACACTGCTCGCGCCCGCAATGGGATCGACCCAGGTGCAAGCACTGACGGCCAGATAGCTCATTACAACGATGGCGGCTGGCTTGCGCAGTTGGATTCTCATAGTTCTCTCCTGACATACGGTGGCGTAAAACGTTTGCAGGAGCATAGCACAGCCTGCTCACGCCCACGCCAACCTCTAAGCGAAAGTTTAGGCTGACAACTATTTAGCCTGCCCACCCTACGCAGAACATGCTGCAGCAACGTGACGTTGTTGCAATCACGCGAAACATCTTCAAGCGCTAAATTAAAATTTGGTCGGCCCTGTCCAATTTCTGGGTAACAACTAGACTTCATTGGATTATAAGAACAGATGTTCTTCCAACAGGAGATGAGTAATGTTCCGCCCTCTGTCACACCTGATACTGGTCTTGTGCTTCTGTGCACCCGCCGTTGCCGACACCATTACCTGCCTTGGGCGCATCGAGCCACTCGACGGCGTTAGGGTACTGGCCGGACCCTCCGGATTCAGTGGTGCTGGCGCGGTCATCTCCGAGCTGCGCGTGAAAGAGGGAGACTGGGTAGAGAACGCCCAGGTGTTGGCGGTGCTGGACGATCAACTTTTGCATCAGGCAGAGGTGCACAAGCAGGAGGAATTACTCAAGGAAGCCAAAATAAATCTTACCCGGCTGGAAAATCTGGCGGCCTCCCAAACCATCTCGCGCTCCAGCCTCGACGAAGCGCGTTTCCGTTACAGCTCGTTGCAAGCCGAGCTGGGGGTGTATCAGGCCCGACTGGAAATGTCATTGATTCGCGCGCCCCAGCGCGGGCAGGTACTTAAGATCTACACGCACCCAGGCGAAAAAGTCGGGCCCGCTGGCGTACTGGAGCTGGGTGAGTCCGACAAGATGACGGTAGTAGCCGAGGTCTATGAGACCGACGTGCACCGTCTGACTGAGGGTCAGACCGCTGTGATCACCAGCCCGGCCCTCGAACAGCCGGCGCAAGGAAAAGTCATCAAGGTGGGCTTTCGGATAGGCAAGATGGATGTGTTGAGCAGCGACCCGGTGGCTGACACGGACGCCCGAGTCGTGGAGACCACGATTCTTATGGATGATCCTGCACCCTTACAGCGCCTTACCAATCTACAGGTGGACGTGGAAATACAGCCGTGAGGGCGCGCTATATTCCCGTGGGATGGCGACAGCTCAAGCACAATCGCTTGCGCCTGTTAGCGGCGGTGGCTGGCATCACTTTCGCCGCGGTGTTGATGCTGGTGCAACTGGGTTTTCGCGCCGCGCTATTTGATTCAGGCATTCGCTGGCACAAGGCATGGGACTACGATATCGCCATTCTGAGTCCCAAATCCGAGTACCTCTTGGAGCTACATGATATTCCGCGTGTCCGGGTATTCCAGGCGGGCGGTGTGGCAGGTGTAAGGGCGGTCACTCCGGTGTATACAAAACAGGGGCGGTGGCGTAATCCCGAAAAGCCAAAAATAGTATGGCCGATTTTCGTATCGGCCTTCGACCCGGCGGATGAAGGTTTTGGCCAGATCATTTCGCCGCAGCAACAGGAAGACCTGCGCCTGGACGACTACTACGTGTTCGACCGGCTGTCGCGACCAGAGTACGGTCCTATCCTCGCGATGCTGGAGACAGCGAACACCGTGACGTTGGAAATGAATAGCAGGCGCATCCGCATCGGCGGCCTGTTCGAGGTCGGCAATTCCTTCGGCATCAACGGTGCGTTGATCACCAGTGACCTCAACTTCCTGCGTCTGTTTCCGGATCGTAAGCACTCTGCTGTCTCGCTGGGCCTGGTCCAGACGGAGCCCGCCGCGGTGGCGGAGGACGTGCGCGATGCCATCATCAAGGCATTGCCGCCGGATGTCACCGTGGTGACTCGCGCGCAGTTCCAGGCCATGGAGATCGCCTACTGGGACAGTAGTACGCCGATCGGCTACGTGCTCAATTTAGGTGTAGTCATGGGCCTCGTGGTGGGCGCTATCATCGTCTACCAGATACTGTTTTCCGACGTGCAGGACCATCTCAAGGAGTACGCCACCCTGAAGGCGATGGGATATACCAACCGCTATTTGTCCGGCGTGGTGTTGCAGGAAGCGGCCATCCTGGCGGTGGCAGGTTTTATCCCGGCCATCGCTCTTTCACTGGTGGTATTCAAGGTATCGGCTGATGCGACCAACCTCCCCCTGGAGCTTACTTTGGACAAGGCTGGTATTGTGCTGGGGCTGACGCTGGTCATGTGTGTGGTGGCGGGTCTGCTTGCCATGCAGAAAGTACGCTCGGCCGATCCGGCGGACGTGTTCTGATGAGCAGTGCAAATCCCATACAGGTCGAAAGCGTTTCCTATTTCTACGGCAAGGGCAATCTGCGCAAGCAGATACTTTTCGACGTGAGTACCCAGATTGCTGCTGGCGAAATTATCATTTTGACGGGCCCCTCCGGGTCTGGCAAAACGACATTGCTGACGCTGGTCGGCGCCTTGCGCTCCTGTCAGGAAGGCGTGGTAAGGGTGATGGGGCAGGAGTTGTCGGCGGTATCAGAAGCTGCTCTGGTCAAGGTGCGACGCCGGATTGGTTACATCTTTCAGCAACACAATCTGCTCGGCTCCCTCACCGTGGCACAAAACATACAGATGGCGTTGGAACTGGGCGGCGAGCGCTCCCGCAAGGGCTGGAACGAGCGCATTGAGACGGTGCTGGGCCACGTCGGCATGGCCGAACATATGTACAAGATGCCCGACCAGTTATCCGGCGGTCAAAAGCAACGCATCGGTATTGCCCGAGCCCTGGTGCATCACCCGAGCATTATCCTGGCGGATGAGCCCACCGCTTCTTTGGACAAGCACAGCGGTCGCGACGTGGTGGAACTGATTCAGCGGCTGGCCAAGGAAGAAGGCGCGGCCGTGGTACTGGTGACGCATGACAACCGCATACTGGATATCGCGGATCGCATCCTGCACCTGGAGGATGGCCGCATCAAAAACCTGATGGATGCGGTCGGCGATGACGCCGGAAGACTGCTCAATATCATGGCCAGGTTCGAGCCCAACGCCTACACCGAGCTGGCCGCTTTCGCTCTCGCACTGACCCGGGTGGCTTCCGCCGACCAGCACATCAATGAGGAGGAGAATATCGCCATCCGACGTATTCTGCGTGAAGTGTCCGGCCTGTCCGACGGAGAGGCGGAACTGGTGATGCATCTCTCACATTCGATGTTAGGTATTCACGGCGCCGGGCAAGAGCCCGTCATACATCCACCGGGAAGCGAAGGCTACCAGCGACAGCAGCAGTTGCTGGAATCGTTGTACGCGGTAGCGGCGGCAGACGGGGAAGTCAGTACCGAGGAATTGGCGGAAATCGACAACATAGCCGCTGAACTGGGGATCATTGCGCGCGCTGGAGCGTAGCCGGCATTTCGAGAGGTGCATCACAGCGCAGCTGCGTGAAATGTCGAAAAATCGGGTGACACCATCAGGACGCCGAGCTAAGCTTGCCAGATGCGACGAATTCTTGTCATGGTACTTTCCCTCTTGTGCGTTGCGCTGCCCTTGCAGGCCAGTGTGGCCCTGGAGATGGAGGGTAAACACTGTCCACATATGCAGGATATGGCAGCGCCCTCGCCCGCAGGCACCATTGATCACCCCGATTGTTGCAATGACGCGGCCACCGTCGCAAAAACGGGCCAGCTGTGTAAGACCGGGCATGAGTGTTCACCCTCCTTCAGTTATATGCTTGCCCCAGCCACAGTTCTTCTCGCATTCACCACCAACGTACGGCAGTTAGCAACAGTTCCCGTGCGCGCCCACACCGGTCCACCCCCCGCCGTTTGGCGGCCTCCCACCCTGCTTTAACTCCTACCCCGAGCAATATCGTCTGTCGGTTCCATTGCGACAGATCTGATCATTGGCCTGTGCCTGACACCACACAATTGTGGTTCGCCTAGCGTGGAGTTGAAAATATGTTCTCTATTGTGAATCGATTGCGAATGCGGCGTCAGCGACCGCTGTGCATTCCTGTTCTACTGTCATTGCTGTTACTGGCACGGGTCGATATGTCGTTTGCGCAAGTGCTGACGCTTAACGATGCGCTGTCCGCCGCGCTGCGCGAAGCGCCTGTGTTGCGCGCTGACACCGCATTGATTGAAGCTGCACAGCACGCGACCGTTCCGGCGGGCGAACTGCCCGATCCGAAATTGGTGTTGGGGTTGGATAATTTACCCGTAGAGGGTGATGACCGCTTTAGCACCGGCGCCGATTTCATGACCATGCAGCGGGTTGGGCTGATGCAGGAGTTTCCCAATCCGGCCAAGCGCAGGGCGCGCTCCGAGCAGGCCAGTGCGCAGGTTGATGTGATGCGGGCCGACCAACGCGTGCAGCGACAAACCGTACTGCGTGAAACGGCCATGGCCTGGATAGCGCGCGATACCTGGGAAAAGCAGCTGGCACAGGTGGCACAGTTGCAACAAGAAAATACGCTGTTTGCCGACCTGGTACGGGCGCAACTGGCGGCGGCAAAGGGAACGGTGCTCGATGCCCTGATGCCGCAGGAGGAGGCTGCAGACATTGCCGCGCTGCAGGATCAGATAGCTGCGGGGCGCGAGCAATCGCTTGCCCAGCTACGGCGCTGGATCGGTGCTGCAGCGGAGTTGCCCCTGAGCGGCGAGGTCCCGCAGTGGCCAATCGGTAGCGCCGGGCTTCGCTATCAGCTGCATCAGCATCCCGAGCTGCTTGGGTTTGCCTCGCAAGAGCGTGCGCTGGACGCCGACATAGCAGCTGCACGCGCCGACAAAAATCCTGACTGGGACGTAGAGTTTGCCTGGCTGGAGCGCGGTTCACGCTACGACGATATGGTGATGCTGGAAGTGCGCGTGGACTTGCCGGTGTTTACCGGTTCGCGCCAGATTCCCATGATCGCGAGCAAGCAGGCCCTGCGTGCGGCGCTGGATGCCGATCGCGAGTCCAGCCTGCGTGAGCACACGGCCATGCTGGAGGTAGAAATCTCTGAGTACCACAGACTACAACAGGCCGACCGGCGCTTCGAAGATCTACTTTTACCTCTGGCCGAAGAAAAAGTGGCTCTGAGCCTGGCAGGCTGGCGCAGCGGCGCCGGTACATTGACAGATGTCATCGGTGCGCGCCGTGCCCGTATCACGACACGTTTGCAAGCTATCGCCAATGCCGGTGCGCTACACCAAAGTGCCGCGCGGCTGCACTTTGCGTACGGTAATTTTGATGCAGACGGTGCAGGCGAACTGACAGGAGCACAGCCATGAAAAATACACGCGGCAGGTTGCAGACAGTGGCACTCAGCGCACTGCTGACGGGCATGGGTGCACTAGCAGGATGGTGGTGGGCGCAAGATGATCCTATGGCGCAGCCCGGTGCAGACACTGCGGCGAGCAGCGACGAGCGCCCGGTGTTGTACTGGTATGACCCGATGTCACCCCAGCACCACTTTGATCAACCCGGCAAGTCCCCCTTCATGGACATGCAGCTAGTGCCCAAATACGCCAGCGAAAACACCTCTGATAATGACGCCGCCGCCGGTGTAAAAATCGATGCGCGGGTGACGCAAAATATCGGCATGCGCGAGGCGGTTGTGGAACGCAGGCAGCTGGTGTCGGTGATTGAAACGAGCGGACTACTGACATTCAATGAGCGTGAAGTGTCGCTTGAGCAGGTGCGCAGTGGCGGCCTGGTAGAGCGCGTATGGTCACTGTCACCGGGGGATGTCATCGCAGCGGGCCAGCCCTTGGTCGAGTTACTTGTACCGGAATGGTCTGCAGCGCAGGCCGAATTTCTCGTATTGCGTGCCAACGCAGACAGCACTCTGCTGGATGCGGCACGCGCGCGCCTACGCCTGCTGGGGATGTCCGCTGAAGAGATCAGTGAACTCGATAAGACCGGGCGCGCGCGGCAAAGTTTTATCGTGAAGAGCTCCCGTGCCGGGGTGTTGGAATCACTGGACGTGCGCAGTGGGATGACCTTGATAGCGGGCCAGATGCTGGCGCGTATTCAGGGAATTGACAGCGTCTGGCTGGAGGTCGCGGTGCCGGAAAGTCGCGCCTTAGAGGTGCAGTCAGGCGCTCATGCCCAGGTGCAATTGACCGCGTATCCGGGGCGCATGTTCAGTGGCCAGATTGCCACCGTGTTGCCCGCGCTCAACACTGCCAGTCGCACCTTGCGCGTGCGTATCGAATTACCCAATCCACTCGGTGAACTGCGCGCTGGTATGTCGGCGCAGGTCCGACTGGAGGCGACCGGGAGCGACTTGGCGCTGTTCGTTCCAACCGAGGCCATCATACGAACAGGGAAGCGCGCCCTGGTCATTGCCGTGCTGGAGGCTGGCCGGTTTGCCCCGATTGAAGTCGAGTTGGGCCGCGAGATCGAGCATCGCACTGTCATCACGGCAGGCCTTGAGGAGGGACAGAAGATCGTCGCCAGCGCGCAGTTCCTGCTCGATTCAGAGGCCAGCCTGTCCGGCATTGACGCTGACGCGATAGACGAGATGGGAGTACAACCATGATTGCCGCGCTTATACGATGGTCGGTGGCGAATCGCTTTCTGGTACTGCTGGCGACCTTGTTCGTGATGTTCTGGGGCCTGTGGGCGCTGCGCACCACTCCGGTGGACGCGCTGCCCGACCTGTCTGATGTGCAGGTCATCATCCGCACCAGTTACCCAGGGCAGGCACCGCAGATTGTGGAGAATCAGGTCACCTACCCGCTGACCACGACCATGCTGTCGGTGCCCGGTGCGAAAACCGTGCGCGGCTTTTCCTTTTTTGGTGACAGCTTTGTGTATGTGTTGTTTGAGGATGGTACGGATTTGTACTGGGCGCGGTCGCGCGTACTGGAATACCTCAACCAGGTGCAGAGCCGCCTGCCTGCCGCGGCAAAATCGGCATTGGGTCCGGACGCTACCGGAGTCGGCTGGATTTATCAGTATGCGCTGATCGATCGCACCGGTGCACACGACCTGGCCCAACTGCGGGAGTTACAGGACTGGTTCCTGAAATTCGAGCTGAAGACTCTGCCGGGTGTAGCAGAAGTCGCCACTATTGGCGGTATGGTGAAGCAGTATCAGGTAGTGCTGGACCCGGTCAAAATGGTCGCACTCGGCATTACGCATGAGGAGGTCCGCGCGGCGATCAACGCAGGCAACCAGGAAACCGGCGGCGCAGTGCTCACGCTGGGCGAAGCGGAGCTGATGGTGCGCAGCAACGGCTATCTTCGCTCCATTGACGATTTTCGAGCCATTCCACTGCGTCTGGACGAGGGTGTACCCATTACACTTGCTGATGTTGCGACAATCCAGCTCGGCCCAGAAATGCGTCGTGGCATTGGCGAGTTCGACGGCGAGGGAGAAGCGGTCGGTGGCGTGGTGATTTTGCGCTCGGGTAAAAATGCGCGCACCACAATTGCCGCTGTACACGCGAAACTGGAAGAGCTCAGGTCGAGTTTGCCAGCGGGCGTAGAGATCGTCACCACGTATGACCGCAGCAGCCTGATTGATCGCGCGATCGAGAACCTGAGCCGCAAGCTGCTCGAAGAATTTATCGTCGTGGCCCTGGTCTGCGGCCTATTTTTGCGACATCTGCGCTCCAGCCTGGTGGCCATTATCACTTTGCCCCTGGGAATATTGATGGCATTTATCGTGATGCGCTATCAAGGCATTAACGCGAACATCTTGTCACTGGGCGGTATTGCAATCGCCATCGGTGCGATGGTGGATGCCGCCGTCGTGATGATCGAGAACGCACACAAAAAGGTAGAGGCCTGGCACAGTCAGCATCCCCATAGTGAACTTCGTGGTGACGAACACTGGCAGGTCATTACCGAGGCGGCGGTTGAGGTCGGCCCAGCACTGTTCTTTTGCCTGGTGATCATCACTCTGTCCTTTGTCCCGATATTTACTCTGCAAGCGCAGGAGGGGCGTCTTTTCTCGCCCTTGGCCTATACCAAAACCTACGCGATGGCGGCGGCGGCGGGCTTGTCGGTGACACTGGTGCCGGTCCTGATGGGGTACTGGATTCGCGGCAAGTTGCCACAGGAAAATGACAACCCACTCAACCGTATACTGATCAATTGGTATCGTCCGGCACTGGATGCGGCACTGGCGCGTCCCCGGTTGACGCTCATGCTGGCGGCGCTGGTGTTGGTGTCAGCCATCTGGCCCATCAGTCAACTCGGGGGTGAATTCCTGCCGGCCTTGGATGAAGGCGATCTGTTGTATATGCCCAGCGCCCTGCCCGGCCTGTCGGCGCAAAAAGCCAGCGAGCTGTTGCAACAAACAGACCGCATGATTAAAACAGTGCCGGAAGTGGCGCGCGTCTTTGGCAAAGCGGGGCGCGCAGAGAGCGCCACCGATCCAGCGCCGCTGGAAATGTTTGAGACGACGGTGCAGTTCAAACCAAGCGCGCAGTGGCGGCCGGGGATGACGCCAGAAAAGCTGATCGAGGAACTGGATCGCGCAGTACAGGTACCGGGCCTGACCAATATTTGGGTACCGCCGATCCGCAATCGTATCGATATGCTGGCAACGGGTATCAAAAGTCCCATCGGCGTGAAAATCGCCGGTGCGTCCCTTGCTGACATTGATCGCGTGGCGGAAGAGGTCGAACGTGTCGCCAACACAGTGCCCGGCGTGTCTTCCGCCTTGGCTGAACGTCTCAGCGGTGGTCGCTACGTGGATATCGATATCGATCGCGCCGCCGCTGCACGTTACGGGCTGAATATTGCCGATGTGCAATCGGTAGTGGCCGGGCTTATCGGCGGTGAAAACATTGGCGAAACCGTGGAGGGTCTGGCGCGCTTTCCGATCAGTTTGCGCTACCCGCGAGAATGGCGCGATACGGTCGCACGCCTGACGGACCTGCCGCTGCTAACCCCGGCCGGTTTTCAAATTACCCTGGGGACAGTTGCCAAGGTTAGCGTGGCGGATGGTCCGGTTATGCTCAAGAGTGAAAATGCGCGCCAGAGTGGCTGGGTGTACGTGGATGTACGCGGCCGCGATCTCGCCTCGGTGGTGGCGGATTTGCGTTTCGCTGTCGCGGAGAGTATCACTCTCCCACCCGGGGCCAGCATCACCTATTCCGGCCAGTTTGAATTTCTGGAGCGGGCCAACGCGCGCCTGAAGCTGGTCGTCCCGGCGACGCTGGTCATTATCTTTGTGCTTTTGTATCTGATTTTCGCGCGCTTCGACGACGTCCTCCTCATTATGGGCACCTTACCTTTTGCACTCACCGGAGGCGTATGGTTTCTCTACCTCCTGGATTTCAACCTGTCGGTGGCAACGGGAGTCGGGTTCATTGCGCTGGCCGGCGTGTCGACAGAATTTGGGGTTATCATGCTACTGTATTTGAATCGTGCCTGGCAGACGCGTATCGATGCCGGACAAAACGGCGAGCAGGATTTGCTTGATGCTATCCGTGACGGTGCTGTGCTCCGTGTGCGGCCCAAGGCCATGACTGTCGCAGTGATTGTCGCGGGTCTGCTGCCGTTGTTCTGGGGCAGCGGAACCGGTAGCGAAATTATGACGCGCATCGCAGCGCCCATGATTGGCGGTATGATCACTGCGCCGTTGTTGTCGCTGCTGGTGATTCCGGCAGTGTATCTGTTGCTACGGCGCAAAAGTCAGTAAATGGCCCCCGGCAAAGGCGCGGGCGTTTCATTCAAACCAACGGCAACTGTGCTAGCCGTCGATGGATCACGGCTGGAGGCTTCGTTGCGGCGAGTGGCAATGGGCATGCCCCGCTTGCTCAAAGTGCTGAGATATTCGCCGCGGAGCATGCCCACTGCCACTCGCCTGAAATTGCACTTACGTCACAACGGTTGAGTTCACTGCGCCAGAGACCTCCCTTGGTACTAGTCTTGCCTTGACTGTCATTGCCGTGGTCATACTATATCGACATGTGTTCAGTCCCATCATGCGCTTTTTTGTGGCTAAGCAAGCGCAATACACTGTCGCGCGGAGTAAGTGCCATGCCAGAGTTGAGTCTCCATGAAGCGATTTTTACGTTGCGCGCGATGCGACATTTAAAAGCCGACCCTATTCCAGTTGCAGACTTGCACTATATCATCGAAGCAGCAACGATGGCTTGCAGTCCGGGTAACAGTCAGCCCTGGACCTTCCTGATCATTACCGATGAAGTGCAAAAGCAGCGCATTGGCACTGTGTATCGTGAGATAGGCATTAAAGTCATCAAAGAGGGAGCGCTGGCCAGCGGTTTGCTGAACGAGGAGATGGAGAAAGTGTACCGCAACGCACTGCTGCTGGTGGACGGGTTGCAGCAAGCGCCAGCACTCATCATGTGTTGTGTAGAGGGGCAGGCTCCGGCGGGAGGCATCCACCAATCCACTTATTACGGATCGCGGATTCAATTCGTAAGTGCAACTCATGAGTCGGAATAGAGGGCGAGCTGCGGTAGCATCTCTGCTCTTCGTTCCGGCAAGAATGAGAAGCATTGATGAGACATTACACACAGCTCACCCAAGAGCAACGATACCAA
>JANNVJ010000071.1:0-13253 GCA_031414375.1 Haliea sp.
ACATCAAACTTCTTGACCATTTCCGCCATGGTCATATCGCTCTGCACAGCAGCCAGGGCAACCTTGGCCTTGAACTCGGGTGAATGGGTACGTCTTTTTCGTTTCATTGCTTCTCTCCTGAGCCCGTGGCTCATCATGGAGAAAAGCACTTATCTTCGTCTACTCACTGTCCAAGCAGGTGGATCCGCTTCTCCAGTTTGCCACCCTCACACTTACTTGTAGTAGTTCAGACTTGAACTGAGAGGGAGAGTTTGGCCGCTTTCGCCAAGGCAGGGGAAGGCAGGCTTTGCTAGTAAGAAAACGGATGGGGAATACATGGGTATCGAGTTACTTCCTGATTTTGTACGGCAAAACTATGAGGTCCATGAGTGGAAATACGCTTGCGCGATTCTGAAGGAAGACTTTCCTAGAGAACGGAGCTTTTCAAGGTAGTTGTCGCGTGAACCATTTACGCCGCCTTTCTATTCTCTGTGCAATTGACCTCACGTTCGGGGTTGAGCCACACCGCTGGTGCCAACGACCAATCCCGGATCTCGCCTGACCAGTGCTGCGGTTGGCGCTGTCTGGCAGCCTCGTAGACCGCCACTCTATGCTGTAACACGTCGGGCGCTTCACCACGATGCCGCTGTCCTGGAGTCACATACTTGATCCCGCTGTGACTGTGCTCCTCGTTGTACCACTGCACGAACCGTACCCAGGCCCTGGCATCCTCCAGCGTGTCGAAGGGCTTCTGCGGCCACAGCGGGCAAGTATTTCGCCGTGCGGAACACCGTCTCGGCATGCGCGTTGTCGTTGCTCACCCTTGCCTGCTGAACGAGGGCATCACACCCAGGTTCTGCATTGCCGCCAACATCGTTGAGCCCTTCATCGCGCTGCCGTTGTCGGAGTGCAGCACCAGCGGTCGTCCCGCCAAGCCCTCTCGCAAGCAGCCGCTCACCAGCAAGCGGGCCGCCAGCTCTGATGTCTCGCTCACATGCACCTCGCTGGCCACCAGCTTGCGACTGTAGATGTCTTTCATCATGTACCAGTAATAGAATTGTCCTTTTACCGTAGTCGGCAACTAGGTGATATCCCAGCACCACAGCTGGTTCGGTCCATCGGCCCGGTGCGTGGTCACCACCCGTTGACTCGGGCGCTTTGCGCGACCCCGCCCGTGCTGCTGATCTGCGGCCTTCAACACCCGGTAGAACGTTGACTCCGAGGCCACATACACGTCCTGATCAGCCAGTCTCGGCACGATCTGGTGCGGTGCCAGGCTCGCATGGTCAGGCTGGTTCGCAATCGCCAGGATCTGTTCACGCTCTGCCTCGCTCAGCTGGTTAGCCGGTGCAACTCGCACCGCTGTAGGCCGCCCATCCTGCGCACTGTGACTCCACCGCTGCACCGTGCGCACGCTCACCTCCAGCTCCTCACAGGCTCGCTCCCGGCGCGCGCCAGCCGCCACCGCCTCATCAACCAGTGCCATTGTCTTGCGGCGATCCAGGGGGCTGATCATTCGTCCTCGCCTTTGCCCCAGATCGCCTCGGCTTTTTTTCGCAGCAACAGCAACGCTGCTGCCTCCGCCAAGGCTGCCTTGTCGCGTTTGCGTTCGCGCTCCAGGTCGCGAATACGCTGGCGGGTCACCTTCGATTGCTCCCCCTCCGACCGGCTCCGTTCCTGGGCACTCGCATTCGCCTGTTCACAGGCTTCGCGCCATTCACGAATCTGTTCGACGTACAAACCCTTGCGCCGACAGTACTCCCCCAGTTCCGTCTCGTTCAGCCCTGCGCTCTCCAGCACCACCCGAAACTTCTCCTGACTCGACCAGCCCTCAGGGCTCTTTCCATCTCCTGGCACTACGGCACCTGCTGCTCTGGCTTGTTTGCGCCAAGCATACAGCGTCACCGCTGAGATACCCATTTCCTCCGCCAGTTCCGACACCGACCGATTACCCGGTGGCATCATCTGCCGTAACACCCACTCTCTGCGTTCAATCGAATAACGACTCACTCCGTGCTCTCATCCGCCCGCCGCCTTACAGTGTAAAAACCAGTACACACGACAACTATCCTGACACGGCGGGAGAATGGGACGATATTATATCGGTTCTTACGGATTTTCGGCTTTACAAGAGCTGGATTACAAGTCCTGGTGGGCGCAAATCGAAAATATCAGAATATATTGACAGCTACCTATACGAGAGAAATTCTGTAGAAAAAATATCCAATACGAAGGTGGTCGTAGACGAAAGTGTAATGGATTCGCCCACCCATAAAGTTCATTGTTTTCGGAATTGTGTAGCTCTCGAAATTGTGTGGAATGATAATATCGCCTCATCAGCCCTTCCTACGTCGTCAGGATTCTATAGAATCGCCCTTCTTCCACGCGCCCTTAGCTCGGCTAGATAGAGTAACTGGCTTCGAACCAGTTGGTCGGGAGTTCGAATCTCTCCGGGCGCGCCAAATACAACCGATCAGGAAAACGTCCAGTATTTGTTCAGCAGAAAGTTCATCAACGGAATGACGAGCGCTGTCGAGGCTTGCGCCAGCATGTACCAGAGCCCGAAAACATCCAACATCACGTACATAATCAGCAGATTGCCCAGGAATCCCAAGCCCGACACGGCCATGTAGCGCGCCATAGCGCTGGTATGTCCCCGTGTACTTTGGAAGGTCCAGTTCCGATTGAGCAGATATGACTGGATCACAACCCACACGAAGGCTGCACAGGAGCCGAGCAGGGGCTGCATATGTAAGAACTCTACGGCGACATACAGGAGGGATAGATGTGTCGCTGTGCCAAGCAGTCCGACAACCAGGTACTTCGCCGCCGGGATGATCATGAATTGTCGCGTCTGCTTCGTGGGTTCCTGGAGTCGTCAGAGATCAGGTATCGGGGCCGCGCCTTCACTTCATCGTAAATTCTCGCGAGGTATTCTCCTATGATGCCCAGTGACATCATGAGGGCACCGCCTATGATCAATAGTAATAGTATGACTGTAGTAAAGCCGCTTACCGCTATGCTATTAATGTAATGATAGACTGCTATCAGTCCGAGAAAAACTGAAAAAACAATGAATACCAGCCCAGTGGCGGTGATCAGGTGCAGTGGGGCTGAAGAGTAGGCCGTAATACTGGTCAAGGCCAACCGGAACAATCCTATAGTGCTCCACTTTGACTCGCTGCCCGCCCGCTCGGCCACGTCGAATTCAATTTGCCTTCGCGTAAAGCCAACCCAGGCGCTCATGCCGCGGAAGAACAGGTTTCTCTCGGGCAGTGCTTTCCATGCATCAATCACCCGCTTATCCATAAGCTTGAAGTCGGAAGCGTTCTTTAGGTTGACGCCGGACAAGTTCGAGAATATCGAATAGAAACTGTTTGCGGCGACTTTTGAAAGAAAGGACTCATTGCCCCGCGAGCGCTTCACTGCCTCGACGATATCGACGCTAGCCGTCTGCCACAATTCAACCATCTCCCGGATCAATGAAGGGGGGTGTTGCAGGTCTGCGTCCATGACGACGACAGCCCTGGAATCGGCCATCTCCAGGCCTGCGCATAGAGCCGATTCCTTGCCAAAGTTGCGTGAAAGTTTAAGGGCATGGATTGCGCTGTGCACAGGGCATAGGTGTTGGGTCAACAATTCCCAGGTGGAGTCCTGCGAGCCGTCATCCACGATAATGAGTTCATAGCTCAGAATCGTTTCAATCTTGTTGAGTTCTGCAATGATCGTTTCAATGGAGTTGACGAGAATGGTCTCCTCATTGAACACGGGGATGACGAGCGATAAATCTTTCATGTTGCGACTCATTCAGGATATTGCCGGGTGGGACCATCGCTCAAAGCTGAGGACGCACTTGTCATGCAATCCAATTTATCTGATCAGTTTCTGAAAGCGACAAATCAATCAATACATGTACTGCAGGCTGGTTGCATCAATAATCAACACACCTTGATACTTCGATAATTCTTTAGGTATCGAAGTAATGTAATCGAGCAATTTTGCACGCTGCTCATTCGTTAGATCATCACGCAGGTTGTAATAGCCCTGGCTCGGATTAAAGACATAAGACTCCTCATAGATGTCACTTCGCACAATGATATGGTCATGGACTATTAGCGGTATTTTATTTGAGGATGAAGTAATTTCAATTTCCTTGCCTGAGAGCCCGAGATCCAACAGAACGACTTTCACTAGGTTTTCAGAGTAGGTTAGTACTTCAGAGAAATTCAGGTGCCCAACAAAATGAATACGTTCTACCTGACTCATGTCTGACTTCAGTATCTGGCTCTTGACGAATTTGTAATCCAAACTGTTTGGTAGTGCATACTTGAGCATGAGGTTTTTGTTTGCTGAGAAGGTAAATAAAAGAGCAACAGCAAGTATTGCCATGGTCGCAATGGGTTTCGCCCGCTGCAGACCTGCATTTTCGAATATATTCACAAAACTGATTGCTGCATATACAAACAAAAGCGCTTCGAGGGTAGACAAATACACGACATTTTCTGAACCTTCCTGTATGACCATATAGGGCAGAAATGAAAGGGGGACGAGCAGAAAAAGTACAATATATTTGATGAGGTAGATTGAGGGCTTTGCGCCATATTTTTTGCTTACCACATCCTGTAGGACTATAGCCGATCCAACCAGAAAAAATATTGCGCCTGCATACAGGAGGGATACTGCATTAATTGACGCAAGAATATCTATCAGCGCATATTTGATAACATCGCCATAAAGCCATGCCAATTTATCTATCATCGCTGGAATTGATGTAATAAGACTGGAGCGCCCGGATGGAAGAATTGAAGGCAAAAACATATTCACTACTTTCATGTAAAACAGGTAGTAACACAGAAAGACTACGCCAAATAGTATGCAGAAATAAAAGGTTCTTGACAAAAATTTTTCAAAATTATCTTTATCAGTTGTGAGCAGGAAAATAGCCACCATCACCCAGCAGAACATCGCATTGAATTGGTAACTGGACAAAGCCAGAAAAAGTAACATCGATGAAATAAGCGCGGTAAGAGCTTTCCCTGATCGGGACGCCTCTTTACCGGATCTCGCAGTAAATACTACATATACAGACAGCCCCGACAGGAACGACCCAAAGGATAGGGAAGCGAGCGTTAAGTAGCTGGCTATATTCTGGAAAGACGGCATGCAACAGACCGTTATTGCTATCAATATCGAATAGAGCGGCTTGACCCGACAATACGTTAGCCAACGAAATAGCAAAAAGGCCAGAAGACTTAGCCCAACAACCGAAACCAAGCGCTTGGCTCCAGAATATTCTACTGAAGCTGTATTCAATAGATCAGCCATTACTCCTTGCACAGGTCTTGCCTGGCTTAAAGAAATTTTTGTAACGGTGAATCCACGTTCACCAGTAAAAAAGGAGTAGTCGTCGTAATACAAAAAATCCGTACTTAGAATCGGCGAATAAATAAAAATCAACACAATCAATATGCCCGCGTAGATCTTCAAATCACCCCAAGCACTGTGTGCCGGAACGAAATCACGACGGTCGTCTAGTGCTATAGACGCTGAACTGTTTGAGTTCATCAATGACACTCTGGAAAATTAGCTACACATTATAGGTCAATTCAAACATTGATCGTGACCAGTTATTTTAGAAGGCAAGTAAGCGTCGGTGTCTGTGCGCAGTCAGCCTGCCGGCTTCTCTCTCCACGCGCCCGTGGCTCAGCTGGATAGAGTAACTGGCTTCGAACCAGTTGGTCGGGAGTTCGATTCTCGCCGGGCGCGTCAACTCCTAGCAGGCTGTTGATTTTCACTCAGCTTCGAACGCTCTTATCGTTTGAAGCTGGATTTTTCAGTCTAAATTACCGATTCTACGTAAACTTTTGCACATTTCCGCAGCGATGACGAGGATTCCCCGTTCCTGTTTCTGGACGGCGTGTACGTCTATCGCGACAACCGGCCGCCCCGATTCCAGCGGGTCAGGGCGCCGGACAAAAGTGAGCTGGAGGATCTGGTTCAGCGGATCAGTCAGCGTGCAGGCCGTTGCCAGGAACGGCTGGACTTGCTGGAGCAGGATGCCGAGAGCGCCTGGCTGGATCTCGAGCCTGCTATTTGGTTTTGGGGTACTAAAGGTACCCCAATTGGTACCCCCAAAATGGGCAGGATTTGACGAAATTGGATGGGAACGCTCCGATGGGGGCAGTATAACAAAAAAACCCTGTAATTACAGGGCGTTAGGGGCTATCTGGGAACGTCTGGGAAGTGAAATGGAGGCTCGGGTCGGAATCGAACCGGCGTACACGGAGTTGCAGTCCGCTACATGACCACTCTGCCACCGAGCCTTATTGGGGAGTTGGAGCGGGAAACCGGATTCGAACCGGCGACCTCAACCTTGGCAAGGTTGCGCTCTACCAACTGAGCTATTCCCGCACTATTCACGTTTATCCACCGCCGTGGTCGCTCACAACGATGGGGCACAACGCCCCACCCAACTTGTGCAAGGCTTCGCCCATCTCATTGAGCTGTTCTTGCAGATCCTCGTCTCGTCTACTGCCCGTGTCCGAGTGGCGCTTATTGTATGCACCGTTCCTGTAGAGTCAAGCAGAATACAAATAGTTTAGCGCAAGCAGTTGAATTAAATAGAATTATCCTGATCTCTAATGACTGACCATGCCGCCACTAGGTAGACCGACATAGACCATAGCGTAAGTACCGCTGCGGTATACAAAACCAGATAGCAGAGCGCCAATAGCCAATTCGCGTCAGTGGCCGGATTAATCGCCAACAACCCTGTTATGGCTACCATCTGAAAGGCAGTTTTGACCTTGCCTATGTGCGAAACACTGACGGAAGTACGCTCACCCAGCTCAGCCATCCACTCCCGTAAAGCCGAGACCACGATCTCCCTCCCGATAATCACGCACGCTGCCAGCGTAAATAGCAATGTATTGTGTCGCTCAACCAGTAGCACAAGGGCTATGGCAACCATCAATTTGTCGGCTACGGGATCTAGAAAGGCTCCAAATGCGGTCATTTGCCCGAGCCTACGTGCCAGGTATCCATCGAACCAATCAGTTACCGCAGCAGCACCAAACACGCCCGCAGCGACCAACAAGTGGTTATCAAAGGGTAAATAAAAGACCACAACCAGTACGGGTACTAGCAAAATTCTCAGTATAGTCAGGGCATTGGGAATCGTGATTGGCAAGCTCGTCCATATCTCTTCGGATTAATCGGAATCCCCGCTTGTACGACAGGGAAATAACATCTTAGGGACATACTACCCCATGCCCCCAGCTAGTTACAAAACAAGCTTTATTATGGATAGGGTCGCAGCAACTGGGAGCTGCCATCGGATTGGCGAAGGACCTGCATGCGTAGTCGAAATCCAATCCGCATACTGCGGAACTAATCGACAGTTGACGGACCTAACGCTTGTCCCCAGGAGAACGCTTACTTTACAATTTTGAGTATATAGTCGGTGTATTTTCCGCCACTTTCGGATTCTACTGATGTGGTACCATGCTTGCGTGATCGCTGAACTTTACATACCAGATACAGTTTACAATCGTCCATGAGCAACTGCGCCACCGCTTTTATTATTTTTCTGTGCATGCTGTTTCCCCTGCCTGCACCAGCAGCGGCTATCGGTCCGAACGACCCGACGGCGATACTTGAATTGTTGGGCCTATCATCACACGACAAACGCCTCGTCACAGCTCCTCTCTTTGAATTTTCTCCCTTCTACGCAACCAACGACACGACAGTGCCAGGTCTAGGTGACCCTCTAGGTGCTGGGGTTGATCCTGGGTTGCGAGTCTTCGGAGGCGCTGTGCAATTTATGGACCTACTGGGGAATTTCAACGCAGCAAAGGCTGCCAATACCGAAGAAGTTGAATTGCCGCCTGGAGCTCTCAACGGCATCAATTTGCTGGATAACTTCATAGCTGTATATCTTGCATATAATGGTAGAGCCTACGATAAATCCATATGGAATTTGCGCACTGCCGAGGTGGAAGATAGAAATGGACTGCCCGTCACGGCTGAGGCCAGTCCCCTCTCGCTTGCTGGCTATGGTTCGGTTGCAGAGCATCTCCAGCCATACCTACAGCCTTGGACACGCTGTGCAGCGAAGGAAAAGCGATATCTCGAGATGAACGATGCCAAAAAGCGCGGTGGTTGGGTCTGCACGGTACCCGCTGTTTGCCAGTGTTACTCTAGCTAAAAAGTAATAGCCACAGTGCTATTTTTCACTGTGCAGGTGATCGTATATCTGTTGTGCGATGGTTGCGTTGATGCCGGAGATTTTTCTCAACTCTTCTACATTGGCATTTTTTACGCCTTGCGCGCTGCCAAAATGGCGCAGCAGTAATCGTCTGCGCTTAGTCCCTACACCTGGAATATCTTCAAGTGCAGAGCGCTGACGGGCCTTGTCACGGCGACCGCGGTGACCGGTAATGGCGAACCGGTGGGCTTCATCACGGATTTGCTGAATCAAGTGCAGGGCTCCATGGTCCGGTGGCAACTGACTCTGTTTTCCGGTGCTACCATCAATAAGTATTTCGAAGCCTGCTTTGCGCGTGGCCCCCTTTGCCACTCCGATGACCTCGATACCGCTGACTTGAAGATCTTCCAGAACCGACATCGCCTGAGCGACCTGCCCCCTACCTCCATCGATAAACAGTACGTCCGGCATGGGTGCCTCTGAGGACTTTAATCGGCTGTAGCGACGCTCCAATGCCTGGTGCATGGCACCGTAGTCATCACCGGCCGTAACACCCTCTATATTGAAGCGGCGATAGTCAGATTTACGCGGACCATGCTGATCAAAGACAACGCAGGATGCTACCGTCGCCTCGCCTGAGCTGTGGCTGATATCAAAGCATTCCAGGCGTTCTGGCAGCTCGGGCAGCTGCAACACATCTTGTAGCGCTTGTAGCCGTTCCAGCATTGTCTGCCGCCCGGCCAGATGGCCCACAAGACTGGTTTCAGCTGTCTGCTGCGCCAACTTTAGCCACTGAGCCCTTGCGTCGCGCACACGACTGCGCACCTTTACCGACCGTTGCGCCTGTGCCGACAGCGCATGCGCCAGCAAACCTGTGTCCTCGGGCGCTGCGTTTACTATAATCTCCGCCGGAATTTCTCTATCGGTACCAAGGTAATATTGCGGGATAAATGCCGCCAGTACCTCTGCCGGGGTCTCCTGCAACTTGAGCGGCGGATAATAGGTTTTGCTGCCTAACACGCGAGCGCCGCGCACAAATAGCACCTGCACGCACGCGCGACCTTGTGACGCAGCGGCCGCAAGAATATCAAGATCTCCGCTAACACCTTCGATGCCTTGGCGCGCCTGCACATGTTGGAGCTGGGCGATCTGATCTCGATAGATGGCCGCATTCTCATAGGCCAGCTGCTCAGCTGCTTTTTCCATATCGTCGGCCAATCTCAGCATCAGTTGCTGGGATTTTCCACTCAAGAACAAACTGGTACTGTCCACCTGCTGAGCGTAATCGCCCGCGCTCACCAGATCGACACAGGGCGCGGTACACCGGCCTATCTGGTGCTGCAGACAAGGACGTGAACGGTTGCTAAAAAAGCTATCTTCACATTGACGTACCTTAAAGACCTTCTGCAGGAAATGCATGGATTCGCGCACCGCTCCAGCGCTCGGATAAGGACCAAAATACCTGCCTTTCTGACGTTTTGCTCCGCGGTGCATCGCAATGCGTGGAAACTTGTCTTCGGTTGAAAGAAATACATAGGGGTAAGACTTATCATCACGCAGCAAAATATTGTAGGGCGGTTGCTGCGTCTTGATCAGGTTATGCTCCAGCAGCAGTGCATCAACCTCTGTAGAGGTAACCGTGACTTGAATGTCCTGAATGCGAGCGACTAGCGCCATGGTTTTTTCGGTGAGGCCGCTCGCGCGGAAGTAGCTGCCAACACGAATTTTGAGATTTTTGGCCTTTCCTACGTAGAGTAACTCTCCGCTACTGTCATACATCTGGTACACGCCAGATCGGGTCGTTAGTGTGGTCAAAAATGCCTTGTGATCAAATTTGCTCACGAGCCGGCGCCATATACGACCGGCTCGATTTCCAGCTTCACACCGAAATTGCGGTCGACTGAAACGGCTATATCATCAGCCAGAGCAAGTACGTGCTCACCAGAATCACTTCCGTAGTTAACTAGTACCAACGCATGTTGCGGATGCACGCCAAGCTTGTCCCGCCGTACCCCCTTCCAGCCGCAGTTATCTATCATCCAGGCGGCCGACAGCTTAACGCTGCCATCTCTTTGGGGATAACTCGGCAGCTCAGGATATCTGTGGAGCAGCGTGCTTGCTAGCGCTGCATTGACAAGCGGATTTTTAAAAAAACTCCCCGCATTGGGCTCCCGTGAAGGATCAGGCAGTTTGCTGCGGCGGATACCCACAACAGCATCGTAAACTGCATCAGGCGTCGGTTCTATACGTGGGTGCTCTTGAAAAAAACGTGCTAAAGCGGGATAGGTAATATTCACGCAAGGACTGAGTGAGAGCTCTATATCTACCGAAGTGATCACAAGTTGAGCATTGAGCTCTCGCTTAAAAATGCTATTGCGATAGGAAAATCGACAGCTCGCATTGTCGAGGGCAACTGGCGCATCGTCTACTATTTGCCTGGCATGGACCTGCTTCAGTATCGACTGGAACTCTACGCCGTAGGCACCTATATTTTGGATGGGTGCGGCGCCTACGGTGCCAGGTATAAAAGCCAGGTTTTCCAAACCGTAGTATCCCTTTTGCAGAGTCCACCGCACTAACTCGTGCCAATTTTCTCCCGCAGCGACCCGCAGCGTCACACGATCGGTGCTCTTCTTGAGTAATTTGATACTGCGAGTTGCCTGACGCAACACCAGCGCATTGACGTCTCCGACAAAAACGACATTACTACCTTCACCAAGCGGCAGCACCGATATCTTCCGGGATCTCGCCCAGTGCAGGGCAGTCAGCAATTCTTCATCGCTGAACACAGTGACGAAGGCGCGCGCTTGCGCCTGCAGGGACAGCGTATTGTGTGGGCGCAGAAATTCACCCAAGCGGACATTCACCGGCGAAATTCCACTGCCGCCAAAACAGGGTAAATGCAGCCCAGCGACGCTGACGGCACAGAACGCACTCTTTCAATTGTCACGCTCAGACGTTTCCCTGAATCAAAAAGCGCACATGATTAAGATCGTCTTGTGTATCGACGCCGCCGGGCACATGCCGCATTGCCAGATCGACATGAATGCCTACACCATTGTACAAAGCACGTAACTGCTCCAGATTTTCGACCTGTTCCAGTGGCGTCGGCAGCCAGGAAACGAACTGATGAAGGAAATCGCAGCGGTAAGCATAAATGCCAATGTGCCGATACCATGTTCCGTCAAGCGGCATGGTGCTCTGCCCGTGCACAAATGCATCACGTGGCCATGGGATGGGAGCACGACTAAAGTACAAGGCCAAATCCTCAGCATTCTTCACTACCTTGACGACATTTGGATTCGTCAGGTCATCGACAGTGGTAATTTCCGTGCATAAGGTGGCGATAGCTGCCTGAGGATGCGTGCGCAGATTCTCAGCCACTTGATCGATAACTTCAGGTGGAATGAGCGGTTCATCACCTTGCACGTTGACGATAATATGATCAAGAGGCAAATCGAGTTCCACGACGACCTGCTGCAAGCGGTCAGTGCCCGAGGTATGCTGTGGCGACGTCATGCACACCTGCGCACCAAACGTTCGCGCAACATCACAAATTCGCATATCGTCGGTGGCAATAAGCACCCGTTGCGCGGTGCTGCGCCGTGCCTGCTCCCACACTCTTTGTACCATTGGCTTCCCATGAATCTCCAACAAGGGTTTGCCAGGCAAGCGCGTGGAGCCGTAACGCGCCGGTATTACAACTGTGTAGGTCATGGAGAGCCCCGTGACTGTGATGGAGAGTGGGTCAACGTTTTTCCAGGAATCCTATTGCACGTTGTAGGATATCCGGTACGACCCGCTGTGCATGCCTGTATCTGCCTATTTACCCGTCGGCGACGTTGACGCGCTGTTCGGCTGCCCGGTGGTAATACTCAGATGCACAAAACCCATCTGTCCGGCTGCATCCATAGCCTGAACTACGAACTGATGAGTCGCCTGGGCATCGGCTGATATGGTCATCGGCATGGTCGTATCACCGGCAGATATTTTGTATATTGCGCCCTGCAGGGTACGCATGCGATTGTCAATCAGGGCTTCGCCATTGACACGGTAGTTTCCGGATTCATCTATCAGTATTTCTATTTCCTCAGCAATCGAATCCCTGGGCTGCCCCTGCGCCTCGGGTAAATCAATACTCAAATGGCTCTCGCGGGTAAAGGTAGTGGACACCATGAAGTAAACCAACAAAAAAATTAGGACGTCCAGGAAGGGAATAAGATTTATTTCAACCGCCTGGCGAGTTTGTCTTCGAAACTTCACGCAGCGACTTCCCTATTATCTTCGCTATGCATTGCGTCAATCAGTTTGATCGTCTCCTGCTCAAGTTCCACCACAATCCCATCAATTTTTCCGACAAAATAGCGGTGCATGACCAGAGCTGGAATCGCTACGGTTAGCCCTGCAGCGGTGGAAATCAGAGCTTGCGAAATGCCACCAGCCAGTACGCTTGCATTGCCCGATCCCTGCACCATGATTTCAGCAAACACTGTTATTATTCCCAATACTGACCCGAGCAGGCCCAGCAAGGGCGCCACCGCGGCAATGGTTCCCAGCGTAGTGAGATAACGCTCCATGTCGTGTACTACGTGGGAGGCCGCTTCCTGGACACTTTCCTTCATCACATCTCTCCCGTGGTAGGCATTTGCCAATCCCGAAGCGAGTATGCGTCCCAGGGGCGACGATTGGCGTAAGGTGCGAAGTTTGGCAGCGTCCAGTTCGCCACCTTTCAGCTGTTTCCAGACAGTTGCCAATAGGTGGGGCGGCGCTATTTTTTTCGGATTTAACGTATAGGTGCGTTCGATACAGATCGCAAGCCCCAGGATCGAGCAGAGTATCAGGGGCACCATCACCCATCCGCCAGCCACTAACAGTTCAAGCACAGTCACGCCCCGTTCAGGTGTAGTAATCGTCCCATTATACGCATATGTAGTGGCTCAGTAAATTTGTCCATTCACTAAGGGGTAATATAATCCCCCAAGCGCATGAATGGGAACAAGTATGAGCAGAAGACAAAGACGAGCGTTCAGTCCGGAATTTCGATTGGAAGCTGCCCAGTTGGTAGTGG
>JANNVJ010000072.1:0-23174 GCA_031414375.1 Haliea sp.
GTCGTCGTCATCCTCAAAACCGCTCTTACCGATCTCTGAGGCGATAAAAAAGGCACCCTCCATGACGATCCGTGTGCCCGAATCAATTCCTCGAATTTCCTGTAATTGTCCAAGCGAGCGACCCAGTGCAACTTCCCGTGCTCTAAACTGGCCGGGTTGCTGCTCCACAAACACCTGCCAATCGCCATCGGCACTGCGTATCAGGGCTGATTCAGGTACAGCCAATACTGGCGAATCCGTCTTAGACAAGAAATACACATTGGCGAACAGACCGGGCTGGAGTTGCTGGGTGTCATGATTAGTCAGTAACAAGCGCACGATGCGGGTACGAGTTTGCGCGTCAATGGTGGGCGCTTCCTGAATCACACTAGCTGCATACGCATCACTTCCAATAGTCACTTGTGCTTCGGTACCGATAGGAAGGTTCAGTTGTGCGGTGGGTGCCAAATACGCCTCAACCCATAAGGTAGTCTCATCGGCCAGTTCCATTAATGCGGCGCCAGAATCTACCCGCTGGCCCTGTTTAAAATCGTCAGAAAAGACAGTCCCTTGGCTAGCTGCTGTCAGCGTGTATTCTCCCAGAGGATGGTCCTGTTCGGTCAGGGATTGAATGGTCGCTGCGGACAAACCATAGGCTAATAGTCGACCAACCGCAGCCTGATAGTCTGACTGGGCAAGTACAAAGCGGGATTCCCCCACGGCCTTTTGACCCAATTGCTTGACGCGCTGCCATTCGGAATCGGCCACGCGCATAGCCGCTTGCGCGTCTGCGACATCCTCACTGAACAGCGTCACCAATGCCTGCCCTGTGGCCACATGATCACCCAGCGCCGCATGACGACGCAGCACGACCGAAGCCACGCGCGGTGAGACCAGATAACTGGTATAGGCATTGGCCTTGATTTCTCCCGGCGCATAGACTTTGAAGCTGACAATACGCGGTGCCAAGGCGGCAACGTGAATATTGGCAAGGGAAAGTTGTTTGGCAGAGAAATTTGTGCCGTCTTCTATCGATGTTTCAGCCTTCGTAAGTTGATCGTGATCTTTTCCTGCAACTGTAAGCTGTGCCAAACTTGACACCAGCGCACCAAAAGCAATCTGTTTGATTAGCTGGTTCATGCTATTTCTCCGGAGTATTGTCACTCTTCCAACTGCGCCAGCGCGGTCTGCAATCGTCCAGTTTGAAAAAGCCAGTCAAGGCGAGCTAAATAAAACTGTGCTCGCAAATCAATGCCAGCACCCAGGCCCTCTGCGCGCTGCTGTAGTGCCTGTAAGTACTCTGTGGTACTCAGGTCGCCACTGCGCCACTGTTTCTGCAAGAGCTGGGAGATACTTTCACTGCGGTCCTGCATCAGGCTTTGCCAACGGTCAAAACGCTGCTGATACTCCTGCATTGCCGCTTGGCTCGATTCGATGGCAAACATCTGTTGTCGTCTGATCGCCTGATAGCGAGCCTCAGCTGCTAGCGCCTCCTGAGCGGCAGCGCGCGTCTCGGCGCTATAATCATTGCGGACATTCAGTGGCATCGAAATGAACAGCGCTGCGACGTCATCCCCGCCCGTCTTCCCAGCATTGATTCCCACGGTGGGATCGGCTTTGGATTCGAAGCGAGCAAGCTCGGTGGACTGTTGTAATACGTCCCACTCGGCTTTGGCCGCCACTACTGCGGGATGTTTTTCTATCCATTGCCCTGATTGTTTTGCCTCTTCAGTAGATAGTGTGTTTCCCGACCAGAATGTCGGCGGGATTTGAGACCGCTCGGGAGACCATTCAGGCAGGAGTTCACGCACATGCGTTTCAGCTTTCATGTATTGGGCGAGTGCCTGAGCGGTGGAGTTGAGTGTCTGGCTTAAGCTTGAGAATGCCATTTCGGCGTCTACCTGCCCGAGATCACCTGCTTGTTGGCGCTCCTTGACCTGTTCCAGCAGTGTGTCTAATTGAGTCTCTTGCTCTCTGGCAAGATTGGCTCTTTGCTCAGAGGCTTGCCATTCGACGAGGGCTTGTAGACCTTCAAATATCTTACGTTGCAGAGCCAATTCGTAAGCCTGTCTGGCGGCCTCCTGACTGTAACCGGCTTGCTGCTCACGGACCCGGCGCTTATCCGACCAATCGATCGTTTGATTCACCCCAATCCGGTAATTCTCGTAGTCACCTTCCTGTTCATACTCTGACTCGATCTCAGGGTTATACAACGGTTGTGCCCGACCTTCGGCCAGGGAAAATGCCGCGTTCATTGTCTCTTTGGCAGCAATAACGTCAGAATCGCGATCAATTTGGCCCAGGAACCAGGAGTGCCATGATGATTCCAGGGGAGCAGCACTGATGACGTCATGAAGTGGAAGGGTGCATAAGCATCCCAGAATAAAGCGAATCACTACACGCCAAAACATAGGGAATGACTTCTGCCTGAGGAGAGTGTTACATCTGGCTTACTGTAAGGAGTCCGGTCGTGGGACCGCGTTAGGATTGCGTTAAGATTTTGTTAAGACGCTTGAATAAGCAACGTGAAGTGGCTGCCACCGCCTGGGGAATCTTCCAATTGGATATCCCAACCCAGATGCTCCACTACGCGTTTTACAATTGAAAGTCCGAGTCCTGAGCCGGTTATGGATTCGTTGTGGCCCCGCACAAAGCGTTCGAAAAGGCGTGAGCGTACGGATTCAGGCAAGCCTACACCGCTGTCTTCAATTACGATACGGTTGGTTTCCAACCGCACAGTCACCGTTCCCCGCTCGGTATACTGGCAGGCATTGCGCAGCAGATTGCCAATCGCGATGGAGACAAGTTCTGGGCGGGCAAGAACCCATACCTCATCCTTGACATCGAGACGTGTCGTCACTGGCCTGTCATTTAGCAGCGGCGCACAACGCTCCAACTCTTGTCGAATCAGTGGCGACAATGCAGTCAGGCGAGTATCTAGCACCTCCGGAGACCGTGAGAGCAGCAGCAGTGCCGCCACGCGCTCGGTGGTGTCAACCGTGACCCGCCGAATCCGCTCGGCGACGGGTTCGAGCTTTGGACGATCCTTCAAGTTTGCCACCAATAACTCTGCCGCCCCGAGAATAATGGTCAGAGGCGTCCTGAGTTCATGGCTGACATCCCCGGTAAATAGTCTCTCGCGCACCAAAAATTGGTCCAGGTTTGCCGCCCGCGTGGCAAGCGCCCGCGCCAGCACACCGATCTCATCAGTAGAATTAAGTGATGGAAACGCTTGCGGAGCGATGCCCAACTGCACAGCGTCTGCCAGATCCTTCAGCGGTGCAATCACTCGACTAGAGGTGATCCTCCCCAGAAAGAGTGCCAGCAACAAGCAAGCAACGATAGCCGCAGCAAGGGCCATCAACCTGGTGGCTTCAATCTGTTCAAACTGGCTGGTGTCCTCCACAAGAACCAACCGCTCGCCTGCCACCATCCGTACCAGAACATGGAACGATTGCTCTCCTATGGTCACTTCGTGCAAGCCTGCTGGAAGGTTTAGGATAGGCACAGGAATGGTGGCTGCTTGAAGAAATTGTACCCCGACCGGCAGCTCGGCTGCGCGACCCTGACGTTTGCGTTCCAAAAATCGATCAAATTCCAGGCCGAGACGTTTTTCGATCAGTTCACGTTCCACCGTTTTAAACGTGACCAACACCGCACTGCTGAAAACCGCGCAAAGCACTAACGCAAGAATGACGTAGGCGGCGGTGATGCGATGGCGTATAGCCATATTACGCAGCATCGGGATCAACCAGGCGATAGCCGACGCTTTGAATAGTTTTCAGCATAGGTATGGTAAATGGTTTATCAAGAACCTGGCGTAGTGCATGAATATGCGTCCGCAAGGCATCGCTGTCTGGCGGAGTATCGCCCCATATTTCCCGCTCCAGCGCGCCTCTGGTAATGACGCGCGGGGCTGATCGAATAAGCGCCACCAGCAATTTGTAAGCGGTGGGTGTGAGTTCCAAGCGTTGCGCGTCCCTGGTTATCTCGAATAAGGTGTGGTCAAAACGAAGTGGACCAAAGTGAATAATATCTTCCAAATGGTTATGTTGCGCGCGGCGCACCAAAGCCTTAAGACGGGAGTCGAGCTCGATCAAAGAGTAGGGCTTTACCATGTAGTCGTCGGCACCGCCCTCCAGCCCCGCCACTTTGTCCCGCAGTGTATCCATCGCAGTCAACATGAGTACGGGTGTCGCCAGGCGCAGTTCTTTGCGCAGCTTTCGACATAATTCCATGCCATCGATACCAGGCAGCATCAGGTCGAGCACTATGACGTCATAGTGACCTTTTGACGCCATCGACAGACCAGCAAACCCGTTGCTCGCACTGTCCAGTGTGTATCCCAACGGCTCCAGGTAAGCGTAAAGATTGGCCAGTATATCGGGGTTGTCTTCAATGATGAGAATCTGCATGATTTTGCAGCCCACGGTTCAGGCCCGGGATTTTTTCCCGCGCCGCGCCGCCGCAGACTTCGTCTTCGTCTTAGCTTTAGCCGCGTTTTGGGTTGCAGCGACGGGTCTACTGGCAGCCTGTTGCGCCGCTACCCGCAGTTCCTCATAGGCCTCCTGCAGGCAGGCTTTGTAAAAGTCAGGGTCCGGCATCATTTCACGGCAGGAGAGGAAGGTGATGGTGATCCGCCCGACGCCACTCAACACCGCGTGAAATAGGCCCATCATATCCAGCAGTGGTCCCAGTCCCATCATCAAATGCACCTTGGCACCCGCCAGGTACAGGGGAAACTGGGGCCCGGGCACATTGGAAATTACCACGTGGCAGGGCATAGGCCTGGCCGTTCGTGCTGCCGCCATGGTGACAGCGCGGAAACCCCAGCCCAGCACCTGGGGCAGCAGGATTTCGCTGATATTCATCATAACGCTGGCACCCATCGCATTGGAAAATGTCTTGGATTGCTTGGCGCTTTGGTGGATGGCCTGTAACTGCGCCACGGGGTCAGCGATATCAGTCGCCAGGCTGATCCTCATCAGGCTCACCTGATTGCCTCTGGATTCACTGTTGCGCTCACTGCGGACATTGACCGGGGCGCCAGCGATCAGGCTGTTCCTGGGTAATTCGCCCTTGGCTTGCAGGTACTTGCGCATCGCGCCGCCGACAATTGCGACCATAATATCGTTGACAGTGACATCGCCAAGCGTTTTGCGCATGGCCTTGATCTCGGCAAGCTCCATGATCAGCGCATCCGTGACCCGGTTGGTACTGATGCGCGCGTTAAACCGCGTTTTGGCAGTGAGGGTTTTGCGCCGATCGTTGCTCGGATTCGCGCTGAGTTTGCGCGCGCGAATAATGGCGGGCACCAGTGTGCTGACCGTCTCCACAAATTTGATGGGCAGCTTCAGATTGTGTACGTAGGCACGTGACCAGACCTGCCAGGCGGAGGGTTCGCGCTCTCCTTGCCAGCTGTCTGCGACTAATGGGGGGGCGACCTCGTTGGTGAGACTGTGAATAGCGGTGATGATCTCTGCTCCGGATATGCCATCGATCGCCGAGTGATGGATCTTGATCATGATGGCGAAACTGTTTTCCGGCAAACCCTCCACCCGGTTAAGCCCCTCAATGACGTAGGCCTCCCACAGGGGGCGCTTCATATCCAGCCCGCGCGCCTGTAGTCGTGCCAGCAATATGCAGAACTGGCGCCAATCGCCGGGCTTGGGCAGGGCGATATGGCGCACGTGGAACTCCAGGTCAAAGTCCGCATCTTCCACCCAGTAGGGAGTGTCCAGACCCATGGCGCCACCGGCCAGCTTGCGCCTGAAAATTGCAGACTTGTGCAGGTTGCGCTCAAAGACGGTGAGGATCTCTTTGAACCGCACCTTGCCTCCGGCCCGTGCGGACTGGTCATAAACGATCACCGGGCTGATGTGCATGGGTGTGCGCGCACTTTCCTGTTGCAGGAAATTGCTGTCCATTTCTGAAAGCTGCTGCATGTGTGCTTAACTCGTCATTTATTATACGGGTTACTGTGCACCGAAGCGTTTGCGTCGGCAAGTGCACAATGCCAGTATCCACTGGCCAAACCGGGACCATTTGGGTTATGACGAAATTTATTCTGTGGGGCCTGACCGCCTCGCCCTACCAGTTGAAGATGCAGTCTTTGCTGGACTGTGGCGGCCATGCTTGGGAGCGCTGGCCACAGCAGGCTGGTCGCCTGTCTGCTGTGTCGATGGCAGTGCGTCTGGATCTGGCAAAGCGGCGCGGCGCGGTGATGCGTTTTCCTGCGCTGTCACGAGAGTTGGACGAATATCCCGCAGTACCCTTCTACACCGAGGATGGCCGCCGTTTTTACTATGATTCCTCGTCACTTGCGCGGCACCTGGATGAGAACCGGGAGCCGCACACGGTGCCGTTGATACCACAGGATGCGAAACTGGCATTCATCTGCCAATTGCTCGACGAGGCCTTCGACGAGTTTGGTCTGTACATGGTGCATCACATGCGCTGGGTGTTTTCCGCCCGCACCACACCGATGGGGCATATGACGGCCCAGGAATTACGCCCACTGCTGCCACCGGGCATCGCTCCATTAGTAGCGCGGCGGCTGTATCGGCGTCAGGCGGCACGCTGTCCCTATCTTTTCAGCGTGGCGGCCGATGATTTCGATGCAGGGGTCAGTCGTGACAGGACGCCCCCGTCACGCGCCGGTTTCCCTCCGACGCACGCGCTGCTGGAGCAGGCCTGGCGCGGCTACCTCGCGGCCATGGAGCAGTTGTTGGCGGCGCAGCCGTATCTTTTGGGTGAACGCTTCACGCTGGCGGATGCCAGTGCCTACGGGCAACTGGGCATGAACATGATTGACCCCGAGGCCATTGCGCTGTTGCAAGAACTGGCGCCGCGCACGCATCGATGGTTGTGTGCGATCCGTGCTGGCGGGCATGTCACAGCACGTGGGGAATTGGCGCTGACGCCTGCCCTGCGGCCGCTGTTGCAGATGGTCAGCGAGACTTTTATGCCATTGATGGTGCAGAACGAACAGGCCTACGGGCGGGCCGTCGCTGCGGGCGAAACGCTATTTAACGAAGCGGCATTCAAACGTCATCGCGCGCTGTATGACGGGCAGTTGCGGGGGCAGCCATTCCGGGCGGTGGTGAAAACATTCCAGGTGCGGGTGTGGCGGGAACTGCAGGGCAGTTGGCGGGCGCTTGTTGCGCAGGATAGGGACGCGCTGCGTCGCGATTTTCTCCCGGCGGCGGACAGGTTCTTTGGCGAGTCGGGGAAAAGTTAGTACAAAGGGAGACCCCCCAGCTTTGCCGGGGAGGCACTCAGGGTTTGACTATTTCGGAAGTCCCCATGCTGACTCCCGCGCATGAGCTGTGAACTGTTTGCGTCACATCCGATGTCCATTGGTAGTGGCACGCACGAACCGTCCCTGCGGGGATAAGGCCTGATCGCTCAGAGGGCTGGGATATTCGCTCTTCAGGCCTTATCCCCGCAGGGACTCTGGCGCAGTGAACTCAACCGTTGTGACGTACACGCGATTCCAGGCGAGTGGTAGTGGGCATGCTCCGCGGCGAATATCCCAGCAGTTTGAGCAAGCGGGGCATGCCCACTGCCACTCGCCGCAACGAAGCCTCTAATCGTGATCCATCAAGAGATAGCGCAGTTGTAATCGGTTTGAATGAAACGCCTGCTTCCGGGAGCTCAAGGAGCCGCTTTGAGCGGCTCACACACTAAAGCCCCCGGCTTTGCCGGTGGATATTTACTCGTACGCGCGCACTGGCCGCTACCTGTCGACATTTCAGGCGGGTTTTTTGCACCAGCGCCAAAGGACCAAATTTAATTGAATTTGGGGCTTGCAATCCGAAATCAAACCACTGAGTATATATACAGTAGTTTTGCTGAACGACGGAACTGATCCGCAGCATACTAAAACGAGATCAACCCGGCCCTGGCCGGGAATGAATCGAAAACCCATTGCAAGTTAGCATAATAGAGAGGGGCTACTATGGACGCCAACAAGACCAAAGCACTGGAAGCCGCACTGAGCCAGATCGAGCGACAGTTCGGCAAGGGCACAGTGATGCGTATGGGAGACCGTGAGCATGTGGCCATTCCCGTTATCTCGACCGGCTCTCTCGGTCTGGATATCGCCTTGGGCATCGGCGGTCTGCCTAGAGGCCGTATTTGTGAAATCTACGGTCCCGAATCCTCTGGCAAGACCACCCTGACCCTGCAGGTGATTGCCGAGGCCCAGAAGTTGGGCGGCACCGCCGCGTTTATCGACGCCGAGCATGCACTGGACCCGGCTTACGCCGAGAAACTGGGCGTGCAGATGGATGAGCTGATCATGTCCCAGCCCGATACCGGCGAACAGGCGCTGGAAGTGGCGGAGATGCTGGTGCGCTCCGGCGCGGTGGATGTGCTGGTCATCGATTCCGTCGCGGCATTGACGCCCAAGGCGGAGATCGAAGGTGAGATGGGTGCGTCCCACGTGGGCCTGCAGGCCCGCTTGCTAAGCCAGGCCATGCGCAAGTTAACTGCCGCCATTAAGCAGACCGGCACCCTGGTGATTTTCATCAACCAGATCCGTATGAAAATCGGTGTGATGTTCGGCAGTCCGGAAACCACCACCGGTGGTAATGCCCTCAAGTTCTATTCCTCTGTCCGCCTGGATATTCGCCGCATCGGCGCTGTCAAGGATGGCGACGAGGTGATAGGCAACGAGACGCGCGTGAAAGTGGTAAAAAACAAAGTGTCGCCACCGTTCAAACAGGCAGAATTCCAGATCATGTACGGTCACGGCATTTACCGTATGGGTGAAGTCATCGACTGGGGTGTGAAGCTGAATCTGGTGGAGAAGTCCGGCGCCTGGTATGCCTACAAGGGCGATAAAATCGGCCAGGGCAAAGCCAATGCCGCCAAGTTCCTGGGAGACAATCCCGCTGTGGCCAGTGAAATCGAAGGGCAGATTCGTGCACAAACACTCAATGCCAGCGCACCGATAAAAGGTGCTGTTGCGGTTGCTGCTTCAGTTGCTGCTTTGATTGAGAGTGACGAGAGTGCCGAGGAGACTGCGCCGGAGTAGTAACACGCTCTGGCTGCAGCACTGCTTTGAACGTTTTCCACAGGCGCCGGTATCCCGCTTACCCCACTCAAGTCCCCGGCGCCTTTTTTTACCATGTCTGATCAAGACTCTTTCACTACGCTAGAGATCAATCCCGCCGATATTCGACTCGCAGCGATGAATCTGCTGGCGCGTCGTGAGCATTCTGTGCGCGAACTGCGCAATAAACTGAAGCGCCGCTTCCCTGATGACGGATTGATAGATGAACAGATATTCCGGCTAACGGAACAACAGCTGCAGAGCGATGCGCGCTTTGCCGAGAGCTATGCCCACCAGCGAATGAGTCGGGGCTATGGACCGCTGCGACTGCGCGAGGAGTTGCGGGAGCGGGGGGTGTCGGAAGCTGATGTTGCAACGGTCATGGAGGAGATGGAGATTGACTGGTGCGCTCAGGCGGCGGAGGTTCTGCGCAAAAAGTTCGGTGCTCTGGCGCCCCAAGACATAAAAGAGAAAGCCCGACGTACACGCTTCATGCAATATCGGGGATTCGCTGCGGACCACTACCAGAAGCTCTTGTAAGATTAACGTCGAGTAACAGTCGTAACTCAATCCCCGCGCTTGATCAAGGTCAAGAGCATCCACTAATTTTGTTGCAGCATAGTTCGGCGCCTGACGCACCTCAGCGGGTGGGCGCCAGGACGGGTATGCGGTGGAGCTGCTGGATATTGTGCTCAGGCATCAGGATTCTCAATTGCATCCATAGTAAGGTTTAATTGGGAGTATACGGCCTACAAGCGTACCGTTAGGCGGCAATGCCGTGGCTGTTATACCCAAGGAGAATCCCGATGAAACGCTCTATGTTGCCCTTACTGGCTGCCCTCACGGCAGTGCTGTCACCGATGGTGCCATCAAGTCTTGTTGTCGCTCAGGATGAGCCGAAGTCGAACCAATTCTGGTGGCCACAGCAGCTGAATCTCTCTCCGCTGCGGCAACACACCGCTGAGTCCGATCCCCTTGGCGAGGAGTTCAACTACGCTGCGGCATTTGCAAGTCTGGACCTTAACGCCGTGAAAAAGGATATCAATACGCTCTTGACCACGTCCCAGGACTGGTGGCCGGCAGACTACGGTACCTATGCACCGTTTTTCATTCGGATGGCCTGGCACAGCGCAGGTACGTACCGCGTGGAGGACGGCCGTGGCGGCGCCGGTGGCGGGCAACAGCGCTTCGAACCACTCAACAGCTGGCCTGATAACGCGAACCTCGACAAGGCGCGGCGCTTGCTCTGGCCGATCAAGCAAAAATACGGTCAAAACCTTTCATGGGCGGACCTGATGGTCCTCACCGGGAATGTGGCTTTGGAATCCATGGGCTTCAAAACCTTTGGCTTCGCCGGTGGGCGGGCGGACGACTGGGAGCCCGACCTCGTCTATTGGGGTCCTGAGTCAGAGTTTCTCGCCGACGAGCGCTACAGTGGTGAGCGCAAACTCGAGAAACCCCTCGGCGCTGTGCAAATGGGGTTGATCTACGTGAATCCGGAAGGACCCAACGGCAATCCGGATCCGCTGGCAGCCGCCAAAGACATTCGCGAAACGTTCGGTCGCATGGCGATGAACGATGAGGAGACCGTTGCGCTGATCGCCGGCGGGCACACGTTTGGTAAAGCGCATGGCGCCGCTGATCCAGCGAAATGCGTGGGTCCTGAACCTGCGGCTGCAGGCGTTGAGGAGCAAGGTCTCGGCTGGAAAAACAAGTGTGGCAAGGGCAACGCCGAAGACACGATCACTAGTGGACTGGAAGGCGCGTGGTCCGTCACTCCGACTGTGTGGACCTCGCAATATCTGGATAACCTGTTCGCCTTTGAGTGGGTGAAAACGAAGAGCCCCGCCGGCGCAATCCAGTGGATTCCCACCGCTGAGTCCGCACAAAAGTTGGTACCGGACGCGCACGACCCAAAGAAGCGCCATGCCCCTATCATGTTCACAACCGACCTTTCTCTCAAGTTCGACCCGAGCTACCAGAAGATTGCGAAGCGCTTTCAGGAGAATCCGGAGGAGTTCCAACTCGCCTATGCCAAGGCCTGGTTCAAACTGACTCATCGCGACATGGGCCCTCGTGCACGCTATGTTGGCGCTGAAGTTCCCGCTGAGGTGCTGATCTGGCAGGACCCCGTTCCCGCACTTGATTATGAACTGATTGACGCAGGCGACATCGCGGCGCTTAAGTCGAAAATCCTCGCCTCCAAGTTGACCACATCCGAACTGGTCAGGACTGCCTGGGCCTCGGCCTCCACCTTCCGCGGCACCGACATGCGCGGTGGAGCGAACGGTGCGCGTATTCGCCTTGCGCCGCAAAAGGACTGGGCGGTCAATAATCCGGATGACCTGGCGAAGGTGCTGAACAAACTGGAGGGTATCCAAAAAGACTTCAACGCCGCGCAAGCCGGCGGCAAGAAGGTATCGCTTGCCGATCTGATCGTGCTGGGCGGCTCCGCAGCCATTGAGCAGGCCGCCAGGAAGGCCGGGCAGGACGTGCAGGTGCCCTTCGCGCCGGGACGCACGGACGCATCGCAGGAGCAGACCGATGTGACTTCGTTTGCTGTGCTCGAACCGACTGCAGACGGCTTTCGCAACTTCTACGGTAGTGGTAACCGCAGATCGCCGGCGGAGATGCTGGTCGATCGGGCCGACATGTTAACCGTGAGCGTGCCTGAAATGACCGTCCTGGTGGGTGGCATGCGGGTCCTGGATGCCAATGCTGGACACTCGAAATACGGTGTGTTCACTGAGCGCCCCGAGATGTTGAGTAACGATTTCTTCGTGAACCTGCTCGACATGTCCACCAAGTGGACCAAGTCTGCCAGCTCCGAGGGCGTTTACGAGGGTCGTGACCGCGTAACGGATAAGATCAAATGGACGGCCACTCCGGTTGACCTCATTTTCGGGTCAAACTCCGAGCTGCGCGCTGTCGCAGAGGTTTATGCCGCCGCTGATGCCCAACAGAAGTTCGTGCGTGATTTTGTCGATGCGTGGACCAAAGTGATGAACCTCGACCGCTTTGACCTCAAATGATTCAGCGCAGCAGCAGTATCAGGCTGATAATTTGTGTGACGAGCAGGATACCGCAGAGAATTTTCCAGGCTTTCAGCGGATCGCGCGCCATGAGAGGGCGCTGCTGATACTCCAGATAGCGCAGATTGGGGTGCTGCAGCTCATGGACAAACTCCGACACATCGCCATGACGGCGTTCTGCATCGAAACGCAGCCCTTTTTTCAGAGCGCCGTCGATCCATAGCGGCACCAAGGGATTCAGCTTGTAGCTTTCGGTATAGGTGGTGGCGAGGAAGTCGCGCTCTGTCTTGCAGTGCTCCAGCTTGCCGCCAAAGGGCAGTTTCCCCGTCAACATTTCGTAGCTGATGACCGCTAGGGAAAACAGGTCCGCTTTGTAATTGGGTTGCAGGGCGAGTGTGTATTCAGGTGCGGAATAGGTGGCAGTGCCCAGGGCGATATCGCGTTGCAGCGGGCTTGCAATCTCGGCGATCCCGGCTACATAACAGGCTCCGAAATCGACAATTTTTACCTGGCCGTGGTGGTCGATCAGAATATTGTCCGGCTTGATATCCTGGTGCAGGGTTTCCCGCCGGTGCATGGCGCGAATCCCTTTGGCGATCTGGTCGATGAGAAACACCGCCTCGCCCATCGCCGGTTTGGGGTTCTCCCGCATCCATTGGGAGAGCGTCATTCCGTTGACATACTCGGTCAGGTAGTAGAGGCAGCTTTTCGGGCGACGGGGTGTCATGACCCTGACCACATGCGGGCTGTTGATGCGTGACCCGATCCAGCTTTCCATGACAAAACGTTCAATGTAGGCCGGGTCATCTTCAAAATTAACCGACGGTGTTTTCATGCAATAGTGTTCGCCGCTCGCTGTATCCTCCACCAGATAGACCTGGCTGCGGGTGCTGGCGTGCAGTTCCCGCAGGATGCGATAGCCGTCCAGAATCATGCCTTTCTCCAGGAAGGGCGGAAACTGCAGCTGGGTGAGTTGGCTGATGACCTCGTTGATCTCGGCGTCGGGTAAGGCGTCCACGTGCAGCAACTGACAGCTGAGATTGTCCTGGCTGCCCGCCTGTAGCGCCGCTTCCGCCAGCTGCTGGCACACACCGGAAAGCGCGGTGCTGCGCTGTTCGAGGATGCGCAGGATGGCGTCGTGACTCAACACATCGTGCAAGCCATCCGTGGTTTGCAGGAACAGGTCGCCCTGCTGCAGGGGGAAGGCCTGGTAGTCAACTTCCAGATGCACATCCAGACCCATGGCTCTTACCAGATAGGCGTGCTGGTCGGACACGGGCGTGCTGTGATCGTTGGTCAGCTGTTCCAGTACACCATCGCGCAGACGATAGACCCGGCTATCTCCCACATGAAAAATGTGCGCGGTATGGGATTTGAACACCACCGTACTCATGGTGGTGATATAACCCCTGCGATTGTCGTTGATGCCCTGACCGCAACTGTAGAGCCAGCGGTTAAGAGCGGCGAGTACCCGCTGCGCCGACAGTTTTACACTCCACGATTCCGGCGTGGAAAAATAGTCCGACAGGAAATTCGATACACAGGTGTGGCTGGCCTCGCGGCCCGCTTCGGCGGCGCTGACCCCGTCCGCGATAACAGCGACAGCCCCTTTTGTCGTCAGCAGGTTGCCATCGGGAATGCGAATACCGATGGCGTCCTCGTTCTGTTCTTTACGGCCCGCCACACTGTACTGCCCGACATTGAGGCGCAGTTTGTCCAGTGGCGGCGCTGGATCTTCAGTCAGAGGTTGTGCGGCGTTCATGTCAGGTAAGCTCGATCAATTGTACCGTACCGTCCGGCAGCACTTCACGCTGCTGACCGGCCGGTTCCTCGATGAATTGCACAATAATAAAGCACACGACGGCACTGCCGGCGATGATGGTAAAAAAAGTGGAGACGTCGACGAAGGACAGTACCGTGAGATAGGCCACCCCCCCCACATTGCCAAACGCGCCTGTCATGCCGGCGATTTGCCCGGTCATGCGGCGCTTGATCAGGGGTACTATCGCAAAGACTGCGCCGGCCCCCGCCTGCACGAAGAGCGAGCAGAATGTCGTGGCAATGACCGCCGCCAGAATTCCCCAGCTACTGTCCACCTGCGCCATGACCAGATAGCCGACAGCCAGCCCTGCGATTACGATTGACAGCGTGCGCTTGCGGCCGAACATGTCGCTGAATAATCCTCCGCCGGGCCGTGCCAGCAGGTTCATAAGGGCGAATACCGAGGCCATCAGGCCGGCTTTTATCGCGCTCAATTCGAACGTTTCCATGAAGAACAGGGGCAGCATGGAGACCACCGCAAGCTCCGAGCCAAACGTCACGAAGTAGGCCCAGTTCAGCGCAGCCACCTGTTTGAACTTGTACTTTTCGATGTCGGGCACGCCCGCCTGCAGGTGCTCCTTGTTGACCTTCCATATTTGGCTGACCTGGAAGAGGAACAACAGGGTCAGTCCGCCATACAGTATGTGGGTGGTCGTCGCATTGAGCAGGCCGAGGTTCGCGGGCGAGAGTTTCCACGAGAGCACCGCCAATGCGATATACAGTGGCAGGGTCATGGCGACATACAGGTAAAGATCGCCCCAGCTGCTGACCTCCAGTCCTCCGGTTTTCTTGGGTTTGAAGTAGGTGGAGCCCCGCGGTGTATTGCGCGCTCTGAACCAGAAGAAAATGCCGTAGCAGAACGACAGTACGCCGGTCGAGGCGATGGCGTAGCGCCAGCCATCCGCGCCGCCGAACGCCAGTGCCAGTGTGGGCAGTGCCATGGCCGCTGCAGCGGCACCGAAATTACCCCAGCCGCCGTAGATACCTTGGGCCAGGCCGACTTGCCGGGCCGGGAACCATTCTCCGATCAGGCGAATACCAATCACAAAACCGGCGCCGACGAAGCCGCACAGAAACCGAAACAGGGCCAGGGTTTCGTAGCTGTTGGCAAAGGCAAATCCCCAGCAGAAGAAGGAACTGAGAATCAGCAACAGGCTGTACACCAATCGTGGGCCAAAGCGATCCACCAGTATGCCCACCACAATACGCGCCGGTATGGTCAGTGCGACATTGAGGATCAGCAGCGTCTTGAGCTGCTGGTTATTCAGGTCGAACGCCTCCTTGAGATGGCCCATTAATGGCGCGTGACTGAACCACACCACAAACGTGATGAAGAACGCGAACCAGCTCAGGTGCAGGGTGCGGATGGAAGGATTATCGAAATCCAGGATTTTGATGGTGCTGCTCATGCTGATCATCCATGCAGGTAGGAAGCGAATAGGAATGTATATGTAGTGACTTCTCGCGGGTGCGAGCCTGCGACTGCTATCTCAATGCAATGACTGTTGCAATGCTGTTGCAATGACTGTGCCAAATCAGTGCGTAGCCGCCCACGTTAACTATGCGCATCAAAACGGCGCTGCATTTCGTATTTACGCACCAGATTGGGCTGGCGAGGTTTCCAACTCGCACTGCTGTGGTGCGACCAGCGCAAATTTATTCCGCGTTCTGGTCAGCGAGCCGCTGGAATTAACGCAGCATCGCGCCGTCACTGACCGTCGAGATGGTTGGCACGTCAATTGCACTGGATACACATAACTGGATACACATAGACGTATTCAAAAAGTAGCAGTGGCTGGGGCGAGCAGGGTAGCGCCACGGCACTCAGTCGGGGAAGCAGTGTGAACAAGCGCAAGATTCTGGTCGTTGGCAACGGCATGGTAGGACACCACTTTGTACAGACGCTGGTGAATGCCGGGCTCGATGTCCACATCACCGTTATTGGCGAGGAGCCGCGACCGGCCTACGACAGAGTGCACCTGTCCGACGTGTTTGCCGGGCGGGAACCTGCCGACCTGGCCATGGCCACGCGCGAGACTTATCGCGACTGGGGCGTTGATGCCCACTTTGGTGATCCCGTCGCTTCGATTGAGCGCGACCGCAAGGAAGTCGTCACTGGCAATGGCCGCCGCTTCAGTTACGACAAACTGGTGATGGCCACCGGCTCCTATCCCTTTGTGCCACCGGTGCCAGGTGCCGACCATGCGCGCTGCCTGACCTATCGCACCATTGACGATCTGGGCCAGATTCGCGCCAAGGCCAAGGGCAGTCGGATCGGTGTGGTGGTCGGTGGCGGACTGCTGGGTCTGGAGTGTGCCAATGCCCTGCGTAATCTGGATCTTGAGACGCATGTCGTGGAATTCGCGCCAGGCCTGATGGGCGTGCAGCTGGATGACGGTGGCTCGCGCATGTTGCGGCGCAAGATCGAGGCGCTGGGCGTGCAAATACACACCGGCAAAAATACCCAGACGATCAGCGATGGTGAGGCGTGTGCACTGAAAATGGTGTTCACTGATGGTGAGACGCTCGACACCGACATGATCGTATTCTCAGCCGGTATTCGACCGCGCGACAATTTGGCGCGTGATGCGGATCTGGCAGTGGGTGAGCGCGGCGGTATCGTCATCGACTATCACTGCAAAACCTCTGACAGTGACATCTTTGCCATTGGCGAGTGCGCATTGTTTGGTGGCCGTATTTACGGACTGGTGGCGCCCGGTTATCGCATGGCAGAAACCGTCGCCGCGCAGCTTGCGGGCACATCAGCGCAGTTCCATGGGGCCGATATGAGCACCAAGCTGAAGCTTCTTGGCGTGGATGTGGGCTCCATCGGGGATGCCCACGGGCGCACCGAGGGATCGTTGTCCTTCGTGTTCAGCGATGAGCGCGAAGACTGTTACAAGCGTATCGTCACCAGCGCCGATGGCATGCAACTGCTGGGCGCAGTACTGGTGGGCGACTGTGGAAACTACGATACCCTGCTGCAATACCACCTCAACGCCATCGAGTTACCAGCCGATCCGCAGTGCCTGATCGTGCCCACCATCGGTGGCGCACCATTGCTGGGCGTGGGCGCATTGCCGGCTACCGCCACCATCTGTTCCTGCCACAACGTCACCAAGGGCGACATTGTGGCGTCGCTGGACGCCGGCTGTTCCTCCCTCGCCGAGGTGAAGACGGGCACCAAGGCGAGCACCGGCTGCGGCGGTTGCGCGGCCATGTTGAAGAATCTGGTAGAGGATGAGCTCGCCGCCCGTGGCGTCACGGTGGACAAGAGCATCTGCGAGCATTTTCCCCACACGCGGCAGGAGCTCTATCACCTGGCGCGAATTGGTGAGGTAAAAAGTTTCGATGTCATGCTGGCGCAGCACGGCCGGGGTCGCGGCTGCGATATCTGCAAACCCGCCATCGCCTCGATTATGGCCTCCCTGTGGAACGAACATATCCTTGCACCCAGGCACGTGGGCCTGCAGGACACCAACGATACCTTTATGGCCAATATGCAGAAGGATGGCACCTATTCTGTGGTGCCGCGTATCGCTGGCGGCGAAATTACCCCGGAAAAACTGCTGGTGCTGGGCAGCGTGGCGCAACAGTACGGGCTGTACACCAAGATCACTGGCGGCCAGCGCATTGATCTGTTCGGCGCGCGTCTCGACCAGCTGCCCGCGATCTGGCAGCAACTGGTGGACGCCGGGTTTGAGACCGGACACGCCTACGGTAAGTCGCTGCGCACGGTAAAGTCCTGTGTCGGTAGCACCTGGTGCCGTTACGGTGTGCAGGACAGCGTGGCCATGGCGATTCAACTGGAGAATCGTTATAAGGGTTTGCGCTCCCCACATAAACTCAAGTCAGGCGTGTCCGGCTGTACGCGCGAATGCGCGGAGGCCCAGTCCAAGGATTTCGGCGTGATCGCCACCGAACACGGCTGGAATCTTTACGTGTGTGGCAACGGTGGTATGCGACCGCGCCACGCCGATCTGTTTGCCACCGATCTGGACGATGCCACCCTGATTCGCTACATCGATCGCTTCCTGATGTTCTACGTGCGCACGGCGGATAGGTTGCAGCGCACATCGGTATGGATGGATAACCTGGAAGGCGGCATCGACTACCTGCGCCAGGTGGTGATCGAGGATAGCCTGGGCATCGCCCACGAGTTGGAAGCACAGATGGCGCGAATCGTGCAAACCTATACCTGCGAATGGCAGGCGACGCTGGAGGATCCTGCGAAGTTAAAACGCTTTCGCCAGTTTGTGAACTCCGATGAAGCCGACAGCAGCGTAGTGTTTGTAAAGGAGAGACAACAAATTCGACCGGCCCGGCCCGACGAACGTCTGCGCGTGGTGGAGCTGGTCGAGTGAAAGGGAGTGGAACAATGACTGCGGTACAAAAGAACCAGTGGCAGCCAATTTGCGCGCGTGAAGATCTGGTGCCCGGCTCGGGTGTCTGCGCCCTGGTAGGAGGAGAGCAGGTGGCTGTGTTTTATCTGCCTGCAGAGGAGCAGCAGGTCTACGCTTTGTCCAACCGCGATCCCATTGGCGATGCGCATGTGCTGTCCCGCGGTATGCTCGGTGATATTGCTGGCCGTCTGGTAGTGGCCTCACCCCTGTACAAACAGCATTTCGATCTGCTCACCGGCGTGTGCCTGGAGCAGGAAGAGATGCGCGTCGAGGTCTACAGTGTCCGACTCGACGGTGACACGGTGTTGGTAGCCCTTTGAGCGGAGGCTCGCGGTAATGCTATTCGGACGGCGCAAGAAAAATCCCATCATCCTACGCGACAAGGGTGTGGTGGAATGGAAGTATGCCACCTGTGGTTACTGCTCCACGGGTTGTGCGATGGAGGTGGGGCTGGATGCCGCAGGTAAGGCGGTAACAACACGCGGCGTGGCGGATGCACCTGTCAACCAGGGCAAGCTGTGCATCAAGGGCATCACCGAGGCGGAAATTCTCAACGCACCGGGGCGCGGCACCGACCCGCTATTGCGCGCGCACACTTATGAACCGTGGCAAACTGGTGACTGGGACGCTGCACTGGATAAAACCGCCGAGGAATTCAAACGTATCCAGCAAACCTATGGACGCGACGCGGTCGCCATTGTCTCTACCGGGCAGATTCTGACCGAGGAGTTCTATACGTTGGGCAAGCTCGCCCGAGGTGTGATCGGCAGCAACAACTACGACGGCAATACCACGCTGTGCATGGCGTCTGCGGCGTCTGGCTATAAACGCTCCTTCGGCAGCGATGGTCCGCCGGGTTGCTACGACGACTTCTCCCATACCGAGTGCCTGCTGGCGTTCGGCTCCAACCTGCCCGAGCAGCATCCGGTGATTTACTGGCGTCTGAAAGAGGCGTTGGAAAAACGTAAATTCCCGGTCATTGTGGTTGATCCCCGTGTCACGATGTTCGCGCAGTTTGCCGATATTCACCTGCCGATTACACCCGGTACCGATCTGGTGCTGCTGAACAGTCTGGCCCATGTGATCTTCGATGAGGGGCTGGCGGATGAGGACTATATCGCCAGCTACTGTAATGGCAGCGATGACTTGCGCGAGCTGGTGCAACGCTATGACCCGACCACTGCTGCAAAAATCACCGGTATCGATGAAGATATGATCCGCCACGTGGCGCGCATCTACGCCCGCGCAGGCGTCGCCATGAGCATCTGGACCATGGGCATCAATCAGAGCACCCACGGCTCCGACGGCGTCTGCGGCATCAACAACCTGAACCTGATTACCGGCAATATCGGCAAACCTGGCGGCACGTCCCTGTCCATCACCGGGCAGTGCAATGCCATGGGCACGCGCGAGTGGTCGTCCTGTTCCGGCCTGCCGGGTTACCGCGTTCTGGAAAACGCGCAGCACCGGGAGGAGGTAGGTAAGTTCTGGGGTGTAGATCCGGAATTCTTTCCTAAAAAGCGCGGTCTGTTTATGACCGATATTTTTCCCGCCATCGAATCCGGCGAGATCAGGGCCCTGTGGCTGGTGGCTACCAATCCCATGACGTCGATGCCTAATACCGCGCGCATCCGCAAGGCGCTGGAAAAATTGGAATTCTGTGTGGTGCAGGATGCTTACGCAGATGTTGAGTCGGCGCAATACGCACACGTGTTTTTTCCCGCCAGTGTGTGGGCGGAGAAAGACGGTTGCTTCACCAACACCGAGCGGCGCGTAAATCGAGTCACGCCTGTCACCGCGCCGCTGGCCAACTCGAAACCGGATTTGTGGATTTTCAATCAGCTCGCCAAACGCTGGGCGCAGGGCCGGAACATGACCTTCCCGGACAGTGCAGCAGACGTGTTCGAGGAAATGAAAACGCTCTCGGTGGGCACCGGTGCTAACGGCCAGCCGCGTATGCTGGATATCTCCGGCATGGATTATGACAAGATTTTAAAGCAGCGCGGCATCCAGTGGCCGATGCGCGCGGGGGACGACACCGGCGCGGCGCGTTTGTATACCGACGGTATCTTTCAGTTTGCCGATGGCAAAGCGAAACTGCTGGCACTGGAATGGCTGGACAACAATGAGAAGCCGGATACTGATTTCCCCTTTTGGTTGAACAGTGGCCGCGTGGTGGAACACTTTCACACGCGCACCCGCACCGGCAAGGTGGGTAACTGCAACAAGTACAGTCCTACTGCCTATATGGAAATCAACACCGACGCGGCCCGCGAGATGGGTATTGAACAAATGGAATATGTGCGTTTGGTGAGTCGCCGCGGCGATGCCGTTGTGCTTGCGCAACTGACGCAGCGCGTACCCTACAACATGGTGTTTGTGCCCTTTCATTTCTACGATTGCGTCAACCGCGTGTCACTGGGCTTGCTGGATCCGCACTCCCGACAGCCAGCGTTCAAGCAGGCGGCGGTGCGCATTGAGAAAGTGGATCAATTGGAGGCCGGGCGCCTCAATCGCGAACTGAGGGCGTATTGATGACCGTGCAGGAAACCTCCATCAACGTCGGTGCCACGCTATTTGATCCCATCGACCGCGCGCGGCCCTCCCAGTCGTTGTTCGCCCTACGCGACAACGAGCCTGCGTACGCCCTGCTAAAAGACCCACACTCACAGGAGCATAATCGCTACGGTGAACGAATCGCCCTGCTGGACCTGGTCGACGAGGCCACCTCTCTAAATATTAACGGTGTGCGCGAAGTGGGGTTTAATCCCAACCGTTACAAGCAGCACGCCTTCCATTTCACTGCCGACAACTGTATCGGCTGCCACGCCTGTGAGTCGGCCTGCAGCGAGAAGAACGACCTGCCGCCGCACCTGAGTTTTCGCAGTGTCGGTTATGTCGAGGGAGGAACCTATCCCAATTACACGCGCATGAATATTTCCATGGCCTGTAATCACTGTGACGATCCGGTGTGCCTGAAGGGTTGTCCGACCCGCGCCTATACCAAGCACCCGGAATACGGTGCGGTGATTCAAGATCCGGATATCTGTTTCGGTTGCGGCTACTGCACCTGGGTGTGTCCGTACAACGCGCCGCAGCTGGATCCGGTGGCCGGTCACGTGGAGAAATGCAATATGTGCGTGGACCGCCTGGAAGTCGGGCTCAAGCCCGCGTGTGTGTCTGCCTGTTTGGGCAACGCCCTGAATTTTGGCGTGGTCGAAAACACGCCCGAGAATCGCGAGCAGATCGACACGCATCTGCCCGGTTTTCCCGACCCGTCCATTACCCGCCCGAATATTCGCTTTCAACAGATCAAAACCATGCCGCGAGAAGTGACGCGCACCGACAGCATGCCGGTGAAATACCGTAAGGATGACAAGACGGGCACTTACAAGCCGATGGTGGACCAGAAGGTCGGCAAGGCGCGCCACTGGAATATTGCGCGCCTCAGCAGCCGGGAAAATCCGCTGGTGTTGTTCACGCTGTCAGCACAGGCGGCTATCGGCCTGTTTGCACTGATGTTGCTGGGCAGTGCTTTGGGCGTGCCTGCCATCGCTGCTGTCACGGCCAGTGCGGTGTATCCCGCCGCCGTGCTACTGAGCATTGCATTGGTGGCGTTCGGGCTGTTTATGTCCACTGTGCATTTGGGCAAGCCGATCCGCTTCTACCGTGGCTTTAACAACCTGCGCCACTCTCCAGTAGCCCGTGAAGGGGCGGGCGTGGCGACCTTCATGGCCTTTGCCGGATTGCATATGCTGCTAGTGCTGGCACAAGCGCCGTGGCTGATCGAACAGTTCCCCATGCTGGCCAGTGCGGGCGTCGCGCTCACGATTCCGGCACAGCTGTGCGCTGTGCTCGCGCTGCTCGGTGCCGGAGTTGGCCTGTACTACATGTACCGCTGCTACCGCATCAAGGCGCGGCCGTTCTGGGATCATAAGCAAACCGGTTTCGCCTTTGTCGGTTGCAGCCTGTATCTGGGCGCGCTGTGCCTGGCGGTCGTTGGTGGCAGCGCACTGGCGCTCAGTGGCGACTCCGCGCTGCCTTTGCTGACCCTCTGTTCGGTGATCATGGGTGCGGGACTGGCGCTGGAAGGTGTTGGCCTGGTGCTGCACGCCCGCGATATGAATCGCGCCGAGTCGGAGTGCGCAGTGTCGCACTACGTACAGAAAACCACCTTCGGCAAGACCTGGCTCGCGCGCAATGTGTTGCTCGCGGTCACTGCGGTGGCGCTGCTGTGCGGACCGCTTTATCTGGGGGAAGTTTACGGTCTCGTTTTATGGTCAGTGTTTGCCACAGCGGCGCTGTTGGTCGCCACCGTTGGCCGTGCGCTGTTTTACGTGCTGGTAATACCCACCACCATGCCGGGTGCCTTCTTCTGGAAAAACAAGGGTTTCGAACAGCACGCGCGGGATATAGGCCTGGCGGATATGCCGCAGGTGGGGGTCGTGCCGCTTAAGCACTGAAGGCGCGGGTCGGCGGCTTGAGCGATTGGTTTGGATGATTTGTCAGGCTTGCCATGCCTTGGTACGAGGTATAGCATAACGGTTCCATTATGGTTTCTTGTGAGCCGCCATGAGCACCACCATTACCCTGAAAAACATACCGGACGATATATACGACAGCTTGAAACAGGCTGCAGCAACTCACCGCCGTAGCATAAACAGCGAGGCCATTTTCTGCATCGAGAGGGTCTTACTACCCAGCCGGACTGGGCAAGAAGAACGCCTGGCGCGCGCCCGACAGATTAGAGCCTCTTTGAAATCCAAGCATTTCAAAGCAACGGATATTGGCAAAGCTATAGATCAAGGCCGCCCGTGATTGTTGTGGATACCAACATCCTGGCCTACCTGTACCTGCCCACTCCGTACAGCGAGCAGGCAG
>JANNVJ010000073.1:0-5028 GCA_031414375.1 Haliea sp.
CCCCTTCGTCTAGTGGTCCAGGACACTGCCCTTTCACGGCGGTAACAGGGGTTCGAACCCCCTAGGGGACGCCATTTTTGATCAAGCCCGGCCTGTTCCGGGCTTTTCGCTTTCACGGGCCGGCACGCACAATCCGTTGCAAGGGCAGGGCATAGCATGAGTCGTTACTGGAGTGATGTGGTCAAGACACTGACACCCTATGTGCCGGGTGAGCAGCCGCAGCTCGATAAACTGGTCAAACTCAATACCAACGAGAGTCCTTACCCGCCGTCACCCCAAGTGCTGCAGGCCATTGCGGCAGTCAACGCCGACACCTTACGCCTGTATCCTGATCCGGAGTCTGTTGCCCTCAGGCGTGCTATAGCTGCGCGCAATGGATTGCAGTTGGAGCAAGTGTTTGTCGGCAACGGTTCGGATGAGGTCATTGCACTGGCATTTTTGGCGCTGCTGAAACACCAGCTACCGCTCTATTTTCCGGATGTGAGCTACAGCTTTTATCCGGTGTGGTCAGATTTGTATGGCATCGACTACGCTACGGTTCCTGTGGGGCAGGATTTCAGTATCGATCCGGCCAGCTTTCCGGCACCCAATGGCGGTATCATCATTCCCAACCCGAATGCGCCTACCGGTATGTTGATGAGCCTGGATTCCATCCGCTCGCTGCTGAGCAAGAGTGCTGGCTCCGTCGTCGTGATCGATGAGGCCTATATCGATTTTGGCGGCGACTCCGCTGTGGCGCTGATTAACGAATTTGACAATTTATTGGTAGTGCAAACGCTGTCCAAGTCCCGGGCACTGGCTGGCTTGCGTGTCGGCTTTGCCATGGGCAGCACTGTGTTGATTGAGGCGCTGCTGCGGGTAAAAAATTCTTTTAATTCCTATCCGTTGGATGTGATTGCCCAGCGTGCTGCACTGGCATCGATAGAAGACGAGGACTACTTTCGCAGCAGCTGCTTGCGCTTGATACAATCGCGCGACGCGTTGTGTATCGCACTTCGCACACTGGGGTTTACGGTACTACCCTCGGGCGCAAATTTTATTTTTACCAGCCATCCGCAGTATCCAGCGGGGCAGTTGTTTGCACGGCTAAGGGAGCGAGGTATCGTAGTACGCTACTTTGACAAACCCCGTATCGACAATCACCTACGCATCTCAATCGGGACGGAAGAGGACAACGCGGCTCTGATTGAAGCGCTGCGGGAGTTACTGGCTTAGACTTTTCTAAGTATTACGCTGCCAATGCTGTAACCGGCGCCGAAAGAACACAATACTCCCAAATCCCCACTGTTGAGATCCTTGCGGTGTTTGTGGAAAGCGATGATAGAGCCGGCGGAGCTAGTATTGGCATATTCATCGAGAATGGTAGGTGCTTCCTCGCTACTCGCATCGCGGCCTAACACGCGCCGCGAAATCAGTTGGTTCATGCTGAGATTGGCCTGGTGCAGCCAGAGGCGCTTGAGCTGGCTCGGTGCGATTCCCAGCGTTTCCAACTGGGTTGAGATTTGCGCGGCGACCGCCGGACACACTTCCTTAAACACCTTGCGTCCTTCCTGCATAAACAGCTTATCGGGATTTCCCGCGCCGGATTCGTCGGCCCGGTTGAGGAACCCAAAGTTGTTGCGGATATTGTTGGAATAGATGGTTTGCAACTTGCTGTCCACGATCACGTACTGGTCAAGGCTGGTGGCCGTAGTGACGTTCTCGACGATCACTGCAGTGCAAACATCGCCAAAGATAAAGTGTGAGTCGCGATCACGGAAGTTCAGGTGCCCGCTGCAAATTTCGGGGTTTACCATCAGTACGCATCTGGCGCTGCCAGTGCTCACAGCGTCACGGGCCTGCTGGATACCGAAGGTCGCAGACGAGCAGGCAACGTTCATGTCAAACGCATAGCCTTTGATGCCCAGCGCTTCCTGAATTTCGATAGCGATGGCCGGATAGGGGCGTTGCAAATTGGATGCAGCAACAATGACAGCATCAATATCAGCAGCACGCTTGCCCGCTTGCCCCATGGCTTCGCGGGCGGCAGCCACGGCCATCTCGCACTGGATGGAATACGCTTCGTTGGGGCGTTCGGGCAGGCTTGGCATCAACCGGTTGGGGTCTACAATGCCGGACTTATTCATGACATAACGTGATTTGATCCCCGAGGCCTTTTCCACAAATTCCGCCGAGGAGGGCTGCATGGGGGTCACAGTACCAGCACTGATCTGCTGGGCATGTTGATCGTTATAGATAGCCACGTAGGCATTGAAAGACTGCACCAGTTCTTCATTGCTGATAGATTCAGCCGGAGTGTAAAGACCGGTTCCGCTGATGACGAGGTCAGGCATGATGCAGATTCCAATAATTAACTAGGGCAGACCGTTGGTGCCGAGCATATTGAGGCCACAGGAATACCTAGCGTTTATTCAGGGGGACGAAGTCTCGCGTGGCGTAGCCTGTGTAAAGCTGTCGGGGTCGTCCGATCTTGTAGCTGCCGCTGATCATCTCGTTCCAGTGTGCAATCCAGCCCACCGTGCGGCCGACGGCGAAGATCACAGTGAACATGCTGGTCGGAATGCCAATAGCCTTGAGAATGATGCCAGAGTAGAAGTCGACGTTGGGGTATAGTTTCTTCTCGATGAAATAGGTATCGGAAAGGGCAATTTCCTCGAGACGCTTGGCGATTTCCAGCAAAGGGTCGTGTTTGATGCCCAGCTCAGCCAGTACCTCGTCCGCGGCCTCCTTCATCACTTTGGCGCGCGGGTCGAAGTTCTTATACACACGGTGACCGAACCCCATCAAGCGGAATGGATCGTTCTTGTCCTTGGCGCGCGCCACAAACTCATCGATTCTGGATACATCACCGATCTGTTGCAGCATTTGCAATACCGCCTCGTTGGCGCCCCCGTGTGAAGGCCCCCACAGCGCGGCAATGCCCGCGGCGATACAGGCGAAAGGATTGGCGCCCGAGGACCCGGCCAGACGCACAGTCGAGGTGGACGCGTTTTGTTCGTGATCTGCATGCAGCAGGAAGATGCGATCCATGGCTTTGGCGAGTACCGGACTGATCTTGCTTGGCTCACAGGGATTACCGAACATCATATGCAAGAAATTCTCCGCGTAATCGAGGCGGTTGTCCGGATACATAAAGGGTTGGCCGGTGGAATACTTGTAGCTCATGGCGGCCAGGGTGGGCATTTTTGCGATCAGACGGAAGGCGGCGATTTGGCGATGATGTTCGTCGGATATTTCCAGGGCGTCGTGGTAAAAGGCGGACAGGGCCCCGACCACACCGCACATGATGGCCATCGGGTGTGCGTCGCGCCGAAAACCGTTGAAAAAGGTACGGATTTGTTCATGCACCATGGTGTGCCGGTGGACGGTCCCCACGAACTTTTGCTTTTGCGCGGCTGTGGGCAACTCCCCATAGAGCAGTAGGTAGCAGGTCTCGAGGTAATCGGAGTGATCCGCCAGTTGGTCGATGGGGTAACCTCTATGCAGAAGTATGCCTTTGGCGCCATCAATATAGGTAATCTGTGACTCACAGGAGGCGGTGGACACGAATCCGGGGTCGTAGGTAAAGAGGCCTTTCTCTGTCAGTGCACCAACATCGACCACATCCGGACCTAAGGTGCCCGAGTAGATCGGAAGCTCGATGGGAGCGTCGATTCCGTCGATCTTGAGAGTGGCTTTTCTGTCGCTCATGGAAGATCCTGGGCTGAGTTTGCGCGGGGGCCACCACTATAAAGTCCCCAAGATTTTTGTCAATTGAACCTGCGACTATTGCGGTGAAAATCCGCGCAGCGGTGAGACCCCGGTTGGTTCAGTTCGATACCGTTCGTGCCTTGGCCGCGATAGCAAACGAGCGCGGCGGCAGGTTTGTATTTGTTCGCGTAAATGCCTATAATCTCGCGCGTTTTAGTTGTCTGGCCAGCGCGCGCAGCCGACCTTGAAACCTTAGTCTTGCTAACCCGATTCATCGCCCACTGGGGCGCACTAAAGACGGTACCCTATTGTGAAAGACAAACGCCCTGTAAACCTGGACATCGGTTCCATGCGGCTCCCCATAACTGCATGGGCGTCCATTACTCATCGCGCCAGTGGCGTATTTCTGTTTGCCGGAATGGCCGTGTTGTTGTGGGCACTGGACGCCAGTCTTGCCAGCCCGGAGAGTTTTGCGGCGCTGCAGGAGAGCTTGACCAGTCCCTGGCTCAAATTGGTAATCTGGGCGGTGCTAGCGGGCCTGATTTACCACTCTCTGGCGGGCATCAAGCACCTGATTATGGATCTGGGTATTGGTGAAACAATGGCCGGCGGCATATTGGGCGTGCGCATTGTTGTCGCCCTCTCGGTAGTACTCATCGTGTTGGCGGGGATCTGGATATGGTGACTGCGGTAACCAGTATGGGACGGTCCGGGCCTCATGATTGGCTGATGCAGCGCGTCAGTGCAGTCATCCTGTTGGCCTATTTTCTCTTGGTGGGCTGGGTACTGGCCTGTGGTGTCGACTACGGCGCCTGGAAAGAATTGTTCGCGCAGACCTGGATGCGGGTGTTCAGTATGCTGGCGCTGGTGTCGCTGGGCGCTCACGCCTGGGTTGGTCTGTGGTCAGTGTTTACCGATTACTTCACCGAGCGCATGTTGGGCGCGGCCGGGAACACGTTGCGCCTGGTGGCACAAATCGTGTGTGGGATCACTATGTTTACGTATGTTGTCTGGGGCATCCAGATATTGTGGGGTTTGTAACAATGGCTGCTCTTCGTACTATTTCTTTCGATGGTGTCATTGTAGGCGGGGGCGGTGCCGGTATGCGCGCGGCCTTGCAACTGGCCCAGTCCGGTTTCAAGACAGCGGTGATTTCCAAGGTTTTCCCGACTCGCTCGCACACGGTATCGGCACAGGGTGGTATCACCTGCGCTATTGCTTCAGCGGACCCGGACGATGATTGGCGCTGGCATATGTATGACACCGTTAAGGGCTCTGACTATATCAGTGACCAGGACGCCGTCGAATACATGTGCAGTGTCGGCCCCGAGGCCGTGT
>JANNVJ010000074.1:0-35436 GCA_031414375.1 Haliea sp.
AGTGCGCCCTGTGGATGCCAAAAGGCATCAAGAACCGATAAAGCAGTCTGAAAACACGCCTATTTTCGTCTGAATTTTCTCAACAGGAAGAAATGTGGTGATCGTGTGCAAGAAAACGAGGTTTGATCAGAGGTTCCTTAGTAGAATTTCCTGCGATAGCTGTATTGACAAGGGACTTACTTGAATTTACATCCCAAACTACGAGTTGCCCGATATCTGTACCGACAATTAGGTTACCCTCGCTGTTCATTTGAAGAGCAGTTAATCGTGCATTTATGGGAAGCCGAAGAGTTTTAAGATCAAACGATGTGATCGAATTATTTTGTGGTTGAATCTTGGAAAGTCCGAGACTTCCTCCCACCCAAAGATTTCCGGATTCGTCTTCTACAATGTCATTGAGTCTTCCGATCTTGTTGAGTAATTTCGAATTCATTATCCATTCTTCGGTGTTTTGAAATCTAGCGTTGAATAGTAATAGTCCGTCCTTGCTTAGTAACCAGATACTGCCGTTCTTTGAGACTAGTAAGCGAATCAAGCCTTTTTTATCAATAAGGCTAAAAATATTGATGGCATCAAAAGTTGAGGCATGTGGGTTCCATTTCAAAAGAATTCCACCCGAAGTTGCTACCAGGATATTGCCGTCATTATCTTCTGCAATGTCTTTTATTTCAGATTCGGGAATCCAGTTGTTATTGCTGCGGTCAGAGTTGAATACCGAAAGAGTGGCGCCATCAAATCTATGCAGTCCTTGTTGTGTGCCGACCCAGAGGATACCCTCCGTATCCCGATAAATTGCTGAAACGGTAGGTTGTTGGAGTTGAGTAGATAAACTGGACTTCGTAATTCTTGGTTGGGCACCATAAGAATCACTGATTATGCCTATGTAGAAAACAAGAAGAAGAATTCTATACCGCCGCGACACCTTTATTTCCAACTAAAACTCCAAGCAGTGGTTTTTTTGGACCATAGAGTGCCCAAAGATAAGGTTGAAACGATTCACTTTGGCGCCCAATCAGTCTTAATTTCCCGATAATTTGCAGTTAGTGTCGAACTCATTAATAAATTCGCGATAGGCGTCAGTGAGTACTATCATTGCCTCTGTCATTCCATTTAATTCGTTCTCCCTACCTTTCTTTTCAATTTGTGTGCTTATAAGAATAACTTTGTTGGCGCCGATATTTGCACTCATCGATTTAATTGCATGGGCGGTACGGTAAATAGAGTTTGCATCGCGGGCGATAATATTTCTTTCAATATCGCGGAGCTTTTCGCCCATTTGATCGACATATCCGGCAAATATAGAAGGCAGTAGTAGTTTGCCTGTCTGCTGTTCGATTTCTCGAATGCTTTCTATGGCAGCGAGATTGAGTATTTTAGTTTCAGCTTCGCGAGCATTGCTAAATTCCTCCAAGTGTGTCCAGCTCTTATCATTTCGCACAAAATGATCGCTTCCAGATAATTGCAGTTCCAAGTGGGTTTCAATGTTATTTTGTATGCTTGATATTGAAAATGGTTTCGTAAGATAGCCATCCATCCCCGCCTGACGGCACTTATCCTTATCTTCTTTTTCTGATCCTGCAGTGAGGGCGATGATGGGTATAGTTTGAACTTGCCTTTCAGCTTCGAGAATTCGAATCTTCCGTGTGGCCTCGAAGCCATCCATTATCGGCATCTGGCAATCCATAAATATAAGAGAATAGTTACCGGTGAGATATTTAGCCACTGCGATCTGACCGTTACCGGCGATTTCAACTTCGTGCCCAAGCAATCGGATCATTTCAACGATGATCTGTTGATTGGTACTAATATCTTCGGCGACCAAAATTCGCACTTTTTTTGAATTAGTACGTTTTTGGACATAGCGCGGGCAGTCATCAACTATAGCGACTGGATTCAATTTAGAGGCTAAAGCTTCGTAAACTGCTCTTGATGTTATTGGTTTATATATGACTGTCCAGTTTGAAAAAAAGTTTGGTAAACTACCTGCAGCTAGTGGAGTTAGAACAATACACATTCGGGCATCGACATTGGCTAAGCTCCGCTTTATTTCAGAGGGATTCCCCCCCCCATTGTAGTCTACAACCAAAATAGAATTATTCCAGTTCGTAGCTGAGTCGAGTTCCTCCTCGAGTATGGCAGACGAGTTAACACCCAAGCGAGTCAAATGGCTGGAAGCCATATCGTACGTGGCAGGATTATTGGTATATATTCTGGCAGTCAATTCCTCGAATGGTCTGCTAGAGGGATCGCTAGTTGAGTCTAACTCCATCGGGATGGATAGTGTTATTCTAGTACCTTTACCTATGGCGGAATGGATGGCTATATCCCCGCCCATTAAATCAATAAAGTGCCTTGAAATTGTCAGGCCCAGCCCCGTTCCTCCATACTCTCGCGTTGTGCTGGTATCGGCTTGAGTAAATGGTTCGAATACCTTTTTTTGCGTTTCTCCATCCATTCCTATGCCATCATCTTCAACGCAAATGTGCACTAGCGCTTTTCCTGCATGTGACGGTGTAAACTTCGGTTCCACTCTGATATTGATGTTTCCATTGTGGGTAAATTTAATTGAATTGCTCACCAGATTCATAACGACTTGGCGTATCTTGGTCGGGTCTCCCACTAATTTTAGTGGAGTTAACGGGTGACAAATATTATTTAGTTTTAATCCCTTTCTGCTAGCAGGTTCTCCCTGCAGATAACAAATGTCATCGATTAACTCCGTCAGGTTAAACCCTATCTGTTCTAATTCAAACTTCGAAGCTTCAATCTTGGAGAAGTCCAATATTTCGTTTATTAATTTCAACAAAGTCTCACCACTATTGCGGGCCGCGTTGGCAAATTGTGTCTGCTGTCCATTAAGATTAGTGTGTAGAAGTAACTCAGTCATGCCTATAATTCCGTGCATTGGCGTGCGTATCTCATGACTCATGGTAGCCAAAAATTCTGATTTAGCCTTTGTGGCTTCTTCAGCCACCTTCCTAGCCACTTGCAAATCATGAGTGCGCTCCTCCACGCGATATTCCAGTTCCCTTTGCCTTTGGAGTGATGCACGCGCTTGCTTGGACTGTCGATAAAAATAGTATGCGATAACAGCGACTGTCAGAAGTGTATAGCCAGCGTAAGCCGCTGGACTCAGCCATGGTGGTGGTGCAACGACTACCGGGATGCTCAGCCCGTTCCAGTTCCAAGTTCCATCGGGACTGGCGGCGGCTAATTTAAGCTCATATGATCCAGGTGGAAGAGTTGTAAATGATGCGATCCGGGATTCTGGCGATACAATCCAATCTGGGTTTACACCCTCCAACTTATAAGCATAGTTGAGCAGGTCAGGGCTGGAATAATCGGCTGCATAGAATTCGACTGATAGCATCTTGTCTTCAAAGTTGAGATCAATCGACTGTAAAGAAGAATAAGGAGTATCAAACTCTCGTCGTACATTCATTACCTTAATTTGCGAAATTGCTAATTTTGGAGGAAGTCGATCTGCCATTAGAAAATCCCGATCAATTGTATTAAAACCATTTGCGCCTCCAAAATAGATTGTTCCAAATCGAGATTTGAATGATGCGCCCAAAGTGAACTCATTCGCTTGCAGCCCATCACGAACACCGTAATGATGGGCCTCAGTTGTTATTGGATTTATTCTTGACAAACCTTTGCTGTGTGAAATCCATACCCAACCCTTATCGTCTCCTTGAATACCGTATATATTAGAGCTATGTAGGGAGATGTTATTTGATAGATGCTCAACATTTACGTGCGAGTTCAATCTATCCGCCATGGGCCACAGATTTAGTCCTCCACCAGATGTGCCAATCCAGAGTGTGCCGTTTGTGTCCTCATAGAAGCACCAAGGGATATCGCTAGAAAAGCTATTGGATTTATTTCTTTCAGCTAGGTAGCGTTCGAATGTTAGCTTCTTTGGGAGAAAGCGATTCAGCCCCATTTCAGTTCCTATCCAAACAAATCCTAAAGAATCTTCATAAATAGCGAACACAGTGTTGCTACTAATGGTTGTTGAATCATTTGGGTTATTCTTTAGGTTTACAAAATCATCGCTTTTTTCTCTATAAACGCTTAGACCTCCGCCATAAGTCCCGACCAGTAATTCCCCTGAGGTTAGCCGAAGTATGGAGGTGACTCCATCAGCGCCAATAGAGGATTCTCGTAAGGTATTGTGCCTGTACGTCGTGGTGTTACCGGTAATGAGATCCAATTTATTGAGGCCACCCTCATATGTCCCCACCCATAATATGCTTTGATCACTGTAAAGACTCATGACTCTCGGATCTGAAATACGTGGCTCGGAAGATTCATTGATCCACTCAAATTCAGCACTTCCAGGACGGAGTCTATTTAAGCTATTGTCTGTACCTACCCACAAGCTTCCATCGCGGGATTCCGTAAAAGCATTAACTGAGTCGTTAGAAAGATTGCCTTGTGATTGGTCGAACTTATTAAAGTCTGTCTTCATGCCGGAGGCCAATCCAGACATTGTGCCTATCCAATATTTACCTTCGCGTGTTTGATAGATACTTATAATTAAATTTTCTGGCAAATCTGTGTTTAGGGTGGTGTACCGGATAAATTTGTTAGTCTCAGGTACGAATAGATTCAGACCTTCATCGGTGGCTATCCATATATCGCCCTTTGCATCCTCGTAAATGTCAAAAGTCTTATTGGAAGATAGAGAGTTACTATCAGTGTCAGAATGCATGAAATTTAGTACTAAGTCGTCTATGGGATTGAAACGAGTCACTCCCGCGTTGGCGGACGCTATCCAAATATTGCCATTTTGATCGGTAATAAGATTATAAAGCCAGCCCGCAACTATAGAATTAGAATGCCCGTCTTTATGAGCGTAAATGCTAACACGGCCAGAAGCTGGTTCAATTCGTAGTAGCCCACTTGACTGAGTAGCGGCCCAGATTACTCCATCTGGAGTTTGGGTGAATCCACTTATCTCCCCTGTATATGGGATTGAATCTGAGCCTGAGATATAGTGGTGAAAAGTGCGATCTTTGGGGTTAAATCGACTAAAGCCGTTTAAATATCCGAGCCACAAGATACCGGCGTCGTCGCAGAATATAGTGCGAATGTCATTTGAATAAGGGGTATTGTGATTATTGATATCTGAATAAATCGCATTGAAGCTATTAGATATTGGATTATAGTGGACCACTCCGGCTCCTCGAGTGGACATCCATATTTGGCCATCATGATCTTCAGTAATTCGTGTAATATTGTTGGCGGGCAAGGAGCCTAGTTTAGTAGCCGAATATTGGTAGGCCTCGAGTTCGTGACCAGTGTATTTGTTTAATCCTTCCTCAGCGACAAGCCATAACGCACCAGTTGAGTCTTGAAAAGATTGACTCACACTTTGTTGTGTGAGTTTATCTGAGAAGATGGCCCGACTAAAATTAATGTCTAAGAGCCCGAGCTCTCCGCCATACACACTCCCGATCCAAGTAAATAGCTGCGCCACTGTGAGCAAAACACAGAGCCCCATGGATATGCGACGTTGTATGATCATTTCGCCCTACGCCAGATAGTAATATTTTCTCCAATCTAGGAGATTGTCACATAATCCGTTTATAATTAATTGAGATAACTCTACCTTGAACCTGCGCTGATTGGGAAGCAAAATGGCGGCTCAATTTATTCGCCTCAACGGCAATTTTGCTAGTGGTGCACGAATTATGTGAGACAGTTGTCACTAATTGGATCAATGTGCTTTCCGCCAAGTTTCAACAAGTTCAAGTTGATGTATGTCATGCTGGCATGATAACTAGGTAAGTTTTATGAAACTATCTGTAATCCTCATTTCGTACGATATGGCACGAGAAATTCCCCGCACCCTACAGAGCCTGTCGCGCACTTACCAACATGGTGCGCAGGATCTGGCGTACGAAGTCCTGCTGATTGATAACGGTTCGCCTGAGCCTTTGGATGAAGCGACTTGGAGAGACGTCGATGTACCGGCGCGGCTGATTAGGTTACAGGACGCTTCATCTTCTCCGGCTAGGGCAATCAATATCGCTCTGGAAGAGGCCGCGGGTGACGTAGTTTGTTTGATGATAGATGGGGCTCATATTTTGACACCTGGTGTATTCAGAATGGCACTCTCCGGTTATCGGGCTTTTGAGAATGCAGTGGTGGCGATCCGCTACTTTTATTTGGGAATAGAGGAGCAAACTGTATCAATCGAAAATGGCTACAACCAACAAGCTGAAGATACTTTGCTGGCACGAATCCAATGGCCAATGGATGGCTACCGACTTTACGAGATCAGCACACCGCTCCGTTCGGGCGCCAATCGACTTACCTGGTTCAATCGGATGTTTGAATCAAACTGCCTGTTTATGAAACGATCACTATTTAGGGAACTCGGTGGGGCCGACGAACGCTTCGACTATGCTGGCGGGGGATTTCTCAATCTGGATATTTTCAAGCGAGCTATGGAAGTTCCTCGAGTTACACCCATTCAGATTATTGGTGAAGGCAGTTTCCACCAATTGCACGGGGGCGTTACAACTAATTCAAACGGAGTTGAGAGGCTCACACGACTGGATAAATATCGACAGCAGTATGCGCAGATACGCGGTCATGATAAGTTGATGGCAAAAGCCTCATTTACTTATATGGGACACATGCCCACCATAGCGTCCAATATCACCGCGGTAGAACGCAGGAGAGCGAGGTTGGCCGGTAAATTGGTTGATAAGTGAACACGCTATCCTGCGTTTTTGAAGTTAGCGTTCAAAATTTGAGGCGTAGTTGGTCATACTTTTGCTAACCCACAATCATCAAACCTATCATACACAACAAACATCCCTGAGAGTCCTCGCCGACTGCAGGTGCACTTCCAAGAGAGTTTAATGAAATTATCGGTCATTCTCATTTCATACGACATGGCGCGAGAGATACCCAGGTCGTTGCAGGGGCTTTCGCGTACCTACCAGCATGGCGCGCAAGATTTAGAGTACGAAGTTATCCTGGTGGACAATGGTTCACCGAATCCACTGGATGAAGCGTCCTGGGCGGGCATTGATGTGCCTGTGCGCTTGATTCAGTTAAGCAACGCGTCACATTCCCCAGCCAGAGCAATAAATATTGCGTTGGATGAAGCAGTGGGTGAGATCGTTTGCCTGATGATAGACGGGGCACACATTTTGACACCTGGCGTGTTTCGAATGGCATTGGCCTGTTATGAAGCCTTTGATAATCCTGTGGTGGCGACCCGATATTTTTGGCTGGGTCCAGACGCACAGAATGAATCGATTGAACAGGGATATAATAAGGTTGTAGAAGATCAGTTGCTGCAAGACATCAATTGGCCTCAGGACGGCTATCGGCTCTATGAAATTGGCATACCATTACGCGCGGGACCAGAGAATATCAATTGGTTGAATCGTATGTTCGAATCGAATTGCCTGTTTATGAAGCGATCGATGTTCCAGGAACAGGGCGGAGCAGATGAACGCTTTAGTTCACCCGGCGGGGGGCTTATTAATTCAGACATTTTTAAACGGGCTGCAGACCGGCCTGGGGTGACGCCTGTGCAGCTTATCGGTGAAGGCAGTTTTCACCAGCTACACGGCGGTACGACGACAAACGTGAGCGCTGAAGAACGGAATGCAAAAGTCATGAAGTTCAGGCAGGAATACGCTGATATCCGCGGTCATGATAAGTTGATGACAGATAAAACTTTCCATTACATGGGTCACCTGCCAACCAATGCGTCAAAAATCCACCGCGGTAAGTAGAACCCTCGGCGTTAAACTCTTTAGCGCTGAATTTTTCGGATCACCAGCCATATCGGCGAAGGTCGATAGAGCCATTGATTTTGAAGTGAATGCCCTCGTTCTCCAATCGAGCCATTTGGGTGTTGCGTGATGCGGAACCTACGGGGAGAGATATTCGTCCTTGCGCGTTCACGACCCGGTGCCAGGGAATTTTTGTGTTCTTGGGTAGTCCCCGCAAGGCCAATCCAACCCGGCGGGCTGCTCTGGCCATGCCTGCTTTCTGCGCGATACCACCGTAGGTCGCCACCTTTCCCCTTGGAATTGCTGCCACGACCTGCCAGATCTGTAGGTTAGTGTCGATTTCGACGGTCGCCATAAATTGAATGTCTCCTTTAGGCACCACATTTTTTGCAGCGGTGTATTTAGCTTCAACAAAACCTGTGACAGGCCATGTGGCAATCCTTGAAATATATCGCGCTGCCCCCATACTTCATGAGCCAATTCGAGCCTTTATATGATGCGATTTGTCATTCTATTCCTGCCTTGGCTGGAGCTGTTTACTCTGATCGAACTGGGCATCCAAACCAGTGCTCTAATTGCTATCGCTTACGTTTTTACTACTTTGCTCTTTGGATTGGCAGTAGTGCAACGCCAGGGCAGGGGTATTTTCGAGCGCTTCACGCAAGCTAGGGATGGGAAGTTCTTTGGTCCGGAACTGCTCCGGGATGATATGGCAATAGGGTTTGCCGGCCTTCTGTTGATGATCCCAGGCATGATTACCGATGTGGTCGCCCTCGTAGTCATGGCCGGTCCTTTGCGAAGGCGTTTGTTACGAGCTCTGTCGAGTTCGAAGTCTGAGGCTCACGTACCGGAGCGGGCTGCTCGTAGCCATGAAACCGTTGAGGGTGTTTTCAGGCGAGTTGATGATCACAGTGATACTTAACATATTGATATTTAGAGTTATTTAGTCTCTTTCTCCAAGCCACGCAAACTGTTTGGCGGCCCTTGACTACACACTTTTCCTGACTAGAATTAGCACTCTCTTGAAAAGAGTGCTAATCAGGTCTTGAAATTCAATTTCGCGCCCCAATTAAACGGGATAACCCCGATCCGGGGTGCCCATAACATCACATTGATACTTTGGAGAGCTTCACAAATGAAAATCCGTCCGCTGTACGACCGCGTGGTCGTTCGTCGCAAGGAAGAAGAAACAGCCACTGCAGGCGGCATCTTGCTGCCGGGTTCCGCAAAAGAGAAGCCCAATCAGGGCGAGGTCGTCGCAGTAGGCGAAGGCAAGGCGCTTGAAAGCGGTAAATTGCGACCCATGGCTTTGAAAGTTGGAGATAAGGTTGTGTTCGGCCAGTACGCTGGCAGCAACACCATCGACGTTGATGGTGAGGAACTGATCATCATGGGTGAGAGCGAAATCTTCGCCGTGGTCGAGTAAGACCCGAAGCATTCGTTTTTCACAAGTCACAAACAGATTAATTCGTAATACGTAAGGAATATTTACCATGGCTAAAGACGTAATCTTCGGTAATAGCGCTCGCCAGCGCATGCTGAATGGCGTGAACATACTGGCTGACGCTGTCAAGGCAACCCTGGGGCCCAAGGGCCGTAATGCAATTCTGGACAAGTCTTTCGGTGCACCCACAGTGACCAAAGATGGCGTGTCCGTCGCAAAGGAAATACAGCTTAAAGACAAGATCGAAAACATGGGCGCACAGATGATCAAGGAAGTCGCTTCCCAGGCTTCTGATGTCGCTGGTGACGGTACCACGACCGCCACTGTTCTGGCGCAATCCATTGTCAACGAAGGCCTCAAGGGCGTCGCTGCCGGCATGAATCCTATGGACCTGAAGCGTGGCATCGACAAGGCCATAGCCGCCGCAGTGGAAAAAATTGCTGCTGCTGCTATTCCCTGTGTCGACAGTAAGTCTATTGCCCAGGTTGGTTCAATTTCTTCCAACAGCGATGAGGCGGTGGGCAAAATCATTGCCGATGCTATGGATAAAGTCGGCAAGGAAGGCGTCATCACCGTTGAAGAAGGATCCGGTCTGGAAAATGAACTGGATGTGGTAGAAGGCATGCAGTTTGACCGCGGTTATCTGTCCCCCTACTTTATCAACAATCAGGAGAGCATGAGCGTCGATATTGACGAGCCTTATATCCTGCTGGTGGAGAAGAAAATCTCCAATATCCGCGAATTGCTGCCTTTGCTGGAACAAGTCGCCAAGTCTTCCAAGCCGTTAGTTATTGTTGCAGAGGACGTTGAAGGTGAAGCACTGGCGACTCTTGTGGTGAACAATCTGCGCGGCATCGTGAAAGTCACTGCCTGTAAGGCGCCTGGCTTTGGCGATCGTCGCAAAGCCATGCTGCAGGACATTGCTATCATCAGCGGTGGTACAGTGATTTCTGAAGAAGTTGGCCTTGAACTGGAGTCTGCGACCCTGGAGCACCTGGGTCACGCCAAGCGCGTGACGATGGACAAGGACAGCAGCACCATCATCGATGGCGCCGGTGACCACAAAGCGATCACAGCACGCGTTAATGAAATCCGTGTGCAGATCGAGAATACTTCCTCTGATTACGATCGCGAGAAATTGCAGGAACGCGTGGCCAAGTTGGCTGGCGGTGTTGCAGTCATCAAGGTTGGCGCTGCTACCGAGATCGAAATGAAAGAGAAGAAGGCCCGCGTTGAAGACGCTCTGCACGCGACCCGCGCTGCGGTAGAAGAAGGCGTTGTGGCTGGCGGCGGTGTCGCTCTGGTTCGCGCCCTGATGGAAATTTCTGGCCTGAAAGGTGACAACGAAGATCAGACTCACGGGATAAACGTGGCATTGCGCGCCATGGAAAGCCCCTTGCGCCAGATCGTCGAGAATGCCGGTGCTGAGGGCTCTGTGGTCCTCAACAACGTAAAAACCCAAGGTAAGGGTAACTACGGTTACAATGCTGCCACAGGTGAGTACGGCGACATGATCGAGATGGGTATTCTGGATCCCGCCAAAGTCACGCGCACCGCCTTGCAGGCGGCCGGCTCTGTCGCTGGTCTGATGATTACTACTGAAGTCATGATCTGCGAAGCCGCAGAAGAAGGTGGTTCCGGCGGCGGCGGGCATGATATGGGTGGAATGGGTGGTATGGGTGGTATGGGCGGCATGATGTAAGTCGTACCAACTCAGTCACGACGAGAAACCCTGCCGCATGGTGGGGTTTTTTATTTCCGAAAAAAAGAGGGGCAGGACCCATTTTAGAAGGGCTCTGCCCCTCTTTTTATGTACAATAACGTCAGGTTTATTTACAACAATAAGGGGAGATGACCATGATTCTCGAATTTATATTCAGATGGGCGCACGTGCTTTTCGGTATAGTCTGGATAGGCATGCTGTACTACTTCAATTTTGTTCAAACGGAATATTTCAAGGAAGCCGAAGCAAGTGCCAAGGCGGATGCGCTTAAGAAACTGGCTCCCAGGGCGCTCTGGTGGTTCCGCTGGGGTGCCATGTTTACCTTTCTCACCGGCTTGGTTCTGCTACACCAGATCGGTGCTAGCACTAACATTATGGGCATGCCCGTCATATGGGTAGGTGTCGTGGCGGGTACGATCATGTTCCTGAACGTGTGGTTGATCATTTGGCCAAACCAGCAGGTAGTTGTTGGCCTAAAGCCAGGTGATGGGCCATCCAGCGCCGCGAAGGCTGGTCTTGCGTCTCGCACCAATACGCTGTTGTCAGGCCCCATGTTATTCGCCATGTTGGGTTCCAAGCATCTTTATATCGAGGATGCCGGTGGAATTGGCTTTTTCGCGTGTGTCGCCGTCATATTGCTGCTTGAAGTAAACGCGCTGTTTGGCAAGATGGGACCCTTGACCAGCGTCAAAGGCGTCATCCACTGCAGTGTCGGCCTGACGGCGTTGCTGTGGGCCTTACTCTACTTCCTGTAGAAAATTCGTAACGACAAAAAAGCCGGGATCTTCCCGGCTTTTTTGTTCCGCTCTCCTAGGCGCCATGTATAATCGCGCCTAACGTTTATGCAGCGTATGCCCCACATGTCTAACGACGATCTTGATTACGTCCCATCCATTGTCCCAACCCGGGACAGTGAGTCGCAACGCAGCACTGGCAGGCCCGGGGCCGACAAAGGCCAGAGAAGTCGAAATCCCGGCCCACCCAAATCGCCTTCCACTGCAGGGAGTACGGGTCTTTTGGCGCGTCTCGTTATTGCGATAGCACTCATTACCGCAGCTCTTGCCTGTGTTTGGGCGTGGCAGTTGCAGACGCAGTTGTTGGAGGCCAACGATCATATTGCCAACTACGCATCGCGCATTGGCGACCTTGAGGCCAGGCTATCGGATACCGACGAAGGCATGAACCAGAATGCCGAGGTGCAGGCAAAAAAAGCTGCCCAGCTTGAGGCCGAGGTGCGCAAACTTTGGGACAACGTCTGGAAGGAGACCAAAGATCGATTTGGCAAACTGGAGGCTGCAAACGCCAGCCAGGGTAAGAGTGTTAAGGGCATGGAATCTTCCTTGTCCACCACTCAGTCGCAGTTGCGAGAGGCATCGGCAGAAATCGACAAGCTTAAAAGTGTCGCGGGTGACCTGGCGCGTCTGATGTCCAGTGCCAAGGCCAGCCAGACTGAGGTGGAACGACTGGCAGACAGCCTTAACCGAATTGAGCTGGCGTTGGCCAAGCTTGACAAGCGAGTGGCGGGTAACGAGGAATGGGTGGGCTCCGTCAACGCCTTTCGCAAGCAGATCAATGCCAGTCTGGCCGAACTGCAGGCCACGGTCAGGGCAATGCAGGCATCTCCCTCTCCCGGATGAGGCGCCGACAGCCCTGAAGCAGGAAGGTTTTGGTGTCCGCTGATTCCTGCAAGGGGTGTATGATAACCCTCTTTTTTCGACCTCCGCACCGCAAGGATTCACACCATGACTGTTATTCGACAGGATGACTTCATCGATAGCGTCGCTGATGCGCTGCAATTTATCTCCTATTACCATCCCCTGGATTTTGTGAAGGCCGTAAATGAAGCCTATGAACGCGAGCAGAACCCGGCTGCGCGGGACGCGATGGCACAGATCCTGATCAACTCACGCATGTGTGCGCAGGGCCATCGCCCCATCTGCCAGGATACGGGGATTGTCACTGTGTTCCTCAAAATTGGTATGGATGTGCAGTGGGATGCTGACCTGTCGGTCACCGATATGGTTAACGAAGGCGTGCGCCGGGCCTACACACATCCTGACAATGTCCTGCGGGCTTCGATTCTCGAAGACCCGGCAGGAGCACGCAGGAATACTAAAGACAATACGCCAGCGGTTATTCACATGGAGGTGGTAAAGGGCGATACCGTTGACGTGCAGGTGGCGGCCAAGGGTGGCGGCTCTGAGAATAAATCCAAACTGGTTATGCTGAACCCCTCCGATAGCATTGTAGAGTGGGTGGTGAAAACTATCCCCACCATGGGAGCGGGCTGGTGCCCACCCGGCATGTTGGGCATAGGCATCGGCGGCACGGCGGAGAAGGCTGCAATCATGGCGAAAGAAGCACTCATGGAGCCAATCGATATCCATGAGTTACGCGAGCGTGGCCCCTCCAGCCGCGTGGAAGAGTTGCGCCTGGAGATCATGGAAGCAGTCAACAAGCTGGGTATCGGCGCCCAGGGCCTCGGCGGCCTAACGACAGTGATGGACGTGAAAATCAGGGATTATCCGACGCACGCGGCCTCCCTGCCAGTTGCCATGATTCCCAACTGCGCCGCCACCCGCCATGCGCACTTTGTTTTGGATGGCTCGGGTCCTTCGTTACAAACACCACCCGATATCAATGATTGGCCTGACATCACCTGGGAAGTCGGTGCGAATGTGCGGCGCATCAATCTGGACACCGTTACCCGCGAAGAGGCCAGCCAGTGGCAGCCCGGTGATACTCTGCTGCTATCGGGCAGGATGCTGACCGGACGCGATGCCGCCCATAAAAAAATGCAGGAGCTGATCGCAAGCGGTGAGGGTTTACCTGCGGAAGTCGATCTCAAGGGGCGCTTTATCTACTATGTAGGCCCGGTAGATCCGGTGCGCGATGAGGTGATGGGTCCAGCGGGCCCGACGACCGCCACGCGCATGGATAAATTTACCGACTTTATTCTCGAACATACTGGCCTGCTGGGTATGATCGGCAAGGCAGAACGCGGGCCCGTCGGGGTTGAGGCAATCAGAAAGCATAAAGCGGTCTACCTGATGGCAGTGGGCGGCGCGGCCTATCTGGTATCAAAGGCGATTACCTCCGCCAGGGTTGTGGCGTTTCCCGAGATGGGCATGGAGGCCATCTACGAGTTTGAAGTGAAAGACATGCCCGTGAGTGTCGCAGTGGATACCCGTGGCGCATCCGTGCATGAAATCGGACCAAGAATCTGGCGGGCCAAGATAGCAGAGCAGGCCATAGTCGTTGCTTGATACGTTCTATTGGCATGACTACGAAACCTTTGGGGCGAACCCCTCCAGGGATCGGCCAGTGCAGTTCGCAGGCGTACGTACGGATACCGACCTGAATATTATCGGTGACCCGCTGGTTATATTTTGTCGTCCAGCCAATGATTTTTTGCCCCATCCGCAGGCATGCCTGGTAACGGGAATTACGCCGCAGCAGGCGCTTGCGCAAGGGCTGCCAGAGGCGCAGTTCATCACCCGGATTCATCGGGAACTGGCGGTTCCAGGCACTTGCGGAGTGGGCTATAACTCACTGCGTTTTGATGACGAGGTCACCCGCCATACGCTGTACCGCAATTTCTATGATCCTTATGCCCGAGAGTGGCAAAACGGCAATTCCCGCTGGGATATTATCGACATGGTGCGCACTGCGTGCGCGCTGCGACCGGAGGGTATCGAGTGGCCGCTGCGGGACGATGGCCTGCCCAGCTTTCGCCTGCAGGATCTGACCAATGCCAATGGCATTCGCCATGTTGCTGCCCACGACGCTCTGTCGGATGTACACGCGACCATCGCCCTGGCGCGGTTGATAAAGGATCGACAGCCCCGCTTGTATGAGTTTGTATTAAACCACCGGAATAAGCGCTCGGTGTTAGCACAACTGGATATCGCCGGGATGAAACCGATGCTGCACGTGTCCGGTATGTTTGGTGCCCACAGGCATAATATTGCACTGGTGGCACCGCTGGCAGTGCACCCGGTAAATCGCAATGAAATTATCTGTTTCGACTTAAGTTGTGATCCGCAAATGCTGTTTGATTTGACGGTGGAGCGACTGCAGGAACTGCTTTTTACGCGCAACGAGAACCTGCCTGAAGGAGCCCAACGACCGGGACTCAAGTCGATCCATCTCAATCGCTGCCCAATATTGCTCACGCCGAAAATGGCTGACCCTGCTACCGCCGCGCGACTAGGGATTAGCGGCGAACAGTGTCGCAAGCATCTGGACGCGTTGCGCAGTTATCGTGCACGCGATGCGGCTGGATTTACCGCCAAGGTGCAGGCAATTCAAAAGGGCCGCAGTTTTGACGTGCCCACCGATCCGGACCTGATGCTCTACAGCGGGGGATTCTTTAGCGAACAGGACAAGCGTGCCATGGAGTTGCTGCGTACGCAGACCCCTGAGGAACTTGCTGGCGGGAGTTTTGTATTTGAGGATAGCCGATTGCCCGAGATGTTGTTTCGTTACCGCGCGCGCAATTATCCCGACAGCCTGTCCCCGCAGGAGCATGCCGTGTGGGAAGAATACCGCTACCAAAGGCTCACTGAGCCCCAGTTCGGTACCGGCTACAGCATGGAGGCATTCCAGGCGGAGATCGAGGCGTTGCTAGCCAGTGCTACCCTGTCTGAGGCGCAGCTAGCGCTATTGGGCCAACTTCTGGACTACGCTGACTCACTATTGGCCTGAGAGTGCGTCAGGATTCTTTGGTATTACGCCCATGGGCAGGACCTTCGCCCGCCCTTATAATAGCGGCGCAAAACCAGTGCCCTGTCTTGCGCCCGCCAAGGAGAATACCCCCGTGCAGTTTGCCGGCAGCCATATCCTCTCAGTCCAGCAATTTGAACGAGACGATGTTGAGCGGATATTCTCCGTGGCTGATCGTATGGCCCCTTATGCACAACGTCGCCGCGTCACCAGGGTGCTTGCTGGCGCTATCCTGGGATCCATGTTTTTCGAACCCAGTACCCGGACCCGCGTCAGCTTTGGTAGCGCGTTCAACCTGCTAGGTGGTGAAGTACGCGAAACAACAGGATTCGAAAATTCCGCCATTGCCAAAGGCGAATCCCTCTACGATACCGCCAGAGTGCTCAGTGGTTACTCGGACGTGATCGCCATGCGTCATCCACAGGTTGGGTCGGTGAGAGAGTTCGCTGCCGCCAGCCGCGTGCCCGTGATTAATGGGGGTGATGGCAGCAATGAGCATCCCAGTCAGGCGTTACTCGATCTCTACACGATTCGCAGTGAGCTCGCCGACAGTGGGCGCACGATAGACCAGCTGCGCATCGCCATGGTGGGGGACCTGCGCTATGGTCGCACCGTGCACTCTTTGTGCAAGCTCCTGTGTCGCTTTAGTGGGGTACAGGTAGCGTTGGTCTCACCAGATGCGCTACGAATGCCGCCTGAAATTGTCGAGGAACTGCGCAAAACCGGGCATAAAGTGTTGGAGTCTGATCAATTGGAAGAGAGCATCGCCCACGTGGACATCGTGTACTCCACCCGCATCCAGGAGGAGCGCTTCCATTCCCAGGAAGAGGCAGACCTTTATCGAGGGCGCTTCCGGCTGAACCAGAGTATCTATACCCGTCACTGTGAACCAAATACCGTGATTATGCATCCGCTGCCAAGGGATTCCAGGGCCAACGCGAGGGAATTGGACGACGACCTGAACGACAATCCGAATCTGGCGATTTTCCGCCAGACCGATAATGGTTTGCTAGTGCGTATGGCGTTGTTCGCGCTGATTCTGGATGTCGTGGAACAGATCGATAAACATGCTCGCGATGTCAACTGGTATACCGGTGGTCGTTTTTGATGGCGCTCGAATTGAGGTTTGGGGCGCGGGACGTCCGCGTGCTCGATGAGCAGACCGTCTGGTCTGGTCATTATTCCATGCGCAGAATCACCCTACAGCATCGACGGTTTGCTGGTGGCTGGAGTGATCCGGTGGTACGCGAAGTGTTCGACCGCGGTGATGCGGTCGCTGTGCTGCCCTACGACCCTGCGACTGACACCCTGGTAATGATTGAACAGTTTCGTCCGGGTGCGATGCGTGGTGATGACAGTCCCTGGATGCTGGAATTGATCGCCGGCGTGGTGGAGGTCGGGGAACGGGATGAAGAGGTGGCACACCGCGAAGCAATGGAGGAAGCGGCGTGCGAACTTTCGGAACTGGTAGCCATCGCTACGGTGTACCCTAGTGCTGGAGCCTGCACAGAGCAAGTGCGCCTGTTCTGTGGTCGTGTCAACAAGGCAGCGGTCGGTGGCCTACACGGTCTGGAGACGGAAGGTGAGGATATCCTGGTGCATGCGGTGACGCGTGCAGATGCGTTACAAATGCTTGCTGACAATCGTATTCCCAATGGTCACACCCTGATCGCACTGCAGTGGTTGCACATTCACGGTGAAGCGTTGCGGGAGCGCTGGTGCTGAGGCTTGCGTCGGCGCACGATGACACATGACCGGCGGTAACTCCAACGCTCCCGTAAAAGCAGCGCCCGGTCTGTTGCGCTCCAGCCTTCAGGTAGGCAGCATGACGATGCTGTCCAGAGTGTTGGGCTTACTGCGCGATATCGTGATTGCTAAAGTTTTCGGTGCTGGCGCCGAAGCAGATGCATTTTTTGTTGCCTTCAAAATTCCCAATTTCCTACGCCGTCTGTTTGCCGAGGGAGCCTTCTCGCAGGCGTTTGTGCCCGTATTAGCAGAATATAAGGCCGAAGGCAGCGTCGTGGCGATAAAAGCCCTGATCAACCGGGTGGCCGGAGTACTGGGCGGTACCCTGCTGTTTGTGACAGGCATCGCGATGTTTGCAGCGCCGATCATTACCACAATTTTTGCCCCGGGCTACATCGGGCAGCCTGAAAAATTTTATATGACCACCGAGATGGTCCGCATCACCTTTCCCTATTTATTCCTTATTTCGATGACCGGGTTTTGCGGAGCCATACTCAACAGCTACGGCCGCTTTGCCGTGCCGGCTTTCACACCGTTCTTCCTGAATCTCTCCCTGATTTTTGCTGCCCTGGTCGCAGCTCCGTGGTTTGATGAGCCGGTGATTGCACTGGCATGGGGGGTGTTACTGGCTGGTGTCGTGCAGTTACTCTTTCAACTGCCGTCCCTCTACCGACTGGATCTGGTGCCGCGGCCGCTTTGGGATACCTCGGACACTGGTGTGCGGCGTATCCTGAAACTGATGGTGCCGGCGCTGTTTGGCGTTTCAGTCAGCCAGATTAATCTACTAATGGGTACGGTGTTGGCATCGTTCTTACCCACCGGCAGTGTGTCCTGGTTGTTTTACTCAGATCGCCTCACGGAGCTACCCCTGGGTATATTTGGTATTGCCATTGCCACCGTCATTCTGCCCAACCTCTCTGCACACCGTGCTGCGGCGCGCGAAGCACATTTTGGCGCGACCCTGGATTGGGCGATGCGCTGGGTGCTACTGATTGGAGTGCCCTCTACCCTGGCGTTGATACTGCTGGCCGAACCCATAATGATTACACTGTTTTATAACGGTGTATTGACGCCCAGGGATGTGGACATGTCGGTCTTGAGTTTGCGGGCTCTGAGCTTGGGTTTGGTCGCTTTTATGCTGATCAAAGTGCTGGCACCAGGCTTCTATGCGCATATGGATATCGCTACGCCGGTGAAGATCGGGATCATGGCTATGGTCGCGAACATGGTCATGAATCTGTTGTTTGCGCTGCCCTTGATGTACCTGTGGAATATAGGGCACATGGGTCTCGCGCTGGCCACCAGCCTTGCCGCCGTGCTCAATGCAGGGCTGCTGTTACGGGGCTTATTGCGCGTGGGTTACTACCAGTTCCAGCCCGGGTGGGTACCGTACGCACTGCGTTTGCTGCTGTCCTCTGCCTGCATGGTGGCTGCCCTTGTGTGGCTGTCCCATGAGGGAGCCGCTTGGTACGAGTGGCACTGGTCACGGCGGGTACTCGAACTGGGACTGCTGTGCGGTGTCGGTATTGCCGTCTATTTCGCGTCTCTTTGGCTGCTGGGCACCCGGATGCACCATCTGCGGGCCCCCGCGCCGAATTGAGCATCGCCCGCGATAGTTTCATCCTCAGGAGGGCGCCAAGCCATAGGCTAGGGTGAGCAACTTCGCTATACTGCCTCGTTTGGCTTGACCGGGCTTAGATAGCGCATGGAATTGATTCGCGGCCTGCACAATCTGCGGCCCAGACATCACGGTTGTGTTGCCACGATCGGTGCATTTGACGGTGTGCATCTCGGTCATCAGGCCGTTATTCGTCACCTGATGGAAAAGTCAGTGGCAATGGACATGCCCTCGCTCATTATCGTTTTCGAGCCGCTGCCTCGTGAGTATTTTGCTCCGCTTAAGGCACCTGCGCGAATCATGAGTTTCTGGGAGAAATGCCGCGCTCTCGATGCATTGGGCGTGGATCGCCTGTTGCGTATTCGCTTTAATGAGCAATTTCGCGGCATGTCGGCGCAGCGTTTCGTCGACGAGATTTTCGTGGCAGAGCTGGGCGTGCGCTATGTGGTGCTGGGTGACGATTTTCGCTTCGGTGCTGATCGCCAGGGGGATATCGAGTTTATCCGCGAGCAGGGGCTGCGCTATGGGTATGCTACCGGCTCTACACCGACCTTCGCGATACACGGTGAGCGGGTGAGCAGTACGCGCATCCGGGAGGCATTGGAAAATGCCGATTTTGCGACGGCAGAGGCCTTACTGGGTCGGCCTTACAGTATTTCCGGCCGGGTGATCTTCGGCCGCCAGTTGGGGAGGGTCATTGGAACGCCCACAGCCAATCTGGAATTGCGTCGACTGCGGGCACCGCTGTCTGGTGTGTATACGGTGGAGGTCAGTGGTGGTGGTCTCGTTAGAGCCCGCGGTGTCGCCAACGTGGGGGTAAGGCCCACAGTGGACGACAGTATCAAGGCTAATCTAGAGGTACACCTGCTGGACCGGGAGATTGATTTGTACGGCCGACATATTGAAGTAACGTTTCGCCATAAATTGCGCGAAGAAATGAAGTTTGGGTCGGTGGATGAACTCAAAGAGAATATAGCGAGGGATATAGAGCAGACACGGGCCTGGTTTAGCCGGGGCTAGAACTCGATGAAGAAACTATGAGCGACTACAAACACACACTGAATTTACCCATGACGGATTTCCCCATGAAGGCCAGTCTGGCCCAGCGGGAACCGCAGCGCCTGCGACAATGGCAGGAGATGGGCATCTACGAAAAAATCCGTCAGGCGTGCGCGGGACGGCCAAAATTTATCCTGCACGATGGCCCGCCCTATGCCAATGGTGAACTGCACGTGGGACATGCCGTTAACAAGATTCTAAAGGACATCATTGTCAAATCCAGGACACTGGATGGTTACGACGCGCCCTATGTGCCCGGTTGGGACTGCCACGGCCTGCCGATAGAGCTCAACGTGGAGAAGAAGGAAGGTAAACCCGGAGTCAAGATAAGCGCGACCGAGTTCCGGCAGAAATGTCGTGAATATGCCACGCGCCAGATAGACGGACAGCGCACCGATTTTATGCGGATGGGCGTGGTCGGGGACTGGTCAAATCCCTATCTCACAATGGATTTTAAATTCGAGGCAGATATTGTTCGTGCGCTGTCACGTATTGTCGATAACGGCCATCTGCACAAGGGCTTTAAACCCGTGCACTGGTGTATGGATTGCGCCTCAGCACTGGCTGAGGCAGAAGTAGAGTACCAGGACAAGCGTTCATCGGCGCTTGACGTGGCCTTCGTCGCGGTCAATCCGGCTGCTTTCAACGCTGCCTGCGGTGCGGCTTATGACGGCGAAATTGTCGTGCCCATCTGGACTACCACAGCCTGGACGCTGCCCGCCAATATGGCCGTGTGTTTGCATCCGCAAATGGATTACGTGTTGATCGAAGGCCAGGGCCGGGCGTTGCTAGTGGCCGAAGAGCTGGCGCAGTCTTGCGCCACCCGCTATGGCCTGGACTCGCTCAAGGTGTTGGGACGCTGCAAGGGTGTCGCGTTGGAGAACCTGTTACTACAGCATTGTTTCCTGGCGCGACAGGTGCCAGTGATTCTCGGTGATCACGTGACTGTGGAAGCGGGTACGGGCGCGGTACACACGGCGCCGGCACACGGTCAGGACGATTTTGTAGTGGGCCAGCAATACCACCTGGACGTTTACAATCCGGTGGACGGTCACGGTGTGTACCTGCCGGATACCGAGTACTTCGCGGGTCAGCACGTGTTGAAGGCCAGCAACGCTATCATTGCGCTACTGCAGGAGCGGGGCGTTTTGCTGCACCACGAGGAGTACCTGCATTCCTATCCCCATTGCTGGCGCCACAAGACACCGATCATTTTTCGTGCCACGCCGCAGTGGTTCGTGAGCATGCAACAACAGGGACTGCTGGATAAGGCGCTGGCGGCAGTAGCGGGTGTGCAGTGGCTGCCGGAATGGGGCAAAGCGCGGATCGATGGCATGCTGGCTAGTCGACCGGACTGGTGTATATCGCGCCAGCGCACCTGGGGTGTGCCAATGCCCCTGTTTATTCACAGGGAAACGGGTGAGTTGCACCCACAGACTACGCAACTGATGGAGCAGGTAGCGCAGCGCATGGAGCGCAGCGGTGTGGAGGCCTGGTTTGAACTGGATGCCAGCGAACTGTTGGGGGAGCAGGCCAGCCTCTACGAAAAGGTTGTCGATACCCTGGATGTCTGGTTTGATTCTGGCGTCACCCACGCCTGTGTATTGCGCCAACGCCCAGAGCTGCAATTCCCGGCCGACATTTATTTGGAAGGCTCCGACCAGCATCGCGGCTGGTTCCAATCTTCGCTGCTGACAGCTGTTGCCATCAATGGTATAGCGCCCTACAAGACTGTACTGACCCACGGCTTCACTGTGGATAGTGACGGCCGTAAGATGTCCAAGTCGCTGGGCAATATTATTCCCGCGAAAAAAGCGATGGACGAACAGGGGGCCGATATCCTGCGCCTGTGGGTCGCAGCCACCGATTATCGCGGCGAATTGACGGTCAGCGATGAAATATTCAAACGCACGGCGGATTCCTATCGCCGTATTCGCAATACCGCACGTTTCCTGTTGTCCAACCTCAATGGCTTCGATCCCGCAGTGGATGCGGTGGATTTCTCCGATATGCTGTCGCTGGATCGCTGGGCCATGGACCGGACGACACAGTTGCAGCAGGAGATAGTGGACGCTTATAGCAGCTACAATTTTCACCAGATCTACCAGAAATTGCACAACTTCTGCGCCAACGACCTGGGAGGTTTCTACCTGGATGTAATCAAGGACCGTCAGTACACGACGCAGGCCGACAGTGTGGCCAGGCGCTCCGCCCAGACCGCCATGTACCATATCGGTGAAGCCCTGGTGCGCTGGATCGCACCCATTCTCAGCTTTACAGCGGAGGAGATCTGGGAAAATCTACCGGGTGAGCGGGGCCCGTCGGTGCTGCTGCAGCAGTGGTATCAGGGCTTGCCAACAATGGCGCCGGATGAGGCCATGGGGCGGCTATTTTGGCAACAGGTGATGACGGTGCGCGCGGCAGTGAATAAGGCAATGGAGACGCAGCGCACGGCGGGTGCGTTGCGCGGCTCACTGGATGCTGCCGTCACGCTGTATTGTTCTGCCGACCTGCATGAGCGCTTGCTGTCACTGGGTGATGAGTTACGCTTTGTGTTAATCACGTCCTCTGCGACGCTGCTACCCCTGGACGCTGCTGGCGCGGATGCTGTGAGCACCGAACTGCCTGAGCTGCGCTTACAGATTACCGTAGCGGGCGATGAGAAGTGCGAGCGCTGTTGGCACCGCAGCGCGGATGTTGGCCACAGTACCGTGCATCCGACCTTGTGTGGCCGCTGTATAGAAAATATTGATGGCGCAGGCGAGCGACGTCTGTATGCGTAATGGACTCTACTCTCTGCCCTGGTTCGCTCTGGCATTGCTGGTCATCCTGTTGGATCAGTACACCAAAGGACTCGCCAGCAGCGGCCTGCAATACGGGCAGCCGGTGCGGGTGTTCTGGTGGTTCAATCTTACGTTGCAACACAATACGGGCGCGGCGTTTAGTTTTCTGCACGATGCCGGCGGCTGGCAACGTTATTTTTTCAGTGCGGCGGCTATTGGCATCAGCATCGCGCTGGCAATCTGGTTGACTGTGATGCACCGGGGCCAGTGGCTATTGGCCCTGGCACTCGGGCTGATCCTCGGTGGCGCTCTGGGAAATCTGTGGGATCGCGTGGTGTTGGGCTATGTGGTGGATTTTATTTCCGTCCATTATCAGGGACGTTACTTTCCCGCCTTTAACATTGCTGACTCAGCTATATCGGTGGGGGCGGTTTGTTTGTTGCTGGATAGTTTTCTGCGCCGGGACAGTGCCGTGGATGGTGCAGGGAAAGCAGCGCAATGAATCTTGTACCCGTGAGTGAAGGAACCCGAGTCTTCCTGAATTTCTCGGTCAGCCTGGAGGACGGCTCGGAAGTGGACACGAATTTCGGCGGAGACTCGGTCAGTTTCGTCATCGGTGACGGTAGTTTGCTGCCGGGTTTCGAGCGCTTATTGTTTGGCATGTCGCCCGGCGAGCGACAGATGTTTGTGGTACCACCGGAGGGTGCCTTCGGCCAACCCAATGATAACAACGTGCAGTATTTGCCGCGCAAGCAGTTCGATGCAGAGATGAATCTGGACGTTGGCCTGGTAGTTTCATTCGCGGATGCTGCTGGCGGCGAGGTGCCCGGTATGATTACCGCGTTCAATGAGGATGAGGTGACCGTGGATTTTAATCATCCCTTGTCCGGGCGCACAATTCTGTTTGACGTGCTCATCCATCGGGTGGAGCCGTTAGAGTTACACTAGGTTTGTTCAGACGTAGCAAGTTTGGCCCTGCGCCTCGTTAGGCCTGCTTTATCTGCGTACCAGGAGAGACGATTGGCAATGGAAATTCGGTTGGCAAATCCTCGCGGCTTCTGCGCCGGGGTTGATCGTGCCATTGATATTGTAAACCGTGCGCTGGAGGTGTTTGGCGCGCCGATTTATGTGCGTCATGAAGTAGTGCATAACAAGTTTGTGGTGGCAGATCTGCGTGAGCGCGGCGCCGTCTTTGTCGATGATTTACATGAAGTGCCCGACAACTGCATTGTTATTTTTAGTGCGCATGGCGTGTCACAGGCGGTGCGCAGGGAAGCGGGACAGCGCCTACTCAAGGTATTTGACGCCACCTGTCCGCTGGTCACCAAGGTCCATGTGGAGGTGGCGGGTTACAGTCTCCAGGGTCGAGAGTGCGTACTGATTGGTCATCGCGGGCATCCGGAAGTAGAGGGCACGATGGGGCAATATGACCGCAGCGCTGGCGGTGAAATCTACCTCGTGGAAGACGATGAGCAGGCCGCAGCACTACAGGTAAAAAATCCTGATAACTTGTCCTACGTCACCCAGACCACATTGTCGATGGATGACACAGAAAAGGTTATCGATACCCTGCGCGCCCGCTACCCAAATATTGAGGGACCACGTAAGGATGATATTTGTTACGCTACGCAGAATCGTCAGGACGCGGTAAAAAAGCTCGCGGCTACCTGTGACCTGGTGCTGGTGGTAGGGTCTCCCAACAGCTCCAACTCGAACCGCCTGCGCGAGCTAGCCGAGCGGATGGGTGCTGAGGCTTATTTATTGGACGGTGCAGAGGATATCAACCCGACGTGGCTTAAGGGAAAATCGCGTATCGGTGTGACAGCCGGTGCTTCTGCCCCGGAGGTGCTGGTACAAGAGGTACTCGACGGCTTGTGCGCGCTGGGTGCGCAGGCGCCGATTGAGGTTGCGGGCCGACCCGAGAATATTACCTTCTCCCTGCCCCGTGAGCTGCGCATCGACGCAAAGAACATTGAGTAGTCTGCTCTTTTGTGGCCCGCTCCCTGGCATCCAATAACCGCCTTTTTCCTGCAAAAAAAGCCATCTACTGGCACTTTTTCCCAGCATCCCTATGCTTGTCCACAAAGGGAGGATTGCTGTGGACAGGATGTTGTCGCGTGGTCGCGCCAGAGGGCTTACTCTTATTGAACTGATGATCGTGCTGGTCGTGCTGGCCATCACCTTGTCAATAGGCACGCCCCTGTTCCAGAACCTGCTGCACAACAATCGCCTGCGCGCAGAATCGAACCGCTTCCTGGGTGCGATCAATCTGGCGCGCAGTGAGGCCGTGATGAGGAATCTGCCTGTCAGTATCTGTCCCTCGTCGATGGCAACAACGGGACAAGCCAAATGCTCTGGCATCTATGCGGGTGGCTGGATCGTATTTGCCAATGCAGACAAGGACAAAGTGGTTGATGCGGGCACAGATGCAGTGCTTGAAGTGTTTGAAGCATTGCCAGTTAATTATCGCTTAACAAATCGCAGTGGTCGCACGGCGGCATTTGAATTGATTAACTACCTGCCCGATGGCTCGGCGCATAGCAATCGTACCTTGTTGTTTTGTCCCCCCCTGCGAACGTCCAGGCAGTCACTGAGCATCGTGATCAATATTGTTGGCCGCGCGCGTCTGACCGGAGGTTGGGGCGAATGTCCGGTAGCGTAATACGCAACAGTAGTTGCAGTGTGCCGTTGGTCCGGCGGAGCAACGCCATAGGAATGTCCGGCGTTTGCGGACAGCGGGGAATTGGCATGCTGGAGTTTCTTATCGCCTTGATGATCTTTTCGATGGGGATGATGGGTCTGCTGTCTGCGCAATTGGCAGGCAAGAAAGCCGGGTACGAGGCGAGCCAGCGTTCGGTGGCGACCGCGTTGGCGCGGGATATTCTTGAGCGCATGCGCGCAAATCCGGGTCAGATCGAGTTCTATCAGGTCAGCGATGTCGGCGACGAGCAACGCCGTTTACCTGAACCTGGTGCTGATTGCGCTGTGGCGGTGTGCTCGGCAGCGCAATTGGCCGCCTTCGATCTGTGGCAATGGGAATCCTTGCTGGTGGGCGAGTCTGAGACGTTCGCCGACGGTAATGCGGGTGGCCTGCTATCCCCCCGGGCATGTATTACAAGGGATGGGGGTGAGGTGGGCGTTGCCATCAGCTGGCTGGGTACAACGACTGCAGGACAAGTACCGGCAGCCATTTGCGGTGCCGCCAGCGGTGCAAACCCTGAACCCAGTGAGAGTGAGAAAGGCGCGCGACGCCGCCACCAACTGGCTATTACCACGTTTATCGGAGGCCGTTGAAGATGCGTCACGACCAGCGTCCTCACTTTTCAGACAGGTTGCGCGGTTTTTCGCTGGTTGAGTTGCTGGTGTCCATGTTGCTTGGACTGCTGCTCAGTGCGGGTGTGATTAGTGCCTATCTGGGTGCCAAGCGGAACTATTTGCATGAGGAACAGATGGCACGCATGCAGGAAAACGCTCGTTATGCTATGCGTCTACTGTCACGTGACCTGGCGATGGCTGGCTTTTTTGGCGGCTTTCCGGCGCTGGACGGCGTCGCTCCTGGCGCTGTGAGTACCGACTGCAGTGACCGGGATTGGGTTCTGGATGGCACCCATGCACTGGAGTTGGTGAATGATTATTCCGGTGAGGTAGCTCCTGTATCACTGCACGCAACCGTCTGGAACTGCCTGGATAGCGCGGCGATTGCGTTGAATACCGACCTGCTGTCGATAAAACGCACTGCCGGTGAGGCGAGTTTGCACCGTGGCATCCCCGCTGCTGACCTGACGGCCTCCACGGTAGCGAGTTGGTATCTGCGCCTGACATCGGGAAGGCAGCCCGAGTGGGAAAAGCTGCGTCCGATTGACTTGCTGAAGCCCACATCGGCAGTGGCGTCACTCAGCTACTGGGAAGCGATATCGCGCATCTTTTTCATTCGCAGGTATTCCGATCCCGACCGCGCGGACGAAGACCTTCCCACCTTGTGCATGGAAACACTCGCGGGTGACGCGATGACGTCGCGCTGCCTGGTGGAGGGCGTGGAAAACCTGCAACTTGAGTTCGGTATAGATACGGACGCTGATGGTGTTCCCAACCAGTACAAGTCAGCACCCGAGGGTGAAGAAATGCAGCGTGCTGTTACGGCGAAGATCCATCTTCTGTTACGCAGCATCACTAAAATTCCCGGTCATAAGGATGACAAATCCTACACTCTGGGCCAGACAGTCCTGGCTGCCAAGCATGATGGGTATCTGCGTCACGTATTCAGTACCACGGTGCTCCTGCGCAATCGCGTCGAGCCGATAGGTTGAGCGGCCGGACGCATGAAAACATCGCCTACAACGCCCAAGCAACCGAGAAGCCGTGGCGCCATATTGCTGCTGGCCATGGTGTTCCTGCTCCTGATGGCCCTCGTCGCGGCCACTGTGGTGCAGACAGCGCTCTTGCAATTGCACATGGCGGGCAATGATCAGTTTCTGGAGGAGGCGTTTCATCAGGCACAGGCTATTGCCACGGAGTTGTCGCTCAGTCCGGACAATTTTCTCGTGGAAGGAGGTGTAGGTTTCAGCAACTGCCCCCTGGGTGTGCAAAGTCCCGCCTGTGACCGCAATCTATTGCAAGTCCCTGCGTCGGTGGTCGTGCCAGCTGGGGTGGAGTTGGACTACCGAGTGACCAGACAGGATCCCCTGCTCTGGCGCGGTTTTCCGCTCAGGGAGGCGCAGGACACAGTATCCAGCAGTGGCAGGTTTGACGCGGCAATCTTTGAAATTGACGTGCGTATCAATGGCAGTGAGCAGCGACTCGGCAGTGCACATATTGCCCAGGGTATCGCACTGCGTGTGCCGGCATTGCGCTAGATCAGGGAGGGTGTGTGATGAAAAGAGGCCTGCTGATTTTTCTGGCGTGCTTGCCGCTATGGCTGACTGCGGCGGTAGCTGACGATGTTGACGGATTCCTGCCCGGTGGGGCGATGGGAGGGGTGTTTATCCAGGTTGTGATGGATCTGGGTAACACTGAACTGGATAGTGCAGTGTGCACTTTCGGTGTCGACTGCGCGCCGCCCTTTATGACAGAAGCAGCCCATCGCCACCTGGGGGATATGTACGTAGCGGGTGCAGCTGTCACCGCGCCCGGTGTATTTAAGGCGGTGTTGGCCGCGGTGCTGGAGAATGCGCTGTTCGATGATTTTCAAGTGGCGCTACTGATATCCAATCACCAGGACAATCGATCGGCTGACATCGGTACGGCAATGGGCGGCGGCACCATTCTCCAGGGGTACCGGCGGTTACAGGAACACCGCTCTGAGTTCGTCAATACCCTCAAGTCGACGCCGGTTCTGGCCTCCACGGAGGCACATGAACTGCAACCCAAAGAAAGCTATTTTGAGTGGTTGCGCTACATTCAAGGTGGCACTGTCCTCTTGGGAGAGAATACCCGCGGCAACTTCGGTCGTGCTATGCCAGTACCAAACTACGATGCCAGTGTTATTAAAAATGGCAGATACCTTACCCCGTTTATCGACCAGCAAGGGTGCCAGAGGCTCTACTCAATTTTGTTTACCCAGGGTCTATCCACACATGATGAGGACCTCAATGCCCAGATCGCTGCGCAATTGCCTCTGCCGAGCCAGTCAACTTTCACACAACTACTGACCTACCTGCACAGGAGCACGCAAGTGGCACCGTATGCAGGCGCTAGCGTATCCCTGCAAAAAACCTGGGTAGTCACAAGTCGTGACCGGCCCGGCCCAGCGGCTGAATACGCTGTCGCTGGCGGCGGCGCGGACCTACTTTATGTGAATGAGCCGGCAGCATTGCAGGCGAGTTTGACCAATGCGCTGGCGGCATTGACGTCTGGTTCTGGCAGTTCCCTGGAGGTCGCCTTTGCTGCCGATTCCTTCAATCCGGGACAGGTGCTCGATCGGGTGTATGTCCCGTTTTTTCTACCACGGGTCACTACAAGCGGGCCTGGTAACCTCAAAAAACTGAAGTTGAAGGCAGCGCAGGGCAGTGATGGAACTACCGCGGGCAATGGGGTATTTGATCAGGTGGTCGACGCACGCGGCAAGACGGCCTTTGAAAAAGACGGCGAAAACAAGGGCCGCCTGCGCTTTGAAGCACTGACTTACTGGACCGACGTCACCACACTGCCACCCGGTGACGGCGATACCATTCCAGACGGGGCCGATGGCCACATTGTGACTCGCGGCGGAGCGGGTCAGAAGATAGACGGATTCGTCAATTACGCTGCCGATGCTGGCAAAGTCGTAGAGCATTTTATCGGGGATACCAATGCGGATGCTCCGGTGAATGGCTACCCGCCAAGGCAGCTCTTTTACGAGCCGGGTGCGGGGCAGCTATTTGCGCCACTGGATGCCAATGCGAAAACGTTGCTGCAGCTCGCGCTCACACTCGATCCCACCACAGACCTGACAGATGAGGCGCTTCTGGATCTGCTCAAGTGGGCGCGCGGACAGGATATAGACAGCGGAGATTCCACTGCTCGCGGTTGGATCATGGGAGAGGTTATGCACTCGCGTCCAGTCGCGCTGAACTATGGAGCAACGCCGGGCTATAGCAGGGTAAATCCCAATGTCCGTTTATTGTTCGGTAGTGGGGAGGGTATGTTCCATATTCTGCAGGACACGGATGCCACGGGTAATGAATCAGGTCGCGAGGTTTTCGGTTTTTACCCCAGGGAGTTACTGGCCAACATCCGCTGGCAACACGAAGGTACGCGCACATCATTGCCCCGGCACTACGGTGTCGACGGCGCACCGGCAGTATTAAGAGTCGACAAAAATGGCGACGGCACACTCGATTACCGGGTAGGTGATGAGGCGTATGTCTATGTCGGATTGCGGCGCGGCGGCTCCAGCTATTTTGCGCTGGATATTAGCAACCCCGCTGCCGTTCCCGGGCTGTTGTGGAAAATTTCTCCTGATGCGGGCGGCGCATTCACCGAGCTGGGCTTGACGTTTTCCACCCCGGTGGTAGGCAAGGTCAATTACAGTGGTGTACCACAGGATGTACTTATCTTCGCCGGGGGCTATGACGGCGGCTGGAATCAGGGATTCACCGCACGGCGTGGTAAGGACCTTGGTGCAGAAGATGATACGGTTGGTAACGCAATCTTCATCGTCAATGCACGCACGGGTGAGCTTGTCTGGAAGGCGTATCGTGGCGTTACCGGCGTCAGCTCCAACACGCGTTATGCGCATGCGGGGCTGGTGGACAGTATCCCCTCGACGGTAGCAGCGCTTATTACGCCCGCCGGTATCATGCACAGGCTGTACGTGGGAGACACTGGCGGTGCGGTATGGCGCATCGATTTGCCAGAGAGTACAGGCGGTGACGATAACCACCGCAAGGATCACTGGTTCATTACCAAATTGGCTGACTTGGGCTCTGACGCGGCAGAGACCGGTGGATCCGCGCGCGATGATCGGCGATTTTTTCACGCACCCGATACGGTTCATTCCAAGGATGCGTTCGGTGATTTTGACGGTGTACTCATTCAAAGTGGCAATAGGGAGGATCCGAATGAGACTGTTGTTGAGAACGCGTTTTTTTACCTGAAAGATCGCGAGGTGACAACGGGCAGTGCGGTAGTCCAGGCAGAGAATAGCGCTAGGAATCCTGCAGGCAGATACCAATATGGCGATCTTACAGACCAGGCCACCTGTATCTCAGGCGCAGAATCTGTAGGAGCGGGCGCAGACGGTACCAGCTGCGGTGATCGCAGTTTGAAAAACGGCTGGAGAGTCCCTTTCCTGCAGCCTGGAGAAAAGGGCGTGTCCACTCCGCTGACTGACGGGGGCAGGGTGTTTGCGGCTACATTTGTACCCGGTAAGGCAACTGCCTGCTCCGCCCCGCAGGGGCGAGGTCTCCTGCACGTTCTGCAACTGGCGAATGCCACCGCCGTTGCCAATACACAGCGATACTACGAACTTGGCCCGGGCATACCGGCTACGGTCCTGTCGGTTGGCGAGACCATTTTTTTACCCGGCGCAGGTATAGACCTGTATGACCTCGATGGTGATGGGGAACGTGATTCCGCCAAATTGCTGCCCAGTCAGGCCGGCAAGTTGTATCGGACTTACTGGCGTGAACCTGATGTTGATCCCCTTTAGGACTGCACGCGTGGCTGCGTTGCGAACAAGAGGCTTTACGTTGATTGAGCTGATGGTTGCGATCTTCATCGTGGCGTTGCTACTAACGCTGGCCTTGCCAGGTTACCAGCGACAACTTAAGAATACGCGGCGCAGTCTGGCCAGTGCAGAGTTATTACAGGTCATGATGCGGCAAGAACAATACTTTCTTGATCATAAGCAGTACGCCCAGACCCTCACTGAGCTGGACTATCTGACGAGTCCCTATGCGATCGATGCCGCCGGGAACGTCGTGTCGATGATGGCAGGCGACAGGATCTATCTTATCAATCTGACACTACAAACGAATGGCTATACTTTGGATGCCACGCCACAACTCAGTCAGGCTGGCGACCATTTATGCGGTACCCTGAGCCTCGACTCCACAGGAGTCAGGCGGGCAACCGGAGTCAGGGCGGCGCGGGACTGCTGGTGAGGCCGATCAATCATCCAGCCCCAGCTTTTTTTGCCGGTAGCGAAGGCTTCTGAAACTGATTCCCAGTAGCTTGGCGGTAGCCGTTTTGTTCCAGCGACACTCCTCCAGGGCAGCGCTGATGATGTCGCGCTCCAGGTCTTCCAAATAGCCCTCCAGATCGCCGAACGCTTCGCGGACTGAACGCCCATGAGTGCCACGCTCATTTTGCTCACCGCCAGGTGCCGGGGGAGCACCTGACACCGTGGCCGAAAACTGCAGGTCGTCAGCGGTAATCTTCTCGCCATCAGAAAGTGCCAGCGCGCGTTCCAGCATGTTCTCCAGTTCACGTACGTTGCCGGGAAATGTATAGGTGCTCAACGCTTTCAGAGCTGACTTGTCGAGGCGCACCGCGACCTTGCCGTCACCGGAGCTAATACGCTTCAGGATGGCCGTTGTGAGTGCGGGCAGATCCTCGAGTCGTTGGCGTAGACTGGGTACCAATACGTCAATCACATTGATACGGTAGTAGAGATCCTGGCGAAACCGACCTGCTTCAACTTCCCTGGCAAGATCCTTATGGGTCGCGCTTAGCAGGCGGATATCGGTGCGCTGCTCTGCACTTGCGCCGACCGGGCGAACCGTTTTTTCCTGGATCGCGCGCAGCAACTTGACCTGCATGCCAAGTGGTAGGTCGGCCACTTCATCAAGAAACAAGGTGCCGCCGGAGGCGGCTTGAAACAGGCCCACTTTGTCCTGGCTCGCGCCCGTGAAACTGCCCTTCATATGACCAAATAATTCGCTCTCCATCAGCTCCGGCGGGATCGCACCGCAATTGACCGCAACAAAAGCGCCCGCCGCCCGTGGGCCGTTGTTGTGGATCAGGCGAGCGACAACCTCTTTGCCGCTGCCCGATTCGCCATGGATATGCACAGGCGCTTGACTGCGCGCCAGTTTCGATATCTGCTGGCGCAGGGTTTGAATCGCTGCTGCCGAGCCAATGAGTTCCTGGCCCACGGCTTCCTGCGTCCTGCTTGTGTCAACCTCCAACTGCAGGGCGGAACTCACCAGTCGGCGCAGATTTTCCAGCTCTATCGGTTTGCTGATAAAGTCGAAAGCACCAGCCTTGAGCGCAGAGATGGCTGCTTCCACACTGCCATGGGCGGTAATCATTGCCACGGGTATATGCGGGAACTCCTGTTGGATGTGTTCCACCAGACTGATGCCATTGCCATCCGGCAGGCGCATGTCCGTTAAGCAGAGATCTGGCTGCACGCTTGCGACCAGGTCTCTGGCTTCCTTGAGGGTGGCCGCGCTATGGGTCACAAGACCCATACGACTGAGCGTAATATCCAGTAACTCGCGGATATCCGGCTCGTCATCCACAATCAAAACACTCTGGGTCGTCATTTACAGCGCTCGTTGGTTCATAGAAATTCGAAAGCAGCTTTCACCCTTCTTGGTAAGTCGATAGTCGAGATCTGCATTGTTGATTTCACACAGTTCTTTACACAGGTACAAGCCCATGCCACTGCCTTCTGCCATGGTGGTAAAAAAAGGTTCAAACAGTTTGACGATATCCCCAGAGCTAACGCCACTCCCGGCATCGATAATATCAATCTGGCATTGGTGGAGGGCGGAGTCGAGATCGATTTCTATGCGCGCCGTCTCATTACCTGTAGCGAGCTTGCTGTGGCGCAGTGCGTTATCCAGCAGATTGGCAAATACCCGCTGCAAATTTTCTGGATCGAATTCCACTAGCAACTCCTGGTAGTCGCAATTGATGGTCACTTCCGCAGGACGATTTAAAGCGTTGAGGTACTCGCTGACAAATTCGGTTAACCAGGGCGCCAGCAGTAGATATTGTGGATTGGGAGGCTCGCGTCGCGAGATCTGCATAACACTTTCTACAATCTGGTTGACGCGCTCGCAGTGGCGTTGAATGATATCTGCCATCCTACTATCAGAGCTCGACAGGTCGGTCGATTCCTGCAGCAATTGGGCGGCATGACTAATCGCCCCCAGGGGGTTACGAATTTCGTGGGCGATACTGGCTGTAAGCCGCCCCAGGGAATTGAGCTTCAGCGATTGCGCGTACTGGGTAACTGGCGTGTAGTCTTCCACGAACACCAATGCCTCACGGTTCGCATTGGGCTGCAACTCCCGAAAATTGGCGATCACTGGCAGCGCACCTTCCATGACGATGAACGGTTTGGCTCGGTGTACACCGGAGTTTTTCCAGTGTTCGAACTGGTATGCCAGCTCCGGGCAGTAGTCGGCTAGTTGTCGTCCCTGTTCTACTGTGACGGGGCGCTCCGGCGCAAGGAGGCCGATGGCAGCCTTGTTCATGATTCGCACCACACCTTCGTTACTCACGAGTAGGATGCCCGTCTGCATATGCTGCACGATTTGCTCATTCAGGCGCTGTAAACTGTACAGGTCGCTCGCCCGGTTACGGGCTAACTCTTCGGCCCGACCCAGACGGTGCGCGATCGGCTGCACCATCAGGGATACGCCGAATATCAGCAGGCCCAGTATGCCTGCGGGAAACAGGGAGCCGCTGTCGAGCACGTTGTGCAGCATCAGCCAGGCGGTATCCAGCAATATGGCCAGAACACCGATGGCCGCAATCAGCGTGGCCATGGTCCGGTTGGTGATAAGCACGGCGCTGGCAGCCACAGTAATTACCAGTAACACCGGCAGGCCGCTGATCATTCCACCGCTGCTGTCCGCCAGCAGCGTGATGGCGACGATATCGATCAGAAAGACCACTAGCATCAGTTTCTGGCTTTCATTGAGACGCGTGGAGAGCGACCCAACCAGGGGAATACTGGTGGCCAAATAGGCCAGGGCAACCGCAGTGTACAAAGTCGGATTGAGCGTGCCCACCAACTGGCGCGTATTGGGGCTCACCAGCATGATCAGCATGACAACGGAAAGCAGGGCGCGATAGCCTACATACACCCGAAACAGTGCGAGATTTTGATGGCTCGGTGAGTGAGCTTCGGGTTTGGTAAGTATGGCTGGGCGATTCACCGCAAGCTGGCCTTGTGCCTATTTATACTGTCGCAACTGCGGGCCAGTGTAACAGGATTGTTGTGGCGAAGGACTGGCTATGGGCGGCGCATTTGCGGACAATAACGGCCTGCAATCATGAGTACCTGAGAGCACCATGAGCACCCTGAATATCCTGATGGCCCAGATGAATACCCTGGTGGGTGATTTTGAAGGCAACACCGAAAAAGTTATCGACACCATTGCACTGGCCGAACGAGAGCATGCGACCTCCGTCGTCGTGTGCCCTGAATTGACGCTCTGCGGTTATCCGCCCGAAGATTTACTACTGCGCCCCAGCATTGCACTGCGGGTGAGCCAGGCCCTGGAGAGGATCTGCGGGGCAATGACAGGCTCCGCCTACGCGGTGATCGGTTACCCATTGTGCGTCGACGGCGCTCTGTACAACGTGGCCGGCGTACTTCACCGGGGCGAAATCATCGCCCAATACCGCAAGCAGTACCTGCCCAACTACCAGGTCTTTGACGAAAAACGCTATTTCAGCGCGGGTGATGCCCCCTGTGTTGTCACCATCGAAGGTGTGAAAGTCGGCTTGAGTATCTGTGAGGATATATGGGAAGAGGCGCCGGCCACACAGGCCGCCGCAGCGGGCGCGCAGGTGTTACTGAATATCAATTCATCGCCCTACCACCGTGGCAAGCGCAGTGAACGCTGGGACACGGTCGCGTCCCGCGCCCGACAGGCCGCTATTCCAATCGTCTATGTCAACCAGATCGGTGGCCAGGATGAGCTGGTGTTCGATGGTGGCTCCTTCGTGGTGGCCGCCGACGGCATGATCGTGGCGGCCGCGCCCAGTTTCGAGGAGGGTGTGTACTGGTTGCAAATGGACTTCAGTGCTCACCCGGTCCGCATTACCGGTCCTGCGCTGTGTCCGCCGCTGGATGAACTGGAAGCCACCTGGCAAGCTCTGGTGCTGGGCGTACGCGATTACGTGAACAA
>JANNVJ010000075.1:0-17382 GCA_031414375.1 Haliea sp.
GGCACAGTCAAGGATCAAAAGGTAGTCGATTCCTCGAACAAAATATTTGATGACGCCGCGTTGAAGGCCATTGCACGCTGGCGTTATAACCCCAAAGTCGAAGAAGGTGTTGCGGTTGAACGCAAGGGCGTCCAAACCAAACTCGTCTTCCAGTTGGAGAACTAGGCATGCGATTAGTGAAGATACTCGCAATTCTGCTGCTGGCGGTGGCAGTAGTGCCGTCTTATGCGGCGAAGAAGGACGAGGAAAAAAAGCCGCCTGCCAATTCCATCGATGCGGCGACAGGTAAAATACTGACCGAGGCGATTGAGGCGCTGAATGCCGAGAACTACGGCGCGGCATCTGCGGCTATCGGGAAACTAAAGTTGGATGGCTTGAGCCCTTACGAGCGTAGCCGCGTCGAGCAAATACTCGCCACCATCGATCATTCCCAGGACAAATATGCCTCGGCGCGAACCCACCTCCTTGCCGCGATTACAGCCGGTGGCCTGAACGACGAAGAGATTTCCCAGACCAAGTACCAGATAGCCCAGCTCTTTTTGGCAGAGGAAAAGTGGAAAGAAGGCGCTGCGGCCCTGGAAGATTGGTTCGCCACGGCGACCAAGCCAAATTCAGCAGCGTATTACCTGCTTGCGGTGGCGTATTATCAGCAAGAGCTGTTTGATCGGGCGATAGCGCCGGCACAAAAGGCCGTTGACCTCGCAGAAAAGCCACAGGAGAGCTGGATTCAACTGGTGCTGGCGCTGCATCTGCAGAAGGAGCATTGGAAAGAATCCGTGCCACTGTTGAAACGGCTGATTAGTATGGCACCTGACAAGAAGACGTACTGGCAACAATTGTCCTCAGTGTACGGCCAATTGGGACAATATTCCGAGGCACTCGCCATCATGCAATTGGCGTACGGTGCCGGGCTCCTGGTGAGCGATAGCGATGTAAAACGACTTGCTGACCTGCTGTTGTTCAACGACATACCTTATCGTTGTGCGCAGGTTTTGGAGGAGGGCATGGCCAAGAACATTCTTAAGCCCGATTCAAAACTGTATGAGAAGCAGGCCAATTGCTGGATTGCAGCACGCGAATTCAAGAAATCAGTTGCACCCCTTTCCCGCGCTGCGGAAACGTCGGGCAATGGTGATTTGTACGTGCGCCTGGGTGAAGTCCAGGTGCAACGGAGCGATTGGGACGGTGCCGCCGCGGCGCTTGGCAAGGGTCTCCAAAAGGGCCGTTTGAAGAATACCGGCAACGCCCAGCTGATGTTAGGCATTGCACTCTACAACCAGAAAAAACTGACTGAAGCAGAAACGTGGTTCGAGAAAGCCAAGTCGTCCGAGAAATCACGCAAAACAGCCGAAGCGTATTTGCAGCTCATTCAGGCGCAGGCGAGTTGATCGCAAAAGGATAGTACGAAGCATGTGGCGATTAGCATCAAACAAGACACAGTTCCGAGCCATGGTATTTTGGGGGTTGGGAACAGTGTTATTGACGAGCACAGCCCTTGTCAGCGCACAGCAGCAAAGTGCGGGGGATCGTTACGCAAAAATCCTGGCTGATGCGGAAAGCCTGACGCGCTACAACGCGCAATTGACGGACCAGATCGACGCGCAGCAGTCGCAAGTCTTGCAGGTCGAACAGCAGTTAACGGAAATTGATGCTACCGCTGCACAGATGCCTGCGCTGATTCAGAAAATGTTTGAGTCCCTGGAAGCTTTTATTGCCGCCGATCTGCCATTCCTGGATCCAACACAGGCAGGCCCGGATTCCCGACAGGAACGTATGGCACGCATACGCGATCTTATGCCTAGAGAAGATGCATCATCGGATGAGGTTGACAGCGCATCGAGTACAGGTGAAGAAAATGTATCGACTACGGGTGAAGAAAACCCACCGGTTGCCAGTGAAGAAAGCGCATCGATTGCGGAAAAAGAACGCGCCTTGAAAGAAGACAAAGAACGTGCGTTGAATGCGGAACGCTACCGTCGCCTGCTTGAGGCTTATCAGATCGAACTCGATTATGGCAGGACGATGATTTCCTACAAAGGGAAACTCGAAGATGGTCGGGAAGCCGACTTCGTGCGTGTAGGGCGCGTGTCGCTGCTGTATCGAACGGCCGACGGTGAGGAGGCAGGATACTGGGATGCCGAGCAGAACAAATGGGTGGTTGCCAACGAATACAATAAGGCAGTTGAAAACGCTGTACTGATAGCAACCAAGGAAAGCACACCTGAACTCGTGACAGTGCCCGTACCCGCGCCACAGGAGGTGCCGTTGTGATGAGCCTTCATCGAATTGCGCTAACTATAATTTCAGTGCTACTCACACAGTGGTTGGCAGCAGGTGCATTTGCGGCGGTACAGATCAGCGATCTGGACAAGCTTGTTAGACAAATGCGTGACGCAGAATCCAAGCTTTCTCAAGATCGTGAGGCAACATTCCGCAGCGAATTGCAGAAGCAGGAACAACTGGCGAGTAAAGCGTTGGGGCGCCGCAACGCGGCGGAGACACGTGGCAATGAATTGAATAAAGCGTTCGATTCCAATCAGCTGCGGCTTGATGAGATGACGATATTGCTCAAGCAGCACGAAGGGAACCTCGGTGAGCTGTTTGGGGTGACGCGGCAAATTGCAGGTGATGCGGCGAACGTATTGCAGCAGTCGATGCTTACTGTGCATTACCCTGAACAGGAAGGGCAGATAGATCGTGCCAAGTTTCTGGTTGAAATGGCAGGAGCCAAGAGCTTGCCTTCGATTGCCGAACTTGAGCGTATGTGGTTCGAGTTGCAACGCGAAATGGTCGAAAACGGAAAGGTTGTGCGCTTCAAAGCACCCGTATTGAAAACGGATAACACGACTGAGGAAATGGAAGTCGTGCGTATTGGACCGTTTACCGCAGTTTCCGATGGTAACTACCTCGGCTACATTCCGAGCAAAAAGTCATTGAGCATGCTGGACCGGCAATTGAGCGGTGAGTTTCGTTCTGCTGCGGAGGATCTGCAAAGTGCAACGGGTGAGGGCTATCAAAGAGCTGTGGTTGATCCGTCGCGTGGTGCACTGCTCGCGCGTTACGTGGAGCGCCCGAGCTTTTTGGAGCGCATACAACATGGTGAAGTGGTCGGTTATGTCATTGTTGGGGTGGGATTGCTAGGCGTGATTCTGGCTGCGTTCCAATTCATCTACTTGTTTGTCACGCGCACTGCAGTCAGGGCGCAGCTGGCGAAATTGTCAAACCCGGACTCCGGCAATCCGCTGGGACGCCTGATACTGGCGTTTCGCGGCGAGCAGCCAGCTGCGAATGCCGAAGTCGCCGAATTGCGCCTGTCCGAGGCGGTGTTGCGCGAAGTCCCGAAACTCGAGCGCTTTCAGGCATTCCTGCGGCTAGCCGTTGCGGCCGGGCCGCTGTTGGGCCTTGTGGGTACCGTAATCGGTATGATTCTGACCTTCCATGCAATCGTAGCCTCTGGATCCAGCGATCCTCGATTGATGGCGGATGGCATTGGACAGGCAATGATTGCGACAGTGTTGGGTCTGGGTATTGCTATCCCGCTATTGTTTATCAACTCAGGGCTTTCGAGAATGTCTACCGGGCTCACGCAGATCCTGGACGAGAATAGCCAGGCACTGCTGGCGAAGTATCTCGGCGAGAATAGATAGCCCGACTGATTCCTCGTACGACTCCCGCCGAAACTCCCGCCTAAGTACGAGCAGCTGTTTTTTAATCGCAAGACCATCAACTGCCCTGGGTAGGCAAGTCTAGGGCAAGTCGTACCTGCCGAATGGCGCTACAGAGAGCCTAACCCGACCAGCGATATCATGGGCTGCGGGTAGACGCCCAGCAGCATGATAACCATAGCCATGATGATGAGCATGGCACCACAGGCGCTGCGTCCCCAGTCAAAGGGTATGCGCAAACGGGCGATACGTGGAGCATGCAAAAATAGCGTCACAATCACCCGCAGATAGAAGAAAAGGCCGATGCCACTGCTGACGACCAGGATGGCTATCAACCACCACAAGTTGGAGTTTATCGCGGCCAGAATCACGTAGAACTTACCGATAAACCCTATCGTCATGGGCATGCCTGCCAACGACAGCATGGACACCATCATAATCGCCGCCAGATAGGGCTGTTTCCAAAACAAACCGCGGTAGTGTTGCAGGCCGTCTGCGTCTTCATTGTCGACTTTGTGGGTTACGGACACCACCGACAACACACCAAAGGCAGCCAGGGTGGCAAACGTGTAAGTGAACAGGTAGATCATACTCGATTGCAGCGATACAAAGTTAACGGCGGCAAGACCCGTAAGCAGGTAGCCAAAATGGCTTATGGAAGAGTAGGCCAGCAAGCGCTTCAGGTTAGTTTGATGCATGGCGAGCAGATTGCCCGCCAGCATGGAAAGCCCCGCCAACAGGATAAGGATGTTCTGTAGCGCGGAGCTGGCTATTATCGGGAACCAGGAAATCAAGCGCAGCAATATTGCGGCCACGGCTATTTTGGCAACGGTAGCAAGGAAGGCACCGGCCGGCGCTGGTGCACCCTCATACACGTCCGCAGTCCATAGATGAAATGGCACCAGAGATAATTTAAAGCCCAGTGCAATCAGGATCAGGGTGAACCCTGCCAGCGCCATGAACGGCAAATCGTCCCCCTGGCTTGCCAGCTGCTGGCCCATTGCGGGAAGTGAAAGTGTGCCGCACAGCGCATAGAGAAAGGCTATACCGAGTAACAACAGGGCCGAACCTGTAGCGGATAACACCAGATATTTGATGCCTGCCTCCAGGGATCGGGAACGCTTTCGATGGTAAGCGACCAGGCCATATAACGGCACTGACAACATTTCCAGACCGACAAACAGGGAGGCAAAGTGGCTACTGCTCACCAACACCAAAGCCCCGATCAAGGCCAGCAGCAGTAACAAATAAAGCTCCTCCCGATTATCGGGAAACTCTTTTAGATACGTGTGAGCAATGGTGCAGCAGGCCAGGGTGGTGACAATCATCAGTGCGCTGAAAAAGCTGGTATAGCCGTCGATCAATAGTAGTTCAGTTATGGCGATAGGCTCATTTTCCAGAACCCATGACCAGACCAGCAGGGTGGCCAGCAACGTGATGTTCAAGCCCATCACAGCAAAGGTCGCATTCGTGCCATGGCGTCGAAAGAACGCAATCAACAGCATCAATAGCGTAGCGCTGGCGCTCAGAATAATCAGTGGCGATAGGGCAAAGAGTTGTACTTCGGTGAGCATTCCGCCTACCTCCCTACCGAAGAATAAACATCAAGCACTATTTGCATGGGGCCTTCGGAAATTAGTAGTACGGGTTGTGGATACACGCCAAGCGCCAGCAAGGCCAGCATGAGGAACAGCAACAGACTTCGCTCACGAAGCGTCAAGGCTGGCAGCGCAGATGCATCCTTGGAAGAATGCCCCCTGGATTCACCATAAAATGCTTTCTGTATCATCCATAAACTATAGATAACGGCCAGCACCAATCCGACACTGGCGATGGCAACGAGCCAAGGCGCACTTGGGTAGGAGCCGAGGAGAATCAGGAATTCGCCGACAAAATTTCCCAGACCCGGTAGGCCCAAGGACGCTGCTGCAAAGAACAGACTGATCGCAGGCAACCACGCTATCCGCGACCAAAGACCGCCCATTTTACGCAAATCGCGTGTATGCAGCCGTTCATACATTTCACCGCATATAATAAAGAGAGCGCCAGCGGAAATACCATGCGCTAACATTTGAATCACAACACCCTGCAAACTGATCAGCGTACCGGCATAAATACCGATCAGGATAAAACCCATGTGGGATATGCTGCTGTAGGCGACCAGGCGCTTAACGTCGGTTTGGGCGCACGCCATAATGGCGCCATAAAAAATACCGATGACACCGAGCGTCATCGCAATAGGGGCGAATTGCTGTGAGGCGCTTGGAAACAGCGGCAATGCAAACCGTAGCAAGCCATAGGCGGCAGTCTTGAGCAGTATGCCCGCCAGATCCACGCTACCGGCAGTGGGGGCCTGCGCGTGGGCATCCGGCAGCCAGGAATGGAATGGCACAACGGGTAGCTTGACTGCGAAGGCAATAAAGAACCCGAGCATCACCAGCATTTCCCACATGGGGTCCATGGGGAAGTCACTGTGGAGCAAAATATTATAGTCAAACGTCAGGGTGCCGCTGTTGAAGTAGTGCATGAACACCAGGGACAGGATGCTAAGCAACAGGAGCAAGCCACTGGTTTGGGTAAACAGGAAAAACTTATTGGCAGCGTAAACACGGCCTCTACCTTCCGTGCCGTCCGCTGTCTCGGCGGCATGTCCCCATAAAGCAATCAGGAAATACATGGGAATAATCATCAGTTCCCAGAAAAAGAAAAACAGGAAGAGGTCTAGCGCAAGGAAAATGCCTATTACACCACCCAGGTTCCACAGCAGGTTCAGGTAAAAGAAGCCAACATGTCTCTGGATCTCGCGCCAGGAACACACTACCGCCGCCAGACCGAGACCGCCGGTAAGTACAACTAGCAGTAAGGAAAGACCATCGAGCCCTAAATGAAAGTTAATACCCAGACTGGGAATCCACTGCCAATTTACCTCATAACGCCAGCGAGTCTCTCCGTTGCCTGCTGGTAAGTCATAGCCTCCCTGCGACCAGAGATATAAGGAGAAAACGAAAACGCCCAGCATGGAGAAAAAAGCAATCCAACGTGGTACCCCACGATTGATGCGCTCGCCTTGCCAGCACAGAAAGCCTCCCACCACAGGCAGCGCTATCAGAGCAGGAAGAAACAGTGAATCTGGAATCATGTAAGTCTATCGATCCTCAAGGGGCTGTTCAGGTTAACAACACTAATGTCAGCAGTGTTACCACTCCAAGTGCCATGCTTGCGATATACCAGCGCACTTGGCCATTTTGTGCTGACACCAGGGGCACGCGCAGTGTGTGAAGTACCCAAGGAATAAACAGTTCCGCTACATAATCAGCAAGGTCGCGCTTACTTCTGGAGATGATTGCGCGAAAGGGTTTGACGAAGAGGGTTTCGTACAGCAGATCAAAGCCCCAGGCTTGTTTGAACAGGCCGACAAAAAACGTCCCTATGGTGCCGGACGCAACGCGGTTGATGAACACGCGATCACCGGCAAACAACAGGTAAGCGATTACGACACCGCTGATGGCTATGGCGATAGAAATCATTTCGAGTAGATGTTTGCCTTCTTCCTGAGTGCTGCCCGGCGAGAGCGGAAACAACCCGGCCAGAGGTGGATGAATCAACGCCCCGACAAAGGTGGAAAGAATGCCCAGAACCACGAGTGGAATAATCTGCGTGACACTGCGATCGGCGTGAGCATGGACTTGCTCCTTGCCGTGAAAAACTATGAATATGAGTCGGAAGGTGTAGATCGATGTTAGCAGGGCCCCGATCAATCCAGCGATGAGGAACTCCGGCTTCTGTGCGGCGAGCGTTTGCCACAATATGAGGTCTTTACTGTAGAAACCAGCGGTCACAAAGGGTAATGCGGCCAGCGCTCCACCACCGATCAAAAAGCAGGCATACACCAAAGGTAGAGACTTTCTCAATCCGCCGAGACGAAAAATATCCTGTTCATGATGGGTGGCGATAATGACCGATCCGGCAGAGAGAAAGAGTAGTGCTTTGAAAAAGGCATGGGTCATCAAATGAAAGATGGCAGCATCAAATGCCCCAACGCCCAACGCCAAAAACATGTAGCCGATCTGGCTCATGGTGGAGTAAGCCAGAATGCGCTTGATATCGGTTTGCGCCAGAGCACTGAACCCCGCCATTAACAAGGTGACAGCACCTACCGCGCCCACCAGATAAAGCACATCCGGGGTCAGCTCAAACAGTGTATGGGTACGTGCGATGAGATAGACCCCCGCAGTCACCATGGTGGCGGCATGAATCAATGCAGATACTGGCGTGGGGCCTGCCATAGCATCCGCTAACCAGGTTTGTAATGGTATCTGTGCAGATTTTCCGACGGCGCCACCTAAGAGCATCAGTGTTGCCAGTTGCAGTGCTCCCTGATTGGTGTGAGCGGGTGCCAGATCCAGCAGGGTTTGAATGTGTAGAGTGCCAAACTCCTGAAACAGGATAAACAATCCGATTAACATCAACACGTCACCGACTCGGGTGACAATGAAGGCCTTCATGGCGGCGGCACCATTTTTAGGATCGCGATAATAAAAGCCGATCAGCAGATAACTGCACAGGCCTACGCCTTCCCAGCCGAAAAAAAGAATGACCAGATCATCTGCCAGGATGAGCAGCAGCATACTGGCTACAAAAAGGTTCATGTAAGCGAAGAAGCGGCTATATCCTTCATCGCCGCGCATGTACCAGGAAGCGAACAAATGAATCAGGAAACCAACTCCGCTGACCACACCCAGCAGGGTCAGTGAAAGACCATCCAAACGTAAGGCCACTACAGGTGAGAAGTTACCCACGCTGAGCCAGGTCCAAAGCGACTGAACATAGACACCCGCCAGCATCGGTTGTTGTAAGAGCGTGAGGCCAGCATTGACGGCGACGATGAAAGACAGTGCAATCGAGCCTACGCCAATGGTGGCAGAAACGTTCTCCGGCCATCGACCCCTGGAAAAGGCCAGTAACAGAAAGCCTATCAGTGGAAATACAATAGTGAGGTAAAGATAACTCATCCGCGCATCTCGCTCACGACATCAATGTCGAGCGAATGAAAATGTCGATAGAGCTGCAAGAGTATGGCCAAGCCAATTGACGCTTCAGCGGCAGCCAGGGTCAGTATCATAATGAACATGATCTGGCCATCTGGCTGTAGCCAGCGACTACCTGCTACCACAAAAGCCATAGCGCAAGCATTCATCATGATTTCAATACAGATCAGCATGATTAAAATATTGCGACGGACCATAACGCCAACGAAACCCAATACAAAAAGGATTGTGGCTACAATAAGCCCATGCTCGAGCGGAATCTGTTCTGCGAAAAGATTAATCATGTCCTGTGCGCCTATTCTTCCTTTCCAAGGTGGTACGCTACAATCAGCGCAGCCAGCAACAGGATAGAAGCCAGTTCAACCAGTAACAAATACGACCCAAATAGCGAAATCCCAACCTGCTTGGCGTCGATAATGCTGCCGCCCAGAGCTTGGCCACCACCGCTCGCGTAATGTGTCGATAAAGTCCAGGCCAGTTCGCCAAACAAAATTGCCGCTAGTACTCCAGGCCCTATCCAGATACGCGGTGTAAGCCAAATTTTTTCCTGCACCTGAGTTTCTTCGCCGAGGTTTAACATCATCACGGCAAACACAAACAAAATCATGATGGCGCCAGCGTAGACTATGATCTCAAGGGCCCCGGCAAATGGCGCGCCGAGGCTGAAAAAAATCATGGCCACGGCCAGCAGGGAAATGACCATATACAAAAGGGCATGAACGGGACTGGAATTAGTAATAACACGTAGGGTGGCGAGAATAGCCACAAGAGACGCCAGATAAAATGCAATCGCCATAGTTTTTACCCTTTCAAGGCATCAGACCACGTACATCAACAGGTTGTGCTTCATTTTCCGCAGAGCCTTTGGGCTTGCCGGCAATAGCCATGCCCGATACGCGGTAAAAGTTGTAGTCATGGTATTTTCCAACACCGTCAATCAACAGGTGTTCCTTTTCATAGACGAGGTTCTGCCGGTCGTATTCAGCCATCTCAAAATCGGGTGTCAGTTGGATGGCATTCGTGGGGCACGCTTCTTCACACATGCCACAAAAAATACATCGGGAAAAATTGATACGGAAGAATTCAGGATACCAACGGCCATCGTCCCTTTCCGCCTTCTGTAGGGAAATGCAACCGACCGGGCAAGACACAGCACACAAATTGCAGGCTACGCAACGTTCCTCACCGTCAGGGTCTCGTGTCAGTACGATTCGGCCACGATAGCGAGGAGGTAATTGCACCGCTTGCTCCGGATACAACAAGGTGTCGCGCTTGCGAAATGTATGCATGAAAATCAGATACATACTGCGCAGCTGGCTCGCGGAACCCCACACGACAGACTTCAGTAATGAGAATGATCGTACGATTGAACTGGACGTCATCGCATTAGCCCCCACTGACCGGGTCGTGCATAAGAATCCAGAACCCGGTGATCAGTAAATTGAACAAGGTTAAGGGCAAACAGACCTTCCATCCGGCCGCCATAACCTGGTCATAGCGAGGACGTGGCAGCGCTGCCCGTAGCAAGATAAAAATAAGTATAAAAAAGCAAGTCTTAACCATGAACCAGACAAAAGGTGGAGCGTAGCTCATGATGCCGGGCAGTAGCTGGTAACCGAATGCCGCAGGGGGATGCCATCCGCCGAAGAACAGCGTAACAGTGAGAGCGGAAATCAGTACCAGACCCACATACTCACTGATGAAAAACATGACCCATTTCATGCCGGAATATTCAGTGTGATAACCAGCGGCCAATTCGGATTCCGCTTCCGGTAAGTCGAAAGGCGTTCTGTGTGCGACCGCTACCCCGGCGATGAAAAAAGTTAAAAAGCCCACGAACTGCGGGAATACATACCAACCATATCGTTGCGCTTCAACGATATCACGCAAGTTGAAGGATCCGGCCAGGGCGACAACACCCATGAGGGATATCCCCATAAAGACTTCGTAACTGACGGTCTGCGCGGCAGAGCGCATCCCGCCCAACAACGAATATTTGTTGTTGCTCGACCAGCCCGCAAATAATACGGCGTAAACAGACACTCCCGCCATCGCCAGAAAAAACAGGACGCCAATATGCATATCTTTCACGCCCCAGGTCGGGGTGATGGGTATGATGGCAAAGGATATCAATAACGCACTCATGGCGATTACTGGTGCTAACCAGAATGTCAGTTTGTCCGCGAAGGGTGGAGTCCAGTCTTCCTTGAACAATAACTTGATGACGTCGGCAACGAACTGAAATATACCGAAGGGCCCAACACGGTTTGGGCCGTAGCGATCCTGCCACAGGGCCAACACACGGCGCTCGACAAAACTGAGGAACCCTGCAAACACTAAGGTGACAATCAGAATCACTGCAGCCTTAAGCACCGCTACCAGAATCGAAAAAATATCTGGAGTGATAAAAGACGGCAAATATGTCTCCATACTCATGCACCGGTTCCTGGATGCAATTTCACCGGCACATTGAGTGGTAAGTGGGGCATACCGGTCAATCCAACGGGTAAGCCCACCAGGCCTGCCGGTAATTTTTCCAGGATGCGAACCGCCAGTGACAAATTAAACACTGTGTTATGCACTTTAAGCAGGACACCATCACGCACACCAAGGTGCTGTGCATCAGATGGACTTAAACCTATGTAGGGTTGTTCCAGCATCATTTCGGTAGCGCCTGCCCGGGCAGACAATTCGTCACTGCCGAAAATGTGATGTAACGGCACTGCTTGCCAGGAATTCTCGTCAGCTCTGAACGCTGCGGGAATTGTGCTGAAATATTTGCCACTGGATTGCGTATTCGCTTCAATCAGACGAATCCCGGCATCACCGGAGCGCAGGTGACCGCCTACCTCATCCTGAAATTTTGTCCAGGCCTGTGGCGAGTTCCACCCGGGAGCCCACGCAAATGGCACAAAGGATGCGTCCTCATTGGGTCCGACATAGCCTTCCATGGAAAACGTTAACGCACTGTCAATGTCCTGAGAGGCGCGAGGTTCATGTACAGAGAGGTTTGCCCGCATTGCAGTCCGGCCGGAGTACCGACGCGGTGCACGAGCAATCTTCAAACCCTTGACGCGGTAGCTGGCGTTTGGTGACGCTTCTACTATGCGTGCCAGTGCGGGAATATGTTCAGCACACTTCTGGGTAATCTCATCGAATTGTGTCCATGACACTTCCCGGTGATCAACAGAAGTATGTACTGCGTGTAGCCAGCGCCAACTCTCCTTGATTCTGGAAGACGGATCGTAATAGTCGGGTTGGTAAAGCTGGAAGTAACGTTGCGCGCGACCCTCCATGCTCACCATGGTGCCATCGCCCTCGGCGAAGCTGGCGGCGGGCAAAATGTACTTGGCTTTCTCTGAAGTCGCGGTAGATTGATGATCTATCACGACGACCGTGGAGACGTGGCTAAACGCACCGTCTACGAGCTCGGCGGGCGCACGCCGATAGAGATCGTTTTCCACGACAATGAGCGCGTCCGCTTTGCCGTTTACCAGCGCGCGTAATCCGGCCTCGACCGAATCCGCCTGTAACATAGCGACTCCGAGGCTGTTCACCTCCGGTACGCACAGTGCCAGCGAAGGAGTCTTGCCCTTCTTACTTAATGCTCCGGCGATATTGGCGGCGGCATGCAAGATAGCTTCCGATGCAGCGCCAGTACCAGACACCACAAGAGGCTTTTCTGCGGCCAGCAAGGCTTGCGCGATACGTTGCGCCACAGCGGCATGTTCCGCGGATAGTCCGGGCACTTCGGGCGCATCGCTATCAATCGCATGTGCCACAGCAAAGCCTAAACGAGCCAGGTCATCGGCCGCCCCATGGACGGTAGACTCGGCCACATCGTCAAGGCGTGTGGCGCAGTAGCTGGCGACAAAAAGAGGACTCTTTTCCCGCTGGCCGATATGTTGTACGGCCGCGATTTGCCAATCAGGAATTTTTAAATCTGCCGCCATGTCCACTGCGATGGTTTTGACAGCCTGGCGCAGCGCCAACGCAATGCGCGGGGCGGTTTGGGTTACATCTTCGCCTAGAATGAAAACCGCGTCGGCCTTTTCCATTTCACGTAAGGCCGGTGTGCGGGCGGCCGTACTTTGCATAATCGACAGTACCAGACGAATATGCTCCAATTCTGCCTCGCCAATCCCGCCATAAAAATTTTGGGCACCGACAAGATCGCGCAGCGCATAGTTTGCTTCGAGGCTGGCACGGGGAGACCCAATCCCGATGACCCGCTCCTGGGAAAATGCTGGCCTTAAGCTTTCGCCAATCTTACTGACAGCTTCCTCTGCCGAGAGAATTTCCAGTACCGAATTGTTAGAACTGGTGCTGGTACGCAAAAAGGGCTGACGAGGTCGGTCCTTACGATTGACATAACCGTGCCCAAATCGCCCGCGATCGCAAAGAAAATAGTGATTGATTTCACCGTGATAGCGGTTCTCGATGCGACGTAGTTCGCCATAACGTTCGCCCGGACTGGTATTGCAACCGACACTACATTGCTGACAAACGCTGGGAGAAAACTGCATATCCCATTTGCGGTTATACCGTTCAGAGTGCGTTTTGTCGGTAAACACGCCGGTGGGGCAGACTTCGATCAGATTGCCGGAAAACTCACTGTTGAAGACGCCATCGCGCTCACGGCCAAAATACAAATTATTATTCGCCCCGTAGACGCCAAGATCATCGCCACCGGCATAATCGCCGTAGTAGCGTACGCAGCGATAACAGGCGATACAACGATTCATTTCATGATTGATGAAGGGACCAAGGTCCTGATTTAGATGCGTGCGTTTGGTAAAGCGATAACGGCGCTTGTTATGGCCTGTCATGACGGTCATGTCCTGCAAATGGCAGTGGCCGCCTTCTTCACACACAGGACAGTCGTGTGGATGGTTAGTCATAAGCCATTCCAACACGGATTTGCGAAAGGCCTTTGCTTCCGCGTCGTCGATCGAGATATAAGTGTTATCGGTGGACTGTGTCATGCAGGACATCACCAGACGCCCGCGTTTATCATCCGCGTTGGCGTACTGCTTAACGGCACAGGCTCGGCAGGCGCCCACCGACCCCAGTGCCGGGTGCCAGCAAAAATACGGAACATCCAGCCCCAGTGATAAACAGGCGCGCAGCAAATTATCTGCGCCATCCACTTCAAAAGGTTTGTTATCTACGTAAATGGTTGCCATCGTTAACTCGCCTGCTGGCCTTCCTCATGCTGAATTTCGGTTCTCAGGATACCGCGTTCAAACTCGCCGCGGAAAAATTTCAAGGCGCTTTGAAGGGGTTCCATGGCGCCGGGAGCAAGGGCGCAAAACGTTTTTCCCGGCCCGAGGAAGTGTGTCATTTCTTCCAGTACTTCAATATCACCTTCTTGCCCCTCGCCTCGTTCAATAGCCTGTAATAATTTTACCGACCAGGGCAAACCGTCGCGGCAGGGCGTGCACCAGCCGCAGGATTCCCGCGAAAAAAATTGCTCCAGATTGCGTACCACGGAAACAATATTTTGTTTGTTGTCTACTACAGTGATAAGCCCGGTGCCCATGCGGCTGCCAGCCTTTGCTATGGTGTCGAAATCCATGGCCAAATCCAGATGTTGCGGCAGCAGGAAGTCAGTTGAGGCGCCACCCGGCAACCAGCACATCAATTCGAGGCCGTCCTGCATGCCGCCGGCATACTCGTACAACAATTCACGGCAGGTTGTGCCAATAGGCAATTCCCAGACACCGGTGCGCTTGGCGCGACCCGACACACCGTACAATTTAGTACCGCTATCTGCACTTTTACCGCGTGACAAGCCCTTAAACCAGTCAGCACCACGCACCACGATGGCGGGAACATTGACTAGCGTTTCGACATTGTTGACCACAGTAGGCTTGCCCCACAGACCCGCTACTTGCGGGAAGGGGGGCTTGGCTCGCGGGTTCGCGCGACGTCCTTCGAGCGAGTTGATTAGCGCGGTTTCTTCCCCGCATATGTAGCGGCCGGCGCCAGTGTGCACATGCAACTCCATGCCCCAACCGGACCCGAGAATATTCTCACTGAGATAACCCGCCGCTTTCGCCTCTGCAATAGCACGATTTAAACGCTCGGCTGCCACCACGTATTCACCGCGCAGGAAAATATACGCTTTTGACACCTGTAAGGCGTAGCCGACCAAGATCATAGATTCAACTAATTGATGGGGTAACAGTTCCATCAACAGGCGATCTTTGAAGGTGCCGGGTTCCATCTCATCGGCATTGCAAATCAAATATTTCTGTTTGGGCGCGTCTTCTCCCATTGGGACCAAGGACCATTTCACGCCAGCCGGGAAACCCGCTCCGCCGCGCCCACGCAGATTGGCATCCTTCACCAGTAACTGCACAGCTGTTGGACTCATGTCCCCGATGGCCTTGCGCAAGGCGGCAAAGCCTTCCAATGATTCGTAGGTTTTCAAATCCAATGGCTGACTGCCGAGATGGTCAAGGCGCCACGTGAGCGGGTGCGTGTCAGCAGATTTCAAAATGGCGGCATTCATCATGGGCGCATCACCGATATTGTTCCAACAATGGCGCTACCTGCGCGCATGACACCGGGCCATGGGTATCATCATCAATCATAATTGCCGGGCCTTTATCACAGATACCCAAACAGCAAATAGGTAATAGCGTAAAGCGACCATCAGTTGTTGTCTGGCCGTAGTCTATATTCAAATGTTGTTTAATGGCCAACGTGAGGTCGTCATAACCCGTGAGGAAACAGCTAATGCTGTCGCAGACCTTTATGACGTGGCGGCCCACCGGTTTGCGGAAGATCAAATTGTAAAACGTTGCGACTCCTTCGATATCTGCTGAAGGAATTCCCAGGATACTGCCGATGGCGGCAATGGCCTCATCCGGCACCCAACCGTGGCGATTCTGGACAATCTTGAGCGCATCAATGGAGGCTGCTCGTGAGTCATCGTAGTGACCAATACTGCGCTGAATCGCTTCTTTGTCCTGCTCGTGAAAGACGTAGAGCATGCTACGATCAGTCGCAAGAAGCGTACTGGGCTTTACTGGGTTAGCGGTCGACATCAGCCATCACAAAGTCAATACTTGCCAAATAGGCGATCAAATCCGGGACCATGGATCCGCGAATCACCGAGGGAATCTGCTGCAGATGCGGGAAGCTGGGAGTGCGTATGCGTGTGCGGTAACTCATAGTGCTGGCATCTGATACCAGGTAATAACTGTTAATGCCCTTGGTCGCTTCAATCATCTGACTGCTTTCACCGGCGGGCATCACCGGCCCCCAAGATACCGCGAGAAAGTGCGTGATCAGCGTCTCAATGTCCTGCAATGCCCGTTCTTTGGGTGGTGGGCACGTGAGCGGGTGATCGGCCTTATAGGGCCCGGCCGGCATATTTTTCAGGCACTGCTCAATGATGCGCAGGCTCTGGCGGATTTCCTCAATGCGCACGATAGCTCTATCGTAGGCATCGCCATTGACGGCTAGCGGCACCTCAAACTCAAACCGATCGTATCCCGAGTAGGGGCGTTTTTTGCGTAAGTCGTAATCCACACCGGTAGCGCGCAGACTCGGGCCAGTAACACCCCACTCAATAGCATCCTTACTGTTGTATTGCGCTACACCGATAGTGCGTGCTCGCAATATGCCGTTGCGGAACGCGGCCTTTTCATATTCCTTAAGCCGTTTTGGCATCCAGTCCAGTACTGTACGCACCAGGCCTTCCCAGCCTTTGGGCAGATCGTGAGCAACACCACCGATGCGGTACCAGGCGGGGTGCATGCGAAACCCCGTGATGGCTTCGATCACGTCATAGATTTTTTGCCTATCGGTAAACATGTAGAAAATAGGCGTCATGCCACCTACATCCTGGATATAGGTACCCAAAAATAATAAATGTGACGTGATGCGGAAAAACTCTGCCATCATCACGCGAATGACTTCAACCCGTTCCGGTACCTTGATGCCGGCCAGTTGTTCAACCGCCATCACGTAGGGCAGATTGTTCATCACGCCGCCGAGATAATCGATGCGGTCCGTATAAGGAATGTAGGAGTGCCAGCTTTGACGCTCCGCCATTTTTTCTGCGCCGCGATGGTGGTAGCCGATATCGGGTACGCAATCAATGATCTCTTCGCCGTCCAGTTGCAACACAATGCGGAATGCACCGTGGGCTGAGGGGTGGTTGGGACCGAGATTAAGAAACATAAAGTCTTCATTAGCGGTAGCGCGTTTCATGCCCCAGTCTTCCGGCTTGAAGCGCAGGGATTCCTGTTCCGCGTCCTGCTTTATTGCATCCAGAAAGAAGGGATCAAACTCGGTAGCTCTGGCCGGGTAGCTCTTGCGCAGGGGATGGCCTTGCCAGGTGAGCGGCATCATGATTCGCGTGAGAGGGGGGTGGCCTTCAAACGTGATACCGAATAAATCCCATACCTCTCTTTCATACCAGTTGGCATTGGCAAAAACGCCGGTGGCAGAGGGCAGATTCAGATCGTCTGCTTGCAGGGCCACTTTGATACGAATATCACCCCCATAACTGAAGGTAGTCCGATCGAGCGCCAGCAAATGATAAAAAACAGTGAGATCTGCAGGTGGCTGGCCGCGGCGATAATTGCGCAGTTGTTCATCGATGGCAGAGAGATCGTAAAGCATGCTGAACGGTTGAGGTAACTGTTTCAGGA
>JANNVJ010000076.1:0-2666 GCA_031414375.1 Haliea sp.
CACGGGTGATTTCGACATCCACCATCAGGGGCCGACCGCATGTGCTGGTGTACGCTTTACGAAGCGATAGCGTGAGGGTAATAAGCCTGCGCAAGGCCAATAAACGTGAGAGTAGTAACTATGAAAAAGCCAAAAGTACAAACTAAGTTAATCTATCCCACGCCTGAGGAAAATGAGCGGATCAATGCCGGTATCGCGGCCGATCCTGACACGTGGGAATTGACTGACGAAGATTTTGCAAGAATGCGTCCAATGTCAGAAACTCACCCTGAGTTATTGGAAGCCATTCGCCGGTCTCGCGGTAAACAAAAGTCACCTACCAAGATAGCAACGTCAATTCGTTTGAGCGAAAACGTGCTGGAAGCGTACAAGCAACTCGGGCCCGGCTGGCAGAGTCGGATTGACCAGGATCTGCAGGACATTGTTGCTAAGCGTAGTGGCAAGAAAACGCGGCGGAAAAGTCGGGCAGGGTAGGCCTGCTGGATAAAAAGTCGGAATTGATGTTCCCAATGCTGTGTGTAAACCCAACAATGTAGGAATTCGCCGTCATCAACCTGGACACCGCAGGCCACATCTGCGCTATGACAATGGCGCACGCCAAGGATAGGACTCTTGTCATCTGCGGATTGATAGAATGGTATCACTCATATGAAAACTGAATTAGTGACAACTCTCAAGCGTCAGGCAACCAAAATCCTGTCTGAGTTACATGAGACAAAGGAGCCAGTACTTATTATTGAGCATGGCAAACCCTCTGCATATCTGGTTGATGTTGAAGATTTCGAGCAGCTCCAAAGTCGTATGCAGATCCTGGAAGGAATCGCTCGGGGTGAAGCGGCCGTACTGGAGGGCAGAGCGATGAGTCATAAGGAAGCAAAGAATACTATGTGCAAATGGCTCACCTGATTTGGACAGAACCAGCTCTGAAGGCTGGCGAACTCGCCGGCTTTGGCGCAGATTCGATGGGCCGTTTGACACTGACAATCGAGTATGAGGATCAGCAGACCTCCACCAATCCCCCCGTCACCCCAAAATGAATCCAGCGACTGATCACCGGCCTGCCCGTCGCCCGCACAACCCCCTCAGCATACGCCTCCAATTGCCCCGCATACCCCAGCGCAATTTCCTCCCAGTCTGAGCGCGCTCGCGGCGATGCCTTGTGATCGATCAGCACAAAGCCCTCGGAGGTTTCTATCAGCAGGTCTATCCAGCCGCTGATGAGCTGGCCGCTGTTGTTGGTGTAGTGGATGGGATACTCGGCGTATAGCGTGATGGGGCTGAAGCGCTGCTCAATGGCGGCAAGCAATCGGCGGGTGCTCTCATTGGCTGCTGCCACTGAAATAGTTTTTTCCATGCCGTGATCCTGCAGCACTCGCGCGGTTGCGTGTTGCCCCAGCAGTGTAGTTGCGATCACGGCGTGCAGGGCAGAGCCCAGTGCTGCGGGGTCGTATTCCCCCTCTATCTCAAGCCGTTCACCGAGCGTGATGATCTCACCGACGCGGGCCGTCGCGCCGGGCGCTAGGGTTGAGGGGCTCAGGCGCAGCGGTAGCGTCTCAGCCTCCGTGGTGTTAGTGGTGACCCAACTCGGTGTGTACCCGGGGAGTTCGGTGGCGGTTGCGCCCGCTTGCAGATCAACGTTGCTGCTGGGAATGGTGGTGCCATCGGGCAGCGTCAGCGCATCCCCCGCAGGCAGCATCCAGTCCGCTGCCAGCGTCTCCATCCAGCCGCCACCGGTTTCTTTGCCCTCCAGTGTAATGATAAGGCCGTCGCGGGGGCGGGTGAGGGACACATACAGCAAGCGACGGGTTTCCTGTATTTCCCGCGCCATGGCGATCTGCCCCTCTTCGCTGTCATTGATCTCATCCAGCAGCGGGACTTTTGTTGTTTGCAATCCCATAAAAGCGGGCCAGTAGCGCAGGGTGCGTTTGGCCAGTGGGTCGTCGAGGCTGACGGGGTCGGGAGAGGGCAGTACGCTCAGGCCCCAGAGTCTTGGCTTGAGGTCGGCGGTAAGATCCATGGCGATCACGATGGGCCACTCCAGGCCCTTGGCGCCGTGGTGGGTGATCAGTTGTATCGCGTTCTCGGCGCCGCCGGTCGCCTGGGTGTCTTCTTCTGCCACGGCTAGTTGGTACAGCCACAGCACCAGGCCGGCGCTGGTCGCCGGTTGGTTCTGCGCGGTGCACTGGTTCATGTAATCGTCGGCGTGGCCCAGCAGTGCGGCGAGGTTATTAAGGCGGTGCTGGCTGCGCTGCTCGGTGGGGCCCCAGCGATAGACGGATTCGCGCACGTTGCCGGCATCTATTGCAGTGCGCAGCACTTCTACCGGCGTAAGAAAGTGCAGGCGGCCGCGTTGTGCTTTAAGTCGAGCGACCGGGCCTTGCTCTGCCTCTTCCAGCCATTGTCGGGAGTTGTTGTCCGGGTCGCTGAGATACGCCACACGCTCGGCGATCCAGGCCTCAGGGTTTGCACACTTCGTGAGCGTCAGGATTTCTGCGCTGGCCAGCGTATCCTGTGGGTCTATCAGGCGGCGCAGGCAGGCCATGGCGAGGCAGCCTTCCGGTGTTCCCAGCAAACCTGGGCGCTTGTAACGTATGGGGAGTTTGGCTTCGCTGAGTGCGGTGGCAATTTCATTGAGGTTGGCATGGGTGCGGCACAGTATGGCGATG
>JANNVJ010000077.1:0-10654 GCA_031414375.1 Haliea sp.
CCCTGGTTGGCGTAGTGCAGCGCCTGGTTATTGAGGTTGGCATAGGCATCGCGCTGTGTGCGCAATACTTCCTGGATACGGGCATTGCCCCAGCGCGGCCAGCTGTGCGAGGCAAACATCACCTCAGCTTCCTGACCGAACTTCCACAGCGCGTTGTTGATCTCCTTCGACCAGTTCAGCGCGTTGCGCACCGGCGCGCCGCGCAGCGTATAAATATTGTGGATGGTGCCGGTCACGTTTTCTGCGGCCCAGAAGGCCTTGAACTGCGGGAAATAAGTGTTCATCTCGACCGGCGCCTCGGTGTCCGGTGTGTTCTGGAATATCATCTTCACGCCGTCGAGCGTCACTTCTTGGAAATCCTTGCTGATGATGAGATTCGGCGCAATCAGACCCATGCTGCCGTTCGCTATGTTCTTGCCGATCGCCTGGTCCACATGGCCATGCGGGTCACGCGGCAACAAGATGGCGTACTGCCATTGCGTGCGGCGCGACATGGCGTTGCCGGCGAATACGTTCTCCTCAATCGCGGCCTGCATGAAGCGCTCGGGCGCGATGATCTTGACCTTGCCGCTGGTCACGTCAGCTTCGTCCACCACACCGCGCACACCCATGAAGTGGTCGCCATGCGAGTGCGAGTAGACCACGCCCACCACTGGGCGCTTGCCGAGCTTGTCGTTGATGAGCGCAAGTGCCGCGCGGGCGGTTTCCTTGGTCGTCAGCGGGTCGAACACGATCCAGCCGGTGTCGCCCTTGATGAAGCTGATGTTGGCCAGGTCGAAGCCGCGCACCTGGTAGATCTTGTCCGGCACCACCTCAAACAGTCCGTAGGCCATATTGAGCACGGCCTGGCGTTGCAACGAGGGGTGGATGCTCGGGAAGTCCTTACCCTCCAGCAACCACTGGTAACTGCCCATGTCCCACGCCACGTTGCCGGCATCGGCCATGATCTGCGTAAAGGAAGGTTCCGCAATGAAGCCCTTCTTGGCCTCCTCGAAATCGCGTTTATCTTCAAACGGCAGCGTGGCGGATATGCCGTTGCGCAGTTCAATGGTGTACTTCGAAGGCATCGTGCCATTGGGGTCAAAATGAGCGTCCTGGGCTGTCAAGGCCCCGGGCGCATAAGTTGCTCCCGTAAGTAGGGCCGCAAATGTGATGGAAGGCATACTCATTTTCATGAACTTCTCCTTAAAAACCTGTTTATGCTGATTGCGTCGCACCAGATGTTTAGACGTAGCGATAGCGGTCTGAACCTATCATGAGTCGTGCCGATTTGCACCGCATTACGAGGCTGAAACATCGAGTGTAATGTCGGGTGTTGATATAGATCAGTCAGGGGCACCAGACATTTTCAGGAAAATTAGACGCTCCCCAATCGTTGTGTTAGCGTTAACCGATTCGTGGCCGAACCGGGAGAATCCTTTGCAACAGCGCACTCTATACCAAAACCTGCTCCGTACTTGCTCACTGCTGGCCGTGTTCATGTTGACCAGCTGCGCCTCTGGCCCGACCATCCGCAGCAGCATGGACGAGAGCGTTGATTTTAACCGCTTTCGCACCTTCGGTTTTGTTGCGCCCCTCGGCACTGACCGCGAGGGCTTCCAGACGCTGATTTCGCAGCAGCTGGTGCGCTCGGCAGAACGCGAGCTGATGGCACGCGGCCTTGCGCGCACTGATACCAATCCAGACCTGCTGATCAATTTCAGCGCCAATCTCGATCAGCGCCTGCGCATCACACAATCACCGGGCACCTCCGCCGGCAGCCTGAATCGTCATCGGCGCGGGTTTTACAATACCTGGCCCAGCTATCAGCAGACGGATGTTCGCCAGTACACCCAGGGTACATTGGGTATCGACGTGATCGACGCCGCCCGGCGCCAGTTGATCTGGGAGGGTATTGCCGTTGATCGAGTTACCCAGAGCACCACGGACAACATCGGTCCAGTACTCGATGCAGCGGTGGTAGAGATTTTCCGCGATTTCCCGCTGCCACCCAAGTAGACGACATCAGTGAGGCTATTATGAAACACGCACCATTAATACTAGCGCTAGCTACACTACTTGTCGTGATGTCGCCCGCGCAGGCGGTACAAGACCCGGCGCAGCCCGACAGTGTTGCGCCGCAAACCAATTCGACGGATGTGGGCTTGCTACAGAATTTGCAGGCTTACCGATGGACACTGGCAGCGGCAACGGACGGCGCAGGTAGTCGCATTGAAGCGCTCTTTCCCACAGCGGGGCGTCCCTACATCTTCAATTTTTCTGCCTCCATGCTGAATGTTCAGGGCGGCTGCAATACTTTCTCCGGTGGCTACCTCATCAATACCCAGGGTCATCTGCAAGCCGGCACCATGGGTGCAACGATGATGGCCTGTGAACCGGCACTCATGCAGGCTGACGCGGCGCTGGCGGCGCTGTTGGCCCAGCCAATGCAAATTGAGTTCACCCCGGGTGCGCAACCGCAGCTAGCGCAGCTCCAATTGCGGACAACAGCAAATGAGACGCTGGGGCTCGCGGGGCAAGTAACACCCGAAGCTCTGTACGGAGCGGGCACCCTCATTTTCCTGGAAATTGACGCCCGTCAGCTGGCATGCAGGAACCCGCGCAACGGGCAAACTAGCTGCCTGCAGGCGCGCGCAGTGCAATTCGACGAGCAGGGCCTGCGCGTCCCTCCTCCCGGGCCATGGCAACCATTTTACGAAACTATCGAGGGTTACACTCACACGCCGGGGGTACGCAATGTCGTGCGGCTGAAGCGGTTTGACCGTGGCGCGGTGCCAGGTGATACCGCTCCGGCTATTTATGTATTGGACCTCGTTGTCGAGTCAGAGACAATGCCGCCATGGCAGAGCGGTTCTTAATCAAGGGCAGAGCGGTTCGTAATAAAGCGGTCGTATTGGGCAGTTCGTTTTGATCGTCGCCACGCGCCGGAAAGTGCAGGCGCGCGATGGCACTGATCCGGTCCAGGGCAGCCAGCGTTCCAACCTCGTAGCTGCCTTTCGCAAACGCCTCCTCCATCTCAACGCAGATCCTCTGCCAGTCGACCGTCATTACCCTGTCAGCGAAACTCCGATCGGCCACAATCTCGATTTTTTTTTGCTCCGCCAGTATTACATACAGCAACACGCCGTTATTCTCAGCGGTGTCCCACATGCGCAGCACGGAAAATACCGTGCGGACTGTATAGTGTAAGTCATCGACTACTGGCTACGATGGACACATGCGAAGCGCGACTGATACTCTGCCCAAGTGAAGATTCCTCGTGCACCAGAACCAGATTCCAATTTTCCGTTGCCGGCCAGCACGGACGAGCCCCAATCCGCCGCCACCGGCTTCGTGTTGGACATCGCACGCGCTCTGCACGAATACGGCACACCGGCCCATCATCTGGAAGTCGCCCTGGAAACCGTGGCCAGGAGCCTTGGTCTTGCAGCAGAATTTTTCTCAACACCCACTAGCATAATGATCGGGTTCGGGCAGCGCCTCGACCAACGCGTTCACCTGTTGCGTGTCGAACCCGGTGAGCCAAACCTCGGCAAGCTCGCACAACTGGACGAGATCGTGCGTGACGTGGTGGAGGGCAGCATCGGGGCGGTCGAAGGACTGCGACGAGTTAACTCTGTCACGGCACAATCGAATCCGTGGCCTGACTGGCTGACGCTGCTCGCCTTCATACTTGCCTCGGCGGCCGTGGCGTGTTTTTTACGCGTGGCAGTCGGCGATGTCGCCGTCGCGGCGCTCCTGGGACTGATCACCGGAATTATCTCCCTTGCAACGGCGGGCTCGCTGATCTGGCGACCGGTCATCGAGCCAATAGCGGCGTTTGCGGTGGCGACCATTGCCCTGTCGATCGATGTCTTTGCGGGAAGCGGTGCCGGCTTTGCAACCTCCCTGGCCGGGCTTATCGTACTGCTGCCAGGACTGACACTCACTGTGGCGCTCACAGAACTCTCCACGCGTCATTTAGTGAGTGGTACGGCGCGACTGAGTGGCGCAATAGTCATATTTCTGGGTCTCGGCTTCGGTCTCGCGCTGGGTGCGCAGCTCGGAGGCCTACTGGGCGCTGGTCTTCGTGTCTTCTTCGGCCCGGAGTCGGGCGCTTGGCTGTCACGTGCGCCACTGCCACCCTGGGCGGAGTGGGCAGCACTGCTAATCGCCCCTCTGGCCTTCACTGTGTTGCTAAAAGCAGCCGCACGCGACGCCGGATGGATCGTCATTGCCTGTGCAGCGGCCTATTTGACCTCGCGCTTTGCAGGCGCGACCCTGGGCGAGGAACTCGGGGCATTTCTGGGTGCCTTCATAGTGAGTGCCGGAAGCAACATCGCAGAGCGACAGTTTCGCCGCACGGCAATGGTGACCGCCGTGCCAGGCCTATTGATTTTGGTGCCAGGATCAATGGGATTTCACAGTGTCGCCTCCATGGTTGGCGACCAATACGAAGAAGGCATCGCCATTGCATTTCGCGTAGGGTTTATTGGCGTTGCACTGGTAGCAGGGACGCTCGCCGGGAACATTGCCACAAGCGCCATGCGGTTGCGCCCACGCTGGGCGTATCGGCCCGGAGGCCATCCACAATGATGCCGTCAAGCCGCTGACGGCTTTTGATAGTTACACCTGGAGCGATCATGAACCTGGAAACCTGGGAATTGCTAAGCTATGTGGTAACCGTGATCGGCCTGCCGTTAGCCATTGCGGTATTCATATTACAACAACGCAAAGAACGCCTGAACGAAGAATTGTTAGTTTACGAATCGCTGTCCGACAGCTATCAGAAATTCCTTCGGGTAGCGTTGGAACACGCTGACCTGCACCTGTTTTCGAATTCGAAAACACCCGCGCTAAGCGAACAACAACATGAGCGCATGATGGTCATTTTCACCATGCTGATAGCGTTGTTCGAACGGGCCTACATCATGCTTTACGAGGAGGGTGTGGATGGCACGAAACAGCGGCACTGGCATTCCTGGCATGACTTTATGCGCGAATGGTGTGCACGGGAGGATTTTCGTCACGTACTCGAGGCACTGTTGATCGGCGAGGATACGGATTTTTGCGCCTACATTCGCGATCTCGCCAAAAAAACCACAGTCCTTAACGCCTGAGTGGCCGCACCGAACAGTCACACCCTAGCTATTGGCAATTGGTTGTCATTGCCAACCTTTTTGTGGCATGGTAGATCACGCACAACGTGCCCATCTAATACGAAAGATACCCTGTCCTTTAAAGATTGCGTGTCGTCAATTGTCGGTGTTCTGAGGAACTCAACATGAATGCTCCATCGGCTGCGCGCGTTCCTCGCAGAACAGTTTTTAAGGCCCTGCGCGAACTCGTGACCAACAGAACCGCCCCATTGCGCCAGCGCCTGATAAAACTGGTTGGGTTCGCCTTTCCCGTGCTGACGATGCCGCTCACCGTATGGTTCCTGTATGAGAATCGCAATATTCACAGTGCCTACGGCATGACTTGGTTCAGGCTGCTCCGTCTGACGTGGCAGATGTATCGTAATACCACCAAAGTTTTCACGGGAACCTCCTACCGGGCGCATCTGGCGATGCTAGTCAAATTGCTTGAAATTTCGCCCGAGGTCAAAGGGGTAGTCGTTGAATGTGGTTGTTATCTCGGTGGCTCGACCGCCAATCTGTCGCTCATCTGTCAGGCCGTGGGCCGCCAGCTTATTATTTACGACTCTTTCGAGGGATTGCCGACCGGCGATGCCAATGACAGCATTGCCACGCAATCAATGACTGGGTTCCTCAGAGGCCCACTCGATGAGGTGCAGGCCAATGTCACTCGCTACGGCGCTATCGGCGTCTGCGAGTTTCGCAAGGGCTGGTTCTCTGAGTCACTCCCCTCTCACGTCGAACCCATTGCGCTGTGTTTCCTGGACGTCGATTTCCAGATGAGTATCCACCAGTGCCTGGTCAACCTCTGGCCCCACTTGATCGAAGAAGGCTACCTGTTCACTGACGACTACACGATACTCGATCTATGCGCTGTATTCTTCTCCGAAGAGTTCTGGCGACGCGAGTTCGATCGCACACCGCCCGGACTCATCGGCGCGGGGACTGGTGTAGCCATGGGTCAATACTGGATGGGGCCTTTCATCAAGATCGGAGGCAACCCCGCCTACCCGATGCAGACCCCATCCAGCATTGGCTATACGCGCAAAGATTTCTCGGGTCACTGGGGCTATGTGCCGCCTATTGTCGAGACATCAGCTAGTCCTGGATGAGCAGATGAGCCGATCACACTAACGTGATTGACACATTGCTACAGTGGCAGCGCCGCGGTCGGCTCATTGACTGGATGGGGCATCAGGTGTTCGTGGTCGATAGCGCACAGCAGGATCCGACGGCCGCCTCGAAGCCCGTACTACTGCTGCTGCATGGCTATCCCACGTCCACCTGGGATTTTAGCCATCAATGGCAGGAGCTGTCCGCGCTGTTTCGTGTGATCGGCGGCGACCTGCTGGGTCTCGGCTTTAGCAGTAAACCGTTGCGGCATCGCTACCACATTGCAGAGCAAGCTGATCTTGTTGAGTCGCTGTTGCAACAGTTTGATATAGAGCAATGTCATATACTGGCTCACGACTACGGCGACACCGTGACGCAGGAATTGCTGGCGCGCGACCTTGCAAAACCACAAACGCGGTATCACTCGGTCATACTCTTAAACGGTGGCCTGTTTCCTGAAACTCATCGCGCGCGCCCCCTGCAGAAATTGATGGCCAGCCCACTAGGGCCTCTGCTGGCGCGACTGACCCGCCGCAAACAACTCCTGGCGACTTTCGCCTCGGTGTTTGGCGCCCACAGTCAACCGGGTGAAGAAACATTGGAAGCAGTCTGGCAGTTGGTCAACTATAACGATGGCTTGCGTGTTTTGCCGCCACTACTTGGCTATATCGCAGAACGGCGCCTGCATCGGGAGCGTTGGGTCAGTGCGCTGCGTACTGCGCGCATGCCGCTGGCGCTGATCAACGGTAGCGCCGACCCGGTGTCGGGTGCACACATGGTAGCGCGCTTTCGTGAGGTCGCAGGTGCGCACTACTTTATCCGTGAATTGCCAGGCATCGGCCACTACCCGCAATTGGAGGCACCGCAGGCTGTCATGGATGCCTGCCAGCAATTCTGGCGAGGATGTGGCGTACTACCCTGATGTCAGAGCGCGAAACCGCTCGCGCTGCGTGCAGACCCGGTGTAAGTTGCGGTACATTAATTTGTTGTGAACTGTCATTGTTAGACAAGCGACCACAGCACAGACTTTGCCACGGCTGAAAGCGGCCACCGGCTAGCAGAAAGAACAGATCTATGACAACTCAATCGCTGGACATCGCAAGCCTGAGTGCCTACCTGGAGCGGCACATTCCCGGATTCCAGGGGCCGGTGAGCGCCGAAAAGTTTGCCGGCGGGCAGTCCAATCCTACCTTTAAACTGACCTCTGCCAACCACCAACAGTACGTGCTGCGGCGCAAACCACCGGGTGAACTGCTCAAATCCGCCCACGCTGTCGATCGCGAATTCCGCGTTATCAGCGCCCTGCGCGATACCGCAGTGCCGGTTCCCAGGACGTATGCGCTGTGCGCAGACGATGCGGTCATCGGCTCCATGTTTTATGTCATGGAATATAAAGAAGGCCGTATTCTGTGGGACCCGTTACTGCCAGAGGCCGCTGACAACGCAGAGCGCGCGGCGACGTACGACGCCATGAATCAGACCATGGCTGCCCTGCACACGGTGGACGTGAACGCGGTGGGCCTGGCGGACTTTGGTAAGCCGGGGAACTACTTCGAACGCCAGTTGGGCCGCTGGAGCAAACAGTATCGCGCGTCCGAAACCCGCCCTATCGCCTCCATGGAAGCCCTGATGCTGTGGCTTGCAGACAGGATGCCCGAAGATGACGGCACGGTCAGCCTGGTGCACGGTGACTACCGTCTGGATAACATGATGTTTCACCCCACCGAGCCGCGGGTCATTGCCCTGTTGGACTGGGAACTGTCGACCCTGGGTCATCCTCTGGCCGACCTTGCCAACCAGTGCATGGCCTGGATGCTGCCACGAGACGGACGCATCAAGGGCCTGGGTGGAGTAGACCGTGCGGCGCTGGGCATTCCCAGCGATGCAGAGTACATCGCCCGCTATTGTGAACGCACCGGGCGCGCAGGAATCGACAATTGGAATTTCTACCTGGTGTTTTCGCTGTTTCGCCTTGCAGCCATCCTGCAAGGTATTGTTAAACGTGCCCAGATCGGCACTGCGTCCAGCGCGGAAGCCGATTCGCACGGCGATGTCGTCGGACAACTGGCAGATGCGGGTATGCAGCTGACAGACTGATCGTAACCACGGCGCTGCAGCGCCCAACTACTGTGCAACTACTTATCACAAGGAAATAGACAATGACGAATGAAGTTCTGGTAGACGTAACCGACGGCATCATGACCGTTACACTCAATCGGCCGGAAGCGAAAAACGCCGCCAACAAGGCAGTCGCCGTGGGCGTGGCTGCAGCGATGGACAGACTGGACAGCGACGACAGTATTCGCGTGGCCATTCTCACCGGTGCCGGCGGCACGTTCTGCGCCGGCATGGACTTGAAAGCGTTTGTCAGCGGTGAAATGCCCATGGTCGAGGGCCGCGGTTTCGCTGGCCTGACTGAAGCCACACCGCGCAAGCCCCTGATCGCTGCGGTAGAGGGTTACGCCTTGGCAGGCGGCCTGGAACTGGCCATTTCCTGTGACCTGATTGTCGCCGCCGACAATGCCAAGTTCGGCATCCCTGAAGTGAAGCGCGGTCTCGCCGCCGCCGCTGGCGGCTTGATGAAACTGCCGCGACAGATTCCCTCGCGCGTGGCCATGGAACTGGCCATCACCGGAGATTTCATTACGGCGCAGCGCGCCTACGAGTTGGGGCTGGTCAACCAGGTGGTGCCAGCAGGCACCGCCCTGGAAGCAGCCAAGGTACTTGCCGCGCGTATCGTTGCCAACGGCCCGCTGGCTGTGGCAATCAGCAAACAGGTCATACAGCAATCCGCGGACTGGTCTGCGGATGAAATGTGGAAAAAGCAACAGGATCTGGTCATGCCGATTTTCGGCAGCGAAGATGCGATGGAAGGCTCGATTGCCTTCGCCGAAAAACGTGCCCCCAACTGGAAAGGCAAATAAGGAGTATGACAATGTCAGACGCATGGATTATCGACGCCTGCCGCACCCCACGCGGCATTGGCAAAAAGGGCAAAGGTGCCCTGGCTGAACAACACCCGCAGCATCTGGGTGCCACTGTGCTCAGGGCCATCGCCCAACGCAACGACCTCAACACCGCCGATGTCGGCGACGTCATCTTCGGCACCAGTTCACAGCGCGGCAAGCAAAGCGGTGATCTGGCGCGTATGGCAGCCCTGGAAGCGGGCTACGATATACGCTCCAGCGGTATGACCCTGGACCGCTTCTGCGGCTCCGGTATCACGTCGGTCAATCTCGCGGCCATGAGCATCATGTCAGGCTCCGAGGACCTGGTGATCGGCGGCGGCGCAGAGATGATGTCCGTCTATGGCGAAGAAGGCGCAACGCCCAGCATGTTTTTGGACAACGGCAACCTGGCGCTGCGTGCACTGCACCCACAACCACACCAGGGTGTGTGCGCCGATGCCATCGCCAGCATGGAAGGGATCGACCGCAAGGCACTGGATGCGCTGGCGTATGTCTCACAGCAGCGCGCCGCCAATGCGATCAACAACGGTTACTTCGCCAAGAGTCTGATCCCTGTGTATTCCGTAGACGGCACACTGGCGCTGGACAAAGAAGAGTTTCCGCGTCCGCAGACCACCCTCGAAGGTCTGGCAGAACTCAAGGCCTCTTTTGCTCCGATGGCCGATTATCCGCTGGACGAAAGCGGCCTCACCTACCGCAGTATGGTGCTGCAGAAGTATCCCGGACTGGAGATCACCCACATGCACCACGCGGGCAACTCGTCTGGCGTGGTGGACGGTGCCGGTGCGGTGCTGCTGGCTTCTCCCGCTTACGCCAAGGCGCATGGCATGAAGCCCCGGGCGCGTATCGTCGCCATGTGCAACATGGGTGACTGCCCCACCCTGATGCTGAATGCGCCGGTACCGGCCGCCCGCAAGGTGTTGCAAAAGGCGGGGCTCACCATTGCTGACATCGACCTGTTTGAAATCAACGAGGCCTTTTCCGTAGTGGCAGAGAAATTTATTCGCGACCTCGGCTTGGACCGCGATAAGGTCAACGTCAACGGCGGCGCCATGGCACTGGGCCACCCGATAGGCGCGACTGGCGCACTGCTCATTGGCACGGTGCTGGATGAACTGGAGCGCCGTGACCAGCAGTTTGGTCTGGTGACCATGTGCGCCGCTGGCGGTATGGCGCCGGCGATTATCATCGAGCGGATTTAGCCTATTTGGGGTCAGAGTAAAATCTTCACTGGCCTCAAGTACTCCCTGCGCCTGGAACCCGCTGTCTGTAACGCAAGGCCCACTTGCGGTTGGAACCCCACGCCCTTAAGTGGGCCTTGCGTTACAGACAGCTGCACCATTGCTATTCGTGTAGTACGAAAACGCTATGCGGATATGACGATAGAGCCGCGCTCGGTAGCCTATAGCCTCATAAGGGCGTGGGGTTCCAACCGAATGAGGCTATAGGCTACCG
>JANNVJ010000078.1:0-15326 GCA_031414375.1 Haliea sp.
GCTCAAAGACACTGCCTTCTTCGATCAGATGCAACACTTCAGCGGTAATGAGGCAGGTACCGGTGGTCTGGTAACCTTCAAGGACTCGAATTGGCTGATGTCTATCGTGCTTGCTCACCAACCGCACTTCGCCAACCAGCCGGCTGATGTGCAGGTGTTCTGGGGCTATGGTTTGTTCCCTGACCGAGTCGGAGACTTCGTGCCCAAGGCGATGGCGGATTGCACGGGTGCGGAAATGCTGCAGGAGCTCTGCGGCCACTTGCGCTTCGATCTGGAAACGTTCGCCACCGCCAACTGTATCCCGTGTCGCATGCCCTATATCACCAGCATGTTCATGCCACGCATGCCGGGTGATCGACCGTTACCTGTACCGCACGGTACGAGGAACTTCGCGTTCATAAGCCAGTTCGTCGAAATTCCACAAGATACCGTATTCACGGTGGAGTTCTCAGTGCGTGCGGCGCAGATGGCCGTGTACCAGCTGATGGGCATTTCACGGCAAATCCCGCCAGTGACCGCCCATGACCGATCAATCCACGCTCAGTTTGGCGCGCTGGTTAAGGCGCTAAAGTAGCCGGTTCGATCAATAGACGTGACTATGACCAGATACAGCACCATGCCAGCGCTTGTCACGGCCTTCCTATTGAACGTGAGCGCTTGTAGCGATTCTCCATCGCACAGCGAGAACTCCAATGTAGGGTCAGGATATGGCGCCCGTCCCTATCTGCCTGAGCCACACACTTCGCTCATTCCCACCGTTCACATCGCCCCGGCGAGGGGCTGGTCAGCCGACGAAAAGCCTAAGGTAGCCGCCGGCTTTGGAGTGAACGTTTACGCAATGAATCTGGATCACCCCCGCTGGCTCTACGTCTTACCCAATGGCGATGTACTGGTCGCCGAAACCAATGCTCCGCCCAAACCGGACGATGCGAAAGGCATAAAAGGCGTAGTGATGAAGTACATGCAGAAGCGTGCAGGCGCTGGCGTGGAAAGTGCGAATCGAATTACCCTGCTGCGCGACACAGATGGCGATGGCATTGCCGATCTCTACACAGTTTTTCTCGAGGATTTACACTCTCCTTTTGGGATGGTGCTGGTGGGCAGCGATTTTTATGTCGCTGAGTCGGATGCGTTACGACGTTTTCACTATCGTAAAGGTGAAACGCAGATTCGCGCCCAGGACATCGCAACGAGTGTCAAAGTAACTGACTTGCCTGCGGGCCCGATAAATCATCACTGGACCAAGAACGTCGTTGCCAGCGCTGACGGTTCCAGGCTCTATGTCAGCATAGGTTCGAACAGTAATGTCGCCGAAAACGGCATTGACAAGGAGGAGGGCCGGGCGGCGATCTGGGAGATCAATCTGGGAACGGGCGACAAGCGCTCGTTTGCATCTGGTTTACGCAATCCTGTTGGCATGGATTGGCAACCGCAAAGTCATGCGCTGTGGGTGGCCGTGAATGAGCGCGATGAACTGGGCAATAATCTCGTACCCGATTACATGACATCGGTTAAGGAGGGTGGCTTCTATGGCTGGCCTTACAGCTATTATGGACAGCATGTTGATGCTCGCGTGAAACCGACTAATTCGACTATGGTTAGCACTGCCATCGCACCGGATTACGCTCTGGGTGCGCACACCGGCTCCTTGGGCCTTGCCTTCTATAGTGGCACATTGCTTGCAAGCCACTATCGAGGCGGTGCATTTGTCGGGCAGCACGGATCCTGGAATCGTAATCCACGCAGCGGCTATAAACTCATTTTCGTACCCTTCGAATACGGGCTACCCAGCGGTAAGGCCGAAGACATAATGACCGGTTTTGTTAACGACGAAGGGGATGCGCTGGGCCGCCCTGTCGGCGTTGCGATTGATAGAACGGGTGCCGTTCTTGTGGCAGATGATGTAGGCAACCGTATCTGGCGGATAGTTCCAGCAGTGGTAAAAGAGAACCCATAGGCCGGTAGGTTACAACTCATTTCCTCTAGTTTGAATCGCCGCACATGAGTGGCGTTGTAAAGCGGTAGGGAAGGCGCCAATGGTTGAATCCATTGGCGCTGCAGCAGTTAGATCCGCGACTCAACCGTATAGGGTTTTGTCCCGTAGTAGGCATGGATGTCCTTCTCCCATATCGGATCCGCCATATTGGGCCATTCGTGTCTGTCGAATCCGGGCGCGTTGTCGAGTCGATCCTTTTCCACGTTCAATACAAAGCGCTTGTTGTGCGTATCGAGTTTCAATGCGTCCCATGGCACAGCGAAGAGTTTTTCACCCAATCCGAGAAAACCGCCAAATGACAACACTGCATATCCAATACGGCCTGAACGCATATCCAGCATGATCTCCTTGATATCACCGAGATCTTCATCCTTCTGGTTGTAGACATCATTGCCTACGAGAGTATCGGAACCCATAAGGCCAGGGCCTGGACCATGGTGTACATCTGAGCCAACTGAGTTGGTGCTGTGTCCCTTGTACATTCCGTACTTGTCGCGTGTTTCATAGTTCATTCCAATTCTCCTGATGTTTTTAAATGGAAATCATGTAAGCGATGTATCACCTGTGTGACACACTCGCATCAAGATACGAGCTCGCGGACACTCAGTCTGTTCGACAACTAACCTACAAACGAAACATCAGTCGATTTGTATTGCGCTGAAAAATCGTTGCGTCGAGGGGGAGTGTTCGTTGTCGCACAGATAACATTTTCACCGTTATGGATCATTGCGGGTAACTCACTTCGAAGTATCTTGCTATGGACTTAAAAAGCGGCTCCCCGTTTTGGTTGGTAAAGAATGGTTTGGTGCATGCCTACCCACGCTTACAGGAAGACCTGCGCTGCGATGTGCTGGTAGTGGGCGCTGGTATAACCGGGGCTCTGATCAGTGACCATCTGGTACGTGCCGGCATGCATGTGTGTGTAATCGAAAGTCGCGAGGCAGGCTGGGGCAGTAGCTGCGCCAGTACTGCGCTTCTGCAATATGAAATTGATACTGAGCTGCAAGATCTGGTCAAGCAATACGGCGTAGCCGATGCCGTGCTGGCCTACAAGTCGTGCGAAAGAGCCATCGGCAGCTTGCACAAGATTGCAAAGTCGCTGCGAGGTATTGATTTCCAGCTGATGGAAAGTCTGTATTTTGCCAGCCGCTGGCATCATAGAAGTCAGGTAGAAAACGAGGGAAAGCTACGCAAAGCACATGGTTTCAAGCTAAAAATACTGGATCGTACTGAACTGGAACAGCGCTTTGGCATTGACGCACCGGTTGGATTGCTAACCCCGATAGCGGCTGAAACGGATCCTTACCAGTTCGCATACCGCCTTCTGCGTCGGGTCGAAATGCTGGGCGGTCGTATCCATGCTCGTACCGCGCTTGCCCGTTTTCAGCAGAAGCGAGGCGCGGTACGTGTCGATACCGCCGATGGTGCAGTCATTGTCTGCAAACACTTGATATTCGCCGCTGGTTATGAATCTCAAAACTGGCTAGACCAATGTGTTGCCAGCAATCGCAGTAGCTATGCGTTCGTCAGCGAGCCGATGCCGGGCGAGCTGGGTATGCTAAAGAAAACGCTGATATGGGAATCAGCACGACCCTATCTCTATATGCGCCGCACGTCCGATGAACGCCTGTTAGTCGGGGGCGAAGACGACAAGTACGATGTGCCATTACGACGTGATGCCCGGGTAGTGGGAAAATCAGAAAAGTTGGAAAAGCGCATCAAGAAGATGTTTCCTGAATTACCGCTAAAAGTTGCCTTTTCATGGGCTGGCACGTTCGCGGAGACCGATGATGGCCTGCCCTTTTTTGGTACGCACGAACAGCATGGGCCTCGCGTGCATTTTGCGATGGCTTACGGTGGTAATGGCATAACCTATAGTCTAATTGGCGCAGAACTGCTTAGAGATCGCCTGCTCGGAAAGCAGCACCCCTGTCAAAATCTCTTCAGTTTTGCTCGACTGAAAAGAGATGCATAGCGTAACTTCCGGCGGTTCTCCTGCATGCCTCGTTCCAAGTACATGACATTCTGGCTGAGCAAAGACACAAGGAACGTTAGCTAGCGAACAGACAGTGGACGCTGGGGCGGGTGTAATGAGGCCGCTCCACCTTGTCATCGTACGGTCACTTCCAGCGGTTACTTTCAAAATTCCGTACCTCGGCAAGTACAAGGCCCGCCCATACGCTCCAATTGAAAAGGACAATCGAATGATTGGTACAGCTAAAAAGGAAGTTTCGACACTGCATGTTCTACCGCATCTTCCCTATGCGGAAAATGCGCTGCATCCCGTAATCACTGCCAATACCATCAGGTTCCACTATGGTAAGCACCATAAGGGCTATATCGACACCCTGAACACGTTGATAGGCGGCACAGAACTGGTGGGCCTTTCGCTGGCTCAAATCATTGCGCAAACTGCAGGAGAGGCAGACAAAGTTGCGATCTTCAACAATGCGGCGCAGGCGTGGAATCACAGCTTTTACTGGCGCAGCCTGTGCCCGAACGGTGGTGGCGAGCCACCTACTGCATTGAAGCAAAAAATGGAGGCGGCCTTTGGCAGTGTGGAGGCGTGCATAAAAGCGCTGGCGACGGCGGCAACAACTGAGTTCGGCAGTGGCTGGGCCTGGCTGGTGCTGGACGCCGACAAACTCAAGGTGGTCAAGACCGCTAATGCAGAGACGCCGCTGACCAAAGGGTTGACGCCGTTGCTGAACATTGACGTATGGGAACACGCCTATTACCTGGAGTACCAGAATCGCCGAGCGGACTATGTAAATGCCGTACTCGACAAATTGATCAACTGGGAATTTGCCGACCTCAATCTCGATTTCTCCCTTGCTGCGCAACAGCAAGTGAGGTCGGCATGATCAAGAAAGCATGGGCCAGGTGGAAGGGCGGGATCAAGGACGGTGGCGGCACCATTTCTACGGAAACTGGGGTTCTCAAGGAGGCGCCCTACGGATTCAACGCGCGCTTCGAAGGCGGCAAGGGCACCAATCCAGAGGAGCTGATCGGTGCGGCGCATGCCGGCTGCTTCTCGATGGCGCTCTCTCTGATGCTCGGCGAGGCCGGCCTGGTCGTGGAAATAATTGACACGCATGCCGCCGTATCACTGGACAAAATAGGGTCTGGTTACGAGATCACCGCGAGTCACCTTACGGTATCCGCAAAAGTGCCCAATGTGGACGACGCAACGTTCCAGGAGATCGCAAACCGGGCCAAGGCCGGGTGTCCCGTATCGAAATTGCTAAACGCCCGAATCACGATGGATGCAAAGCTAGAGGCATAGAAAACGAGGAGAAGGACGCTTCGCGTCCAGCGTAGTACGACAGCGAATAGATGCAGGCCAAGTAACACCGGACAATTGGGAGGGAAATTATGGGAAGTCGAACAAGGGGACTCACCAAAATAGTTAGTCTGGGGGCGTATCTACTTATGTCACAGGCGCACGCAACTGCCATTTCGCATGCAACCATTCGGTATGCAACCGGAGGTCTTGAAAACTCAGTTGCTTCAGCTCTGGGACAAGGAATGTTCAAGAGTTCAGATATCAATATATATGCTGACAGGCCTTTTCGCGGGAGATGCATGGACCTTTCTGGGCAGGACAAATAAGCCCTCTAAGCCATTTACTGATATGAGTTTCCTACTTGCCGATGACACAAGTCAACCATCTGGTCGCTGGGGGGTGAGTTGGGATCATTTCGATTTCCCGGCGTATACGGAGTTCGTGCTTGTCGTGAAATCCGGGAAAACACGGGGGGGACATCTGTTTCAATCCGCAAGCCCGATCGTTTGGCCCCACAGATGATCAAGCAAGCCAGGCGGCAGACACTGCCGTAGTGCCAGACTCAAATTCATTACCACTCCCCGGAACGCTTGCGCTCTTAACCATGGGTATGAGTCTCGGTCTGATACAACTGCGGCAGAAGAGTTGAGCACAAGACTGTGTATGTTCGCCAGGGCACAGAAACATTTGGCAAATTCAGGCAGTATTCTGACGGAAGGAGCGACTTCGGTCTTTCGTTGTGCGTCGTAGTATTAGTAAATGTGAATTTGGAGGTAGCGTCATGAAAGAACCTAAAGTGGAATCAAATATGAAGGAAGTCAATCAAAGAATGGATGGACGAATTCTTCCACCACTTATCCTGTGGATGCTCGGGGTCCCGGGTATCATCGTAATAGGCTTATGGGTGCTGTTCTTTCGTAACTAGTGCGAACCCTTCAATATGATATTTTTGTGTACACTCCTGCTGGAGTACACAGATATAAACTTGATGCTATGAGCGGTATAGTTCTAAATCAGAGTTAAATTGTAATGACGTTTCTAACCCTTGTGCTGATCTTATTTCTATTTCTGTTGATTGGCATCCTTGTGTCGTTGCCGCGTCGTCTAAACCAGCGACGCTTGTACCGGTACCAGGTATGCAGTGTTCAGGAAACGGACGAAAAAATGAATGTAGTGGAATACAGTGCAAACGGAGCCACTATTGCGTTAGATCAACGCGAGCTCTTGTTGGTAATTGCACTGATACAAGAGGGCCGTGAGTCCTTCGGCTGCACAACGAACTCCGGTGAGGCGCTGGATCAGCTTTTTTGTTCGGCTAGCAGCCTGGTCGAGCAGGCACGTTGTGGGCATCATGAGAGAAATTTGGTGCAGCAGAAAATCTGTACGGTTGCAGTGCCGACACTGTTAACACAAACAGCCGCCTCAAACGGTAAGCTAAGATACTAATTATGTACTTTATGTACTTTATGTACTTTATGTACTTTATGTACTTTATGTACTTTATGTACTTTATGTACTTTATGTACTTTATGTACTTTATGTACTTTATGTGCGTTGACGCACAGACGCTTGAACAGCGGATCGAATACTCTACTCCTAGTTCCACTCAACGGAGAGTTTGCAATGAAACAGTTTAATGTTCTATTAGGTACGATCGCTGGCGCGACGTTAACGTTAGTGTGCGTTCAAGCTAACGCCAGCAATGGCTACAACGGGATGGAAGCGGGAACTGCTGCCTCTATTGTGTTGGCAGACAATTCCTCGAATATGAGGGAGGAGGGCGCAGCGCCTGCTATGGGCGGGGAAGGAGACGGTGCCATGGGTGGCAACGCGCCAAACCCGGAACCGGATCGATCAATGAGCACTGTTGCAGATGACGCCACCATCACAGCGAAAGTGAACAGCAAGCTGCTCGCTGATACCATGGTTAGTGGCTTGAAAATAGACGTGGACACTCGCAGTGGTGTGGTCTATCTGACAGGCGACAACATGAATAGCCAGGCAGCAATCGACCAGGCCATGAAGCTTGCGAAGGACACTGACGGCGTCAAGAACGTGGTGTCAAAAATGGCCGTTAGAGACGTCAAGAACTAACCTGTCGAACTGTGCCGGCGGCTGGTCGGCGCAACTCGATGGCTGCACTCGCCGGTACCTCCGGCGAAACCTATCGGCGACCCTCTGGTCGCCGTTTTTTTTGTACAGGGAAATCTACACGTCAGCGTTCGCTAGCAGGCAAGCTCGCGGGATATATGTTGCAGTATTGACGGATGTGATGACCCGTGCCTCCCTAGGTGTGCCAGCGAACAGACGCGGGCAATCCGCGAGGTTAGATTAAAAGCCATGCCTACTTCCCACGGGCATCTACTTGCACAGAGGATAGCGCGTATGAAGAAACGGGTTCCCAAGACCGCAGCCGCGAGAAAGCGACCGACACGTGCAGTCGGCACGAGCGGCGATATTGCAGCCGACCTCCAGGCTACTGCCGTTCAGGCGCTCTGCGCGGCTATAGGGCACAACGCTATCAAGAGCAAGGAGTTTGGGCGTGATAACGCCGTGTCTCCTGCCACCGGTCAGGCGCTAGAACCCTCGTCAGAACTAGCATTGGCCAGCACCGTTAGCGAAGTAAATCGCACCGCCAAGACCGGCGCACCGATCGGAGACCTTGCACCCGACGCTGGATCGTTGGACCGCACGCGTACCCACGCTCGTGGCCAGGCGCTGACGACAAATCAGGGTGTAGCCGTGGGCGACAACCAGAACTCACTAAAGGCTGGACTGCGCGGACCGGCGCTGCTCGAAGACTTCATCTTGCGCGAAAAGATCACGCACTTCGACCACGAGCGCATTCCCGAGCGTATCGTGCATGCGCGGGGCTCTGCCGCCCACGGTTACTTCGAGGCCTACAAGCCGCTGAAGAACCTGACGTGCGCGGCGCCCTTTCAGGCGGCAGGTAAAATCACGCCGGTGTTCGTGCGTTTCTCCACTGTGGCCGGCGAACGCGGTTCGACTGACACCGCACGCGATGTGCGTGGCTTCGCCGTCAAATTCTACACCGACGAAGGCAACTGGGACCTCGTAGGCAATAACATCCCCGTGTTTTTCATCCAGGACGCGATGAAGTTTCCCGATCTGATCCACGCTGTGAAGCCCGAGCCCCACAACGGCATGCCGCAAGCCGCATCGGCCCATGATACCTTCTGGGACTTTGCGTCTTTGATGCCCGAAACAACGCATACGCTGATGTGGGTCATGTCGGATCGTGGTATTCCCCGCAGCTTGCGCATGATGCAAGGTTTCGGTGTGCACACGTTCAGACTAGTAAATGCAAAAGGCAACTCGCACTTTGTCAAGTTCCATTGGAAACCGCAACTTGGCACGCATTCGCTGGTATGGGACGAAGCCGTCAAGATATCCGGAGCGGACTCCGACTTCCATCGTCGTGACCTGTGGGATGCCATCGAGGCGGGCGAATTCCCGGAGTGGGAACTCGGCCTGCAGATATTCACGGAGGCGCAGGCCGAGTCGTTCAGCTTCGACGTGCTAGACGCCACCAAGCTGATTCCCGAGGAATTGGTGCCAGTGACGCCGGTGGGCCGCATGGTCCTTAACCGCAATCCGGACAATTTTTTCGCCGAAACCGAGCAGGTTGCTTTCTGTACGGCGCATGTGGTTCCCGGTATAGACTTCAGCAACGATCCGCTGCTGGCCGGCCGCATTCACTCCTACATCGATACGCAGATCACTCGGCTTGGAGGGGTGAATTTTCACGAGATCCCGATTAACGCGCCTCTGGCGCCCGTGCACAACAATCAGCGCGACGGCTTGCATCGGCAGGCCATCCCGCGCGGCCGTGTAGCCTACGAACCTAACTCCTTAGGGGGCGGGTGCCCTTTCCAGGCTGGCGCGGCGGGATTCGTGTCTTTCCCACAGCCGACCGGGGGCGAAAAGTTGCGCGGTAAGCCAGAGAAGTTCGCCGACCATTACACTCAGGCCACCCTGTTCTACGAAAGCCAGAGCGACGTGGAGAAAGCGCACATCATTGGCGGTTTCCGCTTTGAACTCAGCAAGGTCAGCGTGCCAGCCATCCGCAAGCGCATGGTCGCATCGCTGGTGAACGTGTCTGCGCACCTGGCCGCGGCGGTCGCGGCCGGACTGGGTATGGCGGTGCCCAAGGCACTGCCCAGGGCGCTGGCCAAGCCCGCAAAGCCAGAAGTGCTAAGGTCGAAGGCACTCTCGTTGACGGCACTGCCGGGCGATGGTGGCATTCGGACGCGCAAGGTCGCGATCCTGGCTGCGGACGCCGTTGACGGTGCGTCGATTGTGGTCACGGTCGCTGCACTGGTGGCGGCAGGCGCAGTGCCTTGCGTGATCGCACCCCGCCTCGGTCGGGTGCAGACCGCCGACCGCAAACCACTGGAAGCGATGGGCACCCTGGAGAATTCGGCGCCGGTGGTGTTCGATGCACTCGTGCTTCCAGACGGCGTCAAAGGAGTTGCGCTGCTCGCTCAGTACGAGCAGACGATGGATTTCATCAAGGCCCAGTATCGCCACGGTAAAACCATTCTGGCCTTGGGCGCTGCACAGGAGCTGCTCGCCAGTGCGGGGATCTTGGCCACTCTACCCTCGGGCGAGCGCGATCCGGGCATCGTACTGGCAAAGGCTGGTCAAGACGCGTCGGCTGCTTTCATTGCCGCCCTGGGCAAGCATCGCCACCAGCAGCGAGAGAGCGGCTTGCGGTGAACCTGAGAATCGTAGCCAGTGAGTCAACGTACGCAGTATCGAACAGTGGGATGACAGTTTGCGTCGGCGATGGCGTCCCACCATTAAAAATTTCGCCGGGCGAAGTACATAACGTCGGTGTTAACCGGCAATCAATCAAAACGTAAAAAAGGAGAACAACATGAATATACTCATCTGGTTAGTAGTGGGCGGTATCATCGGTTGGCTGGCGAGTCTTGTAATGAAGACCGACGGGCAGCAGGGCATGATTTTAAACGTGGTGGTAGGCGTAGTCGGCGCGGTGATCGGCGGCTGGCTGTTGTCACCGATGCTGGGCGCTGGAACCCTCAATCAGGGCGACTTTAGCGTAATGGGGCTGCTGGTTTCGTTTGGTGGCGCAGTCATCCTGTTGTTAGTGGTTAACCTTTTCCGCAGAGGCGCGGCGCGCTAAGTGCAGTTGGCTCGATTCTGATCGCATTGTTCTCGGCTTGAGGGTAATGCGCGTTTGCTCGCACCTGGGGACGCGACGTGGCGCCGCCGTACGGTGCATGTGTGACGGAGAAGCTAATGGGGTGGAGTCGTAAACGCATGATCATTGCGGGACTCGTTGGGGCGCTAATTGCCGCGGTTATCACCGTGATTGCGATGAATTTCGTAGGCGGCGAAAAGCAGATCCAGCGCAAGATTCAGCACCGCTACACCATCGATGACCCCCAGTTTCGTCGTGAGCTCGGCACGCTGCTGGGGCCGCCAATCATCGATGGCAATCTGGTCGATAACCTGGAAAACGGCGTCGAGATTTTTCCCGCGATGCTCGAGGCGGTGCGGGGTGCGCGCCATAACATCAACTTCGAAACGTACATTTACTGGTCGGGTGAGATCGGCCGGGAGTTCGCAGAAGCGCTGTCCGAACGGGCCCGTGCCGGTGTAGAAGTGCAAGTCTTGATCGACTGGGTCGGGAGCCAGAAGATGGAGAAGGAGCTACTCGACATGTTAACTACAGCGGGAGTGCACGTGGAGCGCTACCACCCGCTGAACTGGTATCACATGGGGCGTATCAACAATCGTACTCACCGCAAACTGCTAATTGTCGACGGCAAGGTGGGCTTCACCGGGGGCGTTGGTATTGCAGACAACTGGAATGGCGATGCGAACTCGCCGGGTCATTGGCGCGATTCACACTATCGTCTGCAAGGACCGGCAGTGGCGCAGATGCAGGCGGCGTTCATGGACAACTGGATCAAGACGACAGGCACCGTGCTGCAGGGGGAGGAGTACTTCCCGGCGCTTCCTGCCGTGGGTGACGTGCGAGCACAGGTGTTCACCAGCTCGCCCAGTGGTGGCGGTGACAGTATGCTGCTCATGTACCTGCTTGCGATCACCGCCGCGGAGCACACGATCGATCTGTCAGCTGCCTATTTTGTCCCCGACGACCTGACCAGGCGTGCGATTCGCGCGGCGCTGGAGCGTGGGGTGATTGTTCGTATCATCGTGCCCGGCGAGCAAATCGACGCGGACGTCGTGCGCAGGGCGTCGCGTGCACAATGGGGGGAATTGCTCGAGGCTGGCGCAGAAATCCATGAGTTCCAGCCCACCATGTTCCACTGCAAGATGCTGATCGTAGATCGGCTCATGGTGTCAGTTGGCTCTACCAATTTCGACAATCGCTCATTTCGACTAAATGACGAAGCGAACCTCAACGTCTATGACGCCGAAGTCGCGGCGCACGTCAGCGCAGTGTTTGAGAAAGATCTAAAGCGATCTCGGCGTATTAGCTACGATGCGTGGAAAGCTCGCCCTTGGCACGAAAAGGTGCTCGAACATGCATCTTCTCTCCTATCGTCCCAACTTTGAGAAAATATATTTACGACTAAGCGCGATAGCCCACCGATACATCGTCGATTGATAGCTAGAGTTTTTTTACCAGATACTGAAAACCTGACCTGATATTACTGGTGACTGAATTGAACGATTCCGATGGCGAGATGTTCGACGCTAAGATAAAAGTACTGTCCGAGTATGTAAAGCATCACGTTAAAGAAGAGCAAGACGAGATGTTTCCCAAGGCCAAGTCCTCCAATTTGGATATGGTGGAACTCGGTGCGCAGATCGCTCAACGGAAAACGGAACTATTGGAATTGGTCAAGAGAAGAGCGGCAAAATGAACCTACTGGAATACACTGCGAGTATTTCAATGAGAGCACATGCGATGTCTGTGTGCCGGCGTACAGAAATGGCTGAGCAGAGGCGTGCAGAATGCAATCAGGCCGATCGCAATCTGCGCTCGATCCAGAACTGCGGAGACCTTCGTGATGCTACAAACCAAAGCGTTTATCCTGCTGATTATGTTGTTTCCGGGACTGGGCTATGGCGGTTTCAATTACGTCAGAGAATCCCATATGAGTGACCTTGGTTCGCTACACCTGTTTGTGGATGAGGAGCGACGGATGAATGTCCCAGTATGGCTCGGCTTCGGTGCGCTGGTAATGAGTGGCGCGCTTCTCCTGACCGTTCGTAAAAATTAGAAATACATGGTTCAGCTGTTGCCGCTCTTTCGCCGAGCGTGCTCACGCTGTAGCCACCTTGCCAGTTCACTGCGTTATTACTAAGGAAAGTATCATGAAAAAACATCTTCTATTCACCTGTTGCATCATCAGCATGACCGCTTGCTCTACTGAGTATATCATCGCCACTACGGATGGACGGATGATCACTACCGAGGAAAAACCGAAGCTGGACAGTGAAACCGACATGTTGCACTACGAGGACGATGAAGGCCGCGACCAGCAAATTAAGAAAGGCGAAGTGAAGCAGATGATCGAGCGCTAGCGGATTTCTATTGGCATCACAATTAGTAGTGTACTTATAGACGATCTACTTCTGCGCTAAGCCTGGTGCTCTCATCCAAGAACGACGCGTACTTGATGCGTCGCACCGTCATCAACAAGTAGCACTAATCCTGTAGATGCCTCAAGGTCAGTGCCATCGAGGGTTAGTGCTACAAGCCCCTTGCTAACACGGTCGGGATTCTCAAAGGCGAGTTCGTAGTGCGTGCCATGGTATCGAAGACTGACCTGAAATTCCGTCCAAGACCGAGGCACGCAGGGATCGAGTAGCAGGGTCGCACCCTGAACACGGCAACCCAGGATCCATTCCAAACCCGCGCGATAGGCCCAGGCGGCTGATCCGGTGTACCAGGTCCAGCCCCCACGCCCGACATGAGGCGTTTCGGAATACACGTCGGCCGCTACCACGTACGGTTCAACCTTGTAGCGCAATGCGTCGTTATAAGTATGGGCGTGATTGATGGGGTTTAATAGAGAATAGAGTTCTGCAGCCTTATCGCCATCGCCGAGCTTGGCGAAAGCGATTACCGCCCAAGCGCAGGCGTGTGTGTACTGCCCACCGTTTTCGCGGATACCCGGCGGGTAGGCCTGAATATAGCCAGGATCTGGCATGGACCTGCTAAAGGGTGGAGTCAGTAGCGGCATCACTGCGTCTTTCCTTCGCACCAGATATCGATCCACCGCAGCCATCGCCTTTGCGGCCCGCACGGGGTCTGCCGCGCCTGAAATCACGCTCCATGATTGGGCAATCGAATCAATGCGGCATTCACTGTTGGTGGCCGATCCAATGGGTGTGCCGTCGTCGAAATACGCTCGCCGATACCAATCTCCATCCCAGCCGTTCTGCTCCAGGGACGTGCGCAGCGCAGCGGCATGTTTTCGCCAGCTCTCTGCACGCACATGCTCACCTCGTGCATCGGCGCTAGGGGCAAACTCCAAAAGCACAAGATGCAGGAACCATCCGAGCCAGATGCTCTCACCACGGCCTTGCGCACCGACCTCGTTCATGCCGTCGTTCCAGTCGCCGGACCCGATGAGAGGCAAGCCATGGACTCCGACCGCCAGCGCTCCGTCAAGCGCACGCGCACAGTGTTCGAACAGCGTTGCCGACTCGTCAGACGTGGTGGGCAGGAAAAAGCTGTCGGATTCGCCGACAAGCAAAGCGGGTCCATCAAGGAAGGGGAGGATCTCTTCGAGAACGGCCTCATCTGCGGTCACCTTGATATAATGAGCCACGCAATAGCCTAGCCATATACGGTCGTCCGACACGCGAGTACGGACCCCGCGGCCCGTCTGTGGTAGCCACCAATGCTGTACATCGCCCTCGATAAACTGCCGACCAGCAGCTCGCAACAGTTGCTCGCGGGCGAGTGCGGGCCTGGCTATCAGTAGCGCCATAGAATCCTGCAGTTGATCACGGAAGCCATACGCGCCGCTCGCCTGGTAAAATGCACTGCGTGCCCACAGGCGACAAGCGAGAGTTTGATAGAGAAGCCACCCGTTCAGCATGATGTCGAACGCCCGGTCTGGCGTCTTAACCTTGACGGTGTCGAGCAGGTCTTTCCATGCGCCACGGACTGTCTGCATAGCACCATCGATATCTGCGCCCCTCCAGCGTTTGATCATAGCTTGCGCTTCGTTAGTCGTGGATGCCTCTCCCAGCAGCCAAACCAGTTCGATAGAGGAATTTGATTTAAGCACCAGTGATTTCTGCAATGCGCCGCAGGGGTCGAGACCGGCTCCTGTACGACCTGAAAGTGCTGCTCTCCTGACGAGTGCGGCCGGTCTTTCGAGAGTACCGTTGCGCCCGATAAATTCCATCCGGTTGCCAGTCCAGGAGGTTTGTCGTCCGCCCAGGTCAATGAATGCAACGCCTGCTCCGGCACCGCTCGACAGGTTGCGCGCGAGCATCCCTCCTGTAACGCTATCCATCTCTGTTGACACAAACTGCGCTGTCTCGGTACGGGATGTACCGAGTACCCATTCCACGTAGGCCGTCAGTGTCAGGTGGCGCGTACGTCCCGACATATTGCGGATCCTGAGGCGCGAGATCTTGATCGATGCGTCACCTGGCACGAACTGCAGCAGGTCGAGCGCGATCCCATGATGCGTATGCTCGAAACGACTGTATCCTCGTCCATGCCGTGCTACATACACTCCATTCTTGTGGCGAACTGGCAGAGCGGTAGGCCCGAAAAGGTTGCCTGTGTCGTCGTCGCGCAGGTAGAGCACTTCGCCCGAGCGATCTGAGACCGGATCATTCGACCATGGCGTGAGCCTATTTTCACGGCTGTTACCAGACCAGGTACTGCCACTGCCATCGGTCGATACTTGAAAGCCAAACACTGGATTGGCGATCACATTGATCCAGGGAGCGGGTGTGGATTGCCCGTCGCGAAGGATCGTTACGTACTCGTCACCGTCGGCTGTGAATCCGCCCAGACCATTGAAAAATTCAAGCTTAGTGACATCGGGTGCT
>JANNVJ010000079.1:0-9564 GCA_031414375.1 Haliea sp.
ACCACCTGATTCCATCCCGAACTCAGAAGTGAAACGATGCATCGCCGATGGTAGTGTGGGGTCTCCCCATGTGAGAGTAGGTCATCGCCAGGCTTTAATCGTGAATCCCGTAGTACGTTGTGCTACGGGATTTTTTTATGCGCAACATTACGGAGTGGATGATTACACTGGCAGAAATTTTCCTTCATCAACGTCATCAATCTGGCTCGCGGGCAGAAACTCTCGGGCGTAACGCAAGTACACCTTTTCGCGGACAAACAATTCAAAGCAGTCTTTGTCGATATGGTTATCCAGAACCATCTTATGCATGATATCAATTGCCGCGCTGACCGGCTTTGCCTTCTTGTAGGGTCGGTCTGATGCGGTAAGTGCCTCGAAGATGTCAGCGATAGCGAGGATGCGTTCAGGAATACTGAGTTGCGCACCGGGCAGCTTGCGCGGATAGCCCGATCCTTTCATTGTTTCATGATGGGTGGACGCATAACGAGGAACGTTTTTTAGTTCCTCAGGAAATGGCAGGCTCTCCAGCATTTTTATGGTACTGATCATATGTTCGTTGATCTTAAATCTATCTTCATCGGTTAGAGTGCCACGCGAAACGCTGAGATTGTAGATCTCGCCCAGGTTGTACAAGTGCTCAGGAATATCCATGTTTATCCCCAATTCTGGTGGATAGTGCGACGATTGCCCCCGCTCGATTATGTGCTCCGGTTTGTCACTTAACAGCTGCTCGGTAACCGGTAGTGTTGGTGGGGTTCCCGCCGTGCGCAACTCCTCCAGCGGCGATAGGCCGAGGCGATCATCAAAGTGTCGCTGCCAGGTTTGTGTCGCGATTTCTCGGAGCCGCTGGATTTTTTTCTCATCAAGGAATTCACCACCAACATTGCAGTTCGCGATGAAAGCGAATTGTTCAAGTAACTCGCGTTGCGCCTGCTGCAAATGCACAAGCAACTGAGGATGTTGCTCCGGCGTATCCATGCGTTGCTTCCAGAAGGCTATTTCCAGATCGCGCCACAGCACCTCAAAGCGCATGCGTACTTCGTGAATACGATTGTAAATAGCTTCCAGCTTGCTGCCCTTGTCAACGATGTGTTCGGGTGTGGTGATCTTGCCGCAATCATGCAGCCATGCAGCGATACGGTATTCGCGCCATTGGTCGTCTGTTTGTAGGCTGAAGTTATGGAAAGCAGGTAGCGCACTGGCGGATGCGTGCTCTGCGAGCATGAGCGCCAGTTCCGGCACACGCTTACAATGGCCGCCCGTATAGGCAGACTTGTCATCGATAGCTTGCGCAATCAACTCAATAAAAGCGTCCATCAGCGCGCGTTGCGCGAGCTCGTGGGCCTGAATTGCGGCAACCATACTCACCATGGAGCCAGACAATTCATCCAACTCTTGCACGTGCGAGTTGACGCGCTGTACTTTCGCATACTCACGCCTTTGTACTTTGTCGTTTTCAAGCGCCAACTGCCTGATCGGGCGTACGATGGGATTCGCAAAAAGCCAGGACAGCGGTAGGATCAGAAGGAGGAAGGCAGAAGTAATCGCAATGGATAGTTTGACCGGTTTGAGGAATGGGGCGACGACCGTGTCGCGCGGTGAGAGTATGCCCATAAAGAGAGGGTTCTCGCCATCTCCTGTTGGGGCCGCATAGGCGAGGTAGGTTTCGCCGGCAAACTCGGTTTCAATCAGCCTGCCCTGTGCTCCCGGGTTAGCGGCTATCTGGATAAGGGTGTCACTGGGAACGACGTTGGAATAGGCCGCTCCAGTCTCCTTATCGGGGGCCAACCATTTGTCGGACAGATACTTGAGCTGCTGCGGTCCGATAGCGGTAATGGCCTTGTCCAGCAAGGCACGAAGTTGGGTATTGTTTGCACTGACCACTATATGCAGTTTGTCCGGCAATTCGCCGTCTCCAAAATCGACAGCGGTACTGATTTGCAGGCCAGTGAGGAAGTAGCTCCGCGCGATGTAGCGCATGATGACTTCGTTATCAAGGGCAGCGGTTGCCTGGCCGGATTGCACCCATTCGAGTGCCTGCAGCGTGGACTCAGTTTCAACAATGTCTATCCCTGGAAAGTGGGCTCGGACGATAGGAATAATTGACCAACCTGCGGGAATGGCCAGCCGCTTTGCCTCAAGCTGTGACAGATCGTTGATGGCGGCAGAGCCCTCTGCGGTGGCGACTGCAAAGGGCAATTCGGCATAGCTTTTGCCGTGCAGTCCCAAACTTTCGTTATTCTTCGTCCGGGCTACCGAGTGTAGCAGATCAATTTCACCCTTCTGATACAGCTGCACCAGCTCCGGCCAACTGTATCCATTGACAAACCGAACTTTCAGTCCCGTCATCTGTGCGATCAGTTTGATAACGTCGATAGAGTAACCGTTAGGTTGCCCGGACTGGGTAAAGTCGATCGGTGGCCAGTTCAGCTCATTGGAAACACGCAATTCGGGCAGCGACGCCACCAGCTTTTTTTCTGTCTGGGTGAGCTGCAACTCAGGTACTGCTGGAAGCCCCGCCCCATCGGCCTGTCGCGACAAGCTGGACGCTACGATCTCCCCGTCAGCCGTGAATAGATAGACTTCCCCCTGTCTGGCGACCTTGTGCGTATTCAGAAATTCAGACATGGTTGCCAATGTCATATCAATCGCCACGACGGTGTCAGTCTGTGAGAGGCGTTTTGATAGGGTTCGGCCGGGCACCCCAAGCTGGGCAAACATATAAGGCTCGGTAAACTGAATGTCGCTGGAAGCGATAGCGCTGGCATACCAGGGGCGGGCGCGCACATCGTAATCTGTCGGTTCCGAGCGTGATAATCGTACCTTCAGGTTTTTGTCCAGATACCGGTACAGTCGCTCTTGTCCGGATGTGCCCTGCTGCAACGTGATGATTAGCCAGCGGTCAGATGGCAGCGCGCGCAGCGTCTTGCGCGCGGCATCACTCGTATCAAGATTGATCACCTCGAAGAAGCTGCCGTCACCACCGCCCAGATAAATCCCGTAGTACAAGGGATTTTTCTTCAGCACCTGGGTAAAGATCGCCAGATGCGCTGCCTCTTCTGAGCCATTGAGCAGAATGGGATTTTCGGCCAGCAAATCGATAACATTCGCGTTTATTCGCCCGACATTTTGTAGCTCGCCGGCGATGGAGGATGAGGCAGAAGCATAAAAATCGGAGGCGACTTCCCTGGCCATGGATTGGCCGAAGTAATACTGCAAACCGATGGCCACGCTGGCGGTCAGGATTGTCGCGAATATAAAAGCAGTGACTACTGTAAGCCGTATGGTGGTGCGCATAGTGCCAAACAGTGATTTCATTGTCGGTGAGTATCTCTTTTTGAAGTGGATACTGGGCGCAGCATAGCATGAGTAGAAATAACTAGGTGCTCCCCAGGATATCGATGTAGTAGACACTCCCGCAAGAGTTTACCTTTTTGACATAACCCAGCGCCTGATTCGCCCTCTCATAAGACCAACAAAAAAGCCGCAGAAAATGTTGCGGCTTTTTCTAAACATAGCGTCTTAAATAATACCGCATAGTCTGCGCAGCACTGAGTTGGGTTTTCGCCACCGATCAAAACAAGATCCGATGGCAATTTGTACCTCTTTCAAACTGGCAAAGTACCGATTGTGTGTGGCCAATCGACGAGCCAACTTCCACACTCGCTCGATCGGAGCCAGTTGAGGGCTGTATGGCGGCAGGAACACTAGCTCGAGGTGTTTCTGATGTTTCTTCAGCAGCGGCTTTAGCAGCTTGGCGTGGTGGTAACGGGCGTTGTCCAAAATGACGACCATCTTTTTCCCCTAGGAACGGTGGCGAAGCAGTTTTTTCAAGAACATTTCGAACGTGACCGCATTGAATATGGGTGAGAGTGCACAAATGAACTTCCCGCTCTGTAGGTTGACCGCGCCAAAGCAGGCAATGGATTTGCGGCTGGACGCATGGATCACTACTGGATCCTTGTCCTCGGGCGGGATCCACATGCGACAGCGAGTACCGTGTTGCTGGAAATGGCATTCGTCCAAACTCCATAATTCAACGTCGTCCCGTTTTGCTAACAGGCGCAGTTTTTTTAAAAGACTGAACCTTCTCAGTATCAGACTGTGTCACTTGGGGGCGAGGCTTGCGAAACCTGAATCCCATTTGTTTAAACAATCGCTGGCACTGACGAATACCGAGCTCCACGTTATAGCGCCGGTGCACATGTTCAGAAAGGAGCTTGCCGTCCCACAGGTGGCCGACAAGACCGAATTCGTTCGGACTTTTTCGCAGATCCTTCTCCAGCGACGTCCATTGCCGGGTTGTCAGCGACCTTGGGCGGCCCAATCGTTCACCCTCGCGCAACCCATCAAGACCATGATGTTCAAAGGTCTTGACCCAGCGTTGCACTGTGCGGCGGTCCTCGCTGAACAACTCTGCGACCTGCTGACAATTGTGACCCGCAGCTACCAGCAACAAACCGTGGAGCCTGTGGTCGTACCGAGATTCCTCCGACCGCTGAATTTCTTGTTGAATGGCAATACGCATCACATCGGCATCAGCAATTTGCAGTTTTCGCATGACGGTGGTTTTATGGGGAAAGCGCCGTCAGTATAACATCATTTATACGGCATTACTTATGTCGTCGTGTTTAGTACAAGGGGAGACCCCCCGGCTTTGCCGGGGAGGCACCCGAAGTTTGACAATTCCGGAAGTCCCATAGTAACTCCCAAGTGTGAGCCGCCATGCACCACACAAGGGAGTAACCATAAGACAAATAAACAGTTTAAATCACACCCGATGGGAGTGTAAGTACCCTATCGTTTTCATTCCAAAGTATCGGAGGAAAGCAATATTCGGTCAGATCCGAAGGGAACTGGCTGATGTGTTCCACAGTTTGGCCAGGCAGAAGGAAAGCCTGATAGAGGAGGGACATTTGATGCCGGATCATGTGCATATGATGATCTCAATTCCGCCAAAGTACTCGGTGTCACAGGTTGTGGGGTACAGCAAGGGCAAGAGTGCAATCCATATCGCGTGGACTTATGCAGGACACAAGAAAAACTTTGTGGGTCAGCATTTCTGGGCGCGAGGATATTTTGCATCGACCGTAGGTCGAGATGAGAAGGTGATTCGGGAGTATATCCGTAACCGCCCCGCCATCACACCTTGACCGGCGCTTTCCAATTGTGCAGCAACAGATCATCCAGGTCTGATAGCCTGGCCGTGGGCATACGCTCCAGTACATCACGCAGGAAAGCCTGCGGATCAAGGCCATTGATCTTCGCGGACTGGATCAGGGTCATCACGTTAGCCGCGCGTTCGCCACTGCGCAGGGAACCTGCAAATAACCAGTTCTTGCGACCCAATGCCCAGGGTCTTATCTGATTCTCGACCCAATTGTTGTCGATGGGGACTTTGCCGTCATCAAGGTAGCGCACCAACGCCGCCCAGCGTTTGAGTGTGTAATCAATGGCCTTGGCGGTGCGGGTTCCATGGGTAACCTGTGCACGCTGATGGCTTAGCCAGTCGTGCAGGTTCTCAATGATGGGCCGGGTCCTGGACTGCCGCAGTTGCTGACGTTGCTCCGGCGATAGCTCGGCACCCTGGCGCTCAATCTCATACAGCATGCCGATGTAACCCGGCGCCTTTTTGGCGATTGGGCTGTCGTTGCGCTCTGTGAGGTCGTAGAACTTGCGTCGGGCGTGTGCCCAGCAACCTACCTCGGTAATGCCATTCGCAAAGCCTGCTTTGTAACCACCGTAATCATCGCAGACCAGATGGCTGCACCAGCCCGCCAGGAACGCTCTGCACGCCTCGCCCTAACGGCCAGGCCCGAAGTCGTAGACCACCGCCTGTGTGTCAGCGTCGCGGGTCGTGGCATACGCCCAGATATACGCGCGGTGCGTGCGCTTGTTGCCCGGCGATAGCATGGGTACCGGTGTTTCATCGGCGTTCAGCACCGGCTATTTTAGCAGTGCGCTGCGCAGTTGCTCAACCAGCGGCGTCAGCTCCACACCGCGGCGGCCCACCCACGCAGCGAGGGTGGAGCGTGGGATCTCAACACCTGCGCGGGCGCAGATCTGCTGTTGGCGATACAGCGGCAGATGGTCGGCGTACTTGGCAATGAGGACCTGGGCCAGCAGGTTCGTCGTGGGGATACTCTTGTCGATCACCTGGGGTGCCACCGGTGCCTGGACCACGGTCTCGCAGTCTTTGCAAGCCCACTTGCTACGAATGTGGCGCTCTACCATGAACTGTCCCGGTGCATAGTCGAGCTTCTCGCTGACATCCTCGCCAATGCGCGTCAGGGCGCAGCCGCTCGGGCACTGTGTTGACTCGGGATCGTGACAAATCTCGGTGCGCGGTAACTGCGGTGGCAATGCCTGGCGTTTGGGTGTGCGCTTCCTGGGTGGTGTCGCGCTGTGGATACTGGCAAGCAACTCAAGCTCGGTTTCCACCGCCACAATATCTTCGTCAACGAGTTCATCAAGCAGACGGTACTGCAAACCGCCACCTGACTCGCTGCGTGCGCCAGACGTGTGTCGCTAGAGCAGCGCGATCTCGTGGGTCAGGTGTTCGTTGCGAATGCGGTACTGGCGGATGGTCTCGTCGCGTGCATGCAGCGCCGCGTCTTTCTCATCCAGTGTCGCCAGCATCTGCACCGCCAGGTGGCGGAGCTTATTCTCAGAGAGTTGTGTGAGATCGATGCGCGAGTCCATGACCGGTACTGTGCCAGCGATCATGTTGCGGGGCCAGATGGACTATTTGCGTAGACTGGCCGCGTACAATTTGGTGTGGTCTACTGCCGGTCGATCACGTGGTTTACTGCTGCGTATTGACAGGGTAATCCGACCACCAGGGCCTGCAATTGCTGGGCATCCAGCTCCACTGCAGTGCCCGTGCGCAGAGCGCTCCATATAAACTTCCCCTGGTGCAACCGGAGGGCGGCGAGCCAGATCCCAAACCCGTCGCACACCAGCACTTTCATCCGATTGGCGCGCTTGTTGGCAAAGACATAGGCGCAGTGGTGGCGCGCTTCGCCGAAGCTGTTGATCACTCGCGCCAGCGCCGTCTTAGGGCCTGCCCGCATATCGAGGGGCTCGCGTGCGAGCCAAACCTCATCGATACGAAGGGCCTGCCCCGCTTTATCGGGCATCATTGCATCAGCGCCTTGAGCCATGCGACTGAACAGTCGATCTCGCGTAGAGGCCAGTCCGCCGTGATCGTACCGTAGCTACCATCCAGTCGAATGCTGACAGTAGAGCACACTTGCGCTACGCTGTGGCCGGGTTCTCTCGTGGCGGGCACGGGTAGTCGCACAAAGTCCCCGACACTTGCACTACCCAGTGAGCGTCGCCATGTGTGCACTTGGTTGAGGTTAAGGCCGTGGCGCACCGCCACTTCGACGATGGAGGTATTGGGTTGCCGGCATTCATCCACCAAGCGCTGCTTGAATGAGGGTGAGTGGCGACGCCGACGCTTAATGACCGTTGGGAGAGGCGCTTCGTTATCCATATCAGGTGCCCACTTAGCATTAGGTGGGCACTTAGCTTGCGGAGTTCGCGGTGCTCGGAAAGATGGGTTTACCGGACGGTTACGGCGGAGCAGGCATGGCAGCTCGGGATCGCTGACGACTAGATCTTTGCCATCCTGCGTCAGGAGAGCGTCTTCGCCCGCACGGTCGCCTCATCTGCCGGTGCCATTGGCCTGATGCAGCTTATGCCCAAAACGGTGGCGGAGGTCGCGGCTGAACTGGGTCTGGGTGCGCCCTCCCGCTGGGCACTCTTCGATCCCGGTCTCAACATCGCGCTCGACTTCAACTATCTGGCGCGCATCCAGGACCGTTTCGGTCATGTCGCACTGACGACCGCGGCCTATAACGCGGGGCCGGCGGGTCAAGCCAGGCGCTGGCTGATCGTCCAGGCGGTTCTATCGACTCTACGCGCTCGGACGCGAAGTCATCGAAGGTGAGATCCGTGTTGAGTCAAATCGCGTTGATCTGGCCAATCGACGGGAGTGCTTCGTCCAAACCTTTGAATTCGCGCTGGATGAGGGCCGTCTGGCATTCCGCAAGCAGCGCGGTCAAGTGTTTCTTTACCGGTGGCTCGAGTTGGGGTGGGGGCGTTGAGTAATTCGTGCCCCGCAAAGACGGAAAGGCCACCGCAGCGGCCCTTTCCGTCATCAGATTTGATCAAATTTACTTCCGTAATGGATCAACACCCTTCTGCGTTACAGAGGGTTACAATGTTGTTGCTGTTGAATCTCGCGCCGTAGAGGTTTTGAGCGCCAATGAACAACCCGGAGTTCACGCTGTTCACCTGGCCTTGTAACTTAAACGGTGCATAGCTTCTCAACCAGGAACCGCCGCTGATTCCACGCCCATAGTAACAGCCACTACCTAACGTCTCAGTGGTTTGCTGGAATGATTCAGCCGTACAAGCTCGCAAATAGGCAGTAGGCGATGGGAGAGAGGCGTCATTGTAATTGCTCGCAGGATAGCCAGAATTGAAATGCAGTTGCTGGTAGGTGAGATTCCAGCTACGGCCCGCCCAGCCAACTGCATTGTTAAGCGTTTGGCCTGCTGAGTTTTTTCCTGCATTGCAAACGGCTACGTCATGTCTGGCCCAGGAATTTATGCTATAGCTTCCGCTTAAATTTACCCAAGCCGTCAATACACGGCAGCCAGCTGCGGCGAAAGTGCCATAAGGCTTACTTCCATTTCGGTAAGCAGGATGAAACGCCATGTTCGTGTAATACTTATTTCTGGAAGGCGTATCATAGACGCAGTGAGCGGCTGTCAGGATGTGATTATTACTGATCGCTGTGGCTGAACAGCTTGCATTCCCCGACGGTGTCGTAAAGGTGAATAGACCGCTCCATTTGTGGGGGTAGATTTTCCATAAGGCTTCATTGGTGTTGACGTCATAATAGGTGTAGACACTTCCAGTTCCGGCAATGGCATCTGCAAACTCGCCGTCGGTTGCCGCTAACAACTCCTCGCTCGATATATACAAGTTGCTGACATCTTGATCTTCAAGTGCTTCCCAGTCTGCTGGGTACGCATTGCGGTTAATGGCCTCAGACTTGGGAGACGGCGATCCGCTTTCTGTCGATCCTGGTGTGCCTGTGGACTCGGGTGAAAAGCCAGCAGCGTCATCTGTCGCAATACTTGGATCTCCGGTATCGATCATTATCATGGGTTTCGCACTTTCGATCCGATCTTTAGTCCAAAATTTGACTGTTGCTGCTTGTTTGCTGGTAGCTGCTGCAGCTTGCGGCTCAGTAACCGTTTGAGATGGAGTTGCCGCTACAGCGTTTAGTGTTAAGGCCGAAAATAACAGCACTCCTGTGAATGGGTATTGCGTCTTCATGGTTAACCTCGCTATATGTTTAGGAATTTTCGCCTCAAAGCCAAAATGCTAGTTAGCTCATCATGCCTCCGGTATGTAGTGGCTCAGTAAATTTGTCCATTCACTAAGGGGTAATATAATCCCCCAAGCGCATGAATGGGAACAAGTATGAGCAGAAGACAAAGACGAGCGTTCAGTCCGGAATTTCGATTGGAAGCTGCCCAGTTGGTA
>JANNVJ010000080.1:0-14371 GCA_031414375.1 Haliea sp.
CCCGCTTGCTCAAACGGCTGAGATATTCGCCGCGGGGCATGTCCGCTGCCACTCGCCTTGTAGCGCACGTACTTCACAACCGTCTACTTCACTCCGGCTAGAGTCCTTCCGGGGATAAGGCCTGAAGAGCGAATATCCCAGCCTTCTGAGCGATCAGGCCTTATCCCCGGAAGGACGGTTCATGAGTGCCTGCCATGTCAACTAGACAGAGCGACGAAAACGCAGTTTAAGCGCGAGCGTGCCCAGCATGATGCCGGGCTGGTGCTCGAAGGTGTTGCCCGGCGCGTATTCCAGACTATCAAGGCGGCTACACAACCGCTCCCAGGCGATAGTTTGTTCCAGCCGTGAAATGCCCGCGCCTGGACACGTACGCGGGCCCTGCGAGAAGGTGAGATGGTTGCCCAGCGCCTTGCGCTCCAGGTCCAGCTGGTAGGGACAGGTGTACTGCTGCGGATCGACGTTGCCGGCACCAAAGCGGATATGAAGAATAGACCCGGCCGGCACGTGGACGCCCTGGAACTCTTCATCACGCGTCGTGACACGGGTCGACAGGCCCTGGGTAGGCGCGCGCAAGCGCATGGCCTCCTCGGTGAAGGCCCGTATTTTAGCGGGTTGGGCTTTGATCGCGGCGAACAGTTCAGGTTGATCACACAGCAACTGTGCCTCTTCCTCCAGCGCGTATTGCGTGGTCTCCAGCCCACCCAACACCATGAAGTAGATAATGCCGTAGACTTCCTCGTCGGTCAGCTTGCGGTCCAGCGCAGTGTAACGTATTTGCGTCAGGGCGCTGATCATGTCGTCCTCGGGATGCTTGCGTTTGCGCGCAACCTGCTGCGCCAGATAATCGGCGAAGCCGTCCAGCCGCTGCGCCTGCAGCGCAGTCTCTTCTTCACTCAATTGGTTGAGATGGCCCTTGCCATAAACATACTGCATCACCTGGGCCCCACCCCAGGCCGCCAGCTGGTTGACATCTTCCAGCGGGAAGCCCAACACTCTGGCCATAACCCTTTGTGGTAAAGGCCGGGCAAATTCCTGAATAAACTCCACCGTACCCTTGCCGTCACCATCGTCCCGATCGATCCACTGATCGATCAGATCATCAGTTATGCCCTGGATCATCTGCTGGTGACGTCGGGCACCGGGCCCCACCCAGGGATCGGTCAGTTCCTGGCGATGGGCACGCCACAATTCGATGGTGGGTCGCAAGGTCCGCACGGAGTCCAGCGCCAGATTGAAACGCGATGCATCCTGCGGTGGTTGCTCGCCCCGATCAACTAGCGCCTGCAACCCCTGCACCAGCATGCTCATCACGGGAGTGAAGCGCTGCGGGTCCTTGACTACCCGCTCTATATCCTCGTAACAGTTCAGCACGAACGCATCGCTTACGCCATCGCTCCCCTGACCGGGTAAGACTTGCACCGGTGCCTCCCGGTGCAGTATCGGATAGGCTTCGTACCAGTGTTCCTGCGCGCCCGGGCCGAATAAATCGACATCCGCCAAGGATGTCGGGCAGGACATGGAACTGCGCTGATGGTTGGGCGTTTTCTCGCTCACTACTGACTAAGCGCCTCACCCCGGCGCTCCGATTTCTCCCACATTCGCAGGTAGCCCTCGGCAGATTTGAACAGCGGCTCCAGTTCCTCGTCGGTCACGCCATCGCGTCGCACATCTTCAATGAGTTCAGCGACCAACCCCAGATGGACCATGCCCTCGGTGTTGAAGTCCAGTGTGCGATCGCCCACCACCGGCTGTTGCAAGGTGACGTCACCGGCATAGGATTTGAACGGGTAGGTGATGCCCTCATCGGTTTGCGGGTCGGCGCAGTCGCTGTTCGCGCCAAACCTGGGGCCCGATGCACCGGCAAAACCATTCAGGTCAAAACCAAAACCTTCTGCCGGGAAGGCACCTTTGTCGCGCATTAACTGGATGCGCTGCTGGAAGCCATCATCCATGCTGGCGGGTCTGTCCTTCGAGCGACAGCGGCCCAGGTTGGATTTGGACATGCCGCCCAACTCGTACAGGAGGCCGTTGTTGTTGCGCCCGTGCGTACCCATGGCAGGGTAATCATTCTCTACCAGCATCTCGTAGGCGCGTTTGTAGCTCTTCCTGGGCATGTGATCGACTTCGATCACCATGCCGCGCTTCATCATTTCCAGCATCAGGAATTCACCCAGGTCGGTGAGCCCGTGATTCTGGCAGTACTCGCCCTCGAGTCGCCCACCGCCGAGCAGGCCGATACTCGGTAAGAGAGTGCCAATGGGGTTGGCGTCGAAACCGCTCATATCAAACGGCGGCGGGGAATCGTACACGTCGCGGGGCTGGTTGAGATTCGCGAAGTTCAAACCGCCAGCATCAAAACCTCCAGGAAACATCAACAACTCATCGGGACATAAAATGAAGTTGGTGTAATGCCCTGTGTGGCCAAAATTGCCAATGTCGCTGACCCGCCGATCACCATCACCGGCGGAAAAGGCGTTATCGAATTTGTGCACAGGGAACAGTACCCGCACGCCCCTGCCATGATAGTCGTCCAACTTCGCGACCACATCGGCTTCGGTGCACTTGCTGAATTCACCAAAGGGCACCAGGAAGCAGTCGAACAGGTCGGAGGTTTCAATACCCAGCACCACTGCCAGCTTGCCGGCCTTGATCTGCTCACGCGCCTGGGCCGGACTAAACACAATACGAAACCAACCCTGGCCCGGGCCGCCGGCCAGCGCATCGATATAACGCTCCAGCGCATAGGTTGCCTCGATGATCCTGTCTACGGCGATCATGTCATTGCAATCGTAGCGCTTGGGGTTGGCGCCGATGCCGGTGACCAACTGGCACAACACCTGGTTGGTAGTGGCATCCTGCACCAGTAAGCGCAATCCAGACAGATAAGCGCGTTCTATCCATTTGTAATACTGCACCTGGTGCGTCGCACTGCGCGGCGCGTCCGGCCAAGAGGTGAACTCCGGGTAGCCCTCGGTGTCGTGATCTTTTTGCGGCAATTCTCCCGCCAGAATCGCCGGCAGCAGCGCATTAAAGTCACCCACGCCAGCGTTAAACGTCGCACCCATAAAATCCTTGCGCCCGTCCTCACCATGATTCAGGTTGCAATCGCCCAGTGCGTGTTCAACACCCAAAGCATGGTACGGCGCACCGTGGAACACGCCGCCGCCACCAAAGCTAAGGTTGGAGAACAGGTGTGCATGGGTCTCCACGAAACCGAACACCGAGCCATCTTCGAACTCCGTGACGTTTACGCCTCCCGTTGCATCGAGTGTTAGCTCAGGAAAGATTGCACAATCCGTTTGTTCGACGAATGACAGCTCGGCAGCCTGCGCAGCCGCCACCATCGCCCCGCTCTTCCCGACATAGGTTCCGCTCTTGATATGTTGCAACAGGAAACGGCCGTTTGCAGCAGCCAGCAACTGCCATTCACCCTCCGACTGCAGACGGTCCTGCACCACGACCTTGCCATTGATCTCACTAATGTCTGACGTGAGCGATGTCTGCCGCTGCAGCGCCAGGCCGTCGGAAACCACATAGCCTGCGTCTTCATCATAGAGCAAGTATTTACCCAGATCAGATGGCCGCAACAAAAATCGGCTGGCGTCTTCTGCCCGGCCAGCGCTCAGATCATAGGCCTGAGCAGAAGTGGAGGCCGTAATGAAGCCCGCCTGAGTGCCGGGGGAAATCGCGAAACAGCCATTAGCAACACCAAAGACGGCGCTCTCATCGGGCGCCACACTAAGACCATTGTTACTGCCATCGCTACACCCGATCAGTACCAGGCCCAGCAAACTCACGCACGCCAGTTTTGTATAAAGTCGCATTGCTTGTGTTCTCTCTATAGTGATTTATTAGGGCTACATCATAGCTGCGTATTGGCAGAATGCCAGCCTATCCGCAGAAGGATCATCAACAGTGATCGACACAATCACACGCACGCAGGGCTGTGAACTTTTTCACAGACCGCATTTTTTCATTGACCCGTACGGGGATGCAGAGCATTATGCCCCGGTGCCAAAAGGCACATTTATTCTTTCAAACAATCAAGTGAATTCCATGACCACCGTATTCATGCTACAGGCAAGCACATTTAAGCGCCACGGCTCCAGCGCCGTGATTGCTGTGTGCCTGTGGGCAAACAGCGAGGTTTTAGGAAGCACTTGAAGTAAATACTCTTTAAAGAAGGCCTCCGAGAACACTGAATCCGGAGGCCTTTTTTTATTCCCGTAAGAAATCTTCTCCGCTTTTCAGGCTCCCGGACCAACAGGGACACGAAAAGTGAACAGCTCATTGCACAACAATATCCGTACCATTTATCTGCTGGGGTTTTTCAACAGCTTTATGGTGGTGAATCCCGTCTTCGTGCCGATGCTGCAGGGACACGGCCTGTCCATGAATCAGGTCATGCAGACACAGGCACTGTTCGCCCTGACCATCGCGCTGCTGGAGGTTCCCTCCGGTTACCTTGCTGACATCTGGGGTCGGCGCAGCACTATCGTGTTGGGTGCGGCATTTTTCGCGCTGGGCTTTTTGTGCCTGTTGTGGGCGGATAGCTTTGTGGAATTCCTGGTTTACGAAGTGATCCTGGGAATAGGCTTCAGCCTGACGTCGGGTGCCGACCTTGCACTGCTGTATGACACGGAAGTGTATTTGCAGGAGCGCGGGTTGGCCGGTGGTGCAGGCGCGGGGAAATCACTCAGTCGATTGATTTCTGTGGAGGCAGCAGCGTCCGGTATTGCCGGTGTGACCGCCAGCTTACTGCTGCTGTGGTCGCTGGACGCAGTGATCGTGGCGCAGGCGGTTATTGGACTGGCACCGCTGGCGTTGGCGCTGGCGCTGGTGGAAGTACCAAGGCCAAAGCTTGAGGTCAGCCACCAGAGTAACGCGCGCAGCATTATTGAATTGCTGCTATTCGGTAAGCCCGTGGTGCTGTGGACAGCCTTCGCTATCACTGTGTTTGGACTGCTGGCTGTCTACGTGTTCTGGATCTACCAGAAATATTGGGAGTTGCAGGCGATACCCATCGACTACTTCGGCTACATCTGGGCAGCACTCGCGCTCACAGTGGCCGTAGCAGCCAGATACGCCGGTGCGTTGGAGCAACGCCTGGGCACGCGCAACGTGTTGTTCCTGATTGGGGCTTTGCCCTTACTGGGCTTGTTGGGAATGGCACTGGGTGCAGGCTGGATCGGCGTGATGTTCGGCTTCGCACTGCAATTGTCCAGAGGATTGAGTATGAGTCTGTTTTACGAGGCGTTGAATCGACGGGTGCCGGGGAATTTCCGCGCTACCGTCAATTCCCTGGTCAGCCTTGCAGTGCGGGCGGTTTTTATCGGCACCGGGCCACTCCTGGGCTACGCCCTGGACCGACTGGGCGTGAACTCAACCCTGCTATTGCTGGCAGCGATCTTTACGCCAGTGATCGCCGTAGTCCTGATCCCCCTGGTCGTGCGCATACGCCGCGAAGAAGCAAACGACAGTCCCCGGGTCGTTGCCGCCAACTAGGGCGGTAACCCTTCGGCCCTGCCAGCGCCATTGACTGGAACTGGCAGCGCCGCTTTTTGTGTATTGACGCCCATGCTCATGCACGTATGCTGGGCGCTGCAACATTTCATCCACGGAATTCAACGTATGCAACAATTATCCGGACAGGACGCCATGTTCCTGCACGCCGAGTTGGATGGCCTGCCGCAACATATCGGGGGCGTCAACATCTACGATCAATCCACCGCGCCCAGCGGCAAGGTGCGCTTCAAACAGATCTTGCAGATGCTGGAGAGTCGGGTGCATTTGTCGCCGATTTTTAGGCGCAAACTGGCCTTTGTACCCTATAACCTGGGCCGACCCTATTGGGTGGAGGACCCGGATTTTGATATGGAATACCATGTGCGCCATATCGCGCTGCCCAAGCCCGGTGACTGGCGCCAACTCTGCATTCTGACGGCCCGCATTCACTCGCAGCCGCTGCGGCGCGACAAGCCGATGTGGGAAATCTACGTCATTGAGGGGCTCAATAACATCGAGGGCTATCCGCCAAATTGTTTTGCACTGCTGATGAAGGTTCACCACTGCGCGATGGACGGTGCCACCGGCACCCAGTTCATGAATATTGTGCATGACCTGAGCCCGGAAACCAGGGATGTGGGCGGTGCGCCGCCATGGCTGGTGGAGCGGCCTTCCGTGGCCAGAATGCTCGGGCGGGCCTACTTCGACTCGTGGCGCAAACCGGGCCAGATGATAGACATGCTGAAGGAGGCCGGACCGACTGTCATGCGCCTGCGCAAGGGGCGACAGGAAAAGCACTTCCACAATCTTGCGGACAAACCCAAAACCCGCTTCCAGGGCCGGATTTCACGGCACCGGGTGGTAGAGGGTCGCAAATTTGATTTCGAGGTAGTGCGCAGCATCAAGAATACACAGCCTGGCACGACCATCAATGACGTCATGCTGACGATCGTGGCCGGCGGCTTGCGCAAATACCTGGACAACAAAGACGAATTGCCCACAGCAAGCCTGGTCACCGGCTGTCCGATCGACGTACGCTCAGCACAGGAGCGCGCTGCCGGCGGCAACATGGTGGGCTTTATGAACGTCGCCCTGCGCACGGATATTGTCGATCCCTGCGAGCGTCTGACCGCAGTACACGCAGAGGCCATGTCGGCCAAGGCTTATGCCGAGGCCCTGGGGCCGCGCTTCGCCGTGGACCTGACCGACGTGATGCCGGGCAACGTGTTGTCACTGGCAATACGCACCGCGAGCGCCACGGGCCTGGCCGAAGCCAGTGTCGTGTTCAACACCATCGTGACCAATGTACCAGGGCCACCGCTGCAGCTGTACATGTGCGGCGCCGCGCTGATCGATACCATCAGCCTCGGCCCGCTGCTGCCCAACGTGGGATTGTTCCACATCGTGTACAGTTCAGTGCAGGAAAAAAGGGGAACCATCAATCTGTCGTTTACCGCCTGCCGGGATATGTTGCCGGACCCGGCCTTTTACGCGGATTGCCTGCAGGCCTCCTTCGAAGAATTGCGCGACGGCGCACTGTCAGGTAAAAAGAAGGGCAAGAAATCTCGCGCTGAGTAGGCGAGAAACCAGGCTCAGGCCAGCCAGCGCTGCATCAGCTGATGCACATTGACCCGTGCCTTGAGCCGACTGGCCAACATAAACATACCGCCAATCTTGCGGTGAAAATAGACCGCCTCAGCCGGCGGGGCCTGCCAGAATTCGCGGTAAGCACCTATATCCTCCGCCATTTTTGACATGTTACGCGCCATATCGGAGCGCGCGAAATCGTAAGCAACATCGGTGCACACCGGCTCCAGCGCCACCATGAGAAACTGCAGCACGAGTTTCTGGTAGGCGCTGTTCGTATCAACCAGGACATAGCCCAGCCGCTCGGCAGAGGCGATCAACTTAGCGTCATCACCCGCCACCGCCGCACGCACCAGCTTTTTGTAGTTGTTCACAAAGGCTGCCTTGAAGCGGCGCGTGGCGCCAAAATCCAGTAGCACGATTTCACCGGTGTTACGTCGGTACTGGTAATTGGCGAAATTGGGATCGGTTTGCACCATCCGTAGTTCAAAGAACTCCAGCAGCAGCAGCTCTATCAGGGCGGTCATGATTCTGTCACGTTCGGCTTGCGGCAGGTCAATAAGGGTATCGATGGGGCCACCGCTGACATAAGTCATGGCCAGCACATTGCGGTGTGTCAGTTCCGGCAACACGGCCGGTAGAACAAAGCGCTTGTCCTTGCGCAACAAGCGGCCGAAAGCTTGCAGGAACTCCGCCTCCTTGAGATAGTCAGCCTCGTCATGCAGCTGGCACTTGGCATCTTCCAACAGCGGCTGTATATCCAACCCTGCTGGCAACAGGCCCGACAGTCGCAGCAGTGTCGCGATATTATCCACATCGCTGTCGATACTGTCCGCGACACCGGGATACTGTACCTTCAATACAATCTCGCGACCGTCCGGGGAGAGCGCCCTGTGCACCTGGCCAATAGACGCTGCAGCCAGCGGCTTCATATCAAAACCGTAGAACAGTGTCTCCCACTCTGGGCCGTAGGCATCGCACATCACCTGCTGCAACTGCGCGGGCGGCATTTGCCGGGCGTCATCACGCAGTCGCGCCAGAATATCGGTCAGCTCCCGTGGCAGCAACTCACCGGTATCCATGGAGAGAATCTGCCCCACCTTCATTGCCGCGCCGCGCATGGTCGCCAACTGCTCAGCCACACGCCGAGCGTTGCCCGGCGTCAGTAGCATATCGCGGGCGTTAGGGCGTTTGCCCGCGCGCAGCTGGCGTGTACCCTCCGCCAGCATACCCCCGGCGACACCACCTGCCATACGTGCCATGCGCGCAAAGCGGCCGGCCCTGGAAGTGGGTACCGGCCGTGAGTCATCGCCCTTGTCGTTATTTTTTCGCGCCATGCTGCTCCCGCTCCCGCCATCGGCTGATATGCGACTCAACCATATCGTGGGCGTTAAATTCCGCCTCCAGCGCCGCGATGAAATTGAACAAGCCCGTAAGCTTGCGCGCGATCAGGGCAAAATCCCGGGACGGTGTCGTGAAGTGGCGACTGGCAGCTGATAGCGCGGCCTGCTTCCCTGCACGGCGCATCAGGCGCGACTTACCCCAGCAGTATTCGCCACTGGCGTTGAGATACTCGGCCGGTATCTGCTCGGGCGCCCGCAGCGGTTCCAGCAGGTGCAGGCAAAAATCGGCAAACAATTTGCGCCCCTCCGCACTGGCATCGCTTTGCAGGCAGCCAAGGCCTATCAGGCCATCGACCAGACGCGGCATGTCCTGCGCCTGTCCGGCATCAATGGTCTGGCGCAGATGGAACAGAAAATCCGCCGGGCAATCCAGAACGGAACCAAAATCAAGTAACACCAGCTCATCGTGCGCTATTTTTTTGCGCCGATCCTCGAGCCGCAGCAGGTAATTGCCAAAATTGGGGTCGGTCTGCAATAAGCCCCATTCGTAGAGCTCGTAGAAAAATAGCTCCAGCATGCCTTTGGCCAGTGCATTGCGGCGCTCCAGTGACAGCCCCGCCACGTCCGGGTCGACCACCGAGACGCCCTCAATAAATTCCATCGCCAGCACCGTATCGGTACAGTACTGCAGATAAAGCTGCGGCACGTGATAGTTGACCTGCGCACCGCGCACACCCTCTACCAGCTCACCCATTTTTAAAGTGAACTGCGCCTCCCGCCGATAATCGATCTCGTTGTGCAGGTGGGCGCGCATGGATTGTAGCCAGTCATCCAGCTCCCGGCCCGTTTTCACCCAGCGTGCCAATAGCAACATGCGCACCACTGCGTCGAAATCGGCGTCGATGACTTGCGCCAATCCGGGGTACTGCAATTTGAGGCAGATCCAGTCGCCACTGGCGCGAATCCTGGCCAGGTGCACCTGCGCCAGTGAAGCAGCCGCTATCGCGTGCGGATCAATCTCCAGTTCTTGATACCGCGCACCCAGACTGTCGCGCACTGAAGATTCGAGCGCATCCCAATGCAGCGGTTCGGTCTGGTCAGATAGATCGCGCAGCGCCTCCACCAAAACCCGCGGCAGAAATTGTTCACCAAACAACGCCAGCATCTGGCCTATTTTGATATAGGTGCCCTTAAGCTTGCCCAGCTCATGCACGAAACGGCGGGCTTCGCGGCGGGCAAAATCAGAATCCTCGTCATCGGGACCGCGACCCATGACGCGTTGCACCACACTGTCCACCGCCAGCGCACTACCCGCCCGGAGACCTGCCAGTGAAACGGAGAGGGTGCGTGGCAGGCTGTTAGCTTTCAGGCCGCGATACTTTTTTACCATGGGAAATAAGAGTGTCGCTGATTGGGGGGGCAAGTATACCCGATTGGCGCCTGCCATCAATCCAGCAGCAGAGTAGCCAGTCGCTTGCGATGGTGCTGTGCATCACCAAACTGTTGCTGGCTCCACTGGGCGCGGCGAATGTACAACTGCGCATCGCAGTCGTAGGTAAAACCCATACCACCATGAAACTGTACGGCGCGGTCTGCAGCATACAACAGGGTCTGACTGGCGTGCGCCTTGGCCATGCGACAGGCAATTTCCGCATCGGTATCCAGTGCCGCATCCCCCACCAGGGTGGCGGCGTGGTAGATGAACGAACGCGCTGAATCGGTAGCCGTGAGAATGTCCACCGTCGGGTGCTTCAACGCCTGATAAGAACCGATCAGCTTACCGAACTGTTTGCGGGTCTTGAGGTAGTCCACGATGGTATTCAGGCAAGCCGCAGCGCTTCCCGTCGCTTCAGCGGCGACCAGCAGCGCGCCCAGTAAACGGATATCACGCAGTGCAACGGCCACCGCAGAACCAGTGATCACATTGTTGTCATCGACGCGCACACCGCTGAAGTCAACATTGGCCGCACGTTTGGTCTGGTCGATCAGGGTATTAGGGCGCACTGCACCAGCGCCGAGTTGATCCGCGGGCACCACCGCCAGTGCCGCGCTGTTGCGATAGGTCACCGACACCACGAACAGGCTGGCAACCGCCGCATCCGGCACGTATTTTTTCGTGCCATGCAGCACGCGCTCATCATCGAGCACCAGGGTCACGCCTGCATCGCCCCAATCGCCATTGTCGAGCAGGGCGAGAGTGGCCGGGGCACCGGCTGCGATAGCGGGTAACAGACGTTCGACCTGCTCGCTATTAGCGGCGCGCAACAACAGCTGCCCAGCCAGCGCGCTGCTGATCAGGGGCGTACCCAACATGGCACGGCCCATAGCCTCCACCACGGGCACCAGCGCGGCAACGCCGAGTCCCGATCCACCACAGGATTCCGGCAGGGCAATGCCGGCCCAGCCCAGTGCCACCATCTCGTCCCACAGTGCGGGATCAAAACCCTTAGTGGTTTCCAACTGCGCGCGCACTGCAGCAATCGGCGATTTGTCGCGACAAAATTCCCTGGCCACATCCAGCAACATGGCCTGCTCCTCACTGAAGCTGAGGGTTGTATTTCCAAGCACTGACATCATTGCTCCTTACTTCGGCAAGCCGAGTACATGTTCCGCCACGATATTGGCCTGCACCTGGCTGGTGCCGCCGCCGATCGTCGCGGAGAAACTATTGAAATACGCGCGCTGCCAGAAACCGCCCTGGCGCGCCTCGTCATCGCCCACATAGAGCGCACCCTCGCCGCCCTGCAGGTTGATCGCCAACTGCCGCATGCGCCGCGTCATTTCGGTGGCGCGCAGTTTGTTTGACAGTGGCAGCGACCCCGGATAGTCCGTGGTCAAATGCCCGATATGCGCACGCCGGTCACCCAGTGCCAACGCCTTCTCCTCCATGATGGCCTGCACTAACTGGTCGCGCACCACCGGGTCTTTGAGCACGGACTCACCATCGCGCCTGACACCGTCTAACTGGCTGATCATGTCATCGACGGTGACCCGCACCATGGATTGCCCACCGGCAGCACCGGCTTCCGCACCACGCTCATACTGCAGAGTCTGCATCGCAATCTTCCAGCCCTGCCCTTCTTCACCCATGAGACAGTCGGCGGGTATACGTGCATTGGTAAAAAACGTTTCCGTGAAGCCGTACTCGCCGGTGATCTTGCGGATAGGACGAGTGTCAATACCGGGCACATGCATGGGTGAGAGAAAGTAAGACAGACCATCGTACTTGCGCGGCGCATCAGGGTTGGTGCGTGCGAGCAAAATCATGTACTTGGCGAAGTTGCCCATGGTGGTCCAGATCTTCTGGCCGTTGAGCACGTACTCATCGCCATCGCGCACCGCGCGTGTCTGCGCGTTACCCAGATCGGAGCCGTTCTCAGGCTCAGAAAAACCCTGGCACCACACATCTTCTGCGTTGAGAATCCCTTTAAGGTATTTGGCCTTCTCCGCTGCCGTACCGATATCGTTGATCAGCGGCCCGGCCCAACCGAGACCGATCACGTTAAAACAAATCGGCACCCCGGCGCGGCGCATCTCCTGGTCTGCGATGCTCTGGAACACGGCCTCCACGCCGCCGCCGCCATACTGTTTCGGCCAGGCCATGCCGAGATAACCGGCTGACCATACCTTGTGCTGCCACTGCCGCAGAAACTCCAGCTGTCGCTCATCCCCCACTTCCATGAAGGTCTGCGGCAGCAGGAATCCGGGATCGGTGGGATTGTTATCTTTCATCCAGGCGGCAACTTCCCCCCGGAACGCTTTCAATTCCTGTTCACTTGCGCTCATCGTCTTTATCCTCTGCTGGGGAACTGCAACGGTTCCCCCTGTTCCTCGGCACGCTTAAATGCAGGCCTTGCCATAAGGCGCTTTAGATAGGCGGCCGTCTGCGGTTGGTAGTGCTGGTCAAACTGTATAGCCCGGCCCAGGTACAGCGCGTAGCACACGGCGATATCGGCGATGGTGAAGCGGTTGTCCACCAGAAACTCGTGCTGCTCAAGGTGGCGATCCAGGCGCCGCAGCCGCGAGATATACCACTTGCCGTAGTCGTCAGCCACTGCTTGCTTCTCCGGCGTCGGTTCCAGGTAGTAGTAGCGCATGGCGATCGTCTGCGGAAAGGTCAGCGTGGCGTCCGCGTGGTGCAGCCAGTTCAGGTAGGCGCCGTACTCGGGATGCGCCGCGTGCAGGCCAAAATCATAGCGCTGGTAGCGATCCACCAGATACTGGCAGATACCCACCGATTCGGTCATCTCCGTTGCCCCGTCAACGAAGTAAGGCACTGTGCCCAGACTGTTGACCTTCAGGTACTCGCGCTGGAAGATGCGCGGCGGAAATGGCAGGATTTCTAGCTCATACTCCAGCCCCATTTCCTCCAGTGCCCACAGGGGGCGCAGCGAACGCGCGCTGCTGCAATGCCACAGTTTCATTCCTATAACCCGTATTGGCGTGCCGCCAGGTCACGCATGATTTCCTCAGAGCCGCCGCCGATGGCGTTAACCCGTACTTCGCGGTAGATGCGCTCTACCCGGCTGCCACGCATATAGCCGCTGCCCCCCAGAATCTGCATCGCCTCGCGCGCACAGAACTCCATGGTTTCACTGGCCTGTACCTTGAGCAGGGCGATATCACCCGGATTGGCATTACCCGCCACGATAGCCTCGTAGCATATCCGGATATAGGCCTGGGTGGCATTCAGTTTTTGTTTCATCTGCGCGATCTTGTGGCGAATCACCTGATGGTCAGCGAGGCGCTTGCCGAAGGTTTTGCGCTCCCGCGCCCAGGCGACAGCCTCCTCAAGACAAACCCGGCCCTGTGCTTCCATTGAGGCCGACATGCCCATGCGCTCGCCGTTGAAATTGGTCATGATGACGAGGAAGCCCTGATTCTCCTCGCCGATGAGATTGGTCACCGGCACGCGCACATTGTCAAAGTACAACGTGGCGGTATCGGATGCCCACCAGCCCTGTTTTTTGTCCAGGTGGGTGCGGCTGAATCCTTGTGCGTCGGTGGGAATCAGCAGCATGGAAACACCCCTGGCGCCGGGCCCGCCGGTGCGCACCGCGGTGGACACCCAGTTGGCGCGCATGCCACCGGTGATGTAAGTCTTGGAGCCATTCACAATGTAATGATCCCCGTCACGCACGGCCGTGGTCGTCAGCTGCGCCACGTCGGAACCGCCGCCCGGCTCGGTGATACCCAGGGCAATATGCTTAACGCCCGCCAGTACCGGCGGCGCCACCATTTCCTTCAGTGCCTGCGAACCCCAGTTGATCACCGGCGGCAGGCCAATGCCGTGCACCATCAGGCTGGCGGAGATACCACCGACCCCAATGCGCGACAGCTCTTCGCTGGTAATCCACTGATGCCAGCAATCAATACCCTCCTTTACGCCGCCGAACTCCTCCGGGTAACCGATGCCTAGCAGGCCGACCGCAGCCGCCTTGGGCCACAATTCAATCGGAATATGGCAGGCCTCATCCCAATCCTCGGCGTGGGGCATGATCTCGGTATCGATAAAACGACGCAGTTGCGTGCGCCATGCATGGTGCTCTTCGCGCAGATGGGGATTGGGCAGGCGGGCGCTGTCGAAGTCCAGGGACATGGGTTGATCTCGCGGCGAGTGAACGATGTCGGGGCCCTCATACTAATAGAGCACGCTGCCAAGTGCATGTGTTACCGCGCCAATGATTTGGGCAACGGTGACACCTCATTTGGGGTCATAGTAAAACGGCACCTACTTAACCCTAAGCATTTGAAACAATAACAGAAGGGCACTTCTATAAATCGTGTTTGAATGCCAGGTTGACTGGCTGCTGGGGCGGGTGAGCCTCTGTAAGGAAGATTGCGCTAGCCCTTAGCGCTGATGCCCTCTCGCTGCAGACGTGATTTCCGCTACCGGCGCCGTAGCCAGGCAGTGTAGCGCCAGGAGCGACTCTCCT
>JANNVJ010000081.1:0-53050 GCA_031414375.1 Haliea sp.
ACCACCTGATTCCATCCCGAACTCAGAAGTGAAACGATGCATCGCCGATGGTAGTGTGGGGTCTCCCCATGTGAGAGTAGGTCATCGCCAGGCTTTAATCGTGAATCCCGTAGTACGTTGTGCTACGGGATTTTTTTATGCCAGATCAGTAGTGTCCCAACGTTTGAAGCCTGAGTCAACGTAACTCATTGAGAGTAAACAAAAATATCGTCATTTTTTCTGGTGTCGATTTGAACTGCAAAGTGAGCAATTCTGGCGTTTTCCGTCATTCGGAGCTGCGCTATGAATCAAGGCAAACTGGTCTTTTCGCAACTGATGCAACATTTGCCACTGACAGCGTTTCAGCGCTGCGTTGATCGCTATCAGGGACACCACAAAGTCAAATCATTCTCCTGCCTCGACCATTTTCTCTGCATGGCATTCGCGCAACTGACCTTTCGTGAGAGCCTGCGCGATATCGAAACCTGTCTGCGCGCGCAACAGCCCAAGCTATATCACCTTGGCATTCGCGGTACGGTGGCGCGCAACACGCTAGCGAATGCCAACGCGGTACGCGACTGGCGCATCTACGCCGATTTTGCACGAAGTTTGATTGCTATTGCACGACCGCTCTACGCAGATGACATCTTTGGTATCGATCTGAAGAACACCGTTTATGCGCTCGACACCACCACCATCGATTTGTGTTTATCGGTGTTTCCGGGGCGCCATTTCGTTCGACCAAGGCAGCGGTAAAAATGCATACACTGCTCGATTTGCGCGGCAATATCCCGAGCTTTATCCATATCAGCGATGGCAAACTGCACGAGGTCAATGTGCTCGATCAGTTACAGCCCGAGCCTGGTGCGTTTTACATCATGGACCGCGGCTTCACCGATTTTGCACGCCTATATCGCCTGCACGAGGCCGGCAACTTCTTCGTCATTCGCGGCAAATCGAATCTCAAGGCCAAACGTCGCTACTCGCATCCCGTGGATCGACAATCCGGATTGATCTGCGATCAGACCGTCATCTTCACCAGCTTTTACGCACTCAAAGATTTCGAAGAGCCGCTGCGGCGTATTCGCTACCATCACACCTTGACCGGCGCTTTCCAATTGTGCGGCAGCAGATCGTCCAGGTCTGATCGCCTAGCCGTGGGCATACGCTCCAGTGCATCACGCAGGTAAGCCTGCGGATCAAGGCCATTGATCTTCGCGGACTGGATCAGGGTCATCACGTTAGCCGCGCGTTCGCCACTGCGCAGGGAACCTGCAAATAACTAGTTCTTGCGACTCAATTCTGTTTACCGGACGGTTACGGCGTACATACTAAATTGGCCAGACCCAAAACAAACAGGGCGAGTATTCCAGGTGCAGGGATAGAGCAGGGCAGGATCTAGATGACCCTGTCGCTACCCCCATCGATGGGTATCTGCGCGCCCGTGGTTGCGGCGAAGGCATCGCTGGCGACCACCGAGAGCAGTCGCGCGACATCCACTGAGCGAATCTCCCTTTTCAGCAGGTTTTTGGCTTTGTATTCCGCAACACTCATGCCGTAACGGGCGGCAGAGCTGGCCAGGGCGTCCTCAGTCCATAATGCAGTATCGAACACTGCATCAGGGTGGATCACATTGACCCGCACACCATCAACGGCCAGCTCCAATGCTGCTACCCTGGCAAGCTGGGTAATACCAGCTTTGCTGACCGAGTAAGCTGCAGCGCCTGGCCCGGGCGCAGCAAAATTACGTGAGCCCACCACCAGAATTGAAGGATTTACGCCCAGCTTCAGGTAGGGGATTGTCGCCGTCATGAGGCGTTGTGTTGCCGTCAGGTTGATGGCCAAGGTCTGGTCCCAGGTCTGTTCTGTGTGGCTCTCGATGCGCTCACCGGATTTAAAAATGCCTGCATTGCAGACCATGATATCTAGTCCACCATACAAAGTGATGACCTGCTCTACGACTGCTGCAATGGCGGCGCTGTCGGTGAGATTACACACCATACCGGTCATCCCACCCCGGTTGAGCTGCTCGACCACGGCGGGGTTGATATCCAATCCAACAACTACGGCACCGTCCGCCGCCAGCACTTCGCAGCTCGCTTTGCCGATACCGCTGTTGGCCCCAGTGACCAGTGCCACCTTGCCCTGGTGCGGCTTGCTTGGCCCGTCGCTTTTGCCCAGTTTGGCTTGTTCCAGCACCCAGTACTCAAGATCGAAAATGTCCTTTTCCGGGAGCGCCTGCCAGCCACCGATCGACTCACCGGTCTGAACTGCCCAGCGCGTATGCCGGGCAATATCAGCAATTATGTTGCACTCCTTGACGCTGCTGCCAAAGGCGATGGAACCGGCATTGAGCCAGATGCCCACGCGGGGTGCCGGATCGAGCATCTGCAGTTGTGGACTGCCGTTGGCCGCAAAATAGGCCTTGTAGTCGGCGACGTACTGCTCTATCTCCGGCACCCCCTCCTCCGGTTTGGCGCTGATAATGACCGGTACACGCTTGGTGCGAATGACATGGTCAGGCGTTATCGGGCCGCGCGTGGCGATGTCGCTGACCGTGTTCAGGCTGGCATAGCCCTGGGCATCGGGTGATTGATCCAGCAGGGCCAACTGGGCGCTGCCGCGTGCCGCCGACACCGCCTTACGAATCCGCGCCAGGTCCAGGAGATCGACCCGATGCTGCGCTGACGCAAGTATTGTTGCCCCCTTCTCCGCAATATAGTTTTCGGCCCTGGACACCAGCTCGATCATATCTTCATAGGCAATTTTGGCATTGTCGCTGTAGGTGAAGACACCGTGGTGCATCAGGATTATGCCCTTGTATTGGCCGGGATTGTGTTGCTTGAGCGCCTCGTTAACCTGCCTGGCGAGAATAAAACCGGGCATGATGTACGGGAGTACCAGGCAGTCTGGAAATATCTCAGCGAGAAGCGTTGCTCCGCGTGGATTGTTGCTGAGAGTGACGATCGCATCGGTGTGGGTATGGTCAATGAACTTCGCGTGCAGGATGGCGTGCAGGATCGCTTCCACTGACGGTGCCGGCGCTGCCGGGTCCAGCATGAGGGCACGCAATTGCTGCGTCATGTCCGGGTCGGACAGTGTCTCCATCTCCGCCAGCATACGGGTCTCTTTCAGGCGGATGGCAGGGAAGCCCGGCTTCTCGATGGTTTTCAGATCCCAGCCGCTGCCTTTTACATACAACACTTCCAGTACATTGCCAAAAAAGTCAGTGGCCATGGCTTTGACCGAGGTGTTGCCGCCGCCATGCATCACCAGATCTTCGCTGGAGCCCAGCAAGCGCGACGTGTAGACCCGCATGGCAAGGTCATCGTTGGCGAATTCAGCGGCTGCCGCGTCGCTCCACAAACTTATCATTGCTCGGACTCCGAAATAAAAAAAGGCTCATTGGATAGCTTCGCGCTGGTGACATCTGCTCACGTTCTGTTTGTGTACTCAGGCAGAGAGTGACCTGGCATATTCGTACAGTTCCATATCAAAAAGATTGTCGCTGGCGATGCGCTTTCTAAAATCTGGCGAAATTGTGTCCTGCTCCCCAGCATGCCGATGGGGTATAGAGTGAATAGTCCACCCATAGCGATCGACAAGTTGTCCGAGAAAGCGATCGTAGTGTTCGGTGACGCCGACGACTTCAATAGCGGACAGGTTTTCTTTTGCGATCGCCAGCCGCTTCTCATCAACATTGATGACTCCAGAACTGGCGGCGAAACACTCCATACAAAAACGTCCTGGAGCGCTGTCTCGAAGCAATTGAACCGCGGGAGATAAGTTTTCGCCATCTACTAACTCGCGCCGCGGGGGCATTTTTGATGTCGTTGGTAGATGCCGATCTTCAGCCAACGCTTCCTGCGGTGACATTGAAAACAATTTGGTCTGGTAGTTGCTCATGAACGATGCGTGAAACCATGCGTCTGCATAGATGTCTTCGAGCTCCTGACCCATGTGCTCTATATGGTAGCGACGACAATGCTTCAGGAACGAGAGGGTACGATCTACAGGGTTGCGCAGAAGAGTCAGCGCCACGTAATCCTTGCTGAGCAGAGAACGCACCGCATACGGCACATGTCCAAGCACAATTCGAAGCTGTCCATCCAGTGCATTCACATCGGCCACAAGTTTTGGAACGTGCACATAGGCTTCCATGCGGTCAAAAAAGCCGGACTGCGCTGTTGTGCAGGCGGCTGGATAGCTTTGTTGGACTGTAAAATTGTCGCGCAGATGCTCGGCAAACGAGGTCCCTCCGGTTTTCATCACGTGGATAAAGAAATATCGGTTCTGTGTAGCACTCATTGCAGGGAGCTGGAGCTGTAAAGCAGATGGGCAGAACAGTCGCCAACCAGATCTACGAACATCTCCCGGCTGACGAATTGCCACTGCTCGTCGACTTTGCGAAATCGGTCCTTGTACCTTCCGGAGATGATCGGTTGCAAGGGTAGTGCGGCGGTCGCCTGAATCACCGTGTAGTAGGAGCGCGCACTGGCCTCCTGGCCATTCTTGTCCAGCTCAATGATCACGTTGGTGGTCAAGTGCTTGGTCAGTGGTGTTCCGGTTGATTCATACAGACGACAGGAGAGTTGATACATCTGCAATACTTGATCGAAGCCTGTGCGTCGCGCATCATGTGCCGTTGATACGATTTGTGCATCACGAAAAAGTTCTGCGACCCCCTTCAAGTCGCCATCGTCGATGCGCTCAGCGTAGGTATAAATCAGGTTTTCAATCTGACGACTGTCTTCCATATTGTATAAATGGCATCCAATGTTGTGAAATGCTGAGCACAGCAACAGGCCGGTAGCTGTAAAGCGGGATTCAGTACTCCGGCGAAAATTGTTTAGACTGTAGCGATCACAGGAATTATGTTTGCGGCTAGCATACCTTGCGGATGATGATCACCGTACCTAAGCAATTCGCCCAGGGCAACATCGATCTCCTGGCTGCCCGCACGCAGCGACTGCCGCATTTTATCTACTGCCTCTGCTGAGACTTCACCGCGGTTAAGTGCGCGTAGTTCCTCAGTGAGCATATTGATTGGGTCGTGGTTACAGGTTTTGCAGACCGGTTCTCTGCTCACAACCATCGCCAGCTTCTGGCGGGTAACCTGGAGGAAGCTGTAATCGAAGACAGATCCCAGGCTGGCCTGTTTACGCCAGTCCGAACAGCATAGGTAGTAGTTCCCGTCATAGCCGATAAACAGGAAGCCCCAAGGTGCTCCACACAATGGCTGCGCTCCGCCCTCGGTCAGCTCGTGGCGCGCCTGCACCATTTCTGCGTATTGTTCAAACTGCATGTGCTCTACAAAGAGTGCGCCCCCGCGATTGATCACGTTATAGTCGTGGAAGTTCCTCAAACCGCGCTCACGCCAGAAAGCTTCCATGGCGTTGAGGTGATCCCTGTCATTGCGATGATCAACGAGAATAATGACCGGCGTACAGCGGCCTTTGGCTAAAGCTGCGAAGCGGGTGACATTTTCGCACGTGGGACCAAAAGGCAGATTATAGATGCGCTCATACTCCTCGTCGATGTCGGAGATATTGAGGTAAATCTCATCCAGCCCTGCGTTCAGTAGCGCATGGGCCTTGTCTTCAGTAAGCAGGGCGCCGTTGGAAGACATAGAACACTTAAAGCCCGCGCGTTTGACCTTCTCGACGAACGAGACAGTATTTTTGTTGATAAGCGGTTCGCCCAAACCGCAAAGACTGACGGTGATCTCCAGTCCGGACACCTCTTTCACGACCTCGCGGTACTCGACAGCACGAGCCAGGGCTTGGTCGAACGTATCGACATCCATAATGCCCTGGTGTGGTGTCGCATCACGCGGGCAAAAATGGCAGGTGGCGTTGCATCGATTGGTGATCTCGATGTCAATGGTTAGGAACATGTGGCGCTCACTGCGGTGTAATTAAAAAATGATGGCACCTAAGCCTCCAGACTGTCAAGAACAGTCCCCATAATTGCGATATTCATGTCAGATTGAAGCGGTTTCGTTGATTTCCGGTCCTTTTGGTGGCCGTGTTGTATCGGCGGTGAGATTACGTTCTCGGAAGGTAACCTTAAGCACTGCAAGGCCATTGAGGTGTAAGCCCTACAAAACGGCGCACCGCTGCGACCGTGGCTTCTCGCGCCTGGGGCGGCTGAAGTCCAGAGCCCTCGCATTACTTGCAGAGTTCATCATCCATCATTTTGACGTCTGCCAGCGATAGTTTCTGCTCGCGATACAAGGATGTGTAGACGTCCAGATATTGGGGTAGCAAGCGCGGCGCGTAACTATCGGCAAAAGAACTGAGCATCATATTGGAAAACGTGGCTCTGCCGTCAAAGTTGACGAAAGTCGGATTGGCGAGTGTTTCGTCATCCACTGCTTTGTATGCCATGTCGCCATTGGTATCGCGCAAGAAACCTGACGAGTAGAGTTTAATCTGGGACCTCGGCGCACGTTTTACGATGTGGCCCTTCGGTTGAAAGTAGCCCGTCAAAACGATGGCATTGCAGCGGGAGGGTTCAAAGGTGGAATCCTTGAGAACCACATCGCCCATGTGCCACTCCAGGCCTTGCTCAGGCGTGTACCGCAGTTCCCAGACATTGTCCTGCCCAGCCAATACATAAAACGGGCGTGCTGGTGCCTGTATCAGCGCAGATGGGAGAGGTCCGATTTCCAGTCCAATAGAAAACCCATAGCGATACGGTGTGCGCATGGCCTCAAATCCTTCGTAAAGAGTTTGGTTGTCGCCGCTGCCAGGCCGCTCCCTGGCATCGATGAGGCTTTTGCTCCAGTGATCACGCCAGTATTCGGATGTGAGTGTCGCCACTGCCGCAGGGTATTGTCCCGCGACATCCACTTCACCAGAAGGCGTATTGTCCAAACTGAACAAGTTTGGAGCATGGGCCTCTATGCTGGACAGTCGCCAGTCGCCCGACGCAGACAACAAGGAGTAGCTCAGCGCATTCACATTCTCACTGTAGACTTCCCAACTTCTGCTGCGCGCGCTGCCGGGAGTGTCGTTTAGAAGAAGTGGCCAAAGATTCCTTCCATCCAGATCCTGCGGTGCTGGCCTGTGTGCAGCTGCGAGCAGGGTAGGGTAGATGTCAACGTTCATAACGACATCATCAACAGCCTTCCCTTGTGGAATAGCGCCTGGCCAACTGACGATCAGCGGCGTGCGAAACGCACCCTCATACATCTCGCCCTTGCGGCCAAAATAGGGAAAATTATTATTTCTTTCGAGATTTGTTCCGCCGTTATCGCTGACAAAAACAACTAAGGTGTTTTTTCTGTCGACGGCCTGCAGTAGTTGGCCGATGGCATCGTCAAGTTGGGTGACCAGTGCCGTATATTGGCCGACTGGCGTATCCGGAAAATTTCGCGCATAGCGCTCGGCGGGTTGTATCGGATGATGTGGTGCCAGAAAAGCGTGGTACAGAAACCATGGCTTCTCTGAGTTCTGCAACTGCTGCAGTTTTTGGATGGTATGCTCGGTGAGAATATCGGTCAGATGGCCGTTGTATCGTTTGAGTTCACCGCCATCTTCTCGCAGCATTGGATTGTGATAGGTGGGCTTTCTCTGGCCCTTGTTCGCATCGGTTACCGCCCCGGCCAGCTCCCATTGATTGAGAAACCCGAACCAGTGATCGAATCCCTTGTTGTGCGGCCAGGCTTGTGGTCGTTCTTCACCGGCGTGCCATTTGCCGGTGAGGTAGGTCGTATAGCCTGCGGCTTGCAACTCTTCGGCGACGGTTGAAAATTCGGCCGGGATCTCCGATCCAATCGGTCGAAATCCGGAGCGCTCGGGATAGCGCCCGGTCAACATGGCGACCCGGCTAGGTGTGCAGGTTGAGTCAGCATAATGTCGCCGAAAGGTAACCCCGTCTTGCGCGAGTTGTTTGATGTGGGGTGTTGGCAGGCCGCCACTGTTGATGGCTGTTGTGTCGTCATAGCCAAGATCGTCTACGACGATAAAAAGGATGTTGGGGGTCGTTGAGGATGCTGACTCTGCTGCGGGGCGAGACCATTCCATGACGGAGTTCTTTACACTCAGGAACCACGAAAAAAACAGTATTGCAAGCAGTAGTATTGCTTTCGAATACTTATCATCAAGAATCGATGATCGAGTCGATGGCATTAGTTCTCTCTGTTCGACAGGGGTAGTTCGATATACTACCATTGCGTCCAATGGCAACAATAATGTTTGTCACACTCTCTGAACAATAATGTGAGCAGCATGCTTCCCAGCAGTTACCAGCTAAAGAAAGCCCTGTTGTGGCCCCGCACGCTGTTGATGCGCTGGAAATACCGGAAAAGTAGTGGGCCCATGAAGGCCATGATGGAGCTTCACTACTACAGTCCCGCGCTGTTGGCGTTTATCGGTGCGACCATCATGAACAAGCATATCCTGCATGACGTGGATATCGATTCTGATAGCGTTGTGGTCGATGTCGGTGCATTTACAGGAAGTTGGGCGCAGCACATGGTTGAGCGTTACGACCCAGTCATCTATGCGTTCGAGCCAAATCCCAAGTCCTTTGAGCTGTTGCGACAGAAAGCCCAGAACAATCCCAAGCTCCAACCCATGCCCTACGGTCTGGGTGGTGAGGATTCAACTGTGGATTTCACCTTGAATGGGCTCGGATCATCGATGTGTGATGATCGTAGCAGTAATTCGGACGTGCCGCGTATAAAAGTTGATATTGCAGCCGTTGATCGAGTGTGGAAAGAGCTGAGGCTTGGGCAGGTTGATCTCATGAAAATCAACATTGAAGGCGCTGAATTCCCGCTGCTAGATAAAATGATCACAGCAAATCTGTTGAATAAGGTGGATTGTTTTATGATCCAGTTTCACGAATGGCATCCCGATGCGTATGCCAAGCGTCGCCGAATCCGTGAAGAGCTCTCGAAAACCCATCGCTTGGTATGGGAGTATTATTTTGTCTGGGAGAAGTGGGTTCGAATTTGAGAATGGGACATGGGTGGGCGGAAAAACTATTTTAGTACCCATTTTTCCCACACGAAATGGTAGTCCCAAACCAGTCTGTGGGTTCTGCTCATCGCCTTCCTGATCTTCCTGCGCCTGCCATAGGCGCCCGGATGCCATTCGTGAAACTGGATCATAAAGCAATCCACCCTGGCTATCAGATCGGTCTCTATCATGCGCTCCAATAGTGGAAACTCGGCACCTTCAATGTTGATTTTCATGAAGTCCACGCGATCCAGCGCCAGCGCTTTCCATGTGTCCAGGATGTCTTTTATTGCAACCTCTGCCCAGGGCACGCCCGTATTCCCGCTGGTATCGGAAAACATGGATGAGCCCAGGTGCTCCAGTGTCATACGAACGGTTTCGTTTTTGTCGCCAAGGCCATAGTTGTAGGGGATGAGGCGGGCGTTGCTCTGCGCTTTTTTTGCCAATTGTTTGAAGTTGCGGGGGTCGGGTTCGAAGGCGTGCAGTGTCGGGTTGTACCGCTCCATAATCTCTTGCGCCCACTCGCCGGTATAGGCACCGGCGTCCAGTACGATGCTGTCGGAGTTGATAGCTACTTCGTGCAGCAAAAGACGATTGGCGCTAATGGCCCCAAGCCATTTGTAGAAGGCAGGTCGATAGTAGTGCAGTTCCATCGCGCTGCGCATAAACCCCGGCGCAAGATTTTCTTTACGGCGCATGTACACCTTGCGGGGATACATGGCGATTTTCTTGATTTGATAGAGGGTGGGAAAGTTCAGTGGCATGGATTGAGCGGCTTTGCGCAGGGTGATGATGCGCTACTGCTCAGTTGCAGATTGCGCTCCTCACCGGTATCGGTTTGTTAGGGGCCAGGTTCGCATCGTGTGTTCCAGCAACTGCTTCACCAAAATTCATCGAGAACAAGCGCCGTCGCTCACCGCCGTTGTAGCTGCCGTGGATGGTCCGGAAGTTCCAAATGATGAGGTCGCCAGGCGTACTTTCGACGGTGACAGACGGAATCTCTCCACCCGTAACGCCCAAGATTTCGCTTACCTTGGCAGGGTCCTTAATCGCCTTTAGCAAGGTCCTGGCATAAGACTGCTGGTGAAAGTGGCTGCCCGGGATGATACGAATGGCCCCACTCTGACCAGTGAGGTCGTCAAGGTAGAAAGAGAGCTTCACGTGGTAGTGGTGCAGCGGTGCGGCATAATCATCCGGATGCCAGTAACTTTCGCAGTAAAAGAGGTTGCCGTCGCTGCTGGCCCAACTGTACTGGCTGCCGACGAGGCTCTGGACAATGCCAACGATCCGCGGATCATGTTGCAGTGGGGCCAAACGGGGTGATTGCTCGATGAATCCGGGGATAATTACGCGCCGTTCGTCGCCGTGCAGGGCTACCTTTGTTTCCCACACTGGCTGGTCTTTGGTGCCGAAAATATCTTCGAATCCGCCGATGAGTTCATTGATGTCGGGAGCGAACAAGCCACAAATCTTGAGGAAGCCAAAGGTCTCAAAAAAATGGATCTGCTGTGGTGAGAGCAGGTACTGGCTAGCGACCATGGCCGTGTCGCCAGGTTCGCTGGTCATCGCTTGACTCATAAATTACCTTTATCGCTGTCGTGGCCCGAGTAAATAACCTAGCATTATTGGTGTCTATAGTGAAGTGGGATGCATGTAGATGTGAGCTATCCTACAGATTGGACGGGTGGGGGGATACCAAAGAGAAGAACATGCAGAAATTTTTAAGTTATTGTTTATAAACACTATGTACTTCCTGTATCCACACAGATTCGCCTTGATTCCCGGCTCTCACCGGGAGGAAAGCCGGCATGAAAGCAGCCCGTTCAGTGGCGCGTAGCAGGCGCAGCCCACCATTAGTGGAAAGGATTGCGAGGCTGCTGCTGTGCGCTACCGCAGTATTTCTCTTCAGTGCGGCGGTAAAAGCCGTGCCCGCAAATAGCGCGAACCAGAATCGCTTCCAACGCACAGTACAGTACTTGCAGACTGCCGCGCCTGAGCTGCGCGGTGAGTTTGCCGCTATTGCATTAACAAACCTGGCAAATGCCTATGTGGAGGAAGCGCAACTGGCGCGCATTGAAGCCAGAGCCACCGGCAACAATGCGAACCTTGGTGGTTGGTCGGCGATGGTGGACTATTATGCCCGCCAGATGCCCCTGTTACTGGCAGATATCGAGCTGGGATTGCCCGTACAATTGACCCTCGGTGGCGAGCAATCGTTGGCTATTACCGTTGCTGACCGAACGGTCATCGTGAGCCCCCCCCGATTAACACAGCAAAACGCCTTTGAGCAAAAAATCCTGGTAGATTTCTGCCACCAGCACAGTTGTGAAGACATCACTGGGGGAAACGCTACGTCTGAGTCATTACCTGCTCCCACCATAGAAATAAGGCCGGAGTGGACATTCTCGGCACAGGGGCCGGTCTGCGCGTACCAGGGAATCAGTGTGCGCTTTGCAAGCGCGAAGAATCTGGCGAACTCGCGGCTGCTCTGCGAGCAGTTTTTGCGTGAAGTGATAGCCCTGACCGACCAACTTGCCTGGCAGCAGCGCCATGGTGTTTCGATTGACTGGGACGGCCTGCACTTACAGGCCACTCCCCACAGCCCTGAACATAGGGTCGCCGTGAACTCGATCGGCGATTCCCTTGTTGTGACCGTGCCGCTGCTGTTTCACAGTGCTGGACTACTGCAACGCGTACTTCCCTGGATACGGCAGTGGCTGACCAACCAACAGGCAATCAGCATTGAACTGAACGCCAGCGATTATGGCTGGCAGCAGCCCTAGCGCGAACGCTGCCTGAGGCGCTGCAGCGCGATAAAAATAACGGTAGTGCCGCCGCTGGACAGGGTATATTTGTACCTGCGCCTACCAACTTAGGAGACCAGCAATGTGCAGAGTTGTTTACGCCGCATTAACCGCTTTACTGCTCGCCAGTTCGATGAGTAATGCCGGGGCTACCCCCGCTGCGCGCCTGGGTGAGGCCGTTCAATTTCAGACCATCAGTTACCAGGATCGCAGCCAGATCAATCTCGAGGAGTTTCGACGTTTTCACGCATTCCTGAGGGCGAGCTATCCGTTGGTCTTTGCGCAACTGGAAGTGGAAACGGTCAACGATTACAGCTTGCTGATTCGCTGGTCGGGCAGTGACCCCGAGTTGGCGCCGATCCTGTTTACCGCCCATATGGATGTGGTGCCGATTGAGCCTGGCACCGAGGGTGACTGGCAACATCCTCCTTTTGCCGGTGTTGTTGCTGACGAGCGCATCTACGGGCGCGGTACGTTGGATGACAAGCAGGGCTTGCTCAGTATTCTGGAAGCGGCAGAATCATTGCTGGCCGAGGAGTTTGTGCCACCGCGCACGCTGGTCTTCGCCTTTGGTCACGACGAGGAAATCAGCGGCAAGGAGGGAGCCGGGAAAATCGCCGAGCGCATGCGGGAGCTGGGCTGGCACTTTGCATGGATGGTAGATGAAGGCGGCATGGTGATCTCCGACAATCCCCTGTTGCCCGATAAAACCGTGGCGATGATCAATGTTGCGGAGAAGGGCTATCTGACGCTGACACTCACCGCGACCGGTGAAGGAGGGCATTCATCCAGGCCGCCGAAAGTCAGCACCATTGGACGCCTGTCGGCGGCGCTGCAGCGCATTGAGAATAATCCTTTTCCCACGCGGCTAGTGGGGCCGGTGGCAGCAATGCTGGAGACGATGGCACCCTATCTGGAGCAGCCAGAGCAATTTGTCTTCGGTAACCTATGGTTAACTGGCCCGGTGGTGGCAGACCGGATGAGCGAAGATCCGCTGACGAATTCCTATGTGCGTACGACCACCGCGCTGACTATGTTCAACGCGGGCGTGAAAGAGAACGTGGTACCCCAGCGCGCGCAAGCCAAGATCAATTTTCGGCTGTTGCCTGGCGATACGCCAGAAACGGTGGTGAGCCGGATCACGGAACTGGTGGATGACCCCACGATCGAGATCAGCCACGATGAGTGGGCGCAGGTGCCCGGTGTGTCCGATTACACCGGTAGCGGTTACGCTGTGATTGCAGCGGCGGTGACCACCGTCTATCCCGAAGCTGTGGTCGTGCCATCCCTGTTGATTGCGACGACCGATACTCGCCACTACATTGACCTGTCGGATAACCAGTACCGTTTTCAGGGCATGCTGATCGAGACCAGCCAGGCCCGATCGATTCACGGCACCAACGAGTACATCGGCGTGCAAAGCTATGAAAACTCGATTGAGGTGGCCAGGCAGATGATGCAACTCGGTGCCCGCTAGGGCCTCACAGGCTCGCTCAGCAGGCATGTTCAGCGTGCGCGGCGCGCAGCGCAGTGTTAGGCTTTGCGCTTGCTGATTTTTCCGCACTAGTTCTGGAGAATACCATGCGACGTATCTGCGTCATTGCCGTCCTCATCCTGCTGTCTGCCTGTGCCAGCCAGCCCGAGGCCACCACCGCCTGCACCGAACCCCGCCCACTGGTGTGCGCCATGCAGTTTCTGCCGACCTGTGCCGTGCTCACCACCGGTGGACGCAAGGAGTTTGCGTCGCCCTGTACCGCTTGTGCGGACGCAGCGGTAGCGGCCTATGTGTCCGGCCCCTGTGCCGATTGAGTCGCCGTTATGTCAATCCAATGCACTATCGTTCCAGTAACGCCCTACCAACAAAACTGTTCCATCATCAAATGTGAGGCCACCGGCAAGGCCGCGATTGTAGATCCCGGTGGCGATGTGGAGCGCATTCTGGCTGCCGTAGAGCAAATGGACGCGAGTGTGGAAAAAATCATCCTGACGCACGCTCACCTGGACCACTGCGCCGCCTCGGATATTCTGCGCAAACAGCTGCAGGTGCCAATCGAGGGGCCCCACCGTGAGGATGAGTTCTGGCTGCAAGCCCTTCCCCAGGCCTGCGAGAGGTCGGGTTTTCCCCATGCTGATGCATTTGTCCCGGATCGCTGGCTGGTGCAGGGCGATCAGGTGACGGTTGGCGCGCAGGAACTGCAGGTCATTCACTGCCCGGGGCACACACCGGGTCATGTCGTGTTCTTCTATGCGCCACAGCAAGTGGCCTGGGTCGGAGACGTACTGTTTCAGGGCTCCATCGGGCGCACCGATTTCCCCAGAGGTAACCACGAGGAACTGATAGCGAGTATCCGCGAAAAACTATTCCCGTTAGGCGATGACATCACGTTTATTCCTGGCCACGGTCCGACCTCGACCTTTGGAGCGGAGCGTCAGACCAATCCCTTTGTCGCTGACGCGCGCTATGGCTGAAGTGCGGGCAGGGTATTTGTAGCAAGTCCGATAAAAAATCGAGCGGGAATTCGATGATGTGCTCTATCTTTGGGCAAGCGAAATAAAAGGAGAATAAAATGGTTCGCTGGAAATATATTCTGTTGTCCCTGTCAATTGGCCTGTGCTTCGGTAGTGTTCATGCCGCCAATACAGCGGTGCCTGCGCCACTGGAACCGTGGCGGCAATGGGTACTGGATCAGCACCGTGACATGACCTGTCCGCCGCATTACGCGAGTCTTGGCGAACGTTATTGCAGGTGGCCAGAAAGACTCGCATTGCAGGCGGATTCGAGCGGCGCCAGTTTTTCGCAAGATTGGCAGCTCTACAGTGACGGCTGGATAACGCTTCCCGGCGATGCAGAGAACTGGCCGCAGAAAGTGCAAGTGAATGATCGCAATGTGGCAGTAATCGAACACGATGGTTTTCCAGCTATTCATTTGCCCGCCGGTACACACCGGGTGCAGGGCGCCTTCCGTTGGAACAGTATACCAACGCGCCTTGCGCTGCCGTTCGATACAGGCCTCTTGGCGTTGACTGTGCAAGGGACGCCAGTACCACAACCGTCGATCGATGAGAATGGCGGATTGTTATTCGGTGAAAACAGTGCACCGGAAACCGTCGCTGATAGTTTGTCTGTACAGGTGTTCCGTCAATTACAGGATGATATTCCGCTGCAAATGGAAACCGTGGTGCGTTTTCGTGTGGCTGGACGTGACCGTGAATTGCTGCTTGGTCAGTTGTTATTGGACGGTTTTGTGCCGTTAGCGCTGGACACACAGCTGCCCGCGCGCGTTGAGCAGGATGGCCGTCTGCGGGTACAACTCCGTGCCGGTGCATGGGAAGTTCGTTTACGTGCCCGCGCCGAGGGTCAGCCGCTGACATTCGCCAGCAAAAAAATGGACGAGAGTTGGCCGGAAGAGGAAATCTGGTCGTTACGCGACAATCGCAGTCTGCGCCAGATTTCTGTCAAAGGCCCTGCGGCTGTCGATCCATCCCAGACTGATATGCCTGCGGCATGGCGTGAACTTCCCGCCTGGTTGATGCGCGCAGGTGAAGCATTGGTTATCACACAGAACCAGCGCGGTGACATGCTGACTGATGCCTCGACGTCTGGTGAAGAATTGGCATTGAACCGTGAACTCTGGCTGGACTTTGATGGCGGTGGCATGACCAGTCGTGACAAGGTGACCGGATTGCTGAAACACGCTGCCCGCTTCACCTCCGTCCCTGGACAACTGCTCGGCCGCGCGGAGGTGAATGGTGAAGCACAATTGATTACCCGGCTGGAAGGCCAGCAGACTGCAGCGGGTATCGAGCTGCGTCCCGGTCCGTTGGACATGCTGACGATCAGCAGAGTGGAACAGCCTGCACATTTTTCCGCAACGGGTTGGCAGCACGATTTCAGCACGGTATCTGCCCGTTTGAACCTGCCGCCCGGCTGGATGTTGTTGCACGCCGCAGGCGCCGATAGCGCTATTGGTTCATGGTTGGCGAACTGGAATCTGTGGGCGATCTTTCTGGTGTTGATTGTGGCAGCCACCAGCGGGCGTTTACTGGGTTGGCCGGCCGGATTGGTAGCACTGCTGGCGTTACTGCTGACCTACCATAGCGCGAATGCACCGGTATTTTTCTGGCTGGCAGCACTGCTGGGAGTGGCGTTGGTACGGCTATTGCCGGAGGGCCGGTTACGCCAATGGCTGGGTATGTATAACGGTCTGGTATTTGTTGCATTGGCGCTGCTGTTGCTCACCTTTGCCGTGGACCAGGCGCGGCGCAGTTTTTACCCGCAACTGGAACTGGGAAGTTATGCCAATATCCAGCAGGGCGCTAGTGGCAGCGGCAGCGCGTCGGACAACATGGCCTTGATGGAGGCAGCGCCAGCTTCCGCTGCCGCTCCAGTGCCAATGGAGGAAGTGACCGTAACGAGGCAGAAGGTGTCCGGCGATGGCGCAGAGGACGGTGTCGCCGATGGCCGGATGTACATGAGAGGTCCCTCCACGTCATCGCGACCCGTAATGAAAATGGGTTATGACACCAGCGCCAACGTGCAGACTGGACCTGGCGAGCCGGCATGGCAGTGGCAAGCGGTTGCGCTGCGCTGGAGCGGACCCGTCACACAGGCGCAAACCCTGCATCTGTACTTGTTGTCGCCGACATTACATCGCTTGTGGAATCTGGTGTCGGTGTTGCTGGTTTTTGTTTTTGCCGGTTTGCTGCTGCGCGCAGCTTGGCCATCGATCAATTGGCGTCTGCCCGGTACGGCTATCACGCCTGCAGTGCTGTTCTTTGCAGTGGTGTTGTTACAAGCGCAACCGCTGCTGGCACAACAATTGTCTGCCCAGCAGGCAAACAGTGGATTCCCCAATAAAGAATTGCTGGTAGAGCTGGAACAACGTCTCACGCGTCTGCCGGAATGCGAGCCGCAGTGTGCGGCGTTTAGCCGAGGCCTGTTGCAACTGGATCCAACCAACTTGCGACTGGAGTTGCAGCTGGATGCGCAGGAAATCGTGGCGGTACCACTGCCGGTGGTGCGCAATCAATGGCAGCCGCGCACGATTCTTGTCGATGATGAACCTGGCGTTAACGTGCGCCGCGATGCCAATGGCCTGTTGTGGATTGTGCTAGCGCCGGGTAGTCATCGATTGTTGCTGGAAGGACCGGTGTTGGGTGACCGCCTGCAGCTGCCATTCGAGATGCCGGTGCATAACTTTGTGGTGGAAGCCACCGGATGGCAGGTGTCTGGCCTTGCCAATGGACAGATCCCCGGCCGTAGTCTGCAACTGACTCGAGAGAGCCAAAGCAAACAGGCTGAAAATCAAAGTGCGCAGTTGTTGCCTGATGCAGCGCCGCCCTTCCTGCGTGTGACTCGCACCCTGGTATTGGGCCTGGAGTGGCAAGTGCAGACACACGTGGAGCGGCTGGCACCTGTCATTGGCGCAATCTCCGTGCCGGTATCCTTGCTGCCCGGCGAAGCCGTGCTGACACCGGGGGTGGAGGTCATCGATGGTAAGGCGCAAGTGGTAATGAATGCTGATTCACCCTCGTTCAGCTGGTTCTCCAAACTCCAACAAAACAGTAGCCTGGTGCTGACAGCCGCGCAGCCTGCGCCGTGGATCGAGCGCTGGCAGTTTGCTATTGCGCCGATCTGGCATGTGGATTTCACCGGCCTGAATCCAGTCAAGCAAGATATGCAAGAGGGCCAGCTACCCAGTTGGCAGCCGTGGCCGGGAGAAGTGCTCAACGTCGCTATCAGTCGTCCGGGAACGATCAGTGGCAATACTCGCACGATTGAATCCGCAGTGCTGGACTACAGCCCCGGCTCGCGTTCTGCTGAAGCTACCCTATCCTTGCAAGTGCGCAGCAGCCAGGGCAGCGAATTGCCGCTGGCGTTGCCACCCGCCAGTCAGTTGCAGCGGGTATTAATTGACGGCATCGAGCAGGCCAATCCATCACAGGGCACTCCGGCTGAGGGCGTTGCGCTCAGTGTACCGCTGCGTCCGGGTAGCCAGCGCATTGATGTCAGTTGGCGACAACAGGAAAACATCAGCTGGCGCACCACTACACCACAGCCGACAATCGACGAACCGCTGACTAATGTCGAACTGAAATTGCAAATGCCTGAAGGTCGCTGGCTGTTGGCTGTGGGTGGTCCGGCGATGGGGCCGGCACTGCTGCTCTGGGGTGTGCTGCTGGTGATCGTGCTGGTGGCGCTGTTGTTGGGGCGTAGTCGTATAGCGCCAGTGGCGACATGGCAATGGTTGTTGCTAGGAATTGGTATGAGCACTGTACATAGCTGGGGTAGTATTCTGGTGGTGCTTTGGTTTGTCGCAATGGCGCGCCGCAGAGAGTTGGATACTGCGCGCCTGCGTCGTACAGACTTTCACTTGCTACAGGTCGGCTTGGTATTTCTGACGGTGATTGCGCTGAGCATTCTGGTGGGAACGATCCCGAGGAGTTTGCTGTCCACGCCGGATATGCAGGTTGTGGGCAATCAGTCTACGGCCTCAGAATTGATCTGGTATCAGGATCGTATGGCGCGAGGCCTGCCAACCGCATGGGTGATATCGCTGCCGATGTGGGTCTATCGCGCTGTGATGCTAGTGTGGTCGCTCTGGCTGGTGTTTTCTTTATTGGGTTGGGGCCGTTGGGGTTGGCAGAGTTTTACCGTAGGTGAATTGTGGCGCAGTCATCGGTCCGAGGAAACGGTTGTGAACAGTAGCTGGATTTCCCCCAAAAAAGCTATTGCGCTGCTATTGTTAGTAGCGCTGGTTGTAGGGTATTGGATGGTCGTATGACCTACGGCAGCAACGTGCCGTTTAGTGACCACCCACATCACTCAGAGTTGGTACGCGCGATAACTCGCGCAATCAATATTGTGTTTGAGCAGTTTCGCGCGCAGTGTACTCGGATTCAGACCGAGCAAGCGGGCGGCACCCTGGGGTCCGTCGATCCGGCCTCGCGTGGCGGACAAGGCCCGGGCGAGATGTGCCGCGACCACTTTGTCCAGGGGCGCTATAGGCGCTGCTGCAGAATCGTCCACTGTAACGGGTTCACTGCCATGCGGTTTCGACGGCTGCACTAATTGCACACCCAGTGCGGTATCGAGATCGAGCTCCCGGCCGTAGCCCAAAATCACCGCTCGCTCCAGCACGGAGCCCAATTCCCTGACATTGCCCGGCCAGCGATACGCCATCAGGCGCTGGACCTGCGCTGGCCGCAGCGGCGGCTCCTGCACCCCGAGTTGCTGCGCCGCGCGCCGGATGAAATGTCTGGCCAACGGCTCGATATCTTCCAGGCGTTCATGCAGCGGCGGCAGGATGATCGGGAAAACTGCGATGCGATACCACAGGTCTTCCCGAAACCCGCCTTCCTGCACCATGAACGGCAGGTCCCGGTGGGTGGCAGCGATGACCCGTACGTCAACGTGGATGTCTTCCTCGCTGCCAATTCGTTGCAGAACGCCATCCTGCAGGACCCGCAACAGCCTGACCTGGGCCGCCAGTGGCAATTCACCCACCTCGTCCAGGAATAACGTGCCCCGGTCAGCACGTTCGAACCAGCCCCGCCTGACGGCCAGCGCGCCGGTAAAACTGCCTTTCTCGTGTCCGAACAGTTCCGAATCGATCAACTCCGGCGGCAGGGCGCCACAGTTGACCCGGATGAAGGGCCCGGTGTGGCGCAGGGACCGTTCATGTACGGCGCGCGCAATCACTTCCTTGCCGGAACCGGTTTCGCCCAGGATCAGGATGCTGGCAGCGGTGGGGGCTGCCTGTGCTACCCGCTCCATCACCCCGCGCAAACCGGTGTCCGCGCCGACAATGGTTTCACTCAGTGTTTCCCTGCCGAGGCGCGCCAGTAGCGTGTGCCGGTCCGCCTCGGCGGCCGCACGCAGGCGTTCCATCTCGCGCAGCCGGTAATCGTTCTCGAACAGTGCTGTCAGCGGCGCCAGCACATCGTCCAGCAGCTGGCGCTGCGGTGCCGGGCATGTTGCTCCCGTGGCAAACTGGATACGAATCAGACCAATCGGTTCCAGGTTGCGCATCACCGGCGCCAGCAGAAAAGGCGCGTCGATGGGCAGGTCGGTCAGCCGTGGCAGTAGCGGCGGCCATGTGTCTCCTGGTTCGAATACCGTCCGCGTCCCGGAACGCGCCCAGCCCAACAAGCCGCGCAATTCCACGCTGTTATAGCCGCTAGTGCGCTGGCCCCGGTCCAGGCCGTCGTGCGCGGTCCATTCCACCAATACCTGCAATGCACCGTCCGCCACCAGCACTTCATCGAAGCGAATGCCCGTCAGTGGCAACACGTCGAGCAGCCGGTGCACGATGACCGGCAGAGACTCCTGTAAATGGGCATGACGGCCCACCTCGGTCCACAGCGGCAGTAGTAGTAGTGATTCCTTGATAGCGGACAAGCGAATTCTCCGAATATAACGATTAGTCACTAAATATAGCGTATTTAATTACTATATTTAGTAGAAAATTGTGTGCTTTTTTGGATGGAAATAATTTTCTCATTTTATATCAACAACTTAAAAATTATTCTCACAGTGGCACGCGCATTGCGTTACAGGCTCGAGTGCATCAATACCACCGGATTCAACATGAGCGATGCATAACATCCACATCAAGGAACATACCGTCATGCGCAAGTTACTCACAATCACCGCCGGCGTCATCGCTGGCACCTTATTGAGCGGTACCGTCAGCGCCGCGACGACGGCCGAACTCGAGCAACGCATTGAGGAGTTGGAGCAGATGGTAAAACTTCTGGGTCGCAAGCAGGAAGTCTCCGAGGAAGTCTATGTCGCGGACAAAGCCAAGGCCGCTGCCCCGGGCGTGGGCACGGTAAAAGCGGGTCCCGACGGCTTCGCCCTGACCAGCGCCGATAAGACGGCCGAGATAAAATTCCGCGGCCTGATGCAGTTCGATGGCCGCTTCGGTGTTGATGACGACAAGGACAACGACACCTTCCTCTTCCGCCGCCTGCGTCCGACCATCGAAGGCAAGATTGGCGACTTCGCCTGGCGTATCACGCCGGAATTCGCCAACGACGATGCCGATCTTGTGGACGGCTATATCGACTGGAACTTCCCGGTGCAGCCACAGAACGCGTTATTTCGGGCCGGCCAATTCAAGGCGCCGGTCGGCCTTGAGCGACTGCAGTCTGGCAGCGCGATCGTGTTTCTCGAGCGCGCTTTCCCGACCGAGTTGTTACCCAATCGCGACCGCGGCCTAGGGCTCTATACGTACCAGTTCGATAAACGCCTGGCCCTGGAAGTGGCTGTTACCAACGGTACGGCGGACGGACGCGACGCCACCAACAGCGATTTTGATGGCGAGCCTGAGGCTAACGCACGCATATTCTTCGAGCCGCTGCCCGGCATTGGCTTCGGCATAGCCGGCACGCACGGCGAGAAGATCAGCGAGAACGACACACGCGCTGTATCCGCCAACAACAGCCAGGCCTTCCTGCCGCGTTACCGCAGCCCGGCGCAGAGTACGATCTTCCAATACAACAACGGCGCCAGCGCCGACGGCGACCATACGCGCTTCACCCCGCAGGCCTATGCCTACTACGGACCCTTTGGTGTGATGGCCGAGTACGTAGAATCGACACAGGATGTCGGTTATGCGACCGAGGACGAAGATTTCGGTACTCACGATTTCACCAACACCGCGGCGCAGATCACTGCCGTGTGGGCGATCACTGGCGAGCCTGAAAACTACAAAGGTGTCATCAAGCCGATCAATTCATACGGCGCCTGGGAAGTGGCGCTGCGCTACTCCACGTTGGAAGTCGATGACAATATTTTTGACCTGGGCTTCTCTGATCCGGCTAAAAACATCCAGAAGGCCGAAGAGGCTGCGTTTGGTGTGAACTGGGTGGTCAACCAGAACGTGAAGGTGCTCACCAACTATACCTATACACAATTTGACGGTGGCGCCTCCAAGGGCGGGGACCGTGCGGATGAGAAGGTGGTCTCGACGCGTTTGCAACTTAACTACTGATCACACGACACATAATCTGGAGAATATGACATGAAGCGTACATTAAAATTTCTGACCCTCGCCCTGGCGCTCGGCGCTGGCGCTGCTTCTGCCGCTGAAGTGGAACTGCTGAACGTCTCCTACGACCCGACGCGGGAACTGTACGAGGAATACAACGCTGCGTTCGCTGCGCACTGGAAACAGAAAACCGGAGACGACGTCACCATCAGCCAATCGCACGGTGGTTCCGGCAAACAGGCCCGCGCGGTGACGGATGGGCTTGAGGCCGACGTGGTCACGCTCGCACTGGCGGCTGACATCGATGCCATCGCGGCGAAGGGCCTGTTGCCGCTCGACTGGCAGAAGCAGCGCGCACACAACAGCTCGCCGTACACCTCGACCATTGTGTTCCTGGTGCGCAAGGGCAACCCGAAAGGGATCAAGGACTGGGACGACATCGTGAAGCCGGGCGTCACGATCGTGACACCAAACCCGAAGACCTCGGGTGGCGCGCGTTGGAACTATCTGGCGGCCTGGGCCTATGCCGCGAAGAAATACGGCGGTGATGCAGGCGCACGCGATTTCGTGACGAAGGTGTTCCGCAATACCCCGGTGCTGGACACCGGCGCGCGCGGCTCGATGACGACGTTCGCGCAGCGCGACATCGGCGATGTGCTGCTGGCCTGGGAAAACGAGGCCTTCCTCGCGGTGAATGAGCTCGGGCCGGAAAGCTTTGAGATCATCGTACCCTCACTGTCGATCCTGGCCGAGCCGCCGGTTACCACGGTGAACCAGATCGCGCGCAAGCACGGCACTCTGGACGTCGCCTCGGCGTATCTGGACTACCTGTATTCGCCGGAGGGCCAGCGCATCATCGCGAAGAATTACTACCGCCCGGTTTCACCCGAGCATGCTGATCCGGCCGATATCGCCCGCTTCCCAACGCTGGAGCTGGTGACGATTGACGGCGATTTCGGCGGCTGGACCAAGGCGCAGAAGGAACACTTCGCCGAGGGCGGCATCTTCGACCAGATTTTTTCGAATCGCTGATCGGGGAGGAGCCATGAGCATCAGTACTTTCCTTGCGCGCGGCTTGTTTCAAAGCGATGCAGCGCGCACCACGACGCGCTCACCGATTCCGGGATTCCCGCTCGCGCTGGGCTTCACGCTGTTCTGGCTCGGTTTGATCGTGCTGCTGCCGCTCGCTGGCGTGTTCTTCAAGACCGCGACGCTCGGGCCCGCCGAGATCTGGCACATCGCAAGCTCCGAGCGTGTGCTCGCGGCGCTGCGGCTTTCTTTCGGCACCGCACTGCTCGCCGCGCTGCTGAACGCCGTGTTCGGCTTGTTAGTCGCGTGGGTATTTGTACGCTACGAATTTCCCGGCAAACGCCTGTTCGACGCAGCGATCGACCTGCCGTTCGCGCTGCCCACCGCAGTGGCCGGCATTGCGCTCACTGCACTCTATGCGCCCAATGGCTGGATCGGTAGCCTGCTCGAGCCGCTGGGATTAAAAGTCGCCTACACCCCGCTGGGCATCGTGGTGGCGCTGACTTTCATCGGCCTGCCCTTTGTGGTGCGCACCGTGGAGCCGGTGCTGCGCGATGTCGAGCGGGAATTCGAGGAAGCCGCCGCCGCGCTGGGTGCGACGCGCGCTCAGACCATCGTGCGCGTGATCCTGCCGAGCATCCTGCCCTCGCTCCTCACCGGCTTCGCGCTCGCCTTCGCGCGCGGCGTGGGCGAATACGGGTCGGTCATTTTCATCGCCGGCAACATCCCGTTCGTCTCAGAGATCGCGCCGCTGCTGATCGTGATTCGGCTGGAAGAGTTCAACTACGCCGCCGCGACCACTGTCGCGGCGCTCATGCTCGTGGTCTCGTTCGCGATGCTGCTCGCGATCAACGCCTTGCAAGCCTGGTCCAACCGTCACCGCAGTCGCCACCCAGCGGCCGCTACCAAGGAGAACTTACGATGAGTACTGTCAACTCCGCCGCCATTGCCAGGGTGGCGCACAGCTCGGCGACTACGGAAGCACCGTGGGTTCGCTACACGCTGGTCGCGCTGGCACTGGCCTTCCTCGCGGCCTTCCTGCTGCTGCCGCTGGTCTCGGTGTTCACGGAGGCGCTGCGCAACGGGCTCGGCACCTATATCGAGGCGCTCACCGACGCCGACGCATTGGCCGCCATCAAGCTGACACTGATCGCGTCCGCCATCGCGGTGCCCGCGAACCTGGTGTTCGGCGTTGCCGCCGCCTGGGCGATCACCAAGTTCGAGTTTCGCGGCAAGACATTCCTCACCACGCTGATCGATCTGCCCTTTTCCGTTTCGCCGGTGGTCGCGGGCCTGGTCTACGTGCTCATGTTCGGCGCCTCGGGCTGGGCGCGGCCGCTGCTGGACACCACCAACATGCAGATTATTTTTGCGGTGCCCGGCATCGTGCTCGCCAACATCTTCGTGACTTTTCCGTTCGTCGCGCGCGAGCTGATTCCGCTGATGCAGGAACAGGGCACGGATGACGAGCAGGCGGCCCTGAGCCTGGGAGCGAATGGCTGGCAGACGTTCTGGCATGTCACCCTGCCGAATGTGCGCTGGGCGCTGTTGTATGGCGTGCTGCTGTGCAACGCGCGGGCGATGGGTGAATTTGGCGCAGTATCGGTAGTCTCCGGCCACATTCGGGGCAAGACCAACACCGTGCCACTGCACGTCGAGATTCTGTACAACGAATACAACTTCGCTGCCGCATTCGCCGTGGCCTCCCTGCTGGCAGGCCTGGCGCTGTTAACACTGGGACTGAAATCCCTGCTGGAGACGCGCTATGGCAGCGAACTGGCGCGCAGCCAGAAACACTAGACCACTATCCATTTAATTCGGGCACTGCATATGGAAATTTCACTGAGCAACATCAACAAGCAATTTGGCTCGTTTCGCGCCCTGCACAATGTAGACCTCACTATCGAGTCGGGGGAACTGATCGCGCTGCTGGGGCCCTCCGGCTCGGGTAAAACGACGCTGTTGCGCATCATCGCCGGGCTGGAGCATGCCGATACCGGCGCAGTGTCATTCGGTGGCGTGGACATGGCCGCTACGGCGCTGCGCGAACGGCAGATCGGGTTTGTCTTCCAGCACTATGCGCTGTTCAAGCATATGACAGTGCGCGACAACGTTGCGTTCGGCTTGTCGGTACGGCCGCGCAACAAGCGTCCAACCAAGCCTGAAATCCGACGCCGCGCCAATGAATTACTGGAGCTGGTGCAACTCGCCGGCCTCGGCGATCGCTACCCCCACCAGTTGTCTGGTGGCCAGCGCCAGCGCGTGGCCCTGGCCCGGGCGCTGGCGATTGAGCCAAAGGTATTGCTACTGGATGAACCGTTCGGCGCACTCGACGCCAAGGTGCGTAAGGAACTGCGCCAGTGGTTGCGTGAATTGCACTACAAGACCGGCGTAACGACCATTTTCGTGACCCACGACCAGGAGGAAGCGCTGGAACTGGCGGACCGCGTCGTGATCATGAGCCAGGGCGCCATTGCCCAGGCGGGGACGGTCGATCAGGTTTACGAGCACCCGGCATCGCCGCTGGTGTTCGATTTTCTGGGCAACACCAATATTATTCCCGCGCGTTTGGCGGGAGGCGAGCTGCAGGTTGGCGGTGAGACCGTTGCGCGGCTAACGGACACCACATGCACGGACGGTCCAGTGGACATCTACGTTCGCCCCGGCGACCTGCGCGCCACTGGTCGCCACCAGGCGGAAGGACTGGTGGTGCAGATAAGCAAGGTCCATCGCACCGGCCCTGTGGTGCGGGTCACCGCGCGGGTGGCGGATACCGCCCTGGATATCACGGTCGAGCTACCGCACCTGCATCATGACGTGACGCAATTCAACGTTGGCGCGAGTCTGCGCCTGCGCTTGCAGCTGTTTAGTGTATTCGCGCGCACGAAGGCGCCGGTGGCACCTGCTGCCGCAGTGGTAACGGCCCCGGTACTGATCGGCCGCGAGCGGGCCAGGGCGTAATTGTGTTGCCAGTAAGGCTATACTGGTTTCGTCGGACCCCAGCACTTTGTGGGACGACACGATACGCGACGGGAGCCACAGTATGAAAAACACCATTGACATCAGCGACTATCGGGTCAAACCCACAGGTAAAGTCAGGCTTGATAAGTGGCCAACGCGGTGCCCACCGCACTACCACATAGACAGTGATTACAAGGAACTATTAGCCGCGAGTACACAACGCTTGAGTGAGCTGCAACGACTGCTCTACGCAAACGACCGTTATTCCCTGCTGCTGATCTTCCAGGCCATGGATGCCGCTGGCAAGGATGGTGCAATCAAGAGTGTCATGTCCGGTGTGAATCCGCAGGGTTGCCAGGTGTTCAGCTTCAAGCATCCCAGTGCGCAGGAACTGGACCATGACTTCTTGTGGCGCACCCACCTGGCACTGCCCGAGCGCGGCCGCATCGGCATTTTCAACCGCTCGTACTATGAAGAAGTGCTGATTGCCAAAGTACGGCCCGAGATCCTTGCGGCCCAGGGCCTGCCAATATCAGTCCTTGACGACAAAAAATTCTGGCAAGGCCGCTACCGCTCCATTGTCGATTCGGAAAGCCACCTGCATCGCAACGGCACTCGCGTCATCAAGTTTTTCCTGCATCTATCGCGCGAGGAACAGCGCCAGCGTTTCATCGCGCGCATTGATGATCCGGACAAGAACTGGAAATTCAACACTGCCGATATGGAGCAGCGCGAGGCGTGGGACGACTACATGAAAGCCTATGCGGCATGCCTCGGGGCCACCAGCACGCGCACCGCGCCGTGGTATGTTATTCCCGCTGATGACAAGAAAAACGCACGGCTGATCATCTCCCAGATCATTCTCGACGCGCTCTCGGAACTGAAATTGAGTTATCCGAAGGTCAGCGCAAAACAACGTAAAAATCTGCAGGCAATCCGGCGCAATCTCGCGGCTGAGGGTGACGTCACTCAGCGGTAGTCATTGAGCAACACCAGTGTACCGCCATTGCGATGCGTGAGTTCCCGCATCAGCGTCGCAAAGCGAATGCCGGTGGTCTGCATATTCGCCTCGCGGCTGAACTGCGTCGGAAAGCCCACTCCGTGGATGCGCACCAGCTGCTTGCCATTGGCATCCCTTCTGTTGAGACGGTCCACGGTATCGATCACCTGGGAGATCGATTCGCCGGTAAATTCGTCGCCGAACACGTAGATGCTGATTTTCTTGCCGGAGCCGGTAAAGGCACGAATGGCCGCCTCGATGCCCTCCACCGGGCTGGAATTACTGAACACATTCCAGCCGCGCAGGTTTTGTATGATGACCTTGCGCCGTGCGGGGCTGTCGGGAATCCACTTGCCGCGGTAACTGCTGAACAAATAGTTACCCTCGTCGCTCATCACCTGAATGCCTTTCACCTTGGGGTAGATACTCAGGGTCGCTTCGATCTCACGCAGTAAGCGCTCCCAGGCGTAGCCAAACATCGAGCCGGAGGTGTCGATGACGAAAATAATGTACTCGCTGTCCACCGGGATGCCGCCGATCAGTTGGTTTTTCGCCTGATGCTGGCTGCCCAGCAGACGTTTCATCTCATCCGTCAATTGCTGTTTTGCTACTGCCAGCTGCCCGGAGATCGCGGCATTGCTGCTGGTATCGACCTGCAGGCTGTCATAGCGGGATTTAGTGCTGGCCATCTGGCCGCGCAGTATGGCTATGCGTTCTTCGTATTCCGACAGCTGTTCCTGTTTGACGGTCAGGTCACGATTCAGCACGGTAGCTTCACCGCGGATGTCGAACAGTTGCTCTTGCAATGCAGCCAGCTTGCCTTCCAGATGGACGGTGGAGGCCTCGATGATCTGTGGTTCGACTGTTTTGGTGATCATCAATAAAAGAATAATCGAGCCAAAACCACAGCAAATGACGTCCAGGAACGACAGCGATCCTTCTGGCGGGGCTCTTCTTACTCTGCGCTTTGCCATCAGGGCCAGTCTCGTGAGGGCATCAGCAGGGAGCCCCGGGTGTACTGTGCCAGCTGCCAAAACTCCGCCGCTGCCATGGGGTCTCCTTCCATAGGCGCCAGTATGATGTTGACTGGAACCTTGCCCGATAGTTGCCTGACGGCCTGACTGTACAGTTTTTGGCGCTCCTGGCCACTGACCTTGGTACCGCGTGGAGGTGTAGTGCCCTGCGTGGGCAGGCCGTCTGTAATGAGGATGATGTTATCCGGCGCGGGTGACAGCTTGTGCAGCGCCAGAAAAGCATTTTCCAGGCTGGTGCCGCCGCTGGGGGTGATCTTGCGCAGCGCGCCGCTCACACTGGCCATCTGTGCCTGGTCTGCCACTTCCAGCCATTTGCTTTCGGTGCCTGGCAGGGCGACTTTCGCCGCGGTATTGAAGGTGATCACCTGGTATTTGCTGGCAACCGGCAGTTGGGCTGTCAGCCAGTCAACCGTATTCAGGCTCTGGGTCCATTTCTGTGCTTTGCGCTGAATGGATTCGTTCATATTGCGCAGGCGAATGATCTGCACCAGCTTGTCCGCCAGCATGCTGGCCGAGGTATCCAGCAGTATGGCAATGTGCTGGCCACCCAGCTTGAGCCCGGTCAGGTATTGGCGATTGCCCTCGCCGGTGATCGCGCGAGCATTGCTGCCACCGTCATTCTTGCTCGCCTGCTGTAATTCTTTGACCTGTGCCTCCAGCGCTAACAGTTCGGCCTTGAGTGTTTCGATATCACTACTGTCGGTATAGCCGTCGCGCTTGCGCTGTTCAATTTGCGCCTCGTACTGGTCCTTGTCCTGCGTAATACGCGCGGCCTGGCCCTGCGCTTCCACCATTTTTTGATCCAGCTCGGACAGGGTATTGCGCAGTCGCACTTGGCCCTCCTTACCTTCAGCGACGTCCTCCTCGAGCATGTTTACCTCGGAGAGCAGGTTCACATTCAACTCCGTCGAGCGCAGGTCAACGGCGTGGTTCATGAGCAGGAAAATCAGTAACACCGCGCCAAAACCGCAGCACATGATGTCCAGGAAGCTGAGGCTGAAGGTCGTGAATTCGCGTGTTTTCCTGGCCATGACAGCTAGGCTACAACCTCGATCAACAGGGCCGCGCTCCCGCCACCGATTCCGCCACCGACAGTGATCGCATCGCCGCTGGCCAGTATTTGGCCGGGAAGATATATCGCGCCATTTACCATTAGGGCGGTGCTGGCATCAGCACCGCGCAATTGCCAGCCGTCCTTGCTACGGTAGATTTCACAGCCACCGGCCAGGGCGGTACCAGACTCGTTCAATGCGCGTGCCACGTGCCGGTACAGCAAGTGCGTGGGTCTGCTCGCTGCTGTGATGGTTACTGCCGGCTGTGCGCCCGGTGCTGCACCTGCTGGTTGCGCCGCAGGAATTATTGTTTGCTCCAGGCAGGGCAGGGCGGTAATAAAACTCAAGGCTTGGTCACGCTGTAGCAGCTGTTCCCGATGCAACTGCAGGGCGCTGCACACAGCATCCGCGCCTACAACATCCAGTCGGGCGAACGCCCCGGTCAGTCCCGGCAGCAGTGCGGCCAGTGGGTCGGCAAGCACGTGATCATTCGGGCGCAGCAGGCCCATGCACTCCCTGGCACTGTCGAACAGACGCTGTCCCGCCGCCTTCAATTGTTGGGCGCTGATACGGGCCTGATAGCCATTGATATCGATATTGGCCTCCGCTCTGCTTTGGAGGGCGCGCAGGGCCGCGGGCAGTGCGTCGTACAACTGCTGTTCTGTGGCCGCTTTATGCCGTGGATCGAAACGCGTCTGGCGCACAAACTCTGCCGCGATAACTTCGACCAGACGCTCCTGCAATTGCAGCAGGCCGCAACCGGGCAGGGGCGTGCTACGTTGCAGCTCTATCGTGTTATTGCGCCCGGCCAGCTCTGTGACAAGCGCCTGGTGGAGCTGAATTTCCAGATGAAAAAGACGTTCGCTCTGGCTGTAGAGGCTACCCAGTGCCACGCTGCGATTGACCAGGCCCACCGCGTCGAAGGGGCACTGTTGCACGATACCCAGCAGCAGGGCGAGCTGCTCGTGCTGCATGCTGCCCGACACGGCCAACAGTACTTCATTGGGTTTATTGGCTTCCTGGTGCAAGTGCCGCAGGTGGGCATGGACCAGATCGCCCGTGTGACGGGCCGGACCGAGCGCAGGCTGCAGCACCTCGGTGCTCAATTGCCACCAGTAACGCGTGTTGATATTCCTCGGTTGCAAGCGGGCAGCAGCGCGCGCTGGCGCGCCGAACAGATACTCCTTGCCTTGCAACAGGGCGTAGCCCGGGCTCTGCACACGCACGTCCTCATGCCACAATTGCACGTTGCTGTCGTTAAGGTCCAGCAGTCCGATACTCATCAGGGGGTCACCAGAAAGCGCAGCAGGCGGCGGTCCGCATAGCGCTGGCAGTCGAGTACCAAGCGCTCCTGGGACAGTTGCAGGTGGTGCAGGCAGAACATGATGATCATGCTCAGTATCAACGCGACAAAGGTACTGTTGAACGCCACTCCCAGACTGACGGTGACGCCGGAAATGTCGCCCTCCATGGCCTTGTAGGCCTGCCCGAGGGCATCGCCGATACCGCGCACCGTGCCGATAAAGCCAATAGAGGGGATGGCCCAGGTGACGTAACGCGCCATGGACATCTCGCTGTCCAGACGATCCGTTTCGATCTCGCAATTTTCTTTGATGGTGTCCGATACCGCCTGAATGTTGCCGGTGGTGGCAAAGCGCTGTAGCGCCGACAGCAGCGTGCGCGGCAACAGGTAATCCTGTTCCGCTTCGGGCAGGGCTTCCAGCGCACGGCTGTACTCGCGGGCATCCTGCGGCAAGATGCTGGTGCCCTCAGGAATTTCCAGCAGACGGCGGTCCAGCATGTCCCTCTCGCGCATGCCGCGTCGGGCCTTGTAGCCCATAAAGGCCAGTACCCAGATGGTGAGGATAACTTCGGCCTCCTGTTCGTAATCGCCAATCACCACGGCAAAGCTGCGCGTGGGCACGAATTCTACCTTGGCCTTCTGCATGGCCGCTTCCCGCTCGATATGCGCGCGCGCGGTGGGTCTCACGATACCCACATACAGCGCGTGCACCACGATCACTGTGATCAGCAGGGCGAATAGCTGGAAAATAAATTCCGATGACATTTTTTGCTTCATGAAGGTGTCCTATATATCCACCGGAAAAGAGACGGGCACGTCCTCGGATATCGTTTCCGATGATTGGTAATCAAACGGTGAGTCCTTGCCCGTGCCTGGGGTTGTGCTTTTTGGTGCTTGCTCCCGGACTGCCGGTACCTGCGGTGCCGGAGCCGTTTTATTCGGTGCCCCGCTGGCGGGTTCGGGGGCGTTTGCCGCTGGCGCGGGTTGGGCGAGCAGTGGCGTTGACCCCAGTGCCAGGGCGAGTAACAGGGGGGCCAGCTGTCGTGGATTGATCATGCCTTACTCCGCGTAGCGCGCAATGCGAAATCCTACGTCATCCCGCCCGGCTTGCCCATAATCGCGAAACGCCAGGCGCAGCTCAGACAGTTTCGCCTGCGTCCAGCTGGCGCCGCGAATAACATAGTTGTCACCGGTCTGGCCGCCCAGCGGGTCTTTCTCGGTAGGGCCGTTAGCGTTGGGAATACGGTAGACATCGTGCGCCCATTCGGAAACGTTGCCGCCCATGTCGTGCAGACCGTGCTGGTTGGCTTTGAACGAGGCCACCGGCGCACTGACCACGTGGCCGTCCTTGTAGTTGTTCAGGATGCGCCCGGTGACGGCGGCAGAGGTGTTATCGGCGTAGTTTTCCACGGCGAGCGTGGGTGGAAACGTGTCACCCCACGGGAATAGCAGCAGTTTCTGTCCGCTGGCGCGGGCTGCCCAGGTCCATTCGGCTTCCGAGGGCAAGCGGTAGCCGATGGCGGCGGGGTTGTAGCCGGTGATGATGCCATTGCTCTGGCGGTAGAACGCCGGCAAGCCTTCCTTGGCACTCAGCCAATTGCAAAAGGCAGCGGCTTGTTGCCAGCTGACTTGCACCGCAGGTTGCTGCTCCTCGTTGAGGCTGGTGCCATCGATTTGTCCGGAGTTATGGCTGGGCTGGAATTTGCGAAACTGCGCATTGGTGACTTCGGTGGTTTGCAGGTAGAACATGCGGCGCAGTGCAACAGGGTGCAACACCTCGTTGGCGCGGCGACCGGGCTCGCGGCGCGAGGCGCCCAGGGTGAAGTCCGCCAGCGCCGATTCCCCCGGCTTGAACAACAGCAGGGTCTGGCCTGCGGCGGTAGTGATTTGGGGTTTGAGACGCCCCTTGTCGGCTGCCTGTGCGGTCTGCGGAGTCTGCAGTGTCACTTCCACCAGCTGTGGCAGTCCGGGACGCGGGGTCACGCTGCGGCGCACGCTGGTATAACCGTCCAGGCTGATTTCGACGCTGTGCTCCACGGCAGGAAGCGACAGTGTTTGTTCGCCCTTGCCGACCGCTTTGCCGTTGATGCGCACGAGGGCGTTGGCCGGACTGATCCTCAAGCGTACCTCGCCCAGTTGAGCCTGCAAATTGACGGTGCGCGAATCGCGACTGGCGGCGGTCAGTTCTACTGTGCCGCTGTAGCGCTGATACCCGGGCTTAAACACGTCCAGACGGTGCGCGCGGCCCGGGCTGACGTCCAGCGTCATGGGTGTCTGGCCCTGGAATTCGCCATCGAGTGTGACATTGGCACCAGCAGGGATGCTGCCCAGCGCCAGTAATCCCGGCGCGCTCTGCAGCGTAACCTGGCCCAGATTCTGGTCTGCGCTGGCCTTGATGGTCACGGTTTGCTGCCAGTCGGCGTAGAGGGGCAGTTGCAGGGTCAGCTGATGCTCGCCCTGCAGCACTTCCACGGTGGCCGGCGTTTGTCCCACTGCTTCGCCATCCACTAAAATCGCGGCACCGGTGGGCAGGCTGTCTACGGTGACCTGTGCCCAGGCGGGAGCCAATTGCAGTTGCAATTGCTGGCGCACGTTGCGCCCGGTGACGACCAGTGCTTGTTCCAGTGGCAGGTGTCGCGCTTCTTCCAGCCGCAGCCGGTGTTCACCTGCGGCTAGCGGCAGATCGCGCAGTGGGGTCTTGCCAAGCGCTGTGCCATCTACCGTTACATTGGCGCCCGGTGGCTCGCTGTCCAGAGATACCAGGCCCGGCAGTGCCTGCGGCGCTAACTCAACGGTCTGGTTGTCGCGCTCGTCCACCGTGACGGTGGCGACCAGCGGCTGGTAGCCCGCAGCCGTCACGTTGACAGTGTAGTCTCCGGGCTGTAGCAAATAGTGTTTGCCGAAGGGCAAGGCCAGCCCGGTGACTGAGACCCGTGCCGGACTCTGTGCGTCCACCTTGATCTCCAGTGAGCGGGCGCTATACAGAAACAACATCACCAGCGCGAACAGCGCCAAGCCACCGAACAACACCAGCCGACCCGGCTTGCGCGGACCCGGTTTTTTCTCGGTCGCCGGATCGAGCGGGCTGAAGTCGCTGGGCGCGATGGTCACTGGTGTGTTGTTCATGTGTTGCGCCCTGTCAGATCGGGTCGTTGCAGATGATCGTCACCGGCGCCGGCGTACCATCGGCGGTAATGGTGAAATTCTGGCGCACATCGCGATAGCCAATGCGGGTGCCGACGGCCGTGTAATTGCCCGGTCTGAGGGTCAATGCGTGCTCCTTGAAGCGGCCCAGTTTAGCCACTTTTAAGACCAGCACCTCTGTTTCCTTGTCCGAGTGCAGGGTCACGGCGACGCTGGTGCCGGCCTGGCGCAACAGGGTCTCGAGTCGGTTGATTTGCTGAGCCAGTGCCGGTCCGCGTGGGGTGACCTGTTGCGCGTGCAATAGCAGCTGATTAGTTGCTGCGGCGACCGCACTATCGGACAGTCGTTGCGGATCACTCAACGCGGTGGCCAGTTGTTGGTCCAGCTGCGCCCGCGTCCGGCTGCGTTTGAGTCCCTCGCTGGCAAACAGCACGCTACTGTCCAGCTTTTGCGCCCGTTCATAGGCAGTAACAGCCTTCTGCCACTGTTCCTGTTGTTCCTCCTGGCGGCCCCGCTTATCCAGGCTGGCGAGCTGCCGGGCTGTTTCTGCGGCTCGCACTTCCTGCAACGCTCCGGCCGCTTGCTTCGACCCCGGTTGGATTTTTGCGGCCGCGCCAAAGGCTTTGCGCGCGCTATCGAAGCGGCCTTCGTTGAGCGCAGCGTAGCCCTGGCTCATGGCCTCGTTAAAGCCCTGCTCGCGGGATTGTGCAGCCACGCGTTGCAACTCGCTCTGCGCGCGCAGGTGCAGGGGATCCAGTGCAGTCGCCTGCTGCAGCAATTGCTGCGCCTGGGCCAAATCGCCTGCTTGCTCAGCCGCCTGCGCCTCCTGCAACAGGGGTAGCACTTGCGGCAGCACGTCGGCACGGTGTTGCAACGCGGCAAGGTCGCTGTGGTCGGGTGCTATGGTCGCCGCCAATGCCAGGGCAGCCTTGGCGGCAGTGGCGTCGCCATTGTCGATGGCCAGCTGCGCCTGCTCCAGCAGCCGCTTGAGCTCCTGTGGCATTGCCTCTTGCAGTGCCTGCAAGGCCGCCAGACCCTGCTGATAGCGTGCGACGGCCTGCTCGTACTGGCGATTCTTGTACAGCGCGTCGCCGTCCGCAGCGATGGTTTTGACGTCAGCAAACGGCGCTGGCGCCCACTGCTCCACGCCGCGTTCCTGCAGCGCGAACTGCAGATCCAGAAGCTGTGCCAGTACCTCCTGCGCCTGTTTGCGTAACCGTGCTTGCTGCGCGTCGGACCACGGCGAGGCGTCCGGGGTGGTGGGCGATGCTTGTTCCGCACCGGTAGCGGATGGCTTTGCTGCGCCGGTGCCGGTTGGCTCCACGGTCGGTGTCGTTGGGTTGGGCGGCGGAGCTTGCACACGATCAGGTAGCCAGAAGATGACCAGCAGCACCAACAATACCAGAACGCCCAGCGCCCACAGCACCCAAGTCGACGTGCCGCGCTGCGCGGTGGTAGGTACTGCGAGCGCTGGTGTGATCGTGGTGGGAGCGCTTTGGATCGCGTCAAACGGCGTAGGCTTTACTGGATCATTGTGCGAGGGCATGCCGTGGTTGTGGCCTTGTGTATCAGGAGAGCGGATCAGAGTGTATCAGCAGTACCCGCTGATTCCTCGGGTAATTCCAGCGCGCCAATCTCGGCGCGGTAAATTTCGGCCAGCACGGCGCGCCACTGGGCATATTGTTGATCCACGTTACCGCTGAGTGTCACCGTGCGGTCCTCCAGTTCGATGTTCTGCGGGGTCACTTCGGCTTCCAGGGACCTGCCCAGTTCTTCCAGTTCCAGCGCGTGGATCTTGGCCTCGTTGCGCTTGTCCATGCCGCTCTTGAGTAGATATCCGCCACCGATAACACCGATCTGGCCGGCCGTGCGCGTGGCATTGCTGTCACCGCTGGTGGCGGCGGCAATGCCGGCCAATACGGCGACGCCGCCAATGATCAGGTTACGTGTGCTCTCGGCCTGCATTTCTTCCAGCGCCACGACCGACTCATAGCTGTTCTTACGCCACTCCTGATAGGGAAGCGACATCTGCTCGTCAAAGTTCGTGTAATAGGCCTGCAGGGTATCAACGTACTGGCGGTCGCGTTCGCGTATTTCGCGCACCCGCGCCAGCATCGGGTCGTCGGTGGCCGGCAGTCGTACCACTTCATATTCACCGTTGCGTTTCTTGTCCAGATAGCCGTCAAAGGCGTCCGGGGAAAAGCTGCGGGCGAACGCCAGTTCACTTACCACGCGCACGTCGGTCCGGTCCTGCGGTTTCAACTCCTCCAGTTGTTCCAGCAAATCATTGGCAATGGTGTTGTAGACCCCCTGGAAGGGATCGAGTGTGTTACGCGGGGTGGTCTCGTAGGAGTAGCGGCTGGCATTGCCGCTGTACTTCTTGTCCAGCCAGACCTCACCACGGGAGTCGGTTGCCGTGATCTTAAGCTGCAATTCTTCTCCGTCAGAGTGCAGTATCTCACCGCGCACCAGCAGGTCGGTAATCTGGCTGTCGTTGGGCACCACACGCACTGCGCCCCAGGCGCCGCTATCCTGCATGGCCTCCGATAACAGCAGGGGCATGACGCGGGCCTCGGCTTTGCGCACTTCCGGAAACACCTGTTCGTCCTCATCAACGTCGTCCAGGCCCGGGTTGAATACCACCACAGCGACATCGAGAAGTTGCTCCTCGGCGACGACAGCGGAGGGTGTCTTGACGGGCGCGACGGAGGTACTTTTGCTCGACTGACTCACACAGGCGCTCAGCACCAGGCACAGTGCTACTCCAAGCAGCAAGCGTAAGCCGGTCATTGTGCAATCCCCTTGTACTTGCGATATTCATCCCACAATTTGGCGCGCACCGCCGGGTCGGACTCACGCGTAGCGGCCTCACGCAACTGCCGGGCGACCACGTCGTCGTCACTGCCGCTGGGTATGTCAGGCGGGGGCGGGTATTTGGTGGTGTCCGGCGTCCCGCTGCCGCCGCCGCGCATGCCACCCCCGCTGCCGCCATCTCCGCTGTTACCGCCAGCGTCGGCCACGCCGTCTTCGTAGGGGCTGTTACCTTCCTCACCGGAACTGCCATCCCCTTCGGGACTACCGCTTTCACCACCTCCTGCTTCGCTGGCAATGACCGTGGTGCGTGCGGCGGCTTGTGCGCGCGCAGCGCTGCGTTGTTCTGCCTCGGTTTTCTGGATCATGCTGTCAAATTCGCCGGCGCCTTTTTGCAACCGGGCATCGAGTATGGCCACCTGTTCGGTGGGAGTCAGTGGGCCGCCGCTGCCGCCGGAGGGGATGCCAGTCGCTGCGCCATCACTGCCTTGGCCACCCGCTGCGCCGCTGGCACCGGCAGTTGCTGCCCCCGCCGCACCGGGCGGTTTTCCCGACGCCCCCGAACTGCTTTCCGGGCCGGGTTCTTCCTCTCTGAGGTCCGGTAGTTCCTCGCTTGCCGCAGCTGCCGCAGCTGTCTCAGCGGAACCCTGCGCGGTGCTGCCACCGCTGGCCGCCGTCTGTTCGCCACTGGCACCGGTTGCCGTGTCTTCCTCAGGTGGCCCTACAACCTCGCTACTACTGGCGTCTGCAGCGCCGTTCTCGCTGGCTTGATCGCCGGCTTCACTGGCGCTGGCGGGTGCACTGGTGGAGGGTTGGCTGGGGCTGCTGGTGCTGGTGCTAGAGGTGCTGGAGCCACCCGCCGGTGGCGGTGGGCTGCTGGGTGGCGGTGTCGTCTGCGGTTGGGTCGGCGTGGTCGCGCTGGGGCAGCCAGACAGTAGCAGGCACAGACAGGCTAATGCGCCGAAGCGACAGACGACCCGGTGCGAAGCGCTAGTACTAAAGGTCGAATGCTTTGACACGTTGTTCCGTCTCTACTGGTTGTCCCGCTTCACTCCAAAGGCCAGCCTGATATTCGCCCGCAGCATTCCCTTTAGGGGTGGCAGGAGTGTGGGTGATGTGTCGCCCTCCCGCGATCAAGGTTTAACAGGACTATACATTACCTGGGATGGCGGACAAAATACTCGCCCATTGAGGCATTGGCAACGAGCCACCGGGAATCGAAATGTTATGAGTCAGTTTGCACGGGACACCGCCGTCGAGCGCGTGGGGGAACATCGCTTTCGCGGTGAGTTGCGCGAGGGCTGGCGCATTGGCGTCGTACCCAATGGTGGTTATGTGCTGGCCGTGGCGGGGCGTGCATTGCGCGAAGTGTTACCGCACAAAGATCCGCTCACCGTAAGCGCGTTCTACCTGGCACCCACCGTGCTGGGCCCGATCGACTGCGAGGTGGAGTTTTTGGGCGGTGGGCGCAGTACCAGTTTTGCCGGGGTGCGGATAAGCCAGAACGGTGAGCTTAAGGTGCAAGTCAGCGCTGCCTACACCGACCTGGACAAGCTCAGCGGGGAGAGCTGGTCAGCCGTCGACCGTCCACAGTACCCACCCTGGGAGCAGTGCGAGGCGCCGCCGGACAAGGGTATTGAATTCAGACAGCGGGCAGAAATGCGCCTGGTGGCCGGCGTGGAAGTCTTTCATGACCGCAAGACCAATGGCAGTGGCGAGTTTTGCGGCTGGGTGCGCCATAGCGATGGCAGCGATCCAGACGTGATTGCCTTGCTGATGTTTGCTGATTCCTTCCCGCCGCCGATATTTACCGTGCTTGGCCCCGTGGGCTGGGTGCCCACGCTGGAACTGACGGTGCAGGTCCGCGCGCATCCGGCGCCTGGGCCCTTGCAGGTTCGTTTGCGGTCACGCCACCTGACCCGGGGCGTGCTGGAGGAGGACGGCGAGTACTGGGACAGCGCGGGGCAGCTGGTGGCTATCAGTCGCCAGACGGCGAAGGTGCGCACGCCGAAGGGTTGATGCGCCGGGAGCGACTCCTGTTCTGCCTGCTTTAGGCACAGGTGGCCCGGTAACGCCAAGTGATTGTTGCCGCCCGGCAGCCGATCTACCGGTTGACGAGCGTTGCAATAGAAGAGTCCGTCTGCTACAAGATGAATCGCAATAGACATTGCGGTTGGTCTCCAACGACAAAAAATAAAAATCGGCAAGAAAAGGACGTATGCTGAATATGCCAGCCGCACTGCCAGAATTTCCCGATTTCGTCCCCATCGACATTTCACTCAGGCCTGCGGTTGAGCGATTGACTGCCGACCACCCAGATCACGGCGATTTTCAGTTCTCCTCGCTCTACGCTTGGGGATCGGGGGGGGGGGGGTAACAACCCTTAACGGCAATCTTGTGCTGCGCCAGCACAACGCGCTCGCGCTTCGAACTTTTTACAGCTTTTGCGGGATGCGTCGGGTAGCGGAAACGGCGGAAACGCTTTTGCGCGCGGCCGAAGAGGAGGGCATTGCGCCCGGGCTGCGCTTGATCCCCGAGGACGAGGCCGCTGCACTTGCGCAGTGCGGTTTTTCGGTCGCTCCCGATCCTGATAGCTTCGACTACGTCTTTGATACCCAGCGCATCTTGGAATTGCGAGGTAGTGCGTTTCAAACAAAGCGAACCCAGGCAAACAGGTTTGCTCGACTGCATCTGCACGCTTTTAATGTCCTCGATTTAACCGACCAGCGCATTCAGCGTGCCATGTTTGAACTTCGTGAGCATGAATCAGTGCGCTATGGCGCTGACACCCAACCCGCATCGAGTCAATTGTGGACCAACGATGCCGTTGCCGATTGGCCTGCGCTTGAATGTATGCTTTCCATGGCGCGGCACTTCAAGCTGGTTGCGATGGGTTTATTCGTCAAAGACCGGCTGATCGCATTTTCCATAGCGGAGTTGGGTAGTGATGAACTCGCTTTTGTACATTTTTTGAAATCAAACTGGCGTGAGTTTCCTGGCTGTACAGTTGCGATTCTACAAGAGACTGCGCGCCAACTGCGCTCATGCGGAGCAACGCGCTTTAACTATGGCTCGGATGATGGGCTTACAGGGGTAAAGACAAACAAGCAGCTTTACAGGCCTTTGGGATTCGTTCAGAAATTCACCGTATGTGCTCCGGGAACAATCACCAAATGACGCCACCATTCATGCTCCTCCCAACGCTTCTAAGCAAAGTCTCAGTGGACTGAAAAATGCGCGAGATTGGACGTGGAACAGTCCGGCTTGCAATGGGGGTTACGCTCCTACGCGCACTTAACTATCCGTTCGATTACGTTCTCTACCCCGCAGTCATGCTTTGGCTGGGGAATTTGAACGGTGGGCTCCTGATGATCGCGCTGTCGCTGCTCCTGAACACCGCCATCATTGGATTATATGACTGGTCAAAAGTAGATTGGCTGCTACTCGAAAAGGTCAAGCATCTTCAACAGCAGGATGTTGGTCAGGGTTGGTTGGTGCGCGCCCTCAGGGTAGTGAGCAGGAACAAACTGCTGACTTTCTTCGTGCTGTGTCTGGACGACCCGGTGACTGTCACTCTCTACTTCAGGGAGGGCAGTTTCAAGTTTAACGGCATGACGAAGCGCGACTGGAAAATATTTCTTTCTGCCAATATTGTTTCAAACGTGTACTGGATAGTCGGATGGGCGACGATCATCGAACTCATTAGCAACATTAGTTGGCCTGCATGACGAGGGTATAAAAATGAGAATGAAAAAATTAGTAGGCATTCCCAAACTACTGGTTGAAGTCAAACCCTCAGTAATGCTGCCGGGAGAGATTGGACTGTTTGCTGCTAGCAATATCAGGAAGGAGGTTGTAATCGCGGCTGGAGATCGATTTGAGGAAATATTTCATGAATGGCCAGTTTATAAAAAGTTGGGCGGTAATTTGAAAAAGAAAATAAAACAGTATTGTATTCAAACACCGGAAGGATTCTATTCGCCTCCTGACTTTAACTGGTTACCTGCAACATGGAATATGAACCATTCGTGTGACTACAATGTAGGACTTGGGAAGAACGAAGACTTTGTTGCTGCTCGAAATATCAAGCAAGGGGAGGAGTTGTGCTGGGACTATGGACTTGGAATGTCCGATCCAAGCTTTAAATTGAAATGCGATTGCCGGAGCAAAAATTGTAGAAATTTAATAACTGGAAATGACTGGAAAATCGAGGAATATAGGACTGTGAATCTAAAATATTTTTCGAGAGCTCTTTTAAAACGAGCCGAAGCGGATATCAAGAAAAAGTAAATTCAATAATTTAATAAGCCATTCTCACAAGAGAAGGTCAGAGTGAAAAACGGCTTTTTTTTGGAAGTCAAATGCTGCGGTCGCCATTAAGAGGCGTGTACAAATAGAAAGGAGACACTGCCCACACAGCACTGGGGACGAGCTATCGCTAACGTTTAACCATAGCTGTAGCCCCAGCGCTGGAATTAGAAACATCAGCGACTTGATTGCTATGAAAGATATTCAAGCGGGGCAAGAGATAACTTGGGACTACTCCACTACCGTGAGTAAGACCGAAGATTTGTTTTCTATGAAATGCAACTGTGGCTCGGACAATTGCAGAGGTCTTGTCGGGAACATCGATACGATACCAGGCAATGGATTTATTGCCCATTTATATAAAAAGACAGATTGGCGCCTGAATTTACTATCGACGTGTATGGATGAAAAGAGGATGCGGGAACATAGTAGCTAAATGCTCGGTCAGAGCTTTGGCGATGTTGTATTTCCGCCAGGGTTAGCCGACCAGATGGCGGGCTCAGTCAATTTAGGTCCACTCAACACCGAGATTCCCCAAAGCCATTGGCTGAGTTATACGCCTCTTTCACTTTCCTTGTTGTGCCACAGCCGCAGGATAATGATCTCATCCGCAGTTATGAGGTAGCGAGTTGTGTAACTGCCTATAAATAAGTCGCGAATGGAATCGGGCTGAGGTGCGCGCAAAACCTGCACCCCGATTTTAGGGAACACTTTAAGTTTCTCGATACCGGCCACCAACGCGGCAGCCGTTCTTTGCGCGGCTACTGGATTTTTATCGGCAATAAATTCACTCAGCCGAACCAGATCCTCTATGGATTGCGGCGTGTACCGTAGTTTCATCGGCCGGGGGGTGTCAGCTCGTTATCGCTGCCCCAGCTCTGCAGCCACTGCGTCACCTCGCCTTCGTCAACCAGACGGCCCTCCTTTACTGAGCTGAGTGCTTTCAGGGTGTCTTCCCAGCGACTGTCCTCCATAAACTGCCGGGCCAGAAACTCTTTAATTGCCTGATTTATAAGATAATTTTTACTCCGGTCCAGCCGTTTCGCAAGAGTTTCAAGCGGCGCTGCAACGTCTTCCGGAAGTCTGATGCTGGTAACGCTCATCACTTGATCCTCAAAACTGTACTAACTTGTAATACAGTGTAGTGCTTGTGGGCGCTTCCTGTCACTTTTCGTAGTGGTACCGGCATGAAATGATCGTGAGCTGCCCCTCGTCAACGGTGTAGACAAGCCGATTCGACTCGTCGATTCTACGGGACCAAAAACCGGATAGATTCTCCTTCAGGGGTTCCGGCTTGCCGATCCCCTCGAATGGACTGCGTCTGGTATCGACAATCAATTGATTGATTCTGCGCAGCGTCCTCCTGTCCTGCCCCTGCCAATAGAGGTAATCCGACCAGGCTTCCTTCGTCCAGGATAGAACATCAGTCATCAATCAGTTCACGTTTTACCGTTTTGCCTGATTGATACTGTTTAATGGATTTGGCCAGGTGGGCCGCATTCGCAGGGCTTTTCAACAGGTGTACGGTTTCCATCAGGCTGTTGAATTGATCAAGGGACATCACCACGGCATCATCCGCATCCCGACGGGAGATAATCGTATAGTCCCTATCACTGGCGACGTCGTCCAGAACACTTTTCAGCCTATTGCGAGCGTCAGAAAAATTGATGACCTTCATTGCGCTAGCTCCACTGGTACAATATACAGGACAAGTGTAACCACGTGCTGGAAAGTAATCAAGTTTTCGAACATTGTCAGGGGCAATTGGTCCCGAACATGACTTTTTCCGCGCCCGCTCCATGCATGAAATTTAAAAACTCCGCAGGAAACCCTTTGATCTTGTTAGGTGCATTGGGTCGGCCTACACTTACCCTGTAAATATTTGGAGGTCAGATGCCGACAAACACACTGGAAAAACTACGCTCCCAGGTATTGAGCCTCTCAGAGTCGGAACGGGCAGAATTAGCCAGCCAGCTAATAAAAAGCCTGGACGGGCCTGCAGATGAAGGAGTTGCCGAGGCTTGGGAGGAGGAAATTGTGCGAAGGATTGCCCAAATTGACTCAGGAGAAGCTGAATTGCTTAGTCTTGATGAGTTTCGTCGGAGGATGCGGGCAAAAATTGGTAGCCCGTAGTGCGAACAGTTCAAGTACTTGAAGCCGCCGCAGACGAAGCTGTTGAAGCAGCTACTTGGTACGAGGCAGAGAGACTAGGTCTCGGTCATGAGTTTTTCCATGCCATAGATGCAGCTCTTGAGCTTATTGCAGACGACTTGCTTCCTCTGAACCCGATATTTGGCGAGGCAGGTCTTGTCGGAGCAAAACGCCTGATCCTCAAACGATTCCCTTACGACATAATTACTGTCGAAAGAAGCGGAACTATTTTCGTCGTTGCAATAGCCCATCACTCTCGTAGGCCCGGATATTGGCGGGGTCGCATAAGCCCCTAACATTCAGCTTTGCGGCGAGCCGCAGATTAAATCTGCCAAGTCCTTGGACAACCCTTCATCTGCCATGGCTTTCTCAAAAGCCGGATCAAGTTTGGCGAGAACCCCCTCGTCAATGGTAACGACTACTTTTGTCTGGCTCATGGCTGCCGTCCTCATAGGTATGACATGCAGCGTTCACCGGATAGGCTTGCCCTCGCCTAGGAACGTACAAATGCCATGAGAGGGCCATAGTCATGTCTGTCAGCAGCGCGCAGTGCCTCGATGTAACCTGAGCTGGTTTTGCTCATATTAACGAGACTCGCGCTGCCCCAGCTAAAGCGCAAGCGTCCCATTGAAACAAGAAGGAGATCAGTGGCCAGCCGGGCGTGGCGCTCATTGCCATTGGCATACGGATGGATGAAGACCAATTGGTGATGAAAGCGGGCGGCGATTTCGTCGGGGTTGTAGGTGGCGGACACTGTCCAGTAACGGGTATTGTCAACTAACTGCCTGAGTTCGGTCGGGATCTTATAGGCAACAATTCCGAATTTCTTGCCGGTACGGCGAAACTGGCCTGCCCATTTCCAGACTTTGCCGAACATGCGTTTATGTAAGCGGTTGAGGAACTGCTCGGCCAGGACATTGCGTCTGCGTGCAAATGCCCATTCATCGGCTTCGAGGATATTTGCTTGTTCAGCCGCGTTGAGTTCACTCCGCAGCGTGATGTAGGACGGGATGAGTCCTTCTCGCTCTTCTGTGGTCAGGGGGGTGGCGTCAGCGGCTTGTTCAAACAAATCACCGCTCATGGGTAGTCCCATAACTGTGAACCGGATTTTTCGACAAGCTTTTTGCGCAGCATCAAGATTTGCTCCTGCTGTTCGGTCGCGCCGACACTTTGTGCCTCCAGGGCCATGCTGTGCGCGGTGGACTTAATCTTGCGGTCCGCAAGGTCCATCGCCCGCTGTTCGATAGTGACTTCCAATGAGTTCCGTGGGATTAGCGCATAGATGAACTGGCAATTCAGGGCATGCGCTGCCTGCTCCAGTGAGGCCAGTGTGATTGATCCGTTTACCTCGGCCTTCTCGATAGCCATCACCCGTGGTTGGCTGACACCGACACGCTTGGCTAATTGTGCCGAGGTCATTCCCAGTGCTTCCCGAATGGCCTTCACCCACCCGCGAGGGGGGCGTGCAAAGCCCTCTAACGGGCGAAGAGTCTGCAGGCGTTTGTCGAGCTGTTTACGGGCCGTGGCCCGCTCTTGGGAGCGCATGGTTCTCACCTGATGTTGATTTGATAAATAAAAATAACTTAAATACTATTATTATACAACTATAAAATTATTTATAAGATATTATTTCTATATTATAAAATAATTTATATATTATAAAAAGTTAATAGAAAAGCTAAATTCTAGCTGGGCCCAATCGAGTGCCGAGTAGAACTGTTAGCCGCAGGCGCAGCACCCGTTTTATTGCTGCCAGACAGCGAAAGTGCGCATCCCGCAGAGTGGAATCCATGCGGCTGTATCCTGGATAATTTACTTGCTGGTTGTGAGCCGTCTGACTACTGTCGTGACACGATTAGCATCTTGATGCAAAACGGCATAAAAAAACCAGACCACCGGTTCCAAGGAGAAGGAAGGCAGCATGACAAACCGTGATTCGGCAGTGCTCGGCACCCGTGACCCTGGATCGTCCATAACACAGGCGCAAGAGCGCAAAGTGATTTTTGCCTCGTCGCTGGGCACGGTGTTTGAGTGGTATGACTTTTATCTGTACGGCACCCTGGCTGTATTTTTCGGCGCACTGTTCTTTCCACCCGGCAATGACACCGCGGCGCTGCTGGCCTCTTTGGCAACGTTCGGCGCAGGCTTCGCGGTGCGGCCATTTGGTGCCCTTGTGTTCGGTCGCCTGGGTGATCTGGTCGGTCGAAAATATACCTTTCTGGTGACGATAGTGCTGATGGGTGTGGCAACGGCCGGGGTGGGATTTTTGCCCACGTATGAAGCCATCGGTTGGGCCGCGCCAACCCTTTTGGTATTGCTGCGCTTGATTCAGGGGCTGGCGCTCGGTGGTGAATATGGCGGCGCTGCGACCTATGTGGCCGAACACGCACCGGCGCATCGCCGCGGGCAGGCGACCAGCTGGATTCAAACAACCGCCACGCTGGGTTTCTTCCTGTCTTTGATTGTAATTCTGATCTGTCGGCTCGCCATGGACGAGGCGAGCTTCAAGCAATGGGGTTGGCGCATTCCGTTTATTCTTTCGCTCGGCTTGCTGGGGGTATCGGTTTACATCCGCTTGCAGCTGAATGAATCGCCGCTGTTCAAAGAAATGCAGGCGGGCGGTCATGCATCTACCTCGCCGATCCGAGACAGCTTTTTTCGCATGCCAAATGCCAAATATGTATTCCTGGCCTTGTTTGGAGCGGTTGCAGGGCAAGGTGTGGTTTGGTACACCGGCCAGTTTTACGCGCTGTATTTCCTGTCGACCACGCTCAAAGTGCCGTTTCAGGAGTCCTACATCCTGATCGCGATAGCCCTGGCAGTGGCGACACCATTCTTTATCGTGTTCGGAAAATTGTCCGACAAGCTGGGTCGCAAGTGGATCATGATGGCCGGGTGCGCGCTCGCCATCGTGACGTACTTTCCCATTTTCAAAGCGCTCACGGTGTACGCCAATCCTGCACTTGCTGCGGCGCATACTGCCAATTCGGTAACAGTGGCCGCGACCAACTGCAATTTTGTGATCATTCCGTCACCCTCCTACACTCCGAGCGATTGCGACAAAGCCAAAAGCTTTCTAGCCAAAAACGGTGTGGTGTATCAGTCGGTGGATTTGCCGCCAGGCAGCCCCGATCAGGTGCTGGTAAAAATCAACGAGGTCGAGTTGACGGGTTTTGATGAGGCGGCCTACCAATCCGCGCTGGCCACTGCGGGCTACCCTGATAAAGCGGATCCTGCACAAATGAACAAACCGATGGTATTGCTGTTGCTGTGCCTGTTGATGCTGTATGTGACCATGGTTTACGGGCCGATTGCGGCTTTTCTGGTCGAGCTGTTCCCGACCAATATTCGTTATACCTCGATGTCATTGCCCTACCACATTGGCAATGGCTGGTTCGGTGGTTTTCTGCCCCTGGTCGCATCGGCGATGGTGGCGGCGACCGGAGACATTTATTACGGGCTTTGGTATCCGATAGGCGTCGCCGCGATGACCCTCGTTGTCGGGGTGCTGTTCTTGCCGGAAACCCGCAACCGCAGTTTGGATTTCAACGCCCACGATTGAGCGGCTCGAAGACGAAACTCCAGATAGAAACCGCAACTCGACACACTCTCCATTTGTCTTATACTTGTCGTGCACCCTTCACACCATGGGAGCCAACGCTCTGAACTCAGTGATGCAGCCCGACTATGTTGAAGCGCTCATTGGCATTGCCGCGCTTGCAGTGTCGCTTGCGGGCTTTACCGGCGTGGTCGTTGCCTTTGGCAGTCGAAGCGGTGGCAGCTGGCATTCGGGCGACCGGTTACGTCTCGGCTTCTTGCTCGAGGCAAGTTTGACTGCGGGCGGCTTCGCGATTCTGGCGCTGGTGATGTTCTACGCACTGGGAGATTTAGTATCACTTGCATGGAGTGGAGCCAGCGCCGCGTGGGCATTGTTCATGATCGGGTCGCTGTACTCATCTCGTCGACGTATCCGCAAGAACCTGGACGAATACGGTGATATCGATCAGCTGACGAATCGACTGGTGTTCGCAGCATGTTCTGTGCTCATCGTGGTGCAGGTACTCAATGTGGTATTGTGGCGAGAGTTCGCGCCGTTGATCGCGGCGCTGTGTTTGAACCTCGTCGGTGCGGCGATGCAGTTCACGCGGCTTATCCGCTCGACGTTTCACGATTAGCACGTGTTCATCACCCACGATATTGTGCGCGTCAGCGTATTCCTGATCGTGTTCCTGCTGATGGCAGTATGGGAATACATGGGGCCACGTCGCTCCCAATTACTTGATCGCCGCCAGCGCTGGCCAGCCAATCTGGAGCTTGCTCTGCTGAGCGCGCTACTGGTGCGTTTCATCACCCCGGTCACTGTCGTCGGTGTCGCGGTTGCCGGGCAATCCAATGGCTGGGGATTGATGAACGTTGTTGCGCTTCCAGCCTGGATTGTCGCGATCATTACGTTCGTGGCACTCGATCTCGTGATCTTTTGCCAACACATAGTGTTCCACCGTGTCCCCCTGCTGTGGCGACTGCACCGAGCCCATCATGCGGATATGGAATTCGACGTCACGACCGGCTTGCGCTTTCATCCGGGCGAGGCGGTGATTTCCTTGCTTGTCAAGATGCTGGCGGTGCTCACGCTGGGTGTGCCGCCCCTGGTAGTGTTGTGCTTTGAAGTTGTGCTCAATGCAACGTCGATGTTCAACCACGGCAACGTGCGGCTGCCGTTGTCGACCGACGCACTGTTGCGTAAGTTTTTGGTGACGCCCGACATGCATCGTGTCCACCACTCCACCGACGTTTTCGAAATGAACAGCAACTTTGGCTTCAACTTTTCGTTTTGGGATCGGCTTTTTCGAACCTATCGTGCCCAACCTGCCGGGGGGCATATAGCGATGCGATTGGGCATTGATGAGTTCCGTGCGGCAGCTGATCTGACACTGGGCAGATTGCTGCGGCAACCATGGCTTTAGCTGTAACGGTCATTGGATTTCAACACCCACGATTGAGCGCCTCAACGTCGCATTAAGAGCGCCTCCAATCGCGTGGCCACATCCTCGGGATCATGATTTTCAGAGTACCAGGCTACCGTCTTTCTGATGCCATCCATTAGCGTTGTCTTGGGCTGCCAGCCGGTTTTATCCAGGGCATGTGCACCATCGAGCGCACGGTGTAAAACGCCGACAGGTTTGTCGACAAGATGTTTGATGCCCGCGGGTGGCCGCCAATTTACACTTTGGAATATCACTTCTGCAATGCGATTCAGGCTGATGTACTCGCTGGTGCCCACGTTGACGGCAGAGCCATCGTCGATGTACTCACTCGCCAGTATGAGCCCGTCAACAATGTCATCGACATACGTGAAGCCGCGGGTCTGTTCGCCCGTGCCCCAGATTTCAAAGGGCGACTGGTGGATAAATGCCTTAGCAATAAGAGCGATGACCGCGTGGCTTTCATTTTCTCTAGGGCCATAGGCGGTTGAAAGCCTGGCAGACGCGGTTTTAGTGCCGTACTGCTTGTGATAGGCACGCAATGCCATTTCGCCCATCAGCTTGGCCCAGCCGTACTCTTCGTCGGCAAAAGCGCCACCGCGTTTCTCAAAGCTAACCATGCTCTCGGTTAACAGTTGTTTCTCTTGTTGAATATCGGCGGGGTAAACGCACGCGGAACTTGCATACGTGATCTGTTCAACGTCATTTCTGAAAGCGCATTCAAACACAATATTGTCGAGCGCCATATTGCCCACACAGTTGGCGGGATGGGTGGCGATATAGCCTCGGCCGCCATGATCGGCCGCTAGGTGGAAGACAATGTCGCGGTCGGCTGTTGCGGTTAGAGCGAAATCCATGTGCCTAAGATCGCCAATCATCAATTCAATGTCGGGCTCTACATGGATCAGGTTAGCCCTTGTCCCGCTGGACAAATTGTCGGCTACCCGCACGTCTGCACCCTTTAATAGTAGTGCTTCGGCCAGATGGCTGCCGATAAAGCTAGCACCCCCCGTGATGAGACATTTCTTGTTTGCCCACATCAATGCGCATTCCTTGATGAGCGTAATGAGGTTAAGTCCCCGGTGGCGGCTCTCAATTTTCTTTTGAATGTGCGTGCGAGTTCAGGCAATTTGGTTAATGACACAAGGGCATTAAGCAAGTGGATTTTCATCGTGCCCCAATCGCCCTTGTCGCGAATGAAAAGTTTGGCTAACAGGTAGCGCCTGTATTCATTCGGGTACTTAACGAAATAGCCCAGCTGTTGATTGAATTGCCCCTCACTCCAGCGTGTGTGCCCATCAACTGAACGAACGGTATACATTGTATAGGGGTATCGTCTCACTTTGCTGGTTAGGTCTTGGCGGGCAAAAGAGAACTTAATAAATTTCTCCAGATTCCAGTCGGTGAAGGGCTGCATCTGGGCCGCTAGCGTTTCTGGATCTGAGAGTATGGCATCGGTTATTGAAATAACGCCAAGGATGTCCTTTTGACTGGCGACGATGTGTCGATCGGTATAGCCGTTGTAATCTTCCCCGAACGGGATCCAGATATATTCGGGGTCGAGCAGTTCCAGTGGGGCATGGGGAATGTGGTGGATGAAGTCCGAGCGCGTCACAATGAATCGATCGTAGTGTGTATGCAGGCCGGTAGCGAGAAGCCTATCTTTTAAAAACCAGCGGAAAAATAGCAGGATGCCAGCCGATCCTGGTTGCTGTCCTTCGCCTTGGATACCTCCCAGCCATTGATCTTTGACAGTGAGAAGTTGTCTCCAGTCGGTGGCAAAGCCCAATTGCCGTTGCGCTTCATCAAAGGCATCACCCCAGTCATCAGGTTCCGGATAACGCCATATATATCTGGCATGACGATAGAACGGGTTATCCGTGTCTTCACGTGCATTGTCTGCGACGCACAGACAGAGGTCGGCCTGAAAGTTATCAAGCACATTCTTCTTGAACAGTTCGAAGGTATGTTCGTGAGCTCGAGTTTCTGCAAGCACGATGACCAACGCAGACTCAGCTTGCTTGTTGTCTTGCATAGCGTGTAACACGTTGGGTTTGGGTGGTAAGCCTATACTCAACGATGGTGAAGCTCAAATGACAGCATCAACACATTAATTTCTTCAGATGGCGAATTCAAACCGTGCCTGATGTTACTCTTAAGTGCTATCAGCATCACCCGATAGGCGGCTAACCAGGAGGTCAGTGATGGCGCACCGATGGATCATCCAGCTTTTTCGAACAGGTATGTCCCCCCGACGTATGACTGTTGTTTTGTCCGGTTCGTTAGCCATGACCCGCATCTTGCTGATTTTCTCGATCTTGCTGGGCGCTGCCAGCGTTCAAGCCAGCGCCGGAGGACGCAGCGGCTTTTCCGGCAACCCAACGACGAACGGTGGTGCTCCCTGCAGTGTCTGCCACGCGCCGGACGGAGCGACACCCCCTGTTATAGAGATTTTCGGACCGAATGAGGTTAACGCCGGGACCACGCAGGGTTTCATCGTGCTGATGACTGGCGGGCCGGCGCAAACGGCGGGGATAGGCATCTCAAGCCAAAACGGCGTTGGCGAGCTGCTGCCTTACGATGGCGAGCTGTACCAACTGGATGGTGAGCTTACACATACCGCGCCGAAAAATTTCAGTGCCAATCAGGTAGCATTCGTTTTCCTGTATAAAGCACCCAACTACAATACAGTGGTTAACCTGCACATTGCGGGGAATTCTACCAATGGCGCTCTGGATCTACTGGGTGATGGTGTCGCAATCGCTTCTCGCAGCATCACTATCACCAACGGCTTTGAGCCGCCGCCAGATCCGCCTCCACCAGCGGTGGGCGAGCTGACAGCCACCTTGTTTGCAACCGGCCTTGACCAGCCGGTGGCTATCGAAAATGCAGGCGATGCAAGGTTATTCGTCGTGGAGCGCCCCGGCGTTATTCGTATTGTCGAACCCAGTGGCGCAGTTGTGCCCACGCCTTTCCTCAACATTGTTCCGCGTGTTGACAGTAGCTCCGGCGAGATGGGATTACTCGGACTTGCCTTCCATCCCAATTATGCGAGCAACGGCTACTTCTACGTCTACTACACCCGCGACCCGGGACCGGGTCTGGACCGTTCGCGCGTGTCGCGATTCACTGTCACCAGTGATCCCAGTATCGCAGACCCCAACAGCGAGCAGGTACTGCTGGAGTTCGAGCAGCCGTTCGCCAACCACAATGGCGGCGACCTGCACTTCGATCCTCTCGGCTTTCTTTACATTGCCTCCGGTGACGGGGGCAGCGGCGGGGACCCCCAGGACCGGGGCCAAGGCACCACCACATTGCTCGGTAAGATGCTGCGCATCGACGTCAATACCCCTTCCGCACCGGGTACGGGGCCGGATTGTAATATAGCCGGTGGCGCGAACTACAGTATTCCACCCGGCAATGCATTCAATAACGGGGTGGGAGCTGCGGGCTGCGATGAGATCTTTGCACTCGGCTTGCGCAACCCGTGGCGCTTCACCTTTGATCGTGTGACGGGCGCTATGTGGATCGCGGACGTCGGGCAGAATATCTACGAAGAGATTAACTATCTTCCGCCTGGCAGCAGTGGTGGCATTAACCTGGGATGGCGCTGTTTCGAGGGGACGGAATCTTTCAACCCAGCCGGTTGTAACCGGGTTTACCTGCCCCCGGTGCACACCTATTCCCATGCCACATTGGGTTGTTCAGTGACGGGCGGGCGAGTCTATCGCGGCCTGCGCTCACCCCATTTGCAGGGGCAGTACTTCTTCACTGATTTCTGCCAGTCCAGTATCCGCGCGCTGAGTGGCGCGCCCGGCAATCTGTCCTATCGTATCGTGTTGCCAAGCGGTGTGCTGTCGGCAGTGTCAACGTTCGGGGAAGACTACCTGGGTGAGCTGTATGTTGCAGGGCTGAATTCGGGCAATATTCATCGTGTGGCTTCCGCACTTCCGCCGGGATGTTGACGGCGCTATTTGCAACACGGTGCTGATAGTATCGTTGCCTTCTGACGGTACTTCCCGCCCGAATTCAATAATCCGCAGCACCTCTCGAGTACTGTAGACGTGAGACGGCGATTCAGAGAAACTCGCTCTGCACATCGCAGGCCGCAGTTAGCACGAGCACGAGCACGAGCACGAGCGCGGGCGCGGGCGCGGGCGCGAATCGAATGTTCGACCACCACTCCAACAGAGGATCATCCTATGGCCGACAACTGGCGCTCGAAACTTATCACTGGCGGCGATAACCGTTCGCCCAACCGTGCCATGTTGCGCGCCGTCGGTTTCGGCGATGCCGATTTTGACAAGCCTATCGTGGGGGTCGCCAACGGACATTCCACCATGAACCCGTGCAATGCCGGAATTCAGCCACTGGTGGATCGGGCCATGCTTGCGCTCGAGACTGCGGGTGCAAAACCGCAGATGTTCGGCGTGCCGACCGTGACCGACGGCATCGGCATGGGCACGGAAGGCATGAAGTACTCGCTCGTGTCACGCGAGGTGATCGCAGATGCTATCGAGACGTCTGTCAATGGCCAGATGATGGACGGTGCCCTCGTGATCGGGGCCTGCGATAAGAACATGCCTGGCGGCATGATGGCCCTCGCGCGCATTAACATTCCAGCGATCTACGTCTATGGCGGGACCATCAAGCCCGGGCATTGGAAAGGCCAGGTCCTGACCATCGCCAGCGCGTTTGAGGCCGTGGGCGCGTACGCGGCCGGTAAGATGTCGAAGGAAGACTTCGAGGGTGTTGAGCGCAATGCCTGTCCGACCGTGGGTGCCTGTGGCGGTATGTTCACTGCAAACACAATGTCGTCATCGTTCGAGGCTCTTGGTATGAGCCTGCTCGGCTCCTCGCAGATGGCCTCGCCCGATCCGGAGAAGGCCGATTCGGCGGCCCAGTCGGCCCAGGTGCTCGTAAACGCGATCAGGCAGAATATCCGGCCGCGCGATATCATCACGCGCCAGTCGATCGAGAACGCAATTGCCCTGGTGATGGCCACGGGCGGCTCCACCAATGCGGTGCTGCACTATCTCGCAATCGCTTCGGCGGCCGATGTGGAGTGGACCATCGATGACTTCGAGCGCATCCGGCTGCGGACGCCGGTGCTGTGCGACTTGAAGCCTTCGGGAAAATATGTCGCGACCGACTTCCACAACGCCGGCGGCGTCCCCGTGGTATTGAAGATGCTGCTCGATCATGGACTGCTGAACGGCGATTGCATGACGATTACCGGTCGCACCATCAAGGCGGAGCTGTCGGCGCTCAATCCGGTCAGGCGCGACGATCAGGACGTCATCCGTGCCTGGGACAATCCCATGTACCAGCAGGGACACCTCGCCATCCTCAAGGGCAATCTCGCGCCCGAAGGTTGTGTGGCCAAGATCACCGGCCTCAAGAACCCGGTAATGACTGGGCCGGCGCGCGTGTTCGATTCCGAGTCACAGACGATGGAAGCGATCATCCTCGGCAAGGTGAAGGCTGGCGACGTGGTGGTAATCCGCTACGAAGGACCGAAGGGTGGC
>JANNVJ010000082.1:0-4004 GCA_031414375.1 Haliea sp.
AGGAGAGTCGCTCCTGGCGCTACACTGCCTGGCTACGGCGCCGGTAGCGGAAATCACGTCTGCAGCGAGAGGGCATCAGCGCTAAGGGCTAGCGCAATCTTCCTTACAGAGGCTCACCCGCCCCAGCAGCCAGTCAACCTGAACCTGCACCGTCATGCCGTTTTCATAAATGAGATTCACGTAGCCACCGCTCGAGCCACCATCAGGATAGAATCGAATCACCCCTGCACCATCTGAGTTCAGCTCACGGCTACCCAGAATCTCGATTTTCAGACTTTCGGGAAGCGTCTTTACAGTTTCTCCCAGGGTGATCTCCCTGGTTGTCGGATTTACAAAGACATCTTCGTTGCCACCACGTCTAATGGCCTGGAAGCGTGCCGATGACAGCACTGTCACTACGTCATTAACAGCCCCATGATACTGCGAGGACTTATAGAGGCGCTGCATAGACGGCGCACTGACACCTAGAACAATGGCAGCAATAGTGATCGCCACCAACATCTCCAGCAGCGTAAAGCCAAATTCTCTGCCCACAGATCGCAGCGCTAGCCTCATAGGTGGTAAGTGGCTATCACTCCTTACCAATTTCCGACGTCAGTGTCCTCGCCCTCTCCCCCCTGCGCCCCATCCTGACCCAGTGATAAAATCTCTACTTCCGCTCGTGTACCCGGGTTGGCGTACTGGTAATCATGGTTCCAGGGATCCTTCGGCAGCGCTGTTTTCAAATACGGCCCATTCCAGCCATCGGCATTACCCGGCTTATCGATGAGTGCTGCCAGACCCTCATTGGTTTCCGGGTAACGACCGACGTCCAGCTTGTACATTTCCAATGACTGTTCCAGATCCTTTATCTGAACACGCGCTGTTTTGGTTTTGGCCCCGCCTAGCTGCTTAAGGACACTGGGGCCAACCAACCCAGCGAGCAGACTAAGAATTGCCAGTACGACGAGTAGTTCGATCAACGTGAAACCCGATTGTTGTCTGGTGGCCTGAAATTTTATAAAGAGTAACTGCATTTTGGTAGTTCCTATTTCGAGAGACGATGGCATTGCATTAGAGCCGCACAGAGAATATGTTGACCAAGATCAAACCGCCAAATCATTGACGGACATGATACCCATTAGAATAGCGATAATGACAACGGCAATCGTCCCACCCATGATCAAAATTAGAATCGGTTCGAGCAGGATCAGACTGCGCTTCACGCCCGCCTGGACTTCTTCATCGTAGACTTTGGCCAATTCTGTCATCATCTGATCCAAACTGCCAGATTCCTCCCCGACCCGCACCATCTGAATGACCAGGGGAGAAAAAACCTTCGCTTCTTCCAAAGCGACAGACATGCGCTGTCCGCGTTTTACCGCTGGCTCCAGAACGCTCAAGGCGTTTTTAATAAAGCTGTTATCGACCGTTTCCACAGCGATGGCTATTGACTGCAGTAAAGACACACCATTACCCATCAAGGTTCCGACAGTCTTGGAAAATTTTGCCACCTCATATTTAAACACCACCGGCCCCAGTAAAGGCAGACCCAGCAGACGTTCATCGAATTTTTCACGCCCTTCAGCACTACGCAACCAATTACGCAGAAATAGCACTACGCCTGCAACGAGCAGCAACACCAGCCAACCATAACTCTTTAGAAACTCGCCGGCAGATATGACAGCCCGCGTAAGGACAGGCAAGGCATCTCCCATGTCATTGAAAAGAGTCTCAAACTGCGGAACGACAAAAGTCAGCATGCCCACGATTGACAGAACCGCCACCACCAGCAGGATTGCAGGGTAGATAAGTGCCGACATCACGCTCGATCTCACCGCTTTTGCATTGGTAAGATACTCTGCCAGGCGCGTCAGCACATCACCTAGATGGCCACTCGCCTCTCCTGAGCGCACCATATTGATATAGAACTTGTTAAACACCCTGGGGGAGGACTGCATCGCCTGACTCAGTCCTTTGCCAGCCTTGACCGAGGCCAGAAGCTCCTGCAGCAGCTCGCGCAACCGGGCGTGTCCCGCCATATCGATCATCACTTTAAGGCCGCGATCTATGGGTAATCCCGCCCGCAACAACACGGCCAATTCGCGGGTCATGGCCAGGACATCATCACTACTGACGCCACCTTTCCCAGCCGCATGATCGCTTACAGCAAGATTGGTTTCACCTGTCGGCTCCAGACTCAACAAGGTAAGTCCCTGTGATCTTAGCTCACGCGACGCCAGTTCAATACGATCAGCCGCAATTGCGCCCTGTATGGTCTTGCCTTGGTTAGAGATGGCTTTATAGCTAAAAGAGGCCATGATAACGCCGCCTGTTCTTTGCCATTAGGTTGTCAGATCCAGCGCGCCGCTCGTGGCCGCCACGCTCTCCTCGTCCTGCTGGTCAAGCGTAACTCTGAGCAGTTCCTCTACTGAGGTCACTCCACGGGCCACTTTTCTCAGCCCATCCTCAAACAATGTATACATGCCATGACGACGAGCCGTCGCATGTAAGGTGGTTGCATCCGCTCCCGCGAGAATTGCTGCGTGCATGGCGCTGTCCAGTACGAATAGCTCATGAATCCCCGTGCGACCCTTATAGCCAGTGTGCTTGCAGGCATCACAACCCACCGCCTGGTAGATAATATTGTCGGTGGACTTCATGAAACGCCGCAGCCCATGGCCAACCAGAATCTCGTCGGTGGCCTGTACCGGTTCGCGGCACTGCTCGCACAGTTTCCTGACCAGCCGCTGGGCCAGAACTCCGTTTACCGAGGAAGTAATCAGATAGCGCTCAATGCCCATATCTTCCAGACGAGTAATGGCTGCAGCAGCGGTATTGGTATGCAGCGTTGAAAGTACGAGGTGGCCAGTCAGGGCGGATTGCACACCGATTTGTGCCGTCTCGCCATCGCGCATCTCACCTATCATAATGATGTCAGGGTCCTGGCGCAGGATCGAGCGAAGCGCCAGGGCAAAATCCAAATTAATCTGGGGCTTTACCTGAATCTGGTTGATACCGCGCAACTGGTATTCGACGGGGTCTTCCACTGTGATGATCTTACGGGATTCTGCATCCATCGACGACAGCGACGCGTACAGGGTGGTTGTTTTGCCTGAACCGGTGGGTCCTGTCAGGAGTAGCACGCCATGCGGACGTGCCAGTAGTTCCTGGTAGCGGACCAGCGTCTCCTGGTCGAATCCCATGTCCGACAAACTAAGACGGATATTCTGTCTATCCAGCACCCGCATGACGATGCTCTCACCGTATACTGTGGGGATAGTGGATACACGCAGATCCAGCTCATGACCCTTGACGCGAGTCATGATCCTGCCATCTTGCGGCAGGCGCTGCTCTGCGATATTCAAATTAGCCAATAATTTGATGCGGGACGCGATGGCGGAAGCATGACTGGCCTGAGGTGGATCAGCCGCCTCCTGAATGACGCCATCAACACGATAGCGAAGATGCAAGCCATCATCGAAAGGTTCAATGTGAATATCCGAAGCACCAAGATCCAGAGCCCGGTGAATGATCTGGTTCACCAGGCGAATAATGGGCGCCTCACTGGCGAGGTCCTTCAGATGCTCGATAAACTCCCGATCATCGGCGTATACATCAAAGGTGGGCTCGTCTGTATCCCCATCAACCTCATCTTCCGATGCCGTGTGCTTTTGCAGGGCGGCCAATATCTCTGACTCAAGTCCCAGGCACAATGTGACGGGGCGATCCAGCGCCAAACCGAGCGCCTTACGCAGGAATTCATCCTGCGGTACGACGGCTGCGAATACAGCAGAGTCCTTGGCAGCCGCAACAGGGACTACCGTGTTCCCCAGCATAAAATCAAGGGAAAGACCGGGAATCTGGATCGCCTCTGCGGGATAATCAGCTGTCGCCAAGAGCTTAATATCGAGCAATTCAGACAAGGCCTGGCAAACGTCCACCTCGGAGACCAGACCCAGCTTAACCAGAATCTGTCCGAACATGCCCCCCATTTCAGCTCGGGCAACCAGCGCACGCTCAAC
>JANNVJ010000083.1:0-30783 GCA_031414375.1 Haliea sp.
TCGGGGTCAAACGCCGTAATGGGCATGAAATAACTGCGGCCACCACCGAGGACCACCTCCATGCCGTTGCCATACGGCAATTCCAGTAATTGGCGGGCAATGTCTTTTACGGTGGCGCCTGCCGGCAGGTTTGCGTCTGCCTCCCAGTCGCGGCTGCCAATGTGCGCGTAGTTGACGGCAGGGGTGGCATGCGTAATACGGGCGGTAGACACGACACCGGTGGACATGCCCCTCTCCTCGGCGCGCTCAAGAATGGTCTTCACGCTTTTGGCGGTGGTAACCGCCGCGCTAGGTTCGCCCCTGGTGATGGTCTGGTCCACCGAAATGGCGCCGTCATTGGTTTTTATCCCGGCGACCATGGCAGTGGCGGTAGGCGCCGAGTCAGAGGTTTGCTGGTTGGCACTGGCCGTCACTGAAAGCGCAATGTATGGCATCTGTTCGAAACCGAGGCGGTTATATTCGCCGTCGGTACCGTTCAATTGTCCTTCCAGGATGCGCGCTGCAGTCACGGTCGACACACCCATGCCGTCACCCACAAAAAGAATGACGTTTTTGGCCTTGCGTGAGCGGGTCGCGCCCTCTCCCACGCTAATGTCCCTGGCGTCAATTACGGCCTGCCGACCTGCGGCAAACCATTCTTCGGCACTGGCGGGGGCCGTATCTTCCGCGAGTGTAACGGCGCTGCCACCCAAAATGAGGGCTACGCTGGCGGCTATAAGGTTTACCTTAAAAAATGGGTGCGTCATATTTTTCTCCGAGCGTTGTTGAAAGAAGGTGGTCTGCAATTTCGCATTCATGGCGATAGCGTCATGCACGTAGGATGCTAGGTGCCAAGTGTGTTAGCCGGATGACGGATCAATGAATTTTTTAATGACCTGATCCGGTAAGTGCGAGTCGACGAAAAATTGCCGGCATAGGCAGTGGTGTGCGAAGTAGTAATACCAGACCGGGAGGCGCGGTATCGGCGGCGCCTCCCGGAATTACTCTGTCATTTCTTCGCTTGCGGCACGGCCGGCACGAAGTTGGGAATGTCGCTGGCGGGCACCTTGTAGGCTACCAGAACACCCGGTAGCAGCTTGTAGCTGCCATCGGCAGGCAGCACGGCGGCGCTACTGTCCGACGTCCAGAAACAGCCGCTAGTCAAATCCAGCGGGCACTGGATTGACGTCAGGAACGGCTTGGCATCGCTCATGCGGAAGTACACGTCATATTGCACGTTGCTGGCGTTCTGCGTGACGCTATAGTCGTTGTCGGTGCCGACCAGCATGAGGTAACTGCCGTCGTTCAGGCGCGGACCGACTGCCAGCCCTTCCCACTTCTCAGGTACCTTACCCACCAACTCCGCCGGTCCCTGCAGCGCCAGATCGAGCAAGGGCGTCGCAACCTTACTGACTTTACCATCCGGGCAGCCAGCACCTGCAAATGTGACACCAGTGACATCCGCTGCATTGCCCAAGTCGATCTTGAAGACCTTCTTGTTGAATGGCGCGGTATTGTCCGCCCCAGAACCAACACCCCGATTATTGCGTTCTAACACGAGAAACTCTGTATTATTCAGCGCCAGCAGTGCGGAGATGCCACGGCCCTGACTGGACCCATCCATCTGGTAGGCATACTGTCCGACAGCTGTGCCGGTGCTGGTGTCAAACTTCACGATACGGTTGCACACGCCGTTGCTGCCGCCCTCATCCAGCATCGCGCTTTGCAGCATCGCATAGACATAGGCGCCATCTGGCGTGATGGCCAATCCTTCAAACCCACGGTTGGTGCGCTTGCCAAGTGCGTTGCCCGTGTCAGCCGCGAAGTTCGGCACGCCGACCGCACTGCGCGGTACGAGATTTACCGGAGTTTGGAAGGTGCGCAGGCGGTAGCCGTCGCAGTCGAACTCATAGAGCGATGGGCCGTATTCATCCGAAACCAGAAAGCGGCCGTTTTTGGGATGGACCACGAAGCCCTCAGGATCGAACGCCAACCCGATTGCGCTCGTAGGGTTCGGTGCCAGACCATTGAGTGGATTACCCATCTCATCACGGAAAATAACGGTCTGCTGAACCTTGAAGCCGCTGATCGACCCGGTATTCTTGTCGACGTCCAGCTTAAAACGTTGCACGCGTGTCTCATAGTCCAGCGCACCGCCGCCTGGGCCACGATCTGACAGACCCCACCAGTGCTTACGTTTTGCATCGTAGTGAATGTCCGAAAAATAGCCGATACGGCCATTGTTGGCATTGGTACCGCCACTGAGATCCAGTGCGCTACCGTTCAAAGCCAGGCCGTTGACGTATGCGGGCGTTGCGAGGCTAACCTGAGCGACAGCCGCGCACAGTACGCCCAGAGCGAGTTTGTTCCAAAGCATGATGAGACTCTCCTGTTGTTGAGTTCTGAATGTGTTCAAGAAAACACGTATGGAGGCTATCTGCACTTTGTGAAGCATTGATGAATGTTTGGTGACACGGCAAGCGAAGAAGACCTACCCTTTGCTTTGTCAGCGCCAGGTAGAAACATATGAAAATTCATATATACTGGCTCTCGTGTCTTTCCCACCAGAGTCTCAAAGGCTAACCTATGAAACGTCGCGTACTATTTCTTTGTACTGGCAACTCAGCCAGGTCGCAGATGGCCGAAGCTTTACTACGCAACCATGCGGGGGAATTTTTCGATGTGGTGAGCGCAGGCACGGCGCCAGAGGGCGTCGACAGGCGAACTCTGGAGGCCCTGCAACGGTTTGGGCTCACTACTGGCGGTCTGCGTTCCAAGCCACTTGCAGAGTTTGCTGGGCAACCTTTTGATTATGTCATTACCTTGTGCAACAAGGCCCGGCAGGAATGCGCGAACTTTCCCACTGCAGGTGAATTGATTGCCTGGGATTTCGCGGACCCCAAACTTAAAGAAGGTACTGCCCCCTTTGAAGTCACACTGCGCGAGTTGAACGAACGTATCAAGATATTCGCCTTGGTGCATACCACTCAGGAAAAGCGCGCATTGTGAATCCCATCCAATTTTACAAATGTCTCTCAGACGAAACGCGGTTGCGCTGCCTGTTGTTGATTGAACATGAACAGGAACTGTGCGTCTGCGAACTGATGATGGCAATTGATGAGATACAACCAAAAGTGTCGCGTCATCTGGCCCAACTACGCAGATGTGATCTGTTGTTGGATCGGCGGCAGGGCCAGTGGGTGTTCTATCGAATCAACCCCGATCTGCCTGATTGGGCGAAGATGGTACTCACCCAGACCCTGGACAGTAATCAGGTGTTTCTGGCCAAAAACCTCAATCGCCTCAACAAAATGGGAGATCGCCCCACGCGCGCTCAAACCTGCTGCTAAGCATGGCGATGCTGGAGTTCCTTGTTTGCTTGAATGTGTTGCATGTTATGGAGTTTTTTGATGGTTATTAAAGTAGGTATTAACGGCTTCGGCAGGATGGGGCGCTTGACCCTGCGTGTGGCCTGGGAAATGGAAGACATTCAGATTGTCCAGGTGAATGATCCCGCGGGCGATGCCGCGACTCTGGCCCACCTACTGAACTATGATTCGGTCCATGGCAGGTGGACGCATGGTGCTACGAGTGACGGTATTGACATCGTAGTGGGCGACAAGTCAATCCGTTGTACTGCCAATCAACATATCGCCGATACGGATTGGTCGGGCTGCGATGTCGTGATTGAGTGCTCTGGCAAATTTAAGAATCAGCGCGCTTTAAACGAATACCTTGCTCAAGGCGTGAAGCGGGTGGTGGTTACCGCTCCCGTTAAGGAAGCGGGTGTACTTGATGTGGTAATGGGTGTAAACCACGGTCTTTACGACCCGGCAGTCCATCGGATTGTCAGCGCAGCCTCATGCACAACCAATTGCCTGGCACCGGTGGTAAAAGTCATCCACGAAGGCATTGGTATTAAGCATGGCTCCATGACGACAATTCACGATATCACCAATACCCAGACGATTCTGGATGCACCGCATAAGGATCTGCGCCGGGCGCGCGCTTGCGGTATGAGCCTGATACCCACTACTACCGGCTCCGCGACAGCAATTACGCACATCTTCTCGGACCTCAAGGGCAAGCTCAACGGACATGCGGTACGTGTGCCGCTGGCAAATGCATCACTGACGGATTGCGTGTTTGAGGTGCAGCGCGAGACCAGCATCGAGGAAGTGAATTCGCTGCTGCAGTTGGCTTCTGAAACGCACCTGAAAGGGATTCTCGGCTACGAGACGAAACCGCTGGTCTCCATCGATTACCGAACAGATCCACGCTCGAGTATCGTCGATGCACTGTCAACAATGGTAATCAATGGTACGCAGGTAAAATTGTATCTCTGGTATGACAATGAGTGGGGCTATGCCAATCGCACTGCGGAACTTATGCGCATGGTAGTCCGGTCGGACCGCTCGTAAAGAATGGGTACACTCTCTGGCCTCTCTCCCGCTACTCGCCAGTACATGCTGGTGACGGGTAATTATTGGGCGTTTACCCTGACGGACGGTGCACTGCGGATGCTGGTCGTACTGCACTTCCATCAATTGGGTTACAGCCCGCTGGAAGTCGCCATGCTGTTCCTGTTCTACGAACTATTCGGCGTTATCACCAACCTGGTGGGGGGATGGCTGGGCGCGCGAGTCGGTCTGAATACCACCATGAATTGGGGACTGGCCCTACAGGTGATCGCGTTGTCGATGCTGTTGGTTCCCGAGGATTACCTGAGTGTGGCCTGGGTCATGAGCGCCCAGGCGCTGTCTGGTATAGCTAAAGACCTCAACAAGATGAGCGCCAAGAGCGCCATCCGGCTACTGGTTCCTCGGGAAGCCTCCCGGACGCTTTACAAATGGGTCGCCATTCTGACGGGCTCCAAGAATGCGCTGAAAGGCGTGGGGTTCTTTCTTGGCGGGGTGTTACTCGCGGCATGCGGTTTCAGGTGGGCGATCGCAGCCATGGCTGCCACGCTGGCCGCTGTCTGGCTTTTCAGCATGATGACCTTGACGAAGGATCTGGGCAAGTCCAGTGCCAAGCCGAAGTTCAGCCACCTGTTTTCCAGGAGCCGTGCCGTCAACTACCTGTCTGCCGCACGGTTATTCCTGTTCGCGGCCAGGGACGTCTGGTTTGTAGTGGCACTGCCTGTTTATCTGTCGTCCACGCTCGGCTGGGACCACTGGGCCGTGGGGGCCTTCCTGGCCAGTTGGATTATCGGATACGGCGTTGTGCAGTCTTTGGCACCGAGTATTACCGGAAGCGGTGGCGCCGGCGTACCGGACGGCAGGGTTGCATTTGGGTGGGCGGGCGGTCTGGCCCTGGTGCCGGCCGGCATAGCCATCGCCCTGAACACACAAGTGTTGCTACCTTACAGCCTACTGGCCGGATTGTTGGTATTCGGTGTGCTGTTTGCCGTGAACTCCGCCCTGCACAGTTACCTCATAGTGAGTTACGCCAATGAGGCGGGTGTATCGCTGGATGTCGGCTTTTACTACATGGCAAATGCCATGGGTCGGCTGCTGGGAACTGTATTGTCCGGATGGGTGTTTCAGGTTTGGGGTTTGGCGGCCTGTTTAGTGATATCCAGCGCCCTGATTGGAATCTCTGCGATGGTGGCCCTGCTGTTACCGAGGCACAATACCCTTCCCAAGAATGCTGGCATTTCATAGTTGCATACGCAGAGAATGATCACGTTTTTAACAAGCAACCTCACCTGAGAGCGATGCTTCTCAATACGTTTCCTTATCATGTAGCGTAACTTCCCGGTACCAGTCCGTCATATCGTCATACATATTGCCCTTGAGAATGTGTAATGGCGCGCGATGGTAAATCTTGATGTCATGGAAGGGGTCGGTCAGTATCTTGATCGCCCACACCAGTCCCGACTGAAATCCCATGAGATAGAACAGGTGTACAGTTCGAAACAGGACAGCGCCAATTCCGGTAAATAACCAAAGTATCGCCGTGTTATAGACAAGTCCCCTATCCATCTGCTGATCGCCTAATAGTCCGAAAAAATCTGGCATCAGCCAAAGTACCATGGGAACCATTATCCAGATTGATAACAGCACGACCTTGCGCCGCAGGTTGTAACCGACTTTTACGCTTTCCTTGTATTCGTGGGTGGCCTCGTTAACGGCATCATAGGTCTTGGGTTCAAAGAAAAAATGGCCTATCTGTCGCAACACCATAGCCAACAGCCAACCGACCATAACCGCAGCAACGGGATCAACAAAAATCAGGTAGTAGCTCACCACAAAACAGCTGGCGCTCAGCAGATGCAGCAACTGATTAACTCTGTTGTGATGATAGTAGCGATGATCGTCCCAACGTTGACGATGTAGCTCTTCAAGAAATGTCATGTAGTCACCTCGTTTGATGGTTGTAATGTTCGTTCGATGTCATTGCCGGTGGTATCAGCGAAAGACAGTAGTGCTTGACCCATGCGTACACGATCTCCGGTCTCAACGTCGTCGCAAAAACGATAGTCCGGTGTCGCAAAGAGAATGATGGTTGAGCCGTGTTGAAAGTATCCAAGCTCCTGGCCCTTGGTAAATCTCGCTTCACAGAAAATCTTGTTGGGGCCCTTGTAGTTCATACCCAGCAAGTCACCCAGCCAATGCAGCCGGATACTCGCCACCAGTATTGCCGCCACAGGTACCAGGCAGATCCGACTCTGAGCACGGCCTGTATCTAACTCGATTACTGCCCTTTCATTCTTGCAGTACAGTCTCTCGACGCGCTGCAGTGCGATCTCATTGACATTCCAGGTGTCGCCCGAGATGTAAGTCACCTCATGAATCGCGCAGTCCAGCGGAGCATGGAAGCGATGATACATGCTGCTTTTCAGTCGCAGCGTTATGTACCTGCCATTCCTATACCGTTCGCGCAACTTATGATCTGGTATGAGATCCGCGAGATCATAGGGAAAGCCCTTGGCCTGATAAACAGTCGTACCGCTAATATCGCCACGCGCGCCTACAATGCCATCACAAGGGCTCACCACAACATCCCGGCGCATATCGACAGTCCGCATGCCAGGCTGGAGTTCCCGAATGAAACATTCATGCAGGCTGCGATATTCCTTCTTCTGCGCCTCATCAAGGTTCAGATCGTCCGCAAATAGTCTCCAGATACGTATGAGAAAACGCGTCAGCAGCGGACTTTCTATGGCACTGAGCCAGCCCATTATTTGCGTGGCAAGTCGTCGGGGGATCCGGTTCGTCAGCAGGAAGTTGATTTGCTCCTGACGAGACAGTGTGTGTATCAGATTGGTCATTGCCTAGGCTGCTGTTCGATGCTCAAGATTACAGGCAACAGCAGCAGGCAGACCAAGATCTTCAATATACTGCGTCATAATTCTATCCGGACTGTAATACGATGCCCGCAGACGGGCAGCAGCACGCATCGCCTCACGGGTCTCCCGCTTACGAAAATGCGCGATGATGAGCTGGGCCATTTCATGCACTTCGCCTGCCAGATAGCCATTCACGTTGTGCTCGATGATATCGCGTGGACCTTTGCAGTCGTAGGCAACAGCGGGCATGCCATGAGCAAACGCCTCCAGCAATACGTTGCCAAACGTATCAAATCGCGATGGAAAGACAAATAGGTCCAGCCCAGCATAGAGAGACGCAAGCTGTTTTTTGTCCACCCAACCCAGGAAGAGTGCATCGGGCAACTCCAGTTTCAACTCATCCTCTGCTGGCCCACTGCCCGCTACCACCAATTTGAGGTTTGGTAGCGCCTCCTTTACCAGCGCCATAATTTCGGCCAGGTCAAAGATCCCCTTCTCCGCGCTTAATCTGCACGCTATGAACAAGACAGGTGTTGCTTCGGTTGCATCCGCAAAAAGATCAGATTTTTTCACCGGTCGAATGGCTTTTTCTACCTCAGGTGCGTGATGCGCCGTAAGATGTATCCGCGTCGGCTCGAGTTGCATTTCAAACCCGGTCAGCCAGTCTCTATGTTCACGATTGAGAACAAATATTTTGTCGAACTGACTGTAGAGCAGACGCAACACGCGTCGAATTCGGTCACGCTCATGCTGCGAAGCCTGAGTTGTGCACTTGATGTATTCCATCCAGTCCGTGTGCATAAAGAAGAAGCATGGTACGTTGAACATATACTTGAGGAACAGGGCAACAGCTACCATAGGCCCTTCTGTCGAGCATATGACACGATCATAACCACCCTCATAGAAAATGCGGGCGATTTGTAGAAGGTCAGGAATGCGTAGCTGCTGGCCGCCGGAATCCGGCAAGGTAAATGCTGCCAGCGGACGCGTAACGTGAAGATGGGGTTCAGGCACGGCGTTTTCGTGACACACCAAAAAGTCGATCGCGGAATCGCGGGGCTGTATCTGGCGCAGTTTTCCGGTCAGGGAGTTTGAGACACCGTTTTTGTCAAACAGCGTGTCCGTGAGGTGTAACGCTCGATATTCGTGATGGTTTCGACCGAGGTTACTGGCGAATTTGTTGAGGAAGTCTCTGTTCTTATAGAGAACCCGCGTACTGGCCAGATTGGCCCCTGCCAGTACCGCCGCGATCATCATGGGGAACGATATTTTTTCGAAGAGATCACTGACGCATCTGCTCGTTACCTGGCTGTGCTTGCTACTTCCACCGAAAAGCCAGGACGTAATTTGGCTGGGAACCTCCAAACTGCGAGCCAAATTCTCAGTGGAATATCCCTTTGAATCGCGCAGACTCTCCACCAACGTGGAATCTTGAATTCGTTTGATAATGACTTGGTTAAGTTCGGTAAAAAGCTCTGTGATCGACTGATTAACCGTATTGGTAAAATTTTCAGCAGTGCTGTTTCTACTATCGGCAATACGTTCCAGGTGCGCTATACAGAAGCGGTACTTTTTTGAAACTTTCCATTTCAGCATCCGGTTAGGTTTCTTTCCCTGCAGGGCATCATGCACAAACTCGAAGAACTTGCGAGACTGCTTGTTCTTCTGCAGCTCTAGCAGGGCATTACTGAGTCCAAAGCACGCCAGCTTGTCGAATGCGTCACCTCGGTGCAACAGTATTCGCAGTAAGCCGGGATCCTCAATTCTAGTAGCAATCTGTGAGAAATAGTCGAGCAGCGCGATGTTCAGCTTCTGGTTCTCAGCGACATGACCAAAGGGAGACATATTGCCTGCGCGAATAGCCTCAAGAGCTAATTTCGACGGCTCTTCGTGATTCAAACGCTGCTGCAAGTTGGGCACCATAAGGCGCGTGCCGCACTGGCCGGCAAAAATGCCCATATGGTCATCGGAACCACCGACAAGAATTTTTGGCGCATCCGGATTCACGGCAAAGTCTCGTGGGTCGAGCTTATGCTTTCTGGCATAGGCATGTATTCGCTCCGGTGTAAGACTCTGCGCCCAGTTTAAGGTAAGCGTGGACTGCCACAGGTCGCGCTGTCCGTTGAGCACTTCAAAGCGCTGGAACATGACGGCAAGCTTTTCGAAGAGCTCAAGATCAATGTTTTCGTTACTCGTATAGAAGTACAACGGATGCGGCAGGACGACGGGTATGTCGTGCTCGGCGGCATAACGCAGAAACTGATAAATATTTTGCCGTTTTTCAAAGAGTACTGCTTCCTGCTCTGGCGAAAATCCGTAGGTCAATACATGTAGGTACAGATTGGCTTCAGGGAAGTAGCAGGTGAACTCAGCACCCACTAATACATCATAACCTTTGTCCAGTAATGCCCAACAGGAACGGGCATTGTTGTGATTGGTTATGGTTATAACATCCGAGCCATTCCGGTGCAGACGCTTGACGAGCTTGCTGGTATCCAGCCAGGTCTCTGGCAGGCCCAGAATTCGACCCCACAATTCATCCGGCGTATCGCTGTTCATATCATGACAGTGCATGTCGATGCGCAAAGTATTCTCGGGCGAGAAGCGTTGCGACTCGCGGAACAAATAGGTATTGAATTCATCGGTGAGAGAATTCCTGAATTTCCCGGGACCATTTTGCGTTGCTTTCGGCTGCAGTATCATGGTGCTATCTCCCCTAGAATGTCCGTCTCTTGGTTCGGCATACTTGCTTTTATTTTCCCCAACAAGGGTAATCGCGCCTGCAGCATTTCGACCACAAGCTGGTTCCGAATAGCTTTTTCGGTCAGTTGTGGGGATTGCCACCACCAACCATCTTCAGACATCTGTTGCGCCGCGCGAACGAAGCGGCTCGTAACTTCTTCGAAATCCTCAACGGTGAAGTTAAGGCTCATAATCATACGGCCGCTACCTACCCAACTTAGCTCGAGTCCCTGATCGCGCAGATAGAACTGAAACATCCAGTTGTAGCGGCTCGGTCTGCGGTAGAGAACCGTGCATATTGTATGCAGATTGACGACCTCCACTGGAACACCTGCAACACGTAGTCGTTCGTTGAGCAGCGCGATTCGCGCATCCCATATTGCCTCTGCCCGTGCGTACAGCTTGCGATATTCAGGTTGTTCTATGCGTCGTAAAAAAACGTTCATCGCAGCCAAAACATAGGGGTGTGAGTTGAACGTGCCACGGGCAAATGAAATGTTGGCTGGCTGGTCAGGCTTGAAGCGTTGCATGAGATCCCGTTGACCACACAGCACGCCGACCGGCAGTCCGCCGCCCAGCGTCTTGCCATAGGTCACCATGTCTGCCTGAATTCCAAAGTAACCCTGGGCACCGTGATAGCCCAACCTGAAGCCGGTGAAGACCTCATCAAATATCAATACGATACCGCGCCTGGTACAGACGTCCCGGATCTGCTTTAGCCAGAGTGTATAGGCCTTTCGGTCAAAACATGCAGAGCGCTTACTATTGACCAGGCTGGCATCGCCGGCGGCGTCCTTGTTGGGATGCATCGCCTGCAGGGGATTGATCAGCACGCACGCAATGTCGGTGCGGGTGTCGAGTACTTTCAAAGTCTTTTCGTTGAGATCTCGCAACGTATAGACGTCGTCAGTCTTGCGTTGATTGCCCACGCCAGGCTGCACGCCATCCCACCAGCCATGGTAGGCGCCGCACAAACGAACAAGATGCGTCTTACCCGTGTGGTATCGGGCCAATCGTACCGCTTGCATCACTGCTTCAGTGCCGGACATATGGAACGATACTTCGTCCAGACCAGCGATTCGCCGAATGATTTGGACATTCTCCAGTACGACCGGATGGTATGCACCCAGAACAGGACCAAGGTTACGCACCATTGACATGCCTTCCTCGATGCACGTCTTATAGAAGTCATAGCCGAGTACGTTGACGCCATACGAACCCGAGAGATCGTAACGCCAGTTACCATCCATGTCCCGGATCTGTACACCCTTGCTCTCCTCAACTACCGAGACCTGGCGTAGTGCTTTGGGCAGCAGTTCCCTGTAGGGGAAGGGTACCCTGTATGCGCTGGTAAAATCGACGTCAGAAATAATGCCTTCCAGCGAAGCACCATAGGCCAGTGTTTTTGGGGATCTGGTGATAGCTGTTTGTGTAAGTCGTGCCAGCGCCGCCCGACGTTTCACCGCAACCGCTTCTGGCGCGTTGTCGCTACAATAGAACTGTTCGTTGCTGAAGCTGTAAGCAGCAACCTGGCGTGCCAGTCTGCGCGACCACTTGGCATGTCCGAGAAGTGAAGGATGTTTGGCCCTGGAGAGCCGCAAGCGGATGAAGATTTTGTAGAGTAGCGCAATACCGGCCAAAGCCAACAGTACGCAAGCAGCAGTAGTCTGTTGCATAATTTCCCTGGTTCAAGTGCATGCCATTGACATGGACTGCACCTGTTGGTTTAGGGAAGATTATGGTGAGATCGTTGCAGTGGAGTGACAGTTTTACGAAATATTTGTGTCAGGCCTGAACTTTCGATATGGCCGCTGATGTGGCCGCTGATGTGGCCACTACAGTGCAAGAGGCAGGAATATCAGAGCCATGCTGAACCATACACCAACGCTAAAATACGGTGTCAGCCATAGCGCATCGTCTTTCCACCGCTCCCAGCTATGGCTCATTTCGCGGCGATGCCAGGCATCACTAGCCCCTTGTGTGATACTCAGATACTTCTGACCCAGCGCCCGTCCGCTGTAAAAACGACGAATGTATAGAGGGATGTCGATAACGACCGCGTAGGTCACAAAAGCGGCCGACCCGAGGGCTCCAGTAATTGCGAGGATATGTACCACGCCATTGGTGTCCAGTGCGATGATGGTGAGGAGCGCCGCCATCCAGGAAAATCCTGCGGCCCACAGGAATGATTCAACCGCCTGTGTGATGTGGTTCAGTGTCAAGATACTGTGCCAACAAAACGCCTGTGCTATTGTCATCAAGATAGGGATAACCCATGCTGCGGACTGGACTAAGGGCAGCCCCGCATAGCCTCCCAACTGATGAACCAGAAGACCCAGCTGCAGCCCGAAGCAGATTTCAGCGATGGTAGCCGCAGTACGCCCCAGGAAGATGCTCGAGAACCTGGAATCGACCACAACGAGGCGCTCAAGATCGATGCGCGGAAAAATCGAACGATAGGCGCACACGAAGACGTACACGCCAGATAGAACGAGTTGTATCGCACAGTAAGGATTCTCGCGCGGACTAAAGTGCCAAATTCCCAGCCAAAGAACGATATTTGAAATGCCCAGGACACACAATCCGCGCCACCACATCAGCGCACTAAACTGCCACTCGAAAATTCGATCCATAGATTTATGACAACGTGATAAAACTTACATGAACAATCTGTGACCAGTGTAGCCTCATGCAAACTACCAGTAAACATAGAGCAGAAAATCATCCTGTGAATAGTTATCGATTCCTGACCTATTCCATAGTGCTGTCAATACTAGGATTTGGCCTTTGGGCCGCTTTCGAAGACTACGACAGAATTCTAGCTTCAATCCTGCTCATAGGATGGCAGGGCTTCATTCTTGTATGCGTATTCTCAGTATTGAACTATGTGTTGAGGTATCTGCGCTGGATAGTCCTTCTGCGCCAGTTCGGCGATCGATTTGCTTTCGTTGACGGCCTGCTCTGTTATGTAGCGGCGTTTGCCTTGACCACAACGCCTGGAAAAGTAGGTGAGGCGATACGCAGCATCTTCTTTTTTCGTCGCCATCAGATACAGCATAGCCATACGCTTGCCGCTCTTTTGTCCGAAAGAATTGGTGATGCAGTAGCAAGTGTCCTTCTGGCGACGATGGCCGTTTATACCTTTGGCGAAGTTCGGTGGTTGAGTGCGGCCTTTACCCTAATGATAGGTTTTGTCGTACTTCTAGTGCGAAAACCAACTCTCGTTTTGCGTATGACCCAATTTCTCAGTGTCATAAAACTCGACCGTATCCAGAGATTTTTGCAGCTGATTGCAGTGTTTCTTGCGCGCACAAAAGAGCTATTGTCGATGCAAATGTTCAGTATGGTGACGCTAGTTGGCCTTTTATCATGGTCAGCGGAAGCATACGCATTTGCCTGGCTTGCACTGCAGCTGGGCGGATCGGAGCCGGTGCTGCTATACATGAGTATATTTGCACTTGCCATGGTCGCCGGCGCTGCAACTTTTCTGCCTGGTGGGCTGGGCAGCACCGAGGCAGTGATGTTCCTTTTATTGACACTTACCGGGATGGACGACGCTCAGGCCTTTACCGTCGCGCTACTATCCCGTCTGGCAACATTGTGGCTGGCAGTCATATTGGGATTAATGACGATGCTGTGGTTGGAAAGTCACCCGATAAAAGGTTCTAAAGTACCGTCAGGCTAAGTGTCGGCTTACAAATTCAGACGGGCAGCTTTCCCGTATCACACGTTTTACAGAAGCACCATTGTGGCCAGCCCGAGGAAGATCAGGAAGCCCATGCTATCTGTGGTCGCTGTCAGGAGAATGCTGCTCCCCATGACGGGATCGCGGCCCCGCCAATTCAGCGCAGCCGGGCAGAGCACCCCGACGAGCGCGCCCAGCAACATGTTCAGCAGCATCGCCGCCGCCATGACAGCCGCCAGCGGCAGGGAGCCGTACAACAGCAGCGTGCAGGCACCCATCGCGACACCCCAGAGCGTCCCGTTCATCAGGCCAATCAACAGCTCCTTGCGCAGCAGAAACTGGATATTGCGACCGTCGAGCTGGGCGAGAGCCAGTCCACGGATGACCAGCGCCGCCGTCTGATTGCCGGTATTGCCGCCAATACTGGCCACAATCGGCATCAGCGCAGCCAGCGCTGCCATCTGGGCTATAGAGCCCTCGAATGCCCCTACCACCCGGGATGCGACAAAGGCCGTCAACAAGTTAAGGCCTAGCCAGACCCAACGCTTGCGCCCGCTGGACCAGATCGGAGCGAATAGATCCTCATCTTCGCTCAGGCCTACTTGGCTCAGCGATTGCTTGAAGGAATCCTGCTTGATGTAGTCCAGCACCGCATCGACCTCCAGCCAACCGACGACCTCGCGGTGCAGATTCACGACCGGCGCGGAGATCAGGTCATAGCGTTCGAATGCCGTCGCCGCGTCATCAACCCGATCATCCGTGAAGAAAAATACCGGCGTCGCATTCATGACTGCACCAATGTTGGTGTCACCTGCGCCAACGATCAACCGATCAAGAGTCAGCACGCCGAGAAAAACATTTTTCCGATCCACCACCGAGACGGCTGTGAGCTGCTCCGGCAGATTCTGGCGACCACGCAGCGTGGCTATTCCTTCCTCAAGCGTGCTGTCGGCGTACAGGGACACCACCTCGAGCTGCATCAGGGCCCCAACACTACCTGGCGGAAACGCAAGGATCGAGCGGACCTCGGTGCGGTCGCGGGAATCCAGTTGCGACAGGATGCGGCTGACCATATCCTGCGGTAGCTGCTGAATCAGGCCGGCAAAGTCCCCGGATTCCATTTGCTGCCCGAGTGCGGCGAGTTGCGGTTCATCGAGCAAGGTCACCAGCGAAGCACAGACTGGTGCCGATAACTCCAGCAAAATGGCACCATGTACCGCGCGATCAATCAGGCGCCACGCAGTCAGGCGCTGACCCTTAGGTAGGCCCTCGAGCACAAAGGCCGCGTCAGCCGGATGCAGCTTGTTCAGCTTTTTCTCCAGTTCCGCTTCGTGCTGGCGTGCCACCAGGGATCGGACAATCTCCTGGCGTGGCGAATCCTGCCGCTCGACGAGCCGACTCACCAGTGCCTGGCGTTCAAGGAGGTCCCGCACTTCCCGGAGAGTGGATTCCAGATTCTTGTGATGTTCGATTTCGCTGCGCACGATGTCTTGATCCTCTCAGGAATGTTATCCGTTGGTCACACAAGTGCCATACCAACGAAATATACTGCCTTTAATCTGAGTTCAGACGCAAGCGCTTCGCGTGTGTCCGCACCGCAGAAACTACCGGGAGAAACACTGTGAAGAACTTCATTCCAAGAGCCGGCCTTGCCGTGCTTGTGTTCACCTTGGCGCTGACATCGGTCAGCACCCACGCAACGTCCAAGAAACATACGCCAGGCCATTCGAATAAGGACAGCCTTGTGCAGCTGGGACCAAGACCGTACTTTTTGGTCAACAATATGGACGATGGCAAGCTCAAAAATGCACTGCAACAATGCAGCGAAGGCCCTTTCTACAAAACCGACTTCTCGATTGGCCACCGTGGCGCCGCGCTGCAGTTCCCAGAACACACAAAAGAATCCTATCAGGCCGCCGCGCGCATGGGCGCCGGCATTCTCGAATGCGATGTGACCTTCACCAACGACCGCGAACTGGTCTGCCGCCATTCACAATGCGACCTGCACACCACCACCGATATTCTGGCGCGCCCGGATCTCGCCGCCAAATGCACGCAACCGTTTACGCCGGCTAACCCCAGCACCGGACAGCCGGCGGCGGCCATGTGTTGCACCAGCGATATCACGCTGGCGGAATTCAAATCGCTGTGTGGAAAAATGGATGCGTCCGACCCCAAGGCAACCAGCGTTGCGCAATACCTGAAAGGCACCGCAGACTGGCGCACCGATCTTTACGCCAGCTGTGGCACCGTACTGAGCCACAAAGAAAGTATCGAACTGTTTAGGGCGCTCGGCACCAAAATGACACCGGAACTGAAATCACCCGGCGTCGCGATGCCATTCCAGGGCGATTATACGCAGCAGGATTACGCGCAGCAGATGATCGATGAATACCGCGCCGCTAATGTCAAACCCGAAAATGTCTTCGCACAATCGTTCGACCTCAACGATGTCAAATATTGGATCGAACAAGAGCCGCAATTCGGCAGGCAGGCGGTTTATCTCGATGCGCGGGTCGACACCCCGGCAGGTTATGCTGACGCTGTTGCCAACATGGAAGCACTGGCGGCACAGGGCGTGAAAATCGTCGCGCCACCGATGTTCGCATTGCTGACGCTGGATGCAAATAACAACGTCGTCCCCTCCGACTATGCGCTCGCCGCGAAAAAGGCTGGCCTCAAGATCATCACGTGGACGCTGGAACGCTCCGGCCCGCTCAATACCGGTGGCGGTTACTACTACTCATCGGTTACCAGCGCCATCACTAACGACGGCGACATGATGAATGCACTGCATGTGCTGGCGAAATAGGTTGGCGTGCTGGGTGTGTTCTCAGACTGGCCAGCCACCGTTACCTATTACGCCAACTGCATGGGCCTGAAATAGGCAAGCAATCCGCTACTGCAGGAGGCCTGAACGCAAGTCCAGCTCCTGCTTTGCTGACCAATTTTGATCCGAAGCGACTACAGCCCCGTAGTTAGACAGCGTAAAGATTAATCTAGACAGCGCAAGGATACGCTGGCAGAATAATCTAGACATCGTCTAGTTTGGAGGCAAACATGCGTCATTCAGGTCTTTTTGGCCGTATTACTGCGGTTTTTCTGAGCCTCGGGGTGGCAGCCTGCGGCAACTCGGTTGCGACACCCGAAGTGGCGGCGGCGCAGGCTGTCCCGGTCCGGGTGGCAACAGCGGCCCCGGCTGACTTTCTCAGCCAAATCAGGACCGTCGGGCGGGTAGAGCCGGATCGGTCCTATGTGCTCGCGTTCAAGACCGCTGGCGTCTTAGCGGCGCTGAATGTGGCAGAAGGTGACGCTGTAAAGAAAGGCCAGGTCCTCGCCGAACTTGACCCCCGCGATGTCGATGCGCAGCTGCGCCAAGCGCAGGAAGCGGCCGATAAGGCCGCGCGTGAACTCGTCCGAATCCGCAAGTTGCAGGCCAGCGGCTTTGCGTCTGATGCCGAACTACAGGACGCGGATGCGCAGGTTAAGTCGACTCGCGCCACCGCCCAAGCGGCCCGCTCGAACCGCGGTTATGCCAGCATCGTTGCACCCGCTGACGGCATCGTACTGAAGCGCAATGTCGAAGCGAATGCCGTGGTCGCGGCCGGTGTTCCGGTCATGACCCTGTCGGACATGAGCGAGTCCTTCTTGCTGGCAGCTGGCCTCGCCGACCGCGATGCGCTGCGGGTGGCACTTGGCGATAGGGCTGACGTGTCCTTCGACGCATTCCCCGACCAGGTTTTCGCCGCCTCAGTGACCGAGATCGGTGGTGATGCCGATGCGCGCACCGGCACCTTCCAGATCAAGCTGAAGCTCGCCGCAACCTCGGCACCATTGAAGAGCGGTCTGGTCGGCCGCGCCGCAATCACACCATCGGTCGCTGCGGGCGTTGATCTCGCCATTCCAGTGGATGCAATCCTGGAAGGCCATGGCGACCAGGCGCTCGTCTTCGTCGTCAACCCGGCGACAGGAACAGCACATCGCACACGTATCTCTACCGGGCGCTTCTTTGGCGCGCTGGTTGCCGTGACAGCTGGCCTGCAGACCGGCGACCAGATCGTGGTCGATGGCGCCGGCTATCTGGCGGACGGCGAGCAAGTCGCCATCACCACTGCAAGCGCAGAATAATCCGATGAACATCCCTGGCTTCGCCGTCCGCAATTGGCAGTTCACGTTGGTTCTCACCTTGCTGTTTGCTGCGCTGGGCTACAACGCCTTTATGGCAGTGCCACGTACCGAAGACCCGAGTTTTAATGCGCCGTTCTTCACCGTGATCACGATTGCCTCCGGGATGGAGGCAGCCGAGGTCGAGAAGCTGATCACGGACAAGATCGAGGACGCGTTCAACGAACTGGATGATGTTGAGGAAATAAAGTCGACGACGAATGCCGGCGTTTCCGTCGTCAACGTCGAGTTCGACTGGAGCTTGCCTGACATGGACCGCAAGTATGACGAGATCATCCGTGAGATGAACCGTCTGCGACCCGAGCTGCCCGATGCTGTGCGCAGCGTAACGATACGCAAGGGCCAGCCAAGCCTGACCAATATCGTACAGTTTGCGCTGGTCGGCGAGGTCTCGTACCGCGAGCTCACCGACCGCTCGCGCGATCTGAAGGACCTGCTGGAAGGCGTCGATGGGGTGCGGCAGGTCGAGCTATGGGGGGCACCAAATTCGGAGGTACGCGTGGCTCTGGACCTGGCGCGCATGAGCCGCCTCGGTGTGACCATCGATCAAGTGACGCGCGCCATTCAGGGCGAGAATGCCGAAATCCCCGGTGGCGCTGTGCAGGCAGGAGGGATGCGCTACACGCTCAAGACCACCGGCTCCTATGACAGTATCGACGAGGTGGCCGATACGATCGTGATCGCCGCAGGTGCCAATGTCGTACATGTGCGCGACATTGGCGAGGTCGCCTGGGCCGAGGAAGAGCATATCTACACCACGCGCTTCAATGGCGCAAAGGCCGTGTTTATCACCGCCAACCAGCGCGACGGGCAAAACGTCTTTCATGTGCGTGATGGCATCATGCAGAAGGTGGAGGCGTTCAAGGCGACGCTACCGGGCGATCTCCAACTCGTCACGGGCTTCGACCAGTCGCAGGCTGTCGCCAAGCGCCTGGACCAGTTGGGTATCGACTTCCTGATCGCCGTCAGCCTGGTGCTGCTAACGCTGCTGCCGCTGGGCATCCGCGCCGCTCTGGTCGTGATGTTCTCGATTCCGATGTCGCTGGCGATCGGTATCTGGCTGCTGCACCAAACCGGCTTTACACTGAACCAGCTGTCGATCGCGGGCTTTGTACTCTCGCTTGGCCTGCTGGTCGACGATTCCATCGTGGTCGTGGAAAACATCACCCGGCATCTGCGCATGGGTAAATCGCCGGTGACAGCTGCGATCGACGGCACCCGGCAGATATCGCTCGCGGTACTCGGTTGTACCGCGACGCTACTGCTCGCCTTCCTACCACTATTATTCCTGCCGGAGGGCGCTGGTGCTTTCACCCGCTCACTCCCCGTCGCCGTGCTGCTGACAGTGACCGCATCGCTTTTTGTGTCACTGACCATCATCCCCTTCGTCGCCAGCCGCGTGTTGAAGGAAGAAAAACATGCCGACGGCAACTGGTTGCTGCGCACCGTGATGAGCGGCATCCACAGACTGTATCGCCCACTGCTGCACCGGGCGCTGGCCCGTCCGCTCGTCACCTGTCTCATCGCACTGGGGCTGTTCGCAGCTACGCTGACCCTTATTCCCGGCATTGGCTTCAGTCTATTTCCACTAGCAGACTCGCGCATCGTGATGATCCAAATCGAGTTGCCCGAAGGCGTATCAAGCGCGAAGACCAACAAAGTGCTGGAAGCCGTGGAGGGAGAACTGAAAAAATATCCTGAGGTCGAGAGTGTGATGTCGAGTCTTGGCCGCGGCAATCCGCGGGTCTACTACAACGTCAACGCGCGCGAGCTGTCCACCAATATCGCAGACGCGTTCGTGATGCTGAAGGCGTACGACCCAGAGCGCACGCTGCAGATGCTGGACGAATGGCGTGCTACCTTCGATACCTACCCCGGCGCCAGGATCCTGGTAAAGTCGATGGAGAACGGGCCCCCGCTGGAAGCGCCGATTGCGCTGCGCGTGCGCGGGCCCGAAGTTGAGGGCGTGCGACGCATCGCGGCCGAACTGGAGGACCTGATCCGCCAGGTACCGGGCACGCGCGATGTGAAAAACGCGTCGCGCGCCACGCGCACCGACCTGAAGGTGGATGTGGATGAGGCCAAGGCCGCACTACTGGGCATTGCGCCGGGCACGGTCGACCGCGTGGTGCGTCTGGCGGTGGCGGGCGAGCCCGTCGGCGATTTCTTCGACGATGATGGCGAAGCGTACCCCATCACGCTGCGCCTGCCGCTGGGGACACACCATGCGCCGGATATTCTGGACGACATCTATATTCCGACCAGCACCGGCGCTGCAGCGCCATTGGCCCAGGTTGCCACGCTGCGTTTCGATGCAAGCCCGGCACGCATCGATCGCTTTGAACGCCTGCGTTCGGCCACGGTGACCGCCTATCCACAATCGGGCTTCCTGACCTCGAACCTCACCACCGAGATCATGCGGCGGGCGACCACGCTCGACCTGCCACCCGGTTATGCGTTGCAGGTGGGTGGGCAGTCGGCAGCCAGCGCTCGCTCCTTTTCCGGCATCGGTAGTGCAGCCCTGGTGGCGCTCTTCGGCATCTTCGCGGTGCTGATACTGGAGTTTCGCTCGTTCAAGGCATCGCTGATCGTCGCCAGTGTTATACCACTTGGTATCCTCGGTGGGATCCTCGGCCTCTGGGTGTCTGGCTACACATTGTCGTTCACAGCGATGATCGGGATGATCGCGCTGGTAGGCATCGAGATAAAAAACTCGATACTGCTGGTCGATTTCACCAACCAGCTGCGCGCACAGGGCGTGCCGTTGCGCGAGGCCATTGAGACCGCGGGTGAAGTGCGCTTCCTGCCGATCCTGCTCACCTCGGTGACGGCGATCGGCGGCATGCTGCCGCTGGCGGTGCAAGGTTCGGGCCTCTATTCGCCGCTGGCCTGCGTCATCATCGGCGGCCTGATTACTTCCACAGTCCTCTCGCGTTTGGTGACCCCTGCCTGCTATCTTTTGCTGGCGCCACGCGACCAGGCTCCCATTCCAAATGAATTGCCGACCGGCGCGTTGGCTACAAGAGAATAATAATATGAACCAAATGGCAGACCGAACCTATCATCACGGCGATCTGAAAGCGGCGCTGCTGGCTGCTGCGCGCAGTATCGTGGAGGAGGAAGGTGCTGATGCCTTCACCCTGCGCGAGGCTGCACGCAGGGCCGGCGTGAGCCATGGCGCACCGGCGCACCATTTCGGTGACAAGACAGGGTTGCTCACCCAACTCGCCGCACAGATTATGAACGAACGGGTGGAACTGGTGGAATCCGCCAAGGTCGCCGCCGGTATGGAACCGATGGACCAGCTCAAGGCCTGTGGCATAGCACATATCAATTTTCTTATCTCCCACCCGCATCTGGAGGGTCTGTGCTGGCGCGACAACCTGATCAATCGATCGGACCCGGCTCTGCTGGATGCCCTGCACCGCATGACAGCCGGCTTGATCGAGACCATGAGCGCCGTGACTGGCAAGGACCTGGATCCCGACAAGGAGGCAAACCCCTCGACCGTGCTTGCCATCGCCGTGGTGCATGGCTTTGCCCAGATGGTAAACGAGCGCATAATCCTGCGCGATGTTCCGGACGATGAGAGGCCTTTCCGGGCGCTAGCCATGGCGAACGACATGCTGGACCTGGTCGGCGAGGCATTCGGTACTGCAGACCGCCAAGGTGCATAAGCGATGGAGTTTCTGTTACTCTGGGCGAAAACTATAAGAGAATTCAGTGAGGAAACTGTATGACTCGTTCCGTATTTCTATTGCTTAGCCTGCTGCTGGTTGCCTGCAGTGATGGCAATGACAGTAACCAAGTAGAGCAAGCGCTGCCGGACTTCACAGTGGCGGACGCCTGGCTTGAGGATTTCGTCGCCACCGAAGAGCTGTTCCCCGGCGGCTCGATGATTATTGTCGACAAAAAAAAGGGCGTCATTCATAAGATCGCCTTCGGTAACCAGAGCGAGGATTCGGTGGTGCTACTGGCCTCCACCAGCAAGGTGCCAACGGTAACGTTGTTGATGGCTCTGCACGAAGATGACGCGAATGTGAATTTCGACATAGCGGCGCCAATTGCCAACTACCTGCCCTGGCTGGGGGTGTGGGACCCGACTATTACCACCGAGCACCTGGTGTCCAACCGCTCCGGTATACCTGGGCTACTCAACCTATTTGTGCGGCCCGCCGACTATGCACCCCATCTCTGCCAGTACACCCCGCTGGGCACCCTGTTAGAGTGCGCGGAAACGCTATACACCACGCCGCTGCCAAACCTGTCCAGTACCCCTGCCAATACTGCCTTCGACTACGGCGGTAGCCCCTGGCAGCTAGCCGGTGGTGTTGCTGAAGTAGTGGGTGGTGCAACCTGGAACCAGCTGTGGGACCAGTACATCGCTGCACCCTGCGGTCTTGAAGTCGCGCGATTTGGCAACAACTTAGCCTCGGCCGCCAGTTGGGACGGCAACCCCGACAGCCTCGTAGGGTTGGATAACCCCAATATGGAAGGGGGGATGATCAGCAACCTCGACGACTACGCCAAGCTTCTCTCGCTGCATTTGAATGACGGTACCTGCGGTGACCACCGGGTGCTTTCTCCTGAGGCAGTCGCCTTTATGCGTAAAGAACGCACTCCTGCGGAAGGCTATGGTATGGGCTGGTGGATCGCCGCACCAAAGGCGGGAGGCAGTGTCTACCTCTATGATGACCCAGGTTTCTATGGGTCCATCGCATGGATAGACGTGGAACGCGGGTATGGCGGCGTGGTGTTCTTCGAGGAGTATAGCGGGACTGCTGGACGCTTGGGTAGTGGGGGAGTCTCCAGCCAACTGATCCCGATTATCGAGGAAGCTTTCGACGCGGTGCGTTGAGGGCAGCGATAGAAAGAGTGCTATCTGTGAGGCCACGATACCTTTGACCCGGTGACCTTATCCGGGCCTAACAACTGCGGGCGCTGATCGTACTTTAGTTCTTTTAGCTGCGCCGTTGTGCGTTCAATCAACTGACTGAACGTCAGATTTTTGTTACGCCTCAGAATCGTTGCGAAGGAATAGGTAAAAGCGCCATAGCTTGTTGCACCATGCCGATACTCGCTTGCCAATTCATCTTCCTGGCAGGCCTGAATAATCAATGGCAGATAAGGTCCAACGGGCTTGCCAACAACCTTCTCACGGAGCTTCGTATACTCGGCGTTGTTCGTACCGCGCAGCATGCTGGCTCGACCAAGACGCGCCACCGCGCCCGAACTGCCGAAGTAGTCTCGATTGACACTGGGTTTATCAGAGAATCCCTTTGTGATTCGTTTAAAATCACGCTGCACCCACATTTGTGTTGCTACATCCCAGCGCAGCGATCGATGACGAATATCATCTGGCGGAGTGATCGCGCGAACGCTGCTTGCACTGTCGCGGTGCATGCCTCCGGAATGACAGCAGTCGAAAATTAGTGTCAGTCTTGAGTTGTAGGGTAACTGGGAATAGAAGGCGTAAATCTGGTCGTCAGTGATGGCGGTTTCTCCAGACCAGTCGAAGTCCCAGGGAACCAGCGTTTCGCACAGTCGATCCGGTTCGTTGCGTTCACCATACTCCGGTATGGTTGCTCCATGTCCGCTGAAATACAAAACCCGCTGATCCTCGGGAGATATTTCATCCACCAGCCACTCCATACGCTCCAGAATGCCCTTCGCCGTTGCACGCTTGTCCAGGCACAGTCGAATGTCCTCGGCTTGAAAGCCGCGCTCCTGCAATACCGAGCTCATTAAATATGCATCATTTACGCAGCCTTCAAGGCGGTCCGCAGCCAACGGATAGTTATCAATTCCTACAACGAGCGCTCGATTGCCCTGCCGACCCTTGGCCTTCGGAGGCTTGCGTTTCGACTTTACGAGGCGAGCAGTACCAAGTGATCGTTTCCCCGTGGGCGTGGAAAACGCGTTTGACAGAGGCTGCCACACGTTGCTAACAGTGGCCTGGTGTTTGAGGTATTCCACCGCACTATGGTCCGCTACACCCTCAATATCGAACGGCGTCAGTACCTGCTGAAAATTATGGGCGGCAGGCAAGCGAATAGCGGCCGTGAATACGTCATCTTCCTTATTAAACAGATGATTCCAATAGCCAATATCCAGTGGTTCGATCCGGCCAGGCGTGAGATTTCTCAGCACAAACGGATTGCCCAGTTGAGAACCCAGTGTTACGTAGTGAATGCGTTTACGTGTGGCAGAGTCCAGACGGTCCTTGGTCTCCACGTGTGAAAGCGCATTGTAGGTCACCAAAGATCCAAGACTATGTGCCATTAGAACATCCGGTTTATAGCTGGCCACCTTATCCAGTACGAGTTCGCGTGTCTGCTGCTTAAACTGCTCGTCTTGTACCCAGGCAACCACATAGCCTGCAGTCCAGCGGACTCGATCACTGACATCACCGATGACACCACGACGGCGAACAACGCTGGAGGCTGCACTGCTCGTCAGTTTCCATAATGCCTGGGCGGTGTCCCATGCAGACAGCTCAGTCTGGGCAAAGATTTCGTCGTAGCTTAGGAACTCAAATTCGAATTCGGCATCCACTGCTCGCCCAAAGGCCGCAGTAACCGCTTCTTTCCATTCAGTCATCCATGTTGAGTTGCGATGATCTCCTAAACCATGAACCCCGAGAAATCGAATTGTTCTTGCCATGACAGCCTACCTCCAATTTTTCGCTACTACGCTCGAAGTCTAGTACATAACTGTATATTGTCAGCTACCGACATGAGACAGCGAAACGCGGTGCCAGAACGTGCCCTGTGTGGAGATATCCTCGATGGGGATCACTCTTGACCAACCCAGCTCCAGCGCCATCGTCTATAGCTTAGCCATCATGTGGCTATGGGCAGGCTGGCGCTTTTGGCGGGCCGGCAACAGGAGTCTATCCGGACGCTGGTGGGCTATCGCCATGGCATTGGGCGGTATTGCTGCGCTATCTGCAGGGACCAGTTACCAGGCATTCGGTTACGAGCTGAAATGTGTCGGGCGAGAGCTATGCACATGGACAAGCTGGTGGGAAATTGCTTATCTGGTGATGCAAACGGGCAGTATTAATGCAATGCTGATTGCCGTCGCGTATACCTGCACCAGAGGCCGCTTTCAGCGGAGTGTTATTTTTTATGCCCGCGCAAATCTCGCCATTTTTTGCTGTGTCATAGCGTCGGGAGTATACCTTTCCAACAGATTTGTGATGTCATTTGAAATGCTGGTACTTTTTTCTACGCCCGTATTCGCTCTGTTCTTCGTCATAAACGGGCTGGGCTATGTGGCGAATAGCTCGGCTATAGATAAGGTGCTGCTGGCTGCCTGGACAATCATGGTCGCTGCCAACGTACTTTACTATGTCTATTTGTTGCTTGGTTATACTGAAGCACTTTGGGATAAAGGCTACTGGTTTTCTGCGAACGATGTATTGCATGTGTTGATGATGGGTTGGGTTTTGTATATGGGAATTGCTGTTGTTAACGCGGTGAACAACAACGATACCAATGTGCGGGTGACCTCAATCGACGATTGAGGATCTCCACTAAGGAGGGTGCTCAATGCAAATCTCTCATCCTGTTGGTCTTGGCTTGGAATTGCCTTGCCAATATCAATTCCTAAACTGAAACAACCCTCCGTCGCGCAGCATCTCTTCCACCTCAAATCCCAGCACCAGCAGCCACGCGAACATAACGATGCCGACTCCACCTGCCGAGATATCCTTGATGACGCCAATCTTTTCGTTATGCTGACTCTCAATGAAATCACATAAGGCCTCGATGGCACTGTTCATTATCTCGGCAAACAGCACCATGGCGGTGACCACAATGATCAACACGGAATCTACCCAGTCGCGCAGAAACACTGCGGCGGCCAGGACCAGCAGAGAGAAGATCAGCTTCCACGCCACGCTAAAATCGTAGATCACGGCATAGCGCAGACCCGAGTAAATAGTGCGCAACTTCTTGATCGGGTGATAGCCAATTTCGCCAGTACCGAGGAACTTGTTTCTCATGCCGCGCCTCCCAAATGTACCCTACTGCCTCCGATATCCGCTACTTGTTAGACTTACCAATCACACATTTTTGCGGTCATAAACAGTGGCGCTGATATCTGTACGGTCACAAGATTGACCGATACGGGACTATCCCCAGATAAATGATTGTGCGCAACTTCAGCCCACAATTTTTGACCTGTGTCGTGCGGCGACCACCCGTCTTGTAGATACACGCTCATCGTCGTTGGGATTGGGGAGCCGTTGATAGTCGGGTCGTAATACATTTCATTTCTTGCAACTTCCAAGGCGTAAGGTATACCGTCTACTTCGCTTTGCTGCATCAATCTAAGCAGCCTCCTTGCAGGATGATTCAGGGCTACACCACTAACCGCACCAGAATTATCCCACGCGACTGTCATACTGGTGGCCCATAAGCCCGTATCAGCCACCAAACTCTTATTTCCAGGTTTGCTTCGTATCCAGTCTGTTGTAGGAGTACCACCCAAATAAATGCCCGCTGTCGAGTTACCCGGCGTGGATGTCATCACCACCTTATGCCAATTGGGCGCACCGGTACCAAGATCACCATACGCTATAGCTTGAGTGCCAGCAGGTCTAAACCCGAAAATGTACTCGCCCTGGCGAAAATTCTTTTTCGGTGGCAGTTTCGCTATCGCCCCTTGCAGATACGCTTTTGATGCCTCCATGCCAGCGAGTTGCAATCCGTGACCGGTGAACCTCTCGTTATAGCTTTCATCCGTAGGGAATCCCTCGGTTGGAACATAACGAACATAGCCGTTAGTGTTCTCCAGGGTATTAAAATATCCATTCCAGTACGGCAATGCAGATGACGGCCCAACCAAAAGCCAATGCGTATAGTTGGGCTCTACAAATGGATCCGATGTGCCAGACTCGAAAACCAATCGGGCAAATTTCTCTGCAAAGTACGGCGAAGAGTCTATATCGTAATCGCCGTTCATCGGGGCCGGGCTTTTCGTAAACTTATACTCTTCCGTACTCGGCTCATACAACACAACATCCGGGACATTACGAGACAACCTCCCGCTTAGCTCTGCACTCGCCAGAGCCGCATTCACCTGTGCCCTGATCGCGATCCCGCCAGCCCCATCCCGTGTCCAGTAATCTGTCTGCCGGGTCTGCTCGTCCGTCGAAATCTGCACTATAAAGACATCAACGTTTAACAACGCCTGCAATTCACACGCCATCGTGTGAGCGATATTCGCGCCGCCACCGCCACGCATTCCAACGAACGTTCCAGTGGTATACCCGCTGGCTCTATCCGGGTCGGCGATATTGAACGCATAGTCTATGGGGGAACCGGGCGATGCGCTCCAATCGAAGACATGGTCATTTATCGGTGTAGCGCCTGGGAGTTCAATAGATGATCCAAGGCAGTTTATATTGCCCAGCACAACGAGAAAAAGCGGCTCTGCGCACGCTTTGTTTAGATTTGGATATCCGATGCCAGAATTTGCTTTGATGTAGGGCAGATCGATCCATGGCCTAACGCCATCGCCAATTTTAAAGGCGTTGGTATCTTCCTCCAGACCCATCTCGCCCGCCCCCAACACAGGATTTTCCGCAATCCAACTCACTGCGGTATCACGACGAACCTGAATTGTTGTCGAAACCACACTCTACCTCCACTAATGCTAACGTTCTATGCCCTAAGTACTTCCATGACTGGGTGTACAGTAGTAGAAACCAATTTCTTTCGTACTTAGCACGAAGGAGTTTCATGGCTATGTCTATCGGAGTGAGAGTTTACCGTATAGCAAGACGCGCGACGATATAGCGCAGACATTTTTCTTGGTACGGATTACGACAGCGCATTGAGCTACGGCACATTGTCGCGCTCACGGTGAGAAAGTGGATGGACCCGCGTCTATTCCTGAAAGGCGTAGTCCTTGTACATCTCCCGCAGCGTGACCTTCTGTACCTTGCCCGTGGCCGTATGCGGCAACGCATCGATAAACTCCACCGCCTCCGGTATCCACCATTTGGCGATCTTGCCGTCGAACCAGGACAGCATGTCAGCTGCGGTGAGATCCTGTCCATTCGGCCCGCGCACCACCAGTAACAGCGGACGCTCGCTCCACTTGGGGTGGAAGTGGCCGATCACCGCCGCCTCGTGGACCATGGGATGATCGGTGGCCACGTTCTCCACCTCAATGGAGGAAATCCATTCGCCACCGGACTTGATCACGTCTTTGGTGCGATCCGTGATGGCCAAAAAGCCCTGCGGATCAATGGTGGCGACATCGCCGGTTTCGAACCAGCCATCTGCAGCGTGGGCATTGGAACCTTCTAGTTTGAAGTAACTGGAACAGACCCACGGGCCGCGCACCATGAGTGAGCCAAAGGCCACCCCGTCCCAGGGTAAGTCACGGCCCTCATCGTCAACAATTTTCATCTCCACTCCGAAGATCGGCCGACCCGCCTTGAGGCGAATTTTGGCGAACTCTTGCGCACTGTAGTCTGCCCTGGCGGCAGTCACAGCATTAACGGTGCCCAACGGACTCATCTCCGTCATCCCCCAGCCCACCCGTGTCTCCACGCCGTAGCGGTCCATCTCTTCCATGATGGACAGCGGACAGGCCGCACCGCCTACCGTAATCCGCTGCAGTGAATCCACGCGTTCACCGGAGGCCTTGAGATGTGCAAGCAAGCCCAGCCACACCGTGGGCACGCCTGCAGATAGCGTCACCTGTTCCTCATTGATCAATGCGGCGAGGGTTTTGCCATCGCCCATTTTGCTGCCGGGAAACACCAGCCTGGCGCCGGCCATGGGGCAGGAATAGGGATTGCCCCAGGCGTTGACGTGGAACATGGGCACGATTGGCATCACGACATCGCGGCGCGAAATGCCCAGCGCATCGGGCATCATGGTGGCATAGGCGTGCAGCAGGGTGGAGCGGTGCGAATACAGCACGCCCTTCGGGTTACCGGTGGTACCCGAGGTGTAGCACAGCGCGCAGGCGGCATTTTCATCCAGCGGCGGCCACTGAAACAGCGCACTCCCCTGCGCCAGCAGCGTTTCATAACACAGGACATTCGGCAGACTGGTGCGCGGCATGCGCTCGGCGCTGGCCAGCACGACCCAACCCTGCACACCGGGACACTGTGGTGCCAGCCCCTCGGCCAGCGACACAAAATCCGGATCGAGAAACACGTAGCGATCTTCCGCGTGGTTGATGATGTAAACCAGCTGCTCTGGGAATAGACGGGGATTGATAGTGTGGCAAACGTAACCACTGCAAGCCGCCGCATAGTACGTTTCGAAATGGCGGTAATCGTTCCAGGCCAGGGTGGCGATCCGGTCACCCTGCGCCAGACCCCAGTGCGACACAGTGTCCGCCAGTTGGCGCGCCCGGGCAAACGCCTCGCGATAGGTATAACGATGGCGCGGATTCTCCGCCGTTACCGAGACAATCTCGACCTCACCGTTGACGCGCTCCGCGTGTTCCACGATAGCGGCTATTGACAGCTGTTGGTTCATCATTAAACCGTTCATTGATACTGCTCTCCGATCTTATTGTCGAGCTTTGGGGTCAGAGTAAAAACTGGGAGCCGTTTTTACTCTGACCCCAAACTCTCAACCACAACAGTAACAGCAGCGTGATACAACAAAAACCCGCGCCGGCCAAAAAGGTTGCCGCTGCACCTAACTCATCCCACAGCAACCCCGCCACCACGCTGGCGACCAACAGGGCCAGGCCGGATGCCAGATTAAATGCGCCGAAGGCGGTGCCACGCAATTCGGGCGGTGCCGTATGGGCGACCATGGCGGCCAACAGTCCCTGCGTCATACCCATGTGCAGGCCCCACAGAGCGACACCGAGCATGACCACCGCCCAGTGATTGCTGTAGGCCAGCACCAGATCTGCAATTAGTAACACCACCAGTCCCATGGCCAACAGAGTAGTGTGGCTCATCTTGTCTGCCAGTCGTCCCACCGGGTAGGCCGAGGCGGCGTACACCACGTTCATGACCACCAGCACCAGCGGTATCCAGCTGAGCGCTAGCCCGCCCTGCTGTGCCCGCAACAACAGAAAGGCCTCGCTGAATCGGGTCAGCGCAAAACACGCCCCCAGCAGCACCACAATCCAGTAGGGCTGGGTCAGCAGGCGCAGGTTCTCCTGGCGGATCGGGTTGATCCCGCGACCGGGGTGATGGTGGACAGGCTCACGGACACCGAGTATCAGCACCAGCACGGAGAGCAGGCCGGGAATGACCGCCACCCAGAATACCGCCTGGAAATCGTTGGCCCACAACAGCATCAGGCCGACCGCCAGCAGCGGCCCAAGGAAGGCACCGACCGAGTCCAGCGATTGACGCAGGCCAAACGCCGCGCCGCGCATCTGCGCCGGCGCGATATCCGCGATCAACGCATCGCGCGGCGCACCGCGAATCCCTTTCCCGGTACGATCAATCAGGCGGGCTACCAGTACCAAGCCGGCACCGGATGCAACTGCAAACAGCGGTTTGCTCAGCGCGCCCATGCCGTAGCCGATCACCGCCAGGCCTTTGCGCTTGCCCCAGTAATCACTGAGCGCGCCAGAAAACACTTTGACCACCAGCGCCAACGCTTCGGCCAAACCTTCAATCACACCCACCACGAGGCCACTGGCACCGACAGCGGTGACCAGGAACACCGGTAACAGGCTGTGCACCATCTCGGAGGAGACATCCATGAGCAGGCTGACAAAGCCCAGGGCCCAGATGGCGGTGGGCAGGCGGGTGGTGCTAGCGGGGCTTGTTGGGGAGTCGCTCACAGAGAGTTTGGGGTCAGAGCAGAGAGTTTGGGGTCAGAGTAAAAAAATTTTCAAGTTTTTTCTCTGACCCCAAAAAACCCAAACACCAAAAGTCATACCCCGTGTGGTACACCGC
>JANNVJ010000084.1:0-4324 GCA_031414375.1 Haliea sp.
AACAATCAGGCCGCTGCTTAAACTTTTCCCGCGTTTCGGGGGCTTTCTGCGAGGATTGTCCGAGTCCCAAAAATTGCGCAGCAATTTTGGTCGAGTTCCGCAGCAGCCCGAAACGCGGGAAAAGTTTGCGGCCGTTCACAAGGTCTGCCAAACCCCATAATCCCGGTCGCCAGGGCACAAAATGACCGCGTCCGTACCCCAAATGAGTAACGCAAGCAGTAGAGGAAATATGTTAATGTTCAGCCACTTAGACTGACGAGACAAGCCCATGCACTGCCCGTTTTGCGCTGCACAGGACACCAAGGTTATCGACTCACGGCTGGTCGCCGAGGGCGATCAGGTGCGTCGTCGCAGGGAGTGTCTCAGCTGCGCCGAGCGTTTCACCACCTATGAGACGGCGGAGTTGGTGATGCCCCGGGTGATCAAGCAGAACGGCAGTCGTGAACCCTTTGACGAACGCAAGCTGCGTGCTGGCCTGCTGCGGGCCCTGGAGAAGCGTCCAGTCTCAGTCGAGGACATCGAAGCGCACATCAATCATATCAAACACGCACTGCGCGCGACCGGCGAGCGCGAAGTCAAGTCGCTGGTTGTAGGTGAACTGGTGATGGCAACCCTGAAAAAGCTGGATCAGGTTGCCTATGTGCGATTTGCCTCTGTCTACCGCAGCTTTCAGGATATCGCCGAGTTTCGCGATGAAATCGAACGGCTGGAAGCAGAGCCGGCAGCCGACTGAGCAGATCGTCAGCCGCCAATGGACGCCCACTTTGATACCCGCATGATGGCTCGCGCACTGCAGTTGGCGCGGCGCGGTCAGTATGGCGCTATGCCCAATCCCCATGTGGGCTGCGTACTGACGCGCGACGGCCACGTGATCGGGGAGGGGTTTACCCGTCCCGTCGGCGGCAACCATGCCGAAGTGGAAGCACTGCGCGCGGCGGGTGATGCCGTCGGTGCCACGGCCTACGTGACACTGGAGCCGTGTAGCCACCACGGTAAAACCGGGCCCTGTGCAGAAGCGCTGATCAGGGCCGGTGTGGTGCGAGTGGTCGTCGCTATGTCCGACCCCAATCCGCTGGTGGCGGGGCGTGGTGTGGAGAAATTGCGTACCGCCGGACTCGTCGTCGAATGTGGTCTGCTGGAGAGCGAAGCGCGCCGCGTGATTCCCGGCTTTATTGCTCGCATGACCCGGGGACGGGGCCGAGTGCGGGCCAAAATGGCCATGTCGCTGGACGGGCGCACGGCCATGGCAGATGGCGAGAGTCAGTGGATTACGGGCCCAGCGGCGCGACAGGATGTGCAGCGTTTGCGCGCCATGAGCTGCGCCATTGTTACCGGCGTGAATACCGTGCTGGCGGACGACTGCGCCCTCACGGTGCGACCGGGAGAGTTGGGGCTGTCCGTGCAGGCCGCGACACTGGCCGGCACTCGCCAGCCACTGCGGGTGGTACTGGACTCTCGCCTGCAAACACCGGGCACCGCCCGGGTGCTGCAAGGCGCAGCGCCCACGCTGTTGTGTCACGATGCGACTGTGGCAGTGCCAGCGGCAATTGTCGCCAGTGCTGCACAGCGACTGGCGCTGCCGCGCGGCCCGCAGGGTCTTGATCTGCAGGCTGTGATGGCCCATCTCGCGGCGCAGCAATGCAATGAAATTCTGGTAGAATCCGGCCCCCGTCTGGCCGGTGCCCTACTGCAGGCCGGCTTGTTGGATGAGTTGATTATCTATATGGCGCCCGCCCTGCTGGGCGACCGGGCACGGCCCCTGCTGGAGTTGCCGCTGGTCCACATGGCGGACAAGATTCAGCTGCAGTTGGAAGACGTGCGCAAAGTGGGCACGGACTGGCGGTTCACCGCCATTCCCGTTCCCGCCTGAGGCGGCGAGTTCATCAGCCATACACTGGAGTCAACGAGAGACCACTATGTTTACCGGGATCATCCAGGCCGTCGGCGCCGTGGCCACCATGCAAACTCGAGGTGGTGACATGCGCTTGCGTATCCATACCGGCAAGCTGTGCCTGGATGACGTGGCCTGTGGCGACAGTATCGCTGCCAACGGCGTGTGTCTGACGGTGATTGAGTTGCCTGGTGACGGGTATTGGGCCGATGTCTCGCTTGAAACCCTGAATTTCACCACGCTCGGAGAGCTCCAGCCCGGCTCCAGGGTCAATCTGGAAAAAGCACTGACGCCGCACTCTCGCCTTGGCGGTCATATTGTCAGCGGCCATGTCGATGGTGTCGGTGAGGTGCTGAACCTGCATGAAGAGGCGCGTTCTATCCGCGTCACACTGCGCGCCCCGGTGCCATTGGCCCGATATATCGCCCACAAGGGCAGCATCTGCGTGGATGGCACCAGCCTGACTGTCAATGCAGTGAACGGCGACCAGTTCGATCTGAATATTATCCCCCAGACCCTGGCAGAGACGATTTTTGGCCAGTACCGACCCGGCAGTCGCGTGAATCTCGAAGTGGACGTGATCGCCCGTTATCTGGAACGCCTCATGCAGGGCGATGCGGCCGCGACGGTCAGGGCCGGTGGTTTGTCGATGGATACACTGGCCGAAAACGGCTATCTGGATGTTGCGAACAGGAGCCCGGGTAAACAATGAGGTTGGAATTGAACAGCGTAGATGAACTGATAAGCGATATCCGCCAGGGCCGCATGGTGGTGCTGCTGGATGACGATGCCGAGAGCCACAACGAAGGCGTGGTGATGGTAGCTGCCGAGCACTGCGAGGCCAAGCATGTCACTTTTATGGCGCGCCAGGCACGTGGACTGATCTGCCTCACGCTGACCGAGGAACGCTGTCGCCAGCTGAACCTGCCGCCGATGGTGGAGGACGCTCAAGGTGAAAAGTCCAACTTTACCCTCTCGATAGAAGCCGCTGCCGGTATTGAAACGGGTATTTCCGCGGTCGACCGTGCACGCACGGTGCAGGCGGCAGTGGCGCCGCATGCCCAGCCCGCCGACATTGTGCAGCCGGGTCATATCTTTCCGCTGACGGCCATGCCCGGTGGTGTGTTGATGCGTGCTGGCCACACAGAGGCGGCCAGCGACTATGCGCGTCTGGCCGGTTTGCTGCCGGCTGCAGTCATCGCCGATATCCTCACGCCTCAGGGCACAGTTGCCGATGGCCCTGCGCTGCGCGAATTTGCTGCCCGGCACGAACTGAAGATTGGCTCGATCGCTAACTTGATTCATTTTCGTATGGTGAATGAACGCACTATTCGTCGCATTCGCGAGGGCAAGATAGACACTGCACACGGAGCGTTCCGATTAACGGCCTATCGTGACCAGACGGCGGGCGATGTGCACCTGGCCCTGTCGTGTGGCGACATCGTGGCGCATGAGCCTACATTGGTGCGGGTGCACGTGCAGTCGGTTATGCGCGACCTGGTGACCAGCAGGATTTCAGGCAGGCCCACGTGGAGTCTGGGCAAGTGCCTGCAGGCGGTGGCGGCCAATGGACGTGGTGTTATTGTGTTGCTGGCGCGCGCGGAACGGCCCGAACAGTTACTGGCCAGCATCGATATGGCGCTGGGCGAGCACAGCACTGCGGTTGGCGCTGCGCCCGATAACTATACGACGGTGGGCCTGGGTTCGCAGATTCTCAAGGATTTGGGCGTGGGAAAAATCCACCTGCTGGGCGCGCCGATAAAGTACAATGCCATTTCCGGTTTTGATCTGGAAGTGCTGGATTTTGTGGATCCCGGACAATAGAAGGACAGTACTATGACGAACATCAAGACCATCGAAGGTACATTCACCAGTGGCAAGGGAAACTACTGCATTGTGGTGGGCCGCTGGCACAGTTTCGTGGTAGAGCATTTGCTGGCGGGCGCGCTCGACACCTTGCGCCGCCATGGCGTCAATGACAAGCAGATCACTATCGTGCGTGCTCCTGGCGCTTTTGAAATTCCGCTGGTGTGCAAGAAAGTTGCCGCCAAAGGAAACGTGGACGCCATCATCGCCTTGGGCGCGGTGATTCGTGGTGGCACGCCACACTTTGAGTATGTGGCTGGCGAGTGTACCAAGGGCATTGCGATGGTGAGCATGGAGTACGGTGTGCCGGTGTCTTTCGGCGTACTGACGGTGGATACCATTGAACAGGCTGTTGAACGCTCGGGCACCAAGGCAGGCAATAAGGGCGTAGAGGCGGCCATGTCCGCTCTGGAAATGGTCAGCCTGTTGAGTCAGTTGGGCTGAATGAACAAGCCGGTACACAATACGCTCGCCGCTGAGCGCCGCAAGGCCCGGCACTACGGCATGCAGGCGCTATATCAATGGCATATGGCCGGTGCGTCCGTCAGCGACATCGAGGCAGAATTT
>JANNVJ010000085.1:0-58636 GCA_031414375.1 Haliea sp.
TATGAATTAATGAGTCACTTGTTGTATCTGAATAGTTGTGACAACTATCCCAACAAGTGCCCACACATCTGTCTTCATCTTCTTGTTAAACAACATTCGATACCGCCAGGGCTCGAATATCCGGTGAGGTCGTGCCTCATCCGGGAGGCGTATTATACCGATCACCATCAGCATGGCAACCCTAAATTCCAATCTACGCCGAGTTTTTACCTCAGGCCTCGCCTCGCAAGCGCTCAATACACTTGTTGCAACTTCAAGGGTTTGGAGAAAGGAGGACGAGACTTGTCTAAACGCTCCCCCTGATTGCGGAGAAGCGGGACTATACGCACAGCCTTTTAGCCGAGCAAGAAATTTCGCTGGAACAAAAGGGAAGCCGATTTTCTTCGCCTTCAGCACCGGCTTCCCAAACACCTATTTTACTTCGAACAGGTGGTATCTTTTCTTGCCAAGCTTGACCAGATAGAAGCGACCGAAGACGGCATCGGCGGGGGAGAAACAGGCAGCCACAGCTCCGTTATCGTCCAGACCTAAAACCCGGTCATTAACTGTCACTGCATCTCGACCAAGAGCGTCCTTCACCTGCTTGCCAGAACTCGCCATGCCCGCATCGGCAAGCATCTGCGTGAGTGTTTCGGGAAAATGAGTGCGCGCAATTGTGCTTGCAGGCAGTCCATCCTGGCGCAGCTGCAGAACATCACTCTCCGACAGAGCCGCAATAGTGCCATTGAACAGCGCTTCAGTAATCCTCTGCGCTGCATCCAGGCCATCCTGCCCGTGGACCAATCGGGTAACCTCTTCTGCCAACACGGCCTGAGCTGCAGGACGGCCATCGCGCTCAGCATCGGAACGGGCAATGGCATCTATTTTTTCCACATCAAGAAAAGTAAAGTATTTCAGAAACTTATAAACTTCTGCATCCAGCGTCCCCAACCAAAATTGGTAGAATGCATAAGGGGATGTCCGCTGCGCATCCAGCCAAACCGTACCGGATTCGGTCTTGCCAAACTTAGTACCGTCAGCCTTGGTGATCAGGGGCATAGTCAAGCCGAAAACCTGATTGCCGTTGAGTCGGCGGGTGAGATCAATGCCGCCTGTGATATTTCCCCACTGATCGGAGCCACCCAGTTGCACACTGCAACCGAAGCGCTTGTTGAGCTCTGCAAAGTCATATGATTGCAAGATCATATAGGTAAATTCGGTGTAGCTGATGCCACTGCCCTCGCGCTCGATGCGCTGTTTCACCGACTCTTTCTGGATCATCGCATTCACAGAGAAGTGCTTGCCGACATCACGCAGGAAGGTTAAGACATCCAATCCCTCGGTCCAGTCCAGGTTATTCACCACCTCGGCGGAAATCTCGCCGGCGTCGAATTCGATAAATCTGGACACCTGCTTCTTGATACTTTCTGCCCAGCCCTTAATCACTTCCGGCGTATTGAGTTGTCGCTCCTGGGCCTTGAAACTCGGGTCACCTATCAAGCCTGTAGCACCTCCTACCAAGGCCAGCGGCTTATGCCCAGCCAGCTGAAAGCGCCGCAGCATCAGCAATGGCACCAAGCTACCGATATGTAAACTGTCGGCCGTAGGATCAAAACCGCAATATACTGTTCGTGCTCCACCCTCAAGCCAGCGCGGAAGATCGTTCTCTCCGGCCACTTGAAAGATCAACCCACGGGCGCGAAGATCATCGAGTAAAGCTCTGCTCATGGATTCGTTCCGAAACGATGCATTCTGTGGGAATTAGCGGGCGCCAACGATACAACAGCCCCTATCAAAAGCAAGTACTGCGCTTGAACTTGGAGGTTGAATTCTCGGCTCAGTCAAATATACTGGCGCTTCAAAATACAAAACAGATTTTAAATGACCATGCCAGAAGCGAAACACCCGCGAGGGGTTGCTATTACTCTGAATACTACATCGCCATCACTACAATGGCCGAATATTGTGTTTCTGGCAGCGCTGGCGGTTTTCGCGTTTAACGCCATTGCAATATTAAACTCCCCCGTTGACACCAATCAGCGCGAACAATGGGCCCATTTTGACCAGCAGCTGCTGGGCACCAAACAACAAATTGTGTTAAGTAACATCGCACTAAGCTCCATTCCTGACAAAATTTCTTTATCGCTGACGCCGCAGGCACCGTCTTGGCTGGAACAAAAAGTAAAAAGCGGTGACACGCTGTCCCTGATCTTCAAGCGTGCTGGCTACAACGACGAGGATGTACACAATGTGATCAGCCAGTCCGTCGACGGCGAATCTCTTGGGCGAATTTTTCCAGGTCAAACGATAGCTTTCCAGACCCGAGACACCAATGAACTGTTTGGTGTGCGGCATATCAAATCCCCCTTGGAAACCGTGACCTACCTGCGCACCGATGACGGATTTCAGAGCCAAGTGGAGATTCGCGCTCCCGAACCCAGGATAGCCTTGAAGACAGGTGTAATCACCACTTCCCTGTTTCTTGCTGGGCAGGAGGCAGGCCTTTCCCAACCCATGATTTTGGATTTGGCCAACATCTTCGGCGGAGTTGTTGATTTTGCGTTGGATCCGCGCAGAGGCGACACCATGGAATTGGTGTATGAGGAACTGTGGATTGACGGGGAAAAATACAGTGATGGTGAAATCGTTGCGGCGGCTTTCACCAACCAGGGCGAAACATTTAGCGCCTTTCGTTACACCGATGGCAATGGCGAAGCAAATTATTACAATGAGGAAGGGGTAAGCATGCGCAAAACCTTCCTGATGGCCCCGCTGGATTTCACCCGGGTCAGTTCAGATTTCAACATGCGCCGCATGCACCCCATCTACAAGATCGCTCGGCCCCATCGTGGCACTGATTATGCTGCCCCCACGGGCACACCTGTCTATGCTGCAGGTGATGGCCGGGTAATTCAGGCGGGGTACAACCGTACCATGGGGAATTTTGTAGCAATCCAGCACAGCGATCAATATGTCACCAAATACCTACACCTGCAAAAGCGCATGGTAGATACGGGACAACGTGTCTCCCAAAGCCAGGTGGTTGGAGCAGTCGGCTCCACCGGCGCCGCCACCGGCCCACATCTGCATTATGAGTTTCTGGTGAGCGGCGTACATCACAATCCACGTACCATCTACAAAGATTTGCCGAAGGCAAATGTACTACCAAGAAACGAGCTGGCGAATTTTCGAAAGACAATCAACGGGGCCAGATTGCAATTGGCAGCCCTACGCTCACACAGCAACTTAGCAATGAACGATACAGCCGATTCCGGCGCCCGTCTAAACTAGCTTGCGCAACGATGCTCCACTGTATGTCGGCTTAATGTCCGGCACCAGTGTGGATGGCATCGATAGCGCGCTTGTGCAACTTCGTAGCGATGACGTGACGATTATTGCAACCTATCAGCACGCTATTCCTCCTCTTATCAAAAAACGCATCGCAGCAATCAGCCATTCAGGCCCCGATGAAATTGAACGGCTTGGTGTGCTGGATAGAGAGCTTGGCCTGTTGTTTGGTGCCGCCACGCTGGAACTGCTGGCGGCGGCCCAAGTAGCACCGGCGCATGTCATGGCTATCGGTAGTCACGGGCAAACCATCCGCCACCGGCCACCCTCAGCAGCAACACGAGGTCCGGAGAGCTTTACCTTACAAATCGGAGATCCAAACACTATCGCCGAGCGCACAGGCATTACCACCGTTGCTGACTTTCGACGCAGGGACATCGCCGCAGGAGGGGAAGGCGCGCCACTCGCGCCTGCCTTCCATGCGGCGGTTCTGGCCAAGCCAGGTGTGAATCGCGCAATTGTGAATATCGGCGGGATTGCAAACAGCTCTTTGTTGGAGGGGTGTGAGCTACGGACGGGCTTTGATACCGGTCCGGGAAACACTTTGCTGGACCATTGGATTATGCGCCATCGTGGAGAGAGCTATGACCGCGACGGGCAGTGGTCTGCGATGGGGCGCGTCAATCATGCGTTACTGGCGAAACTATTGGAGCACACCTACTTCAGCAAAGTAGGGCCGCGCAGCACAGGCAAGGAAGCATTCAATCTCAGCTGGCTGGACGAGCAACTGGACGGGCTCGACATGATCGCTGCAGTAGACGTGCAGGCCACACTGGCGGAACTCACCAGCATCAGTATCACCAGATCGATTAGAAACAGCCCGCTGCACGTATCGGAAATTTATATTTGCGGTGGCGGCAGCCATAACTCCCACCTGATGCAGCGCTTGGCCACACAATTGGCACCAGCGATTGTAGCGAGTACCGCGGCCATCGGTATGGACCCGGATTGGGTGGAAGCGGCAACGTTTGCCTGGCTCGCAAGCCGGACTCTGGAAGGCCTGGCTGGAAATTCTTCCACGGTGACCGGAGCTGCCGGACCCCGGGTACTAGGAGGTATATACCCGGCAGGCGTCTGGAAATACAGCTAGTGCTTGTCTTGTGACAGCCGTGTTAAGTCGGCTGGCTCGTGACAACCTGGACGAAGGGCTGGGAGCAAATATAGGGCGAGCCCAGAGATATCCCACAACCTACCTAGCCTAGATGGAAAACGATGAGCCACATCCGCACGTAGCCGTGGCGTTGGGATTGTTGACAACAAAACGCGAACCCTCCAAGCCTTCTGTGTAGTCAACTATCGATCCAACCAGGTATTGCAGGCTCATCGGATCCACCAGCAGAGTGACCCCGTCTGCCTCAACGCTAGTGTCGTCGTCGGCGACGAGTTCATCGAAGGTAAATCCGTATTGGAAGCCTGAACAACCGCCGCCGGTAATAAACACACGCAGTTTTAACTGTTCATTTTCCTCTTCCGCCACCAAATCGCGCACTTTTTTTATGGCACGGGTCGAGAGGTTGATAGACGATGGATTGAAGATTTCGGCGACAGACATCAGTGTGTTCCAGAATCGGCAGAGACCGCCGCTATTGATTGCGAGCCGTCATTATCCTAAGTCCGACTAAATTAGTCAACTTTAGTGGCCAAGTTCGCTTCCGGTGCCAATTGGTCACCGCTCCCGGGGGTTTCAGCACCGATTCCTTGCAACGCTGCAACGGCGTCCGCGTCTGCCATATGCGTCAGGCTACCATTGACCTCTGATCCTGCCGCCATCTCCACCAACGTGTAATAAACACTGCCCTCAACCCGACCTTTGGCGGCCAATTCCAGATGTTTGCTGGAATACACATTCCCCTTAACCGCACCGTTGATAATCACGCAGGGCACCCGGATATCGCCTTCGACCCGGCCTTTACCGACCACGCGAAGAAGCGCTTCTTTACCCGACTGGGCGATAATATTCCCCTGCACCAGTCCCTCAACATCGAGGTTACCGCAGAAATGTACGTCTCCGATGATCACAGTCTCGTGGGAAATCAATGTGGTCCCGCCGGATACACTCGCTGCTTTCTTAATTCCCAACATTGATGAATCGCTCCTGCAACTCCCAGGGAAATTGCTCGCGAACTTCTGTCTCGCGCGGCTTGCTAGCACGGGCAACCACAGTCATGCCCTTGGGCTCGAAGCCTGTTGGAAGAGCCAACTCACCCTCTATAGCTTGAAAATATCGGAAATGCAATGTCGCAGCACGCTGGTCGAAGTCTTGCGACAGGGCGGCCAACGGATAGCTTGCCTCTGCGTGACCTTTTAAGCCAAACACTTCCACCGACAGGGTTCCCTCTACCATCTCGTATTCACGTTCTTTCTGCTGAATAAAAATACGGTATGCCAGGCTGCCCGCGCTCTTACCGGGCACCAATTCGGGCTTGCGCAGACTCAGGCCGCTCTCCATATCCTCAGACACCACCATGCTACGGTAAAAACGCAGGCCCTCCTCGAGATCAGCGGTGCGTTCATTCTCCGCTGCCATCTCACGACGCAGTAATTCCAGAGCCCGGCTATCCACCTCATGGCGGGTGCGCTGCATTTGCAAGTCACCCTGCGCGACCTTGAGTGCACTGCGCACGGTAGACAACTGCGCCTGAAGGGTTGCCTTCGACTGGGGTAAATTTTTCATACTCCTGTAAGCCGCCTGGCGTCCGAGGTACATACCGGTCAGCAGCGTCAACGCAACAATCGACGCCAGTGCAAGCACCATTTTTCGTCCCGGGCGCTCCAGAAAACGGGTGATCAATGAGGGCATAGTATTCACCGGCTGACTGCGCTCAAGGCAAGAGACCAACCTGTTGCAAGCCCGCGCCCTCATCCAGGCCGAGCATGATATTCATATTCTGCACCGCCTGACCGGAGGCGCCTTTAACCAGATTGTCTATGGTTGCCATGATCACCACTGTATCGCGCTGCTGTGGGATCGCGACGGAAATCTGGCACCTGTTCGCACCTTTTACAGTGCGGGTCTGCGGAAAGACGCCGGCTGGCAGCACATCAACAAAAGGTTCCTGCGCATACCAGTCCTCATACAATGCCTGTATATCCAAGGTGCTATCTCGCAGTCGCGCGAACAGCGTGGAGTGAATACCTCGTACTACGGGCAACAGATGTGGCACGAATGTCACCTGGACCGGTTGTGCGGCGATGTCGGACAAGCCCTGTTCAATCTCCGGAAGATGACGGTGCCCGTTCACGCCATACGCTTTGAAACTGTCTGACACCTCGCTAAGCAGATTGTCTATTTTTGCCTGCCGTCCCGCACCACTGACACCCGATGCAGAACTCGCAATGAGGTGCTGCGGATCGACCAGCGCCTGTGCTAACAGCGGCATAAAACCCAACTGGACCGATGTCGGATAACAACCGGGGCAGGCCACCAGCCGCGCGGTCGCAATTTTCTCCCGATTGAGTTCCGGCAAACCATACACCGCCTCGCCAAGTAGCTCGGGACTGGCGTGGACTTCACCATACCAATGCGACCACAGGCTGGCATCGCGAATGCGATAGTCTGCGGAGAGGTCTATCACCCGGGCACCGGCTTCCAGTAACTCCGGCACCAGGTTCATGGCGACATTGTGTGGGGTAGCAAAAAAAACCATGTCGCAAGCCGCCAGTGCCTGCACATCGGGCTCCGAGAAGGCCAAGTCGTAGTGGCCGCGCAGGTTGGGGAACAGGTCGTCCACGCGTCGGCCGCTTTCTGCACGCGAGGTGATCGCCGCCACTTCCACGTCCTCATGCGCCGCTAACAGCCGGAGCAATTCGACCCCGGTGTAACCGGTGCCGCCAACGATGCCGACCCTTACCATGTCTCTACCCAAACCTTGCTCGGAGCCATTTTGAATTCAATCTACAGTTTTGGTTCCGCAGCGGCCACCATATCAGGCCCGCACTGCGGTCCGCCTGGCGCGCCCTACCCAGAACGCCGGACCGTAGTATAAAAGCAATACGCGTGAAGATACCTGATAATATTGTCTTTTTTGACAGCAGCGTCAGGGATGACCCCGGCGAGGATCAATCATGTTGTGGCTAAAGGCCTTCCATATCATTTTCGTCGTCTGCTGGTTCGCGGGCCTTTTCTACCTGCCACGCATCTTCGTCTACTACGCCGCCAGTGAACATACTGTGGTGCGAGCGCAGCTCGCTGTGATGGCGCGTAGATTGTACCGCTTCGTCACGCCCTTTATGGTGATTGCCATCGCCCTGGGCATGGCCATGATGGCGTTGAATCCCCAGTACTATTTAGCGTCTAACTGGATGTGGCTGAAACTCGCCAGTGTCGTCTGTCTGATTGTGTACCACGTTATATGCGGCCGCTATGTGCGCGCGATCAATGACAATCGCAATCAGCATAATCACGTGTTCTACCGGTTTTTCAACGAAATTCCTGTGCTATTTCTCTTTGTCATTGTGATTCTGGCCGTGCTCAAGCCATTTTGAGGCCACTGGATATTCTGCGCTCCAGCCCTGATAATTTCTCTCCCACCACCCACGCCACCAGTGCGGGGCCTATTCTCATCCAGGACAAGTACGACATGAGCACCTCGGAACAATTGTTCGAACGCGCCCAACAACACATTCCGGGCGGGGTCAACTCGCCCGTGCGCGCCTTCAAGGCCGTGGGCGGCACGCCAGTTTTCATCGAACGCAGTGAGGGGCCCTATATTTTCGACTGCCAGGGCAAGCGCTATATCGATTACGTGCTGTCCTGGGGCCCCATGCTCATGGGTCACAATCACCCCACAGTGCGCGCAGCCGTGATCCGGCAATCGGCCAAGGGCCTCAGTTTTGGCGCGCCCACAGAATTGGAGATCGAACTGGCGGAACGCATCTGCGACATCATGCCGGGCATGGATATGGTGCGCATGGTCAGCTCTGGCACAGAAGCCACTATGAGCGCGATTCGCCTCGCCCGGGGCTATACCGGCCGGGACACCATCGTCAAGTTCGAGGGCTGCTACCACGGCCACTCTGATTCCCTGTTGGTGAAAGCGGGCTCTGGCGCACTCACGCTAGGTGTACCCAGCTCCCCCGGCGTTCCCGCCGCTCTGGCAGATCTCACCTTGACGCTCACCTACAACGATATTGACAGTGTTCTCCAGGCGTTCGCTGCACACGGGGAGCGCATCGCCTGCGTCATCGTCGAACCGGTAGCCGGCAACATGAATTGCATACCACCCGCCCCTGGATTTCTGCAAGCGCTGCGCACCGCCTGCACCCAGAGTGGTGCCGTACTGATTCTGGACGAGGTAATGACCGGATTTCGCTTTGGCTTGCAGGGCGCGCAGGGCTATTACGGCATTGAGGCCGATCTGACCACACTGGGCAAAGTCATTGGCGGCGGTATGCCGGTGGGAGCGTTTGGGGGCAAGCGGGACATCATGGCGCAGATTGCGCCTCTGGGGCCGGTGTATCAGGCGGGCACGCTATCGGGCAACCCCATCGCGATGGCCGCTGGCCTGGCCACGTTGGATATCATTTCCCAACCTGGATTCTACGAACCCGTGTTCACGCGCACAGCACAATTATGTCAGGGCCTGTGCGATGCCGCAGCGGCGGCGGGCGTGCCCTTTACTACCAACCATACCGGCAGCATGTTCGGCGGTTTTTTTACCGGTTCCACGAATGTCACGCGTTACGCTCAGGTGATGGCCTGCGACAATGCCGCTTTCAACCGGTTTTTCCATTTGATGCTGGGCCACGGCATTTATCTGGCACCCGCGTCGTATGAAGCAGGGTTTATGTCGAGCGCTCACAGCGACGCTGACATAGCCGAAACCATAGCGATGGCAAAAGCTGCCTTCGCCTGTCTTTGATAGAGGATTATCCCATGGCATTTACGACACAGCGCGGCAAGTTTCCCCTGACGCGACTGCGCCGCCTGCGGGCCAATGAATTTTCGCGCCGACTGGTACGCGAGAATGCACTGAGCCCGGCGGACTTTATCTTTCCCGTTTTTGTACTCGAGGGCAGCGGACAGCGCGAGGTGATTTCCTCCATGCCCGGGGTAGAACGACTCAGTATCGATTTGTTGGTATCCCAGGCTAAACTCGCGCAACAACTGGGCATTCCGGCCATCGCACTGTTCCCTGTGGTGGCCGCTGGAGGCAAGAGCCTGCTGGGCGAGGAAGCCTACAACGAGGACGGCCTGGTGCAACGCGCGGTGCGCGCCTTGAAAGATGCGCTGCCTGAATTGGGTGTGATCACCGATGTTGCCCTGGATCCCTACACCAGTCATGGTCAGGACGGCATCATCGACGCTGGCGGCTATGTCACAAATGATGTCACCAATGAAGTGCTGGTGAAACAGGCCCTGTCGCACGCCGCAGCGGGCGCAGATGTGGTGGCACCCTCAGACATGATGGACGGCCGCATTGGTGCCATCCGGCAAGCGCTGGAAGACGCCAGTTTCCATAACACGCTGATCATGGCTTATTCGGCCAAGTATGCATCCGCCTATTATGGTCCGTTTCGCGATGCGGTTGGCTCAGCGGCCAATCTGCAGGGCGGGAATAAATCCAGCTACCAGATGGACCCTGCCAACAGTGACGAAGCATTGCACGAATGCGCCCTGGATCTCGCCGAGGGTGCCGATATGATTATGGTCAAACCGGGCATGCCGTATCTGGATATCGTCCGTCGGGTCAAAGACGAGTTGCGAGCACCGACCTTCGCTTATCAGGTGAGCGGTGAATACGCCATGCATGTGGCGGCATTCGAGCGCGGCTGGCTGCCCCGGGAAGCGGTAATTCTGGAGTCCCTGCTGGCCTTCAAGCGAGCGGGCTGCGACGGTATCCTCACCTATTTCGCCCTCGAGGCGGCTCGGGCCCTGCAATAGCCGCTGTCCGCGATAGCGACAAAAGGTACCCAGATGCGGTATAAATAGTACCAGTGCCTTAAAAATCAGAAAAATATCGCTATGTACTGGCTATTGGCCCAACTCAGGAAAGCGCGCAACTGGTGGTTCCAGTTGTGCACCGGCAGGACAGAATACAGTACGCCGGATGATGAGCACTACCGACAGCGCATACTGGTCATGACCAGCGGTTTCTGGTTACTGCTGGTAGCGCTGCTCGCATGCATAATTCCATTTGCCATGAACCTGACTACAGAAGGTCAGTCTGCCGCCAACATCCTGCTCATTGCCACAATCATTGGCGTGCTGGGCAGCATGTCCATTTTGCGCTTCTTCAAGGACCGTATGATGGCAGTAAACGTGTTGCTGTTCATCTATGCTGGCGCCTTTGCGGCCGCCTGTTTCGTCTTTGGAGGAACCGAATCACCCACTTATCCGCTACTGATACTTGCGCCGGCAATGGCCGGGCTTGTTGGCAGTATTTCACTGAGTGTGGCCTGGGGCATGCTAGTACTGGCTTTCTGGATGGGCGTGTTACAGGCTGAGCGCAACGGTTTTCACTTCATGCAGATCATTCTGCCAGAAAACCACAGCATGGCCATGATGCTGGCATATACCGCCTTCGCTCTTGCTGTGGTCAGCGTGATTATAATCTACGCCGAAATGAACAAGACACTGCGACAAAGTTTGCAACAGACGAATTCCGAGCTGACACACCTGTCCTCACACGACCAGTTGACCAGACTACCCAATCGCCGTTTTTATGATGAGCGCATCGCCCTGGCTCTGCACCGCGCCGCAGAGCTTGGTGGCATGACTGGTCTGTTGTTCATAGACTTGAATGAGTTCAAGAAAATCAATGACACCTATGGGCACGGTGCAGGCGACAAGCTCCTGATCGCCGTTGCCCAACGCATACAGAACTGTTTACGTGAGACTGATCTGGTCGCGCGCCTGGGTGGCGATGAATTCGTCGCGGTACTGGAGGACGTAAAATCCACGGAAGAGATCACGCGACTGGCGCATAAATTATCACAGGCGATAGAGCAGCCTCTTTACGTTCGCCAACAGATATTGAAATTTAGCGCCAGCGTTGGTGTGGCGATCTTTCCGATTGACGGGCGGCAAAAGCAGGAACTGGAAGAGAAAGCTGACAAAGCCATGTATCTGGCAAAAAAACGCGGGCTGCCTGTGGCATTAGCCAGCCTGGAACCTACCAACGTTCCAACTCCGGCCAGACAACCGACCAACCGGATCTAGCAACTAAGCAGAAGCAGTCGCTATCGAGGGCGGCGCCAGCTCCGACGCTTGGGGTTTTTCCCCTCCGACAGATCCAGCAGTTCATCCAGCATCATCAATGACAGGCCCCAGATACATCGTCCTTCATACCGGTAACAGGGCACCGGTATGCGTGCGCCCTTGTAGGCCCAGATCATTTCCTCTCTATTTTCTGCGTTTGCCAGAAACGCAAGGGGCACCCAAATGACCTCCGCTACCTCATGATTTGGTGTAAAAGTGACCTCCCGATCCAAACGAAACAAAAAGGGACTGACCGCCATTCCAAAAGCTCCCCGCTGGGGCCGGGCATTGATATCAGTCAGCCGCCCAATACACGCGTCCTGTGCTCCCAGAATCAACCCCACCTCTTCCGCTGTCTCGCGCACTGCCACCGCATAACCGTGGGCATCGGTTTTATCCATACGCCCGCCGGGAAAGGCCATATGTCCTGACCACGTATCCCCCTCCCGCTCGGCCCGCTTGATCATTAGAATATGCAGTTCGTCGTTACGCACTTGCAGTATCATGGCAACGGCAGAGCGCTTCTTCAGTCGCCGCAACACGCTTCTACCCGGACGGTGATCGCCGAGGCGGGTTTCGATGAGTTGTAATAGTGATGCCGACATGTGCGAACAATTTTCATCCAGACTGTGGTGACTGTGCGATTAAGCCAGTCGCGCGCTGAGCTGTCACGCCAATTTTCAAAGCGGGGGAAGCATGGTCGACTACCAGCCACAGATTGACGCGCTGCTGGAGCTGCGCGATGTCAGCCTGGTGTATCGCGCCCTGCCTGCCTTGCGTAACATTCACTGGGCCGTAACGCCTGGCCAACATTGGGCCTGTCTAGGTCTAAACGGTGCAGGAAAAACCACTCTGACCAGGATCATCAGCCGGCAGTCTACGCATTTTTCGGGCACGCTTACGCGCTCAGCACAGCTACAGGAAGCAGGCGTATCCTATGTCTGCTTCGAGCAGGCTAAAGCCCTGTGCGAGCGTGATCGCAAGCTGGACGATTCTGAATTTCGAGCCGACGCCAGTGACCCTGGCACGGAGGTACAGGCCCTGATTCTCAATGGCAGGGAGCCGGACGCACGTTTTCGATACTGGTCAGAACGTCTGTGCATGCAGCATTTTCTGCGCCGCGGGCTACGCTTCATCTCGACCGGGGAAATGCGCAAGGCACTGCTGGTCAGGGCCATACTGAGCGAGCCCGCACTGCTAATTCTGGACAGTCCGCTGGACGGACTTGATCGCGCCAGCCAGGCGGAAATGCGCAGCATCATTGAGGAGTTGCTGCAATCGAGCGTTACGGTACTGATGTTGTGCCGGCAGATAGACGACATCCCCCGCGGCATAACGCATGTGATGGTGCTGCAGGAGGGGACGTTGCTCACCTGCAATACGCGAGAAAAAATTATCGCCGATACACGGGTCCAGGCGCTGATGAATCCCCCCATGGCGACTCTGGGCGAGTTGCCACCACACGCGCAACGACCCTATGACTTGCCCCGCGACAAACCCTTGGTGCAACTGTGCGATGTAACGGTACGGTACGGTGAACTGACGGTACTGCGCAACGTGAACTGGATCTTCGCGCGCGGTAGCCACTGCAGTATTTCCGGCCCCAATGGCTGCGGCAAAACCACCTTGCTAAGCCTGATTACCGGCGACAATCACAAGGCCTACGGCCAGAACATAACCCTGTTCGGTATACGCCGCGGCAGTGGCGAGAGCGTGTGGGATATCAAACAAAAGTTCGGACACGTGGACACCCAGTTGCAGCTGAATTTTGCGCGCGGCATGCGGGTGGTGGAAGTGGTGGTATCGGGTTTCTTCGACACCATAGGACTGTACGATACGTGGGGCGATACGCAGCGCAGCAGCGCAGAACGGTGGCTCAGCGCCCTGGGCCTGGCCGCTTACAGTCGCGAGAGTTTTGATGCACTGTCTTTTGGCTTGCAACGCATGGTATTGCTGGCCAGGGCGATGGTGAAATCACCCATCATCCTGCTGCTCGATGAACCGACCCTGGGCCTGGACGGCCACCATCGCAAACTGATGCTGCGGGCCATTGACCACATCGCCGACAACAGCGACACACAGATTATTTTTGTCAGTCACTCGGCGGGAGAGACTCCGGCCTGTATCAACCAGTACCTGAGCTTCGAACCCCAGGATGACGGTTTTGAACTTGTCTGCCGCAACTCGTCAGATCAGCGAGTATAGTCACGTAGCGCATTGCACTGCGTGTCAGTTGCACAATAGAGAAGTCCTCGTTCGGCCGCTGTGCTGGCCTGCCCCGTATCCCCGCGGGCCTGGTGGGTCTGCGCCATACCCAGATACACAGCGGCACTGCCGGGGTCGATACGCTGTGCACGTTCAAGCAGCGCCATGGCCTGTTCGTAATCACCCAGCGCGGTGGCCCGCGCGGCTTGCGCGAGCAATGGCTGCAGCGCTGCGCTAGGGGAGGGTTTGGTGGGTCGGGGTGGAGCCTTTGGTACATTGACTGGCGGGGTAACAGCGGGGCGCTGTGGTACCTGCACCGGAACAGGCTCACGTACAGGAGGTGCAGGAGTGGCACAGGCAGTGAGCACTGCCACCAGACCCACTACGGCACCGCGCAACAGCAACTGCGACAACAGCATCAGCCCTTTCTCCCAAACAGCGACTCGAACCAGTCTTTGACACCCGAGCCCGATTCATCAGGCGCGCAAGCGCTACGCTGACGCGGCTCGGAGCCTGTAATAAACGGCAGCATACGGGAATTAGGGCAGCCCTCGCCAGTCAGATACCCGCTGCGATCGTCAATCCAACGGGTTTGAATATCATCGGGCATGCGGTAGTCCAGCGGTAACTTACTGGCGCTGGCCATAAAGTGTGCCCAGACCTTGAGTGCGCCACTACTACCGGTGAGACCAGTTACACCGTTATCGTCGCGTCCGATCCAACTAACCGTCAGCAGATCGCCGGAAAAGCCTGCAAACCAGGAATCGCGACCGTCATTGGTGGTACCGGTTTTGCCCGCCACTGCGAAGCCCTGTGGCAAGTAGCGATAGACGCCTTGTCCGGTACCCTCCTGAACCACGGCGCGCAGTGCGAAGTGCAGCAAATGCACAGCTTGCAGACCCACAGTGCGCTCGTATTCCAGGGGATAACGTTTCAGAGCCTCGCCATTGGCATCGACAATGTCCCGAATACTGCGCAAGGGCATACGAAAACCCCCGGAGGCAATTGTCTGGTACATGGACGCCATGTCCATCGGCGAGTATTCACCTGCTCCCAATAGTAGCGCCGGCATGCGCGGCACACCTTGTGCAACCCCCAGCCGAGCCAGCATGTCTACGATGTTATCCACACCCAGTTGCATGCCGAGTCGCGCACTGGCCAGATTGTAGGATTGGGCCAGCGCCTGGTAGAGCAGCACGTCGCCGTGCACCTTGCGGTCGTAGTTCTGCGGTTGCCAAGCCTTTGCTCCCGCCGTTTTAATCGTCAACGGTGTATCCTGCAATACCGTTGCCAGGGAGAACTTCCCGGGCTGCTCCAACGCCGTCAGGTAAATGGCCGGCTTGAGCAGGGAACCCGCCGGGCGGCGCGCGTCAAGCGCACGATTGAAACCGGCATAGCGCGCCTTGCGTCCGCCGACGAGAGCGACCACCTCGCCGGTGTCAAAGCGAGTAACGACGGAGGCGCTCTGCAGTTTGTCGCTGGGGTCGAGCTGCGCCATCACTGCGGCAGTACTTTGCTCGAGGTTGCGTTGCAGCAGCGGATCGAAGCTGGTGAATATGCTCAGTCCGCGAGTCGTGAAATCCTCCTCCCGGTAATCACGAGGCAACTGCCTGCGGACTAAATCCAGGAAAGCGGGAAACGAGTCCCGCATGCGCGGCTGCTTGTTCAGCCCCAGCGGCATAGCCCGAGCTGCGGCAGCTTGCTGCGATGAAATGACTCCCTGTACCGCCATCACCTCCAACACCACGTTGCGCCGCTGCAGTGCGCGCTGAGGATTACGCTGGGGATTGTACAGGGACGGACCCTTGATCATTCCGATCAACAAAGCGTGTTGGTGCACCTCCAACTGCTCCAGGGATCGGCCAAAGTAATGCTGCGCGGCAAGGGCAAAACCGTGTACCGCTCGTGGTCCATCCTGCCCCAGGTATACCTCGTTGATATAGCTTTCGAGAATCTGGTCTTTCTCATAGTGCAGGTCTAACAACACGGCCATCAACACCTCTGTCAGCTTGCGTACCAGCGTGCGCTCAGAAGTGAGGTAGTAATTTTTGACTAACTGCTGCGTGATGGTACTACCACCGGAGACCACCTGCCCAGAGCGCAAATTGTTAAAGGTTGCGCGGGCGATACCGCCGATGGAGAAACCCCAGTGCTGGTAAAAACTACGATCCTCTACCGCAATGAGACCGGCTCGAAAGACTGGCGGAACATCACCGAGCTCCACCAATACCCGGTCTTCCCCTTGGCGTGGAACGATTCCACCCAACCACACCGGCTCCAGTCGCATCAGGTCTATACCGGTATCGCCGGCAGCCAACTCCTTGATACGATTGCCGCTGAATTCAACGCTTACCAGACGCGCTGGTTCCGACTCCTCAGGAAAATCAAAGCCACGCACAAAGAGATTAAAGCGACTACGGTCGCGGGAGACTTCCCCGGGGTGGCGCGGCTCACTCACCGTGCTATACCCCAACACTTGCAGCTCGTAGGCCAGGTCGTCCGGTGTCAGGGCGGCACCGACAAAGAGTTCCAGTGGACGAGCGTAGACCTTGGCCGACAATTCCCACATCTTGTCACTGAACGTCGCCGTGATGCGGGCATCCAGATAGACCATCAACAGCCCTACCACCACCAGGGCAAAGAGGGCAAGCTTCAACAACAAATGGCTGGTACGGGACATGGGGTGCGAGTTTACACCAGCTCCACGGGAAAATTCGGATGGAGTTTGTCGTGCTTATTACCCTCACCGGAGGTCAACAATGCTGACATGTGCTCATCCACCGCTTTTATTTGCCCGACGAATCAGGATAATGGGCGGTCGATTCGAACCTAGCGAGCATTACAACAATGAAAAAGTACATGGCATACGGCATAGGCGCAGCACTGGTAGACACCGAGATCAAGGTGGTGGACGCTGAACTGGCGCAAATGAAGGTGGAAAAAGGCCTCATGACCCTGGTGGATGAAGCGCGGCGGCGCGAACTGCTGGACCACCTAGAAGGCCATTTGGTCAAGGCCAACCACGCCAGTGGCGGCAGTGCTGGCAATTCCATGATCGCCACCGCGCAGTTCGGCGGTCCAACCTTCATGTCCTGCAAAGTGGCCAATGACAGTGACGGTGACATCTATATTGCTGATCTGGAAGCGGCCGGCGTTGACCACTGCCTCACGGGCGAGCGCGCGCCGGGCACCACAGGCAAATGCCTGGTGCTGATAACGCCCGATGCGGAGCGCAGCATGAACACCTTTCTGGGTATCAGCGAAACACTGTCTACAGAACAATTGGATGCGCAGGCCATTGCCGCTTCCGAATACGTTTATATAGAAGGCTATCTGGTGACGTCCCCAACTGGCCGGGCTGCGGCGATCAAAGCCCGCGAAATCGCCGAAGCAGCCGGTGTGAAAACCGCCCTGAGTTTTTCCGACCCCGGCATGGTGGAGTTTTTCCGCGACGGGATCACTGCAATCATCGGGAAGCGGCTCGACCTGGTGTTCTGCAATGAGGATGAAGCATTGGGCTGGGCACAAAGCGACGATATGGACATTGCCGTGGAGAAGCTAAAAGCCATCGCCAATACCTTCGTGATCACGCGCGGCGGGGCTGGGGCACTGACCTTTGACGGCAAGGAACTGGCCAAAATACCGCCCCACAAAGTGGAGGCGGTGGATACCAATGGCGCTGGCGATATGTTCGCCGGGGCCTTCATCTACGCCATCACCCGTGGCGAGGACTTCCCCACCGCAGGCCGTTTCGCCAGTCTGGCAGCGGGCAAGGTTGTCGCCACCTATGGCCCGCGTCTGCCCGCGGCGGACTATGGCGCGCTGCGCCGGGAGTTTTTTGGCGACTAGCCTGCAGTTCTTTTCAGGTTTAGAACAGACCTATTTGTCTGTCGGTCAGGTCACTGAAGGAACTGCGTGTTGTCGTGTGTGGGAGAGATGCCGCCCATCGTCAAGCCGCCGTCGACGATGAATTCACTGCCGGTTGAATAACTTGATTCATCGCTGGCAAGATACAGCACCATCGACGCGACTTCATCGGCCTGCGCCATGCGGCCGAGCGGAAAATCATAACCCTGGGTGTTGAGCCCTTCGGCCATCGGCGTGTCGATGATGCCGGGGTGGACCGAATTGCAACGGATGCCGAACGGTGCCAGTTCAACCGCGACCGATTTTGTCAGGCCGCGAACGCCAAATTTTGATGCGACGTAGGCGGACGCGCCCGCTGCACCACGCAAGCCGGCGACCGACGAAATGTTGATGATCGAGGTACCGCCGCACGCAATCATCGCCGCTGTGGCCGCGCGGATGCCAAGGAAAGCACCCGTCAAGTTTACCCCAATAATCTGGTGCCACAGGTCGAGCGGGTGATCGACCAGCGCGGCACCGCCAAAGATGCCGGCATTGTTGACGAGGATGTGCAGCCCGCCAAAGTCATTGACGCACAGCGCTACTGCCGCCGCCCAGTCATCGGGCTTGGTCACGTCGAGGTGGATGAAGCGACAGCGGGCGCCAAGCGCAGCGGCGAGAGATTCACCTTCGGCATCAAGAATGTCGGCGATCACGACGCTGGCTCCCTCCAACAACAGTCGGCGGGCGTGGGCTTAGCCCAAGCCGCGCGCGCCGCCGGTAATCAGCGCTATCTTGCCCGCAACGCGTCCAGCCATCATTCTTCCCCAGTTTTGTGATTGCTTTCAGGCCAGGATGAAACACGCCCGGCGGCAAGCGCAGTATAGGACTGATAAAAGGGCTACGGGGGAAAATTTACTTCCTGCATCCCTCTGCTTTATATGATTTGAACGAGCGATGGCCAACGGAAACTGAGCCCCCAAGGTCACTGGAACAGGCCGATTTGTTTCTCGGTCAGGTCGCTGAAGGAGCTGCCGACAAAACCCAGAATCCCATCCGCCACTGGCGCCAGCTGTCGATCCACATAGTGTTGGTAGTCCAACGGCGCCAGCGGTTTCGCCGCGGGCTCTGCGCCGCTGGTGGTCATCACATACTCCACCCAGCTGCCACGGGCAGGTACCGGTAAACCGCGCTCAGCACACAGCCGCGCCGCCTGCACATGTGGCGGAACATTGCGCTGGTAATCGTCAAGTTTGCGCCGCAGGCGCTTGCGATAGACCAGGTGCTGGTCTTCCTCACCGGCCAGGACCCGGGCCGTCAGTTGTGTCACATAATCGGTGTAGTCCTCCTGCATAAAAATACGTCGGTAGAGCTCTTCCTGAAACTCCCGCGCCAGGCGCGTCCAGTCGGTGCGCACACTCTCCAGACCTTTGAATACCAGCTCGTCGCCGTTTTTTCCCGCCACCACACCGGCATAACGTTTCTTGCTGCCCTTGTCGGAACCGCGCACGGTGGGCATCAAAAAACGCTTGAAATGGGTTTCGAACTGCAGCTCCAGTACGCTCTCCAGATTGAACTCCCGGCGGATTACCGCGTCCCACCAGCTGTTGAGATCGCTCTCCAATAGCCGGCCGGCCGCCACCGCCTGTTCATCCATGCTCGCTTCCCGAATCCACACAAACACGGAGTCTGTATCGCCGTAAATGACACGGTGACCTGCCGCCTCGATGTGGTCGCGGGTGCGGGTCAGTATTTCGTGTCCGCGGCGCGTGATAGAAGTGGCCAGGCGCGCGTCAAAAAATCGGCAACCGGGCGTGCCCAGTACCCCGTAAAAGCTATTCATGATGATCTTGATGGCCTGCGACAAGGGCGCATCGTCGCTGGCCTTGGCTGCATCCCGCTGCTGCCAGAGTTGCTGGATTAGTGCAGGAAGAATATGTCCATCGCGGGCGAAACAGCCATTCAAAAAACCTGCCACCGTCTGCTGCGCAGGCAACTGCCCGGATACGCCCAGGGCCAGGCCTAATGGATCGATGAAGAAGGTGCGAATGATGCTGGGGTACAGGCTTTTAAAATCCAGCAACAACACATGCTCGTAAATGCCAGGCGTGGAATCCAGCACAAACCCGCCGGGGCTGGCAATATGCTCACTGCTCGCGTTGGGCGCCACATAGCCTGCGCGGTGCAATCGAGGCAGGTACAGGTTATCGAAGGACGCCACTGAACCGCCCATGCGGTCCAGGTTGAGACCAGTCACCGCGCTGCGCGCCAGCGCAAAGTCCAGCATGGCCGTAGCGTCGAAAATATCCGACACCAGTTCGCAGTCCTTGAGGTTGTATTCCGCCAGACTGGTTTTGTCCTCCCGGAACTGGCGCGTAATTTCGGCGCCGCGATCACTCCCGTGCAGCAGTTTGCCGTCACCCAACAACTGGCGCGCAACTGTTTCAAGGGAAAAACTTTCAAAGCGGTAGAAGGCTGCCCGCAACAGCTCAATACCATCTAGTATCACCCGCCCGGAAAATTGCACACTGTAGCGCTCGCCATCCTCGTCCTGCTCACGCCAGTGGCCGGGGCGGCGCTCCCTGCCAAGCAGCAAGCGCCGCCCCAGATGGTCCGCCACGCGCTGTAAATACCGTGTGTCAAAGTTCACCACGTTCCAGCCAATGAGCACATCGGGATCGTAATCCGCAATCCAGTCCAGAAAGGCCTGCAGCACGTCCTCCTGATTGGCGCAAGTTACTACGAACGCCTGTTGCGCCCCTTTGCCTGACATAAACACCTGACGCACTTCGCCGTCAGTCGATTTGCCGTGGACCGCGATGGAGTAGAGGTGCAGGCCCTCCATCGCCGTTTCAATGTCAAAGGACACCACCTTTAACGCGGGCCGGTACTGACTGGACTTGACGGCAGGATTTTCCAACAGCAGATACTGGCCGCGACGTCGCGGCTCACCGTAAAGGTGTGCGCCCCCTGCCACAAAACGCTCCATCAAATAGCGATCGGCCGGATTGATATCCGCTTCGAGCGGGTCCAGGCCGCGCGCGCGCAGTTCGTCGGCGGTGCGGCGCGCCTGGCGATACTGCTTGAAGTACAATCCCACGACCGGGGCCAGGGTAAAACTGCGCAGCTGCACTGGCTTGATTTCCAACCCGGGCACACCGGCCAACACTTCTCGCGCTGTGTGCAGCGCGCTCTCGAGCAGGAAAAAAACGCTCTGCTCCTGTCGTACCAGGGCACACAGGGGCCCCTGCGCGGTACTGAACCAGAATTCCAGTTCAATCCCGCTCGGTGTATCGCGCCAGTTGCGCGTCAGGAGAAATCCCTCAAAAATCTGTGCTGTCAAACTTCACCTTTAGTTTCTGCACTTTTAGTTTCTACACAGGGGGGCTGGGCTTAGGCCGCGCGCTGGCTTAAGCTAGCCACTGACACGCAATGCGCACTGCGCCGGACTAGTCTTTCGCGCCCGGACAGGTAATCATCAGCAAGGTAATCCAATGGACAAGCCCGTCATAAAACAGGACCCGTTATACCAGCTCCTTCGCACCGAAGACATCAAGGGTTTTAATGAGCAGCGCGACCGGCTGGACAGCAGCGAACTGAAAAACGGAGACTATCGCGGGCGCGACTTACGCAACATGAACGCGGCAGGGCTGGACTTCAGCAACTCCTATTTTCGCAATGCTGATCTCAGCGGTATTGATTTTCGCAACACGAATCTGGAGGGTGCCAGCCTGCTCGATGCCAAACTGTCAGGGACTTACTTCCCGGCTGCGTTGAGCGCGCAGGAGATCCGCCTGTCACTGGATACGGGAACCCGTCTGCGTTACAGCCGGGACTGATAGCTCATCCCTGCGACAGCAGGTCACGCAGGTCGATGATCGCCGCATTGGCACGGCTGATGTAAGACGCCATGACCAGCGAATGATTGGCCAGCGGTCCAAAGCCACTGCCGTTAAGAATCATCGGACTCCACATTGTTTCCTGGGTGCCTTCCAGCTCGCGAATAATCTGCCGGAGGCTGACCTGGGCATTCTTTTGACGCAGGACATCAGCAAAATCCACTTCCACCGCCTTGAGAAAATGGATAAGCGCCCATGACGTACCGCGCGCCTCGAAGAACACATCGTCAATCTCGGTCCAGGGCGTACGCACTATCTGTTCTGTCGGCATATCGGTCGACTGCGTTGCTGCCGCATCCCCGGCCAGGTCGGTATTCACACGCACCCTTCCTACGCTGGCGCTGAGCCGTTGGGACAGGCTGCCGAGGCGACTATTCACCGTGCCCAGCCAGTAGCGCAGGTTGTCGGAGCGCGCATAAAACTGCGCGCCGGACGATTCTTCATCAGACAGGCGGTGGAAGTACTTGCGCGCATATTTGAGGCCACTGCGGTACTCGGACTCCGAGGAGGGCAGTATCCAGCTATCGGAATTGAAATTGAAGCGCGGCTCCATTTCCACCAGATCAACATCTTCTCTGGATTGTGACTGCGAGCGACTGAACACCTCGCGCATGGCGCGGGACAGGTCACGCACCTGAATAAGGACGCCGTACTCCCAGTTCGGCATATTGTCCAACCACACTCCGGGCGGAAACATGTCGTTATGCAGATACCCGCCGGGCTTATCCAGCAGTGTCTCCATCGCCGCGATCAGGGCGCCCGTGGTGACCGAGCCGGTAACCACGGCACCACCCTCCTTCGCCGCCAGCGCCTGTGCCCTGGCCTGCACATCAAAGGGCGCGGGAGCGACACTCCAATACATGCCCAGCAGGATGGCGCCCAGCAGGTACAGGCCGAGCACCATTGCCAGTACCTTACGCACACCGCCTTGTGGCAGCAAGTTGGCCAGGGCTGCGCGCCATCGGGCCAGATTAGCCGTAGTTTCGTTCATGGTTCTACTCTGTGGTGGAATGGTGGTGGTGCTGGTCTTTTGCACCCGAACCGCTGTCGCTACTGCGCACTTCGGCCGCCGTGCAAACCTCCGCGCCGGTCGCAAATTGCAGACAAAGCCGCACGTCATCGCCCGGTGCCGGCATATACTTCAGTCCCAACAACATTAAATGCGTGCCGCCGGGGGCCAGGTGCGCGCGCTCGCCTGGCGCTACTGCCAGGCCCTGCAACTGCTCCATACGCATCATGCCGTCAATCTTCCGCGTGGTATGCAATTCCGCCTTGGCGGCTATGTTGGAGCTGGCGCCCACGATAGCGACGGCAATATCACCCCGATTAATGACAGTAAGATAGGCCGCCGTATTAGGCTGGAAAGGGGGCAGCGCCCGCACCCAGACATTTTCAAACTCGATGACTGGCTCTGGTGCTGCCAGCGTGGGCAGCGCTAAAAAACTGGCTGACAGGGCAGCCACCCATACTTTGATCACTTTCACACTCCAGTGTGGAACCTATCACGCTGTGCTTGCGTCTGACCAGTGTACCACTCCTGCAGACAGGGTTCCCGTTCCTCTGGGCTTGATCTGGCAACTCTTGGTACAATTCGGCCCCCAACAACGCCGTTATAGGCGCTGTTCCTGTCAAGGAGTTGTTATGCGTGCAATGCTCGCGAGCTTGCTACTACTCATCAGCAGCGTGTGTTTCGCCCAGAGCTTTGGCGCGACTGATCGGAGCTTGTCGAGTACGACTTCGCAGCCGGACTTCCTGCCCGTAGAGCAAGCCTACCAGCTGGAAGTTGAGATTCTCGATGAACACAACGTGCGCGTTTACTGGCAGATCGCCCCAACCTACTATTTATACCAACACCGTTTCACCTTTAATCTGGAAGATGATGAAGGTGTTGTCGACCTAAAAAGTGCCATGCCGACAGGGCTCAAGCATGTTGATGACTACTTTGGGGAAGTGGAAGTCTACTACAACAGCGCTGATATCGCTTTGCAACTGCAGCGCTCCACCGGGCGCGCTACATTGGCAGTCACCTCCCAGGGCTGTGCTGACGCGGGTCTGTGCTACCCGCCCTACAAGCAATTCTTCAAACTCGATTTCACCGCCGGCACGGTAACCCCGGTCGCGCCGCCGAACAGTTCATCAGTGACGCAACAAACACCCGTACAAGACACGCACCAGCCCGGTGCGTTACTGTACATGTTGGCGCTGGCCTTTGTCGGCGGTGCCATTCTCAACCTGATGCCCTGCGTCTTTCCTATCCTGTCATTGAAGGTACTTAGCTTTACGCGCAGTACGGACCACGACCGCCACCTGCACAGCTGGGTCTATGCCGCCGGCGTCGTCGTCAGCTTTGTTGTAGTCGCGGCATTACTGATTGCCCTGCAACAGGCCGGGAGCGCTATCGGCTGGGGTTTCCAGCTGCAATCCCCGGGCTTCGTCATCGCCCTGGCCTACCTGTTCATCGCCATGGGCCTGTCCCTGTCGGGACTGGTGGAAATGGGTAGCAATCTCATGAATACGGGCAGCGGTCTGGCCAATCGCGGTGGACTCAGCGGCAGTTTCTTTACGGGGGTGCTCGCGGTCGTCGTCGCCAGCCCCTGCACCGCGCCCTTTATGGGCACGGCGCTGGGCTTCGCGGCCAGCCAGCCGCCCCAGATCGGCCTGCTGGTATTTGCAGCACTGGGGGCCGGGATGGCCGCGCCACTGATGTTATTTAGCTACAGTGGCGCCGCCCGCGCGCTGATGCCAAAGCCTGGTGTGTGGATGGAAACCCTCAAACAACTGCTGGCATTCCCACTGTATGGTACCGCCATTTGGCTGTTGTGGGTGGCCGGACGACAAACTGGTGTAAACACCATGACAGCAGCCCTGAGCGGCGCGCTACTGCTGGCACTGGGCCTGTGGCTGTGGCACCACCACTGGTGGCGCAGGGCGTTGGCCCTGGTCTGCGTGGCTGCTGCTATAAGCTTGGGCTCGGTCCGCGGGCTTGATAGCAGCGGCAGTGATGAGACAGAACTCGCAGAAGGCAAAGTCGCCTGGTCAGAGCAGAAAGTGGCCGCAGCGCGCGGTGCAGGCCAACCGGTATTTGTGGATGTCACGGCCGACTGGTGCATCACCTGCATCGCCAACGAAACGGCGGTATTACGCACGGACGACATGCAGCAGGCCTTTGCCGACCACGATGTGGTCTACATGGTGGCCGATTGGACGAACCAGAGTGCAGACATCGCGGCTCTGCTGAAAAAGCATGGCCGTAACGGCATTCCCCTGTACCTGGTGTATGCCGCTGACAGCGCAGTAGCACCCCTGATTCTGCCACAATTGCTGACCAAAACAGCGGTGCTGAAGGCCTTGGCATCAGTTTCCAGCAAGAACTCCGAGGTTGCCTCCCGATTTGAGGGCGATGACGACATTTAGGATGATTTTAGCGCATTGATACTCTACGACGATGCGCTGGCTCCACCGAGGGGCAAGGAGTCCAAAGTTAGCCTAACTTCTGCAATTTAGTGGCGATTAGCTGCCAAAATGAAGATTTATCAAAATTCATAGACAGTCCCGGTGAATTGCGCCAGAATTCGCGCACATCGCGCTCTAGAGGGGAGAGCCCAGCACATGGCGAGCATTCTTGTACTACACGGCCCCAATCTAAACCTGCTCGGCGAGCGCGAACCCAATATCTATGGCAGCACCACACTTGCTGACATTAACGAACGCCTGGAACGGCTGGCGCGGGAGCATGGCCACCATCTGCTTCACATGCAAAGCAACGCCGAGTACGAACTGGTTGAACGGGTACAGGCGGCCCGCCGGGAAGGCGTTAACTTTATCCTGATAAACCCCGCCGCCTTCACTCACACCAGCGTGGCACTGCGGGACGCTTTGGCTGCGGTCGCGATTCCATTCATCGAAATTCATCTGTCCAACACCCACGCCAGGGAAGACTTTCGTCACCACTCCTACTTTTCCGATATCGCGCTGGGCGTCATCTGTGGACTAGGCGCGCAGGGCTATGAATTGGGCCTGCTCGCCGCGCTGCAACGGCTGGAACAACACTAACAATCACGAAGAGACTGCACTATGGACATTCGTAAGGTAAAAAAGCTGATCGAATTGCTGGAAGAGTCCAACATTGACGAGATAGAAATCAAAGAGGGTGAGGAGTCAGTGCGCATCAGTCGCAACGGCGCCCAGGCGCTGACGATGGCAGCGCGCGCGGCGCCCGTGTACGCGGCGCCCGTGTATGCAGCACCGGCACCACCACCGCCCGCGACAGCTGCACCCGTGCCGCCGACAAACACGAGTACCGGCCATGTACTCAACTCGCCCATGGTGGGCACCTTTTATCGCTCGCCTTCACCGACCTCGGCCTCCTTTGTCGAAGTGGGTCAGTCCGTCAAGATTGGTGACGTTATTTGCATCATCGAGGCAATGAAAATGATGAACCAGATCGAGGCCGATAAGGCCGGCACCATCGCGGCTATCCTGGTTGAAAACGGCCAACCGGTCGAGTTCGACCAACCCCTGTTCTCCATCGTGTAAGCGCGGTCGACGAGCGACCAGCAGAGGAACACAGCATGCCCATTCTGAAAAAAGTACTCATCGCAAACCGCGGTGAGATAGCACTGCGTGTGCTGCGGGCCTGTAAGGAGTTGGACATTCCCACGGTCGCAGTGCACTCCAAGGCGGACCGGGAGCTCAAGCACGTATTGCTGGCCGACGAGGCTGTCTGTATCGGCCCTGCGGCATCCTCCGCCAGCTACCTGAACGTACCGGCCATTATCAGTGCGGCGGAAGTCACCCGTGCGACCGCTATCCACCCTGGATACGGTTTTCTGGCCGAAAATGCCAATTTCGCCGACCAGGTGGAGAAGAGCGGGTTTATTTTCATCGGCCCCACAGCAGACACCATCCGTCTCATGGGGGACAAGGTGTCGGCGATCCAGGCCATGAAACTGGCCGGGGTTCCTACCGTACCCGGCTCTGATGGGCCGCTGACCGATGATACTGAGCACAGCCTTGAAGTCGCCAGGCGCATCGGCTACCCGGTCATTGTCAAAGCGGCCGCCGGCGGAGGTGGCCGTGGCATGCGCGTGGTGCACAACGAAGCTGCATTGCTCAGCTCGGTGCAGGTCACGCAAGCAGAAGCCGCCGCCGCCTTCGGGTCGGATGTTGTCTATCTGGAAAAATTTTTGCAAAAACCGCGACACGTGGAAATCCAGGTCCTGGCCGATGGCCAGGGCAACGCCATCCACCTCGGCGACCGGGACTGCTCCTTGCAACGACGCCATCAAAAAGTTATTGAGGAAGCGCCCGCACCGGGCATCCCCCAGGAGGTGCGTGACGCTGTGGCAGACGCCTGCGTCAAGGCCTGTATCGATCTTGGCTACCGCGGCGCCGGCACCTTTGAATTCCTGTATGAAGACGGCGGCTTCTACTTCATTGAAATGAACACCCGCATACAGGTGGAACATCCCGTAACCGAGATGATCACCGGCATTGATATCGTTAAGGAACAGCTGCTGATCGCCAGCGGCAGGCCCCTGTCGTTCCGGCAGGACCAGGTCCAGTTCCGTGGCCACGCATTTGAGTGCCGCATCAACGCCGAGGATCCCAAAACGTTCCTGCCCTGCCCGGGCAAAGTAACGACCTTCCACGCGCCCGGTGGACTGGGCGTGCGCGTGGACTCGCACCTGTACGATGGCTACACCGTACCGCCGTACTACGACTCCCTGATCGCCAAGATCATTTGCTTTGGCGAGAACCGCCCGCTGGCGCTGGCCAGAATGCGCCAGGCGCTGGACGAACTCGTGGTGGAAGGGATTCGCACCAACACGCCCCTGCATCGGGATTTGGTTCGCGACACGGCATTCAAGGCCGGAGGTGTGAGCATTCACTACCTTGAGAGTAGGCTGGAAGCCTTGGCAACACCCTAGTCTCCAGCACACCACGATGACCTGGTTACAACTACGCCTGGAGGCCCGCCGCGCCGACATCGCCGCGCTGGAAGATCTATTGCTGGCGACCGGGGCCGTTGCGGTTACCCTGGAGGATAACGCCGATCAGCCGTTGTTAGAACCGGGGGTAGGCGAGACCCCGCTGTGGAACCAGACTCGACTCACCGGCCTCTATCCTGCCGACACAGACATGCGCTGCGTGCTGCGGGACCTGCCCCATGAATTGCTTGAACACGCCAATCAGCGGGTCGAAATCCTGGAAGACAAGGACTGGGAACGGGAGTGGATGCAGCACTACCGCCCCATGCAGTTTGGACAGCGCCTGTGGGTGTGTCCGAGTTGGCTGGCACCACCTGAGCCGAGCGCTGTGAATCTGTTGTTGGATCCCGGCCTGGCCTTCGGCACCGGAACTCACCCGACTACCGCGCTGTGTCTCGAGCAACTCGATGGCATGTCATTGGCGGGCCAGACCGTGGTGGATTACGGTTGCGGCTCGGGCATTCTCGCCGTGGCTGCACTGAAACTGGGCGCCATCATGGCACTGGGAGTCGATAACGATCCCCAGGCCCTGGCGGCCAGTCGCGACAATGCCGCGCGCAATAGTATTGCGCCGGAAAATTTTCCCGTGGCGTTTCCGGGCGGCGCGGACCAGTGTGCGTGGGGACAACGTGCCGAGGTCGTGATCGCCAACATCCTCGCCGGGCCGCTTATCGACTTGTCCGACACGCTACTGCATTTTCTAAAACCCGGCGGTACTGTGCTGCTGTCAGGCCTGCTGCAAAATCAGGCCGAGGCGGTGTGCGCACACTACGCCGCGCGACTGCCCATGCACATTGTTGGCGCAAGGGATGGCTGGGTCTGCTTGCGGGGAAATCTCCCCGTCCTTTAGCGTGCACGTGCACCCGCACAGAAATCGCTGCTTTTTTGCGCAGATTTTCTTTCCCGTGTCGCCCCTACCGAGTATCATACCGCCTCTTTTTCCACACCTGTTTTCAAACACTACCGCATGCTGCAAATCGGACCTTACACATTACCGAATCGCGTCGCGCTTGCACCGATGGCCGGGATAACGGATTTGCCTTTTCGCAAATTGTGTTCCGAGTTCGGCGCGGGCTTGGTCGTGTCGGAGATGATTAGTTGCAATCCGCGCCTGCGCGAATCGGCCAAGACACAATGGCGTATCCACCACGATCAGGAGATCGCGCCACGCTCGGTACAAATCGCCGGCAGCGACCCGCTGGAAATGGCCGCAGCGGCCCGCTACAACGTAGCACGCGGCGCCCAGATCATTGACATCAATATGGGCTGCCCCGCCAAGAAAGTCTGCCGTAAAGCAGCTGGCTCTGCGCTATTGGCTGACGAGGCACTGGTGAAATCCATCCTGCTGGCGGTCGTAGCCGCTGTCGATGTGCCCGTGACGCTAAAAATTCGCACCGGCAGCGCTCCCGGCACCCGCAATGGTGTCAGCATCGCGCGCATTGCCGAAGACGCCGGCATAGCAGCGCTGGCAGTGCATGGCCGCACCCGCGCCTGCGCCTTTAGCGGGCATGCCGAGTACGACACGATCGCGGCCATTGTCGCAGCGACGAACATACCAGTGTTTGCCAATGGCGATATCGACTCGCCGCAGAGGGCAGCGCAAGTCATCGCCTATACCGGTGCCGCCGGCGTCATGATCGGCCGAGCCGCCCAGGGTCAGCCCTGGCTGTGTGGGCAGATCGCAGCACATCTCGCTACCGGGCACACACCTGCGCCACCTTCATTGGCACAGCAATTCGCTATACTCCTTCGACACGTCAAACAATTGCATCACTTTTACGGCGACTTCATGGGCGTGCGTATCGCCCGTAAACATGTCGGCTGGTACTTAAGTGCAATCACCGATGCCTGCTCACTGCGGCGGCAGTTCAATCAACTTGCACTTCCCGTAGAACAGCTACACTACATAAACCAACTATCCGGACTCGAAAATAACAAGGAACTTGCAGCATGATCAGGGCTGAACCCCGCCACCCCCCCGCAGCAGACACCATGGCCGCTGCCAACGACGATACGTTGCAATCAGTTCCGGCAAGCAACCTGCGCGACTCTGTGACCGTGGCAGTGCGCAGGTACCTGGATGAACTGGATGGCCAACTGTCCACTGACGTGTACCAGATGGTGTTGGCGGAAATCGAGCTGCCGCTGCTGACAGAAATCATGGCCTACACCCGTAACAACCAGACCCGAGCCTCGCTGATGCTGGGACTGAACCGGGGAACTCTGCGCAAGAAGCTCAAGCAGTACAACCTGATCTGTGACCGGGATTAGGGCGTCGGCACTACATGAGTGACCTCGAGCTAGTCAAAGTCAAACGTGCCCTGATCAGCGTCTCGGACAAAGCAGGGATAGGAGAATTCGCCAGCGCATTGCGCGAGATGGGCGTGGAACTACTGTCGACCGGTGGCACCTATCGCCTGCTGCAGGAACTGGGATTGGACGTCACTGAGGTGGCAGACTACACCGGGTTTCCCGAAATGATGGACGGCAGGGTCAAAACCTTGCACCCCAAGGTGCACGGCGGCATTCTGGGCCGCCGAGGGCAGGATGACAGCATCATGGCCGCGCACGGCATCGATCCTATCGACATGGTCGTGGTAAACCTTTATCCCTTCGCGGCGACAGTCGCCAATCCGGACTGCTCGCTGGAAGATGCCATAGAAAATATCGATATCGGCGGCCCCACCATGGTGCGCGCGGCGGCCAAAAACCACCGCTTCGTCAACATCGTGGTCAATGCCACAGATTACAGCGCGGTCATCAGTGAAATGCGCGCCAGCGGGGGCAGCACCGCACTGGCCACCCGTTTTAACCTCGCGATCAAGGCCTTTGAGCACACCGCCGCCTACGATGGTGCTATCGCTAATCACTTCGGCCGACGGGTGCCGGGCGGCTCGCAGAAGTTCCCCCGCACCTTCAACACCCAGTTTCACAAAGTGCAGGAAATGCGCTACGGCGAAAATCCGCATCAGCAGGCGGCTTTTTATGTGGAAGCCAATCCTGCAGAAGCCGGTATCGCTACTGCCCGGCAAATCCAGGGTAAGGAGTTGTCATACAATAACGTGGCCGATACCGACGCGGCGCTGGAGTGTGTCAAAAACTTCCAGCAACCCGCCTGCGTCATTGTCAAACACGCCAATCCCTGCGGCGTTGCAGTAGCCGAGAACATCAGCAAAGCCTATGACCTGGCCTTTGCCACCGACACCGAATCGGCCTTTGGCGGTATCATCGCCTTCAACCGCGAATTGGATGCAGCCACTGCGGCAAGTATCGTCGACCGCCAATTCGTGGAGGTCATCATTGCGCCCAGCGTGAGCGCGGACGCTGCAGCGCTGGTGGCGGACAAAAAGAACGTGCGCCTGCTGGTCTGCGGCAAATGGTCCTCTCCGGGACCGGCGCTGGACTATAAACGGGTCAACGGTGGCCTGCTAGTGCAGGATCGCGACCTCGGTATGATCACCCGCGATGAATTGCGTGTGGTCAGCAAACGCCAGCCCACCGAGCAACAAATACAAGACCTGTTGTTCGCTTGGACCGTGGCGAAGTTCGTCAAATCCAACGCCATCGTTTACGCCATCAACGGCCAGACCGTGGGAGTCGGCGCCGGACAGATGAGCCGCATCAACTCCGCCCGTATCGCCGCTATCAAGGCCGAACACGCCGGCTTGCCGGTTAAAGGCTCGGTGATGGCGTCCGACGCGTTCTTCCCGTTCCGGGACGGCATCGACAACGCTGGCCAGGCGGGCGTTGCAGCCGTTATCCAACCGGGCGGATCGATTCGCGATGAAGAGGTGATCGCAGCTGCTGACGAACACGGGATGGCGATGGTGTTTACCGGGATGCGTCACTTCAGACACTAGCTCTTTTTAGACAGGAATCTGCATGAATATTCTGGTCATAGGCAGCGGCGGCCGCGAGCATGCCCTGGCGTGGAAAGCTGCGCAGTCTGCTGACGTGGACACTGTCTATGTTGCCCCCGGCAATGCCGGTACCGGGCGGGAAGCCGGGCTGCAAAACGTGGCCATCGATACCATGGACTTTCCCGCGCTGGCGGATTTCGCCGAACACAACGGGGTGGGACTGACCATCGTGGGCCCTGAAACCCCGCTGGTCGCGGGCATAGTCGACTACTTCCAGGCGCGCGGCCTGCGCTGTTTCGGCCCAAGCAAGGGCGCCGCTCAGCTGGAAGGCTCCAAGGCCTTCACCAAAGATTTTCTGGCACGACACAATATTCCCACCGGCGCGTACGCCAACTTCACCGAGCTGGAACCAGCGCTGGCCTATCTGCGTGAACGGGGTGCCCCGATCGTCGTCAAAGCCGACGGCCTGGCGGCAGGCAAAGGCGTCATTGTGGCGGAAACGTTGGCGCAGGCAGAGGAGGCGGTGACCGATATGCTCTTGGGCAATGCCTTTGGAGCGGCCGGCTGCCGTGTCGTCATCGAGGAATTCCTGGCCGGTGAAGAGGCCAGCTTTATCGTCATGGTAGACGGTAAACACGCACTGCCCATGGCCACCAGCCAGGACCACAAACGGATTGGCGAAGGAGATACCGGACCCAACACCGGCGGGATGGGCGCCTACTCCCCGGCGCCGGTGGTCGATGCGGCCGTACACCAGCGTGTGATGGAGCAGGTGATCCTGCCAACTGTTGCGGGCATGGCCGCCGAAGGCAATGACTACACCGGATTCCTTTACGCAGGCCTGATGATCGATGCCGCCGGGCAGCCCCGGGTCATCGAGTACAACTGCCGTTTTGGTGACCCGGAGACCCAACCGATAATGATGCGCCTGCAATCGGATCTGGTGCGTCTGTGCAACAGCGCGCTGGATGGCACGCTGGACGAAGCAGACGCCCAATGGGATACGCGCTGCGCCATCGGCGTCGTTCTCGCGGCAGGCGGCTACCCCGGCGAAGTGGCCAGTGGCACGCCTATCCACGGACTGGATACGGTGCACACAGATACGGTAAAGGTATTTCATGCGGGCACCACGCGTGTCGGCCAGGACATTGTGACCAGTGGTGGACGCGTCCTGTGCGTTACGGCGCTGGGCGAAAATATTGCCGTGGCCCAACAGGCCTGCTACGCCGCAGCGGATAAAATTAGCTGGGACGGCATGACCCTGCGCCGGGACATTGGTTGGCGCGCCATAGCTCGTTATAATTAGCGCAGGCACACCAGCAGGAATCGACCATGCAAAAACGCCGCCTCTCCCTTCTGGACAAACTGATCAGCGAAGCTGACTCGGTGATGAAAACAATGACCAGCCGCGGCAATCGCGCCAGCCGCCCCTCACCGTCGACAGGACATCTGGACTCTGCGCTGACAGCCGCGCAGCGCCAGCACGTAGCAGGCTTGATGCGCGTCAACCACACAGGCGAAGTCTGTGCGCAGGCGCTGTATCAGGGACAGGCACTGACCGCTAAATTACCCACCGTGCGCAAGGAGATGCAGCAGGCAGCAAGGGAAGAAGTGGACCACCTCGTGTGGTGTGAAGAGCGCCTGAGGGAATTGGGAAGCCACACCAGCGTCCTGAATCCTGCATGGTATGGCATGTCATTTGCCCTCGGCGCTATCGCCGGCGCCATCAGCGACAAAGTCAGTCTGGGCTTTGTGGCAGCCACGGAGGAGCGGGTCTGTAGTCACCTGCGCGATCACCTCAAACAGTTGCCCCAGGAGGATCGCAAGTCGCAGCTCATTCTGCAGCAGATGCTGCAGGACGAGCAGCGTCACGGTGACAAGGCGCTGGAAGCTGGCGGTACCGTATTTCCGCAGCCCGTGAAAGATGTTATGGGTTCTGTGTCGAAGTTTATGACACGGACCAGTTACCGGATTTAACTTCGGTACAATACTTCGGCTCATAGTTGGACGGTCAGCAGTTAGCCGGAGTACCCGGTTCGCTTAAGGTGGGGCATGCGCTCTCCGGGTACTCCGGCTAACTACTTCCCTCTATCATTCGATGGCTCAAGGTTGCCGATGTTTGATCAGAGTCGATGAGTCTCACCGATTTCGAATCTCGTCACGATCAGCGCTTGCCTGTCGGCTTGCCCGAGAAGCGCATGCCCCATCCTAAGCGAATCGGGCAAGCCGACAGGTAAGCGCCTCGGAGCAGGATTGAACTTCGATATTCCAGTTACACCGCTGGAGCGAACTCGACGATCTCATAGCTGTGGGTCATTTCCACACCGGCAGCAGTAAGCATGATCGAAGCCGAACAGTATTTCTCAGCCGATAATTCCACTGCCCGCTTGACCTGGCTCTCCTTAAGATCCACCCCGGTTACAACAAAATGCATGTTGATGCGGGTGAATACCGCCGGAATGGCGTCGGCGCGCTCCGCGTCCAACTCTACGCGACAGTCGACCACCTGCTGGCGCGATTTTTTCAGCATGCTCAACACGTCATAGATGGAACACCCCCCGGTTCCCAGCAACAGCATTTCCATGGGGCGGACCCCAAGATTGCGGCCACCCAGATCCTCAGGACCATCCATCACTACTGTATGCCCGCTGCCGGACTCACCGACAAACATGGCACCATCTGTCCACTTCACTAGCGCTTTCATTAAATGCGTATCCCTGTACCAAAAAGGGGCCGCAGCTTAGCACAACAAGTTACATTTCACTTAGACCTCGAACGCGCTAGAATCCAGCCAAATAATCCTAATGAAGGAGCCAGCCCCTTGTTAAAGCCACAGATCATCAAGACCCTGCCAAACGTCGAGAACTTCCTGCGACACTGCCAGCGTAAGGATTTCAAGGCCAAGAGCACGGTATTGAAACAGGGAGAAGCGGGGAACTCGCTCTGCCTGATACTCGACGGATCAGTGTCGGTAATGGTAGAGGATGAATCCGAACCAGGCCACATGCTGGTGATCGCGTATCTGAATCCCGGCGATTTCGTTGGGGAAATGGGCCTGTTCGATGCGGAGCCACCCGTGCGCAGCGCCATGGTCGTGGCTAAAACACAGTGCGAAGTGGCAGAAATCTCCTACGAGCGCTTTCACCAGATCCGCAACCAATTTCCCGATATCCTCTATGCCGTGTCACGGCAGTTGGGCGCCCGCCTACGCCAGACCACGCGCAAACTAACGGATCTGGCGTTCGTGGATGTATCCGGACGCATTGCCCACACTCTGCTGGACTTGTGCCGGGAGCCAGATGCCATGACCCACCCCGACGGCATGCAAATTAAAATCACGCGGCAGGAGTTGGGTAAGATCGTCGGATGCTCACGGGAAATGGCGGGGCGCGTGCTCAAGAATCTGGAAGTGGATGGGCTGGTCGCGGTATCCGGCAAAACAATGGTGGTGTACGGGACTCGTTAATTTAGAAAAACAGCTCCCGCAGTTTTTCCCCGGGCTCCACCGCACGCATAAATGACTCGCCCACCAGGAATGCCTGCACGTTGGCGGCACGCATCAGTGCCACATCCGCGAGCGTGTGGATGCCGCTCTCGGTAATGACCAACCGGTCAGCGGGAATATGGGGTAGCAGCTCCAGGGTTGTTGCAAGACGCGTTTCAAAGGTGTGCAAATTGCGGTTATTGATGCCAATCATTGGCGTTGGCAGCTCCAGGGCTCGCTCCAACTCTGCTCGATCGTGCACTTCCACCAGTACATCCAGACCCAGTGCCGTCGCCGTCTGCATCAACTCACGCAATTGTGTATCGGCCAGGGCGGCGACAATCAACAAAACCGCATCAGCGCCAATGGCGCGGGCCTCGACCACCTGATAGGGATCGACAGTGAAATCCTTGCGCAGCACGGGCAGATCACAGGCGGCGCGGGCCTGCTCCAGATAGGCATCACAACCCTGAAAAAAGTCTTTGTCGGTCAGCACGGAAAGGCACGTCGCACCGCCCGCGCGATAGCTCATCGCAATCTGCGCGGGCTGAAAATTTTCGCGAATGACGCCCTGGCTCGGGGAGGCCTTCTTGATCTCTGCAATAACCGCAGGCTCACCGGCGGCTGTGCGCAGCTGCAACGCCCGCGAGAATCCACGCGGCGCACTGCCCTCCTGAATATGCGCTTCCAGACTGGCCAGCGAATGTGCACAGCGGCGCTCGGCCACCTCCTCGGCCTTGCGTTCCAGAATCTCGCGCAGAATAGTAGGAGCTCTCACCGCCACAACATCAACCCTGCCCGCGCATCAACTGCGTGAACTCAATGAACTGCTTCAGCTTTTCCGACGCCAGACCGCTGCCCAACGCATCTTCAGCCATCGCCACACCATCTGCCAGCGTTGCGGCCACACCGCTTACATAGATCGCCGCGCCCGCATTGAGCGCCAGCATGGCGGCGGCTTTTTGCGCTGGCTCATCATCGGCACCGGCCAGCGCCCTACGAATCAGGTCCGCAGAGGCCGCTGCACCACTGACGGACAGGCCTTCCAGACTCTGCCGTTGCAGCAAAAAATCTTCAGGGTTGATATGGTAACTTTCAATGCTGCCGTCACACAGCTCCGTCACCTGCGTGCCCGCAGCAATGGAAATCTCATCGAGGCCGTCATCAGAGTGCACGATCATTGCGTGTTTGGCACCCAGCACTTTGAGTACTTCGGCCATGGGCCTACACAAGTCGGGTGAGAACACACCAATAACTTGCTGTGTGACACCGGCAGGATTGGTCAGCGGCCCCAGGATATTGAATACCGTGCGCATGCCCAGATCCCGACGCGGGCCGATCGCATAGCGCATGGCGCTGTGATGTGCGGGAGCGAACATGAACCCTACCCCTACCTCATTGATCGCGCGCGCGACCTGCTCTGGAGTAAGGTCCAGCGGCATCCCCAGATTTTCCAGCACATCGGAGCTACCACTGGCGCTGGAAACAGATCGATTACCGTGCTTGGCAACTTTCGCGCCAGCGGCGGCCACCACAAAGCTGGCGCCGGTAGACACGTTGAATAAATTGGCGCCGTCGCCGCCAGTCCCTACCAGATCAACCAGGTGGGGATGGTTCACTAGTACCGGAGTGGCAAGCTCCCGCATCACCTGCGCCGCCCCGGCGATCTCCTGTGTCGTCTCACCTTTCATACGCAATGCAACCAGCAGCCCGCCGATCTGTGCATCAGTGGCATCACCGGACATCACCTGATGCATCACGCCTTGCATTTCCTCAAGACCGAGATTCTCACCTGCCACCACTTTGGCCAGGGCCTGTTGTATGTTCATCCTAAGCTCTCCTATTGTTCCAGAAAGTTGCGCAACAGGTCATGGCCATGCGCCGTGAGTATGGATTCCGGATGAAACTGCACCCCTTCGATCGCCAACTCCCGGTGGCGCAGTCCCATGATTTCATCGATCTCACCGGAGTCGGTCTGGGTCCAGGCGGTAATCTCCAGGCACTGCGGCAAGCTGTCTTTTTCCACCACCAGACTGTGGTAGCGCGTCGCCTCAAAAGGTCGGCTGAGATCGCGAAATACGCCTTTTCCGTCATGATAGATCGCCGAGGTTTTGCCATGCATCACCTTGCGCGCACGCACCACCTTGCCGCCGAACACCTGGCCGATGCTCTGGTGCCCCAGACAAATGCCCAGCAGTGGCACCACCCCGGCGTACTGGCGAATCACTTCCATGGAAATTCCGGCCTCGTTGGGCGTACACGGTCCGGGCGAAATGACAATTTTCTGTGGTGCCAGCGACGCGATATCCGCCACGGCAATCTCGTCGTTGCGCACCACCAGCACCTCGGCGCCCAACTCGCCCAGGTACTGCACGACGTTGTAGGTGAAGGAGTCGTAATTATCAATCATCAGCAGCATGTTCACGCCCTCCTGCCAGCACCATGGACGCCGCCCGAAACATCGCCCTGGCCTTGTTGTGCGTCTCCTTCCACTCCAGTGCTGGCACGGAATCGGCGACCACACCGCCACCGGCCTGCACATACAGTTTGCCGTCCTTGATCACCGCAGTGCGGATGGCGATGGCGGTGTCCATATCACCGGCCCATGAAATATAGCCCACCGCACCGCCGTAGATGCCGCGTTTGACCGGCTCCAGTTCATCAATGATTTCCATGGCGCGAATTTTGGGTGCGCCGCTTAAGGTTCCCGCCGGTAATGTGGCGCGCAGCACATCGAAGGCCGTCTTCCCGGACTTCAATCTGCCCGTGACGTTGGATACGATATGCATGACATGGGAGTAGCGCTCCACCACCATACTGTCGGTCAACTCCACCGAACCGATCTCGGCGATACGCCCCACGTCGTTGCGCCCCAAGTCAATCAGCATCAGGTGCTCGGCGATTTCCTTAGGGTCAGCCAATAGCTCCGCCTCCATGGCCTTGTCTTCCTCGTCTGTGTGTCCGCGCCGCCGGGTACCGGCAATGGGGCGCACCGTGACCACACCTTTTTCCAGGCGCGCCAGGATTTCCGGGGAGGAACCCACGATGTGAAAATCTTCCATGTCCAGATAGTACATATACGGTGAAGGATTGAGATTGCGCAGGGCCCGATAGAGGTTCAGCGGCGGTGCATCAAAGGGGATACTCATGCGCTGCGAGGGCACCACCTGCATAACATCGCCGGCCAGCACATACTCCTTGACCTTCTCCACGCTGGCCTCGTACATCTCCTGCGTAAAGTCAGATTGCGCCTGCTGCTCCAGCACCGCGCTGTCCGCTGCCGCCAAACTCACTTCCGGCAAGGGACGCGTGGGCTCGCGCAAGCGCTCAACCAATGCAGCCAAACGCGCTTGGGCCAGTTCCAGCGCATCATCAAGCGCAGGATCTGCATTTACAATCAGGCGAAGGGTGCCCGCGAGATTATCAAACACCAGCACTTCATCTGACACCATCAATAGGATATCCGGCGTACCCAGGCGGTCGGGCGGCGTCCCTGCCTGCAGGCGCGGCTCCACATAGCGCACGGTGTCGTAGCCAAAATATCCCACCAGGCCACCGTGAAAAACCGGCAAATCGCTGCGCGGTGCAGTGCGGTAGCGCTGTTGAAACGCCTCGGCGAACGCCAGTGGATCAAGCACTTCCTCGCGCTCGCTCAACTGCCCATTCACCCAGATTTCCACGCGCTGACCGAAGACCTTGAGCAGTGTGTGGCAGGGGAGCCCTATGATGGAGTAACGGCCCCATTTCTCCCCGCCCTGCACCGACTCAAAGAAATAGGAGTAAGGGCCTTCGGCCAACTTGCGGTAGGCGCTGAGGGGGGTTTCGAGATCGGCCAGCACTTCCCGGCTGACCGGTATGCGGTTGTAGTGTTGTGCTGCCAGCGCAGCAAAGTCCTGCGGTTTCATGGGATGTCCTCGGAGAAATACGGTACGTAATCAGGTCGCGATGAAGCCCTGGCTACCATCGCCAGCGGATGACCTCGCACATCGACAGCCGGCCGATGCTGATACGTATTGCTGTTTTCACAGCGTTCTCCAGGATAGTGGGGGCTCTATTGTACATATAGGGTGGCGGTTGGGAAACGGGTCGTAATCGTGAATCCTGTGAAGAAAGTCTGTCGCAGGACTCGGGGCTGTTATCGCACTGTAAGCGGGGTCGGCAGGACTAGGGGCTGTTATCGCACGGTAACCGGCATCGGCAGGACTGGGGGGCTGTTCGCTCAAAAAGAGAAGGCATTCGCTCTCAGCCCCCCAGTCCTGCCAACGCCTCTCATCGCGCGGTGAACATACTGTCCGATCATTGCTCACGTTCACTCGGGTGCAGTGTTTGAGAGTGGTCTGGCGGTATAGCCTGGGAGCGAATGCCCTCTCTCCTTGAGCGAGCAGGCTATACCGCCAGACCACTCCCAAACGCGGGGACAATGTGGGGAACAATGTGGTGAACTATGCAGACACCTTACGCAACTGATCCCGCATTTCAGCTATCACCCCAGCATAATCCGGCTGACCGAAAATCGCAGAACCAGCAACAAACGTATCAGCACCCGCCGCCGCGATCTCAGCGATGTTCTTCGGAGTGACACCACCGTCCACTTCCAGGCGAATAGCAAAGCCCGACGCATCGATCATAGCGCGCGCCTCGCGCAGCTTGCACAGGGTGGAGGGAATGAAAGACTGGCCACCAAAGCCCGGATTGACCGACATCAGCAACACCATATCGACCTTATCCAGCACATAGCGCAGGGCATCCAGACCAAGGTGCGGATTAAACACCAGCCCCGCTTTGCAACCGGCGTCACGGATCAGCTGCAAGGAGCGGTCGACATGGGTGGATGCATCCGGGTGAAAGGTGATGTAGCTGGCGCCTGCTGCGGCAAAATCGGTGATGAGCTGATCCACTGGGCTCACCATCAAATGCACATCGATATCTGCGGTGATGCCGTAGTTGCGCAGCGCACTGCAAACCATCGGCCCGATGGTGAGATTCGGCACATAGTGATTGTCCATGACATCGAAATGGACGATGTCGGCACCCGCGGCGAGTACCGCGTCGACCTCTGCACCCAAACGGGCGAAGTCGGCAGAGAGAATGGAAGGGGCGATCAGGTATTCGGCCATGGTGGACTCCGCACGGTATTCAGGTTGCTATTCTAACGACTAAACGGTGGCGACACACAAGGATATCGGGCTGTCAAAGCGCTAGTGGCACTCAGTCACTGCTAGCGGCGGGTGAGCTCACCACGGCATCGAGTTGCCGCAAACGCTCGGGTGTGCCCACATCGTGCCACTGCCCCAGATACCGTTCGCCGCCCAGGCTGCCCTGCTCTATGGCGGCATCCATGAGGGGTCGCAGGGCCAGCTTGCTCGCGGTCCTCCCCGCGAAAAATGCCGTCGTGTAGACACCCATTCCAGTATAGGTGCAGCCCACCGCATCCGGTGTCAGCACCCTGAGCCATCCCTCATCGTCCAACTTGAAATCGCCTGCCGGATGCTGTGGCGGATTGCCCACCATGACCAGATGGGCAGTTTCTTCCGGCCTCAGGGTATATGCCGCCAGTCGTTCGAAGGGATAGTCGATCCAGATATCACCGTTGACGACCAAAAATGGCGCGTCCCCCAACAACGGCAGCGCGTTGATGATGCCGCCAGCTGTTTCCAGCGGCGCCTGTTCCTGCGAGTAAACAATGCTGAGTCCCCAGGCGCTGCCGTCGCCGCAATAGTCCATGATCTGCGCACCCAGGTGGGAAACATTGATCACCAGTTCAGCAACACCCGCCGCTGCCAGACGCCGAATATGGTGTTCTATAAGAGGGATGCCCGCCACCCGCAATAGCGGCTTGGGCGTATGATCGGTGAGTGGCCGCATGCGTTCGCCCACGCCAGCCGCCAGTATCATGGCCTGCACTTTTTTTGACCCCAATCAGCTTGCGCGATCAGCGGTGACAAGCGCAGGGAGAACCATGCGCCGAAGTTGGCGAATGCGGGCACTTCTCCTGCGTATTTATCTACCATCTCCAACACGTAGTCGCGCACCAGTGGCAGATCCGCCAGATAGCCGGGCTTGCCGTCACGCAAATAGAGGCGGGCAAAGGTGCCCAACACCTTGATATGTCGCTGCAGGCCCATCCAGTCGAACCAGCGCAGGAAGAGCGCCTCATCCATGTCAGCCAATAAGCCTCGCGAGCACAACAGGTCGCGATAGAGCAGCGCCCATTGCTGCACCCGTGCGACTGGCCACTGGATATAACAATCGCGTAACAGCGACACCAGGTCGTAGGTGACCGGCCCGATCACCGCGTCCTGAAAATCGATCACCGCCAGTTCGTCACCGCCAACCAGCATCAGGTTGCGACTGTGAAAGTCGCGGTGCACCAATACCCGCGGTTGTTCCAGCGCGCTGTCGATCAGCAGCGTGAAGAAATCCCCCAACAGGGCCTGCTCTGCGGTGGTCGGCGCGTATCCCAGCAAGCCCGTCACAAACCACTGCTGGAAACGACCCAGCTCTTCACCCAGCAGAGTCTGGTCATACTCGCCCAAGTCGGCGTGGAGACAGTCTACCGCCGCCATTTTCGCCAGCACGTTGAATGCACTGCGGTAGTAGCCGTCCACCGAAACCGGGTCAAGCGACGCCAGTAGCAGCTGGTCGCCCAAATCCTCCAACAGCAGAAACCCGCGCGCCAGATCGGCCCCCAACAGCGCAGGCACCTTCACTGTGGCTTGCGCCAACAGGGCGCGCACCTGCAGAAACGCTTCATTCTTTTCGGTGGCCGGCGGCGCCTCCACCAACACATAACTGTGCGCTGCGTGCACCAAGCGGAAGTAGCGGCGATGGCTGGCGTCTCCGGCCACCACCGACAAGGGCGGCAGGGAAGCACCACCGGCAAGGTCCAAAACTGACAAGGCCCAGGGTAACAAGGCTGGGGGTGCGGGACACGGGCTCACCATACTCTCCTGCTTTTAAAATTTGCCGGACAAGGCGTTGGGGATGCTTTAGACTTCGCCTCTCACCCGCCATATACCCTGAGCTTGATGACACCTGACTGTGCCAGCCCCCGTCTTCGTCGCACACGTGCAACTGTGCGTCTGCTGGCGATCGGCCTGGGATTGAGTCTTTCATGCACCGCGCTGGCACAGGATAACAACCTCGGAGACTGTGTCGCCAACGAAAAAAATGTGTCGGTGCCCTGCTCTGCGAAAACTGATTCCGTTGCCGTCGCGCCGTTTTTTTTCCTGGATTGGGTGCCTTTGGCGGCTGTGCCTGAGTCTCTACGCGACCGCCAGTGTCTAAATTGCGGGGGGCGCTACATCGACCCCCTCGCCGCGGAAAGTACCAGCATACCGCTCGAAAAGAAAGATATCAGCGCCAACGCCGACAGCACCAGGCTACTGGACGATGAGGTGTTACTGACCGGCAACGCATACGCTGTACAAGGCTATCGTCACATGCGCAGCGACACTGTAGTCATCGATCGCGAACAGGAATCCGCTACCTTGAGTGGTAACGTCTCGTTGCGCGAGCCCAATGTACTGCTGTTGGGCGACAAGGCACAGGTCTACTCCAAGACCGGCGAAGCTGTGGTGTACAACAATCAGTTTATCTTCCATCGGGAACATATGCGCGGCACCGCCGATGTGCTGCGGCGGGACGCAGATGGCCTGATCCACATCCAGAACGGCAACTTCACGTATTGTGCACCCGGCGAAAATGACTGGAATGTGCTGTCCGAGGACATGGAGGTTGACCTGGAGGAGGGACTCGCCACCGCGCATCACGCGCGGGTCGAATTGGAGGGCGTGCCTGTCGCCTACCTCCCCTGGCTGCGTTTACCGCTGGATGATCGCCGCCGTACTGGCTTACTGTGGCCGGACTTTGGCAATGACAGTAGTGGCGGCCTGGATATCAGTACGCCCATCTACCTCAATCTGGCCCCCAACTATGACGCGCTGTATGCACCGCGCTTCATCGAGGAGCGCGGCCTGGATCACCAGTTGCAGCTGCGCTACCTGAACCCCTTACTGGGTGAATGGCTCGCTGGCGGCGCTTACATGAAGAATGATTCGCGCTATCGGGACCAGTCACCCCAGGACACCAGCACCGACCGCTGGTTGGGTGTGCTGAAACAGGACGGCCTGTTCCAGGAGCGCTGGCGCTCGCGGGTCGACTACAGCAAGGCCAGCGACGTGGATTATCTGCAGGACCTGGAAACCGCCAACATTAATGCCCAGCGCACCACCAGCCTGCTGCAGTTGGGGTCTCTCGATTATCTTGGCGACAATTGGCTGATGAATCTGCAAGCCCAGCAGTTCCAGTCACTGGCGAACGACATTGATAAGGACTACGAATCACTGCCGCAATTCACCACTCAGTACCGCAGCAGCGGCACCCCGTTTGCGCTGGAACCCATTCTCCTCGCCCAGTACTCGAATTTCGGGGCGCAGGAAGAGGTTGTCACCGGACAGCGTATGTACGGCGAAGCCGGCGTGGACTATCCGATGATGTGGCGCTTTGGCTCGCTCAAGCCGACGCTGAAATACCGTCAGCTCAATTACCAATTGAACGACGGGGAGTTTTTTGCCGACAACAGTCTCGGTGGCGGGCAATACTTTAGCGACAGCAACCCTTCGGCCGGTAGCCCCCTGGCCAGTCTGGACGGCAGCCTGATTTTCGAACGCCAGACCAGTTTTGCTGGCAAAGGGCTGCTGCAGACCCTGGAACCGCGCTTGTTCTACCTGTACAGCGAACGCGAAGACCAATCCAACCAACCGATTTTTGACAGCGCCGAGCTGACCTTTACCTACTTCCAGCTGTTTCGTGAGACCCGCTTCTCTGGTCACGACCGACTGGATGATGCCAATCAGGTCTCGGCGGGGGTGACCAGCCGGTTTATCGATGACGAAACCGGTCGCACGCTGCTCAGTGGCGGTGTCGGCCAAATCTACTACCTCAAGGACCGTGAGGTACAACTGCTACAGGGGGAGCCACCGCAGGAGGATTGGGGCTCGGAAATCGCCGGGGATCTGGAATTTACACCCAATGAAAAGGTGGGCCTGCTCACCAGTCTGGTGTGGGATCCCTTTGCGGATAATCTGAACGCCGGCTTCGCTGCGGCCAGTTATAAAACGGATTACGGCAGTATCTTCAACCTGGGATACGCCTACCGCCGCCCGCTCACAGTCGTCAATACCGAAGCATTGACAGAGCAAGTCAATGCTTCAGGTTACCTGCCGCTGGACGACAACTGGAGTGTGTTCGCCGCCATAAACTACTCCCTGGAAGACAATATCAGCGTGGAAGATATGGTCGGCGTCGAATATGATACCTGCTGCTGGACCGTGCGCCTGCTGCAGTTACGCTACTACAACAACGTATCCGGAGTAGTGACCGATTTCAGCAATCCCGACCTTGAAAGCGAAAGTACCGTGCAGTTTCAATTTCTGCTCAAGGGCATGGGTGGTTTCGGCAACCGCATAACCAATATCATGCAGGACATGATTCGAGGGTTCGACGAACGTGGATATTAAGACTCTGCTACTAGCAGCAAGCCTGGCCAGTACCCTCCTCACTGGAGCCCCGGCGCACTCTGCCACTGAAGTCGTCGATCAGGTGGTGGCTATTGTCGATGACGACATCATCATGGCGAGCGAGTTGCGCGAGCGCGTGACCGCCGTGACCGCGAATCTGAAGGCGAGAGATGTAAAGATGCCTGCGGAGGATGAGTTGGTCCGGGAAACCCTGGATCGGCTTATTCTTGAACGTATCCAATTACAAAAAGGCACGCGCGCCGGTGTACGGATCACCGACGAGCAACTCAATGCTGCACTGCAACGCATCGCCGCGCAGAATCGCATGACGCTCGACCAGTTTCGCCAGGCCCTGGATCAGCAGGGCCAGTCCTATGAGGCCATGCGCGAGCAGGTGCGCAACGAAATGATCATCCAGCGCGTGCAAGCGGGCAATGTCAATCAGCGCGTCCAAATGACAGACCAGGAGGTAGAGAGTTTCATGGCCACGCAGGCGGGCCAGGCACTCACCATGTCTGAGTTCCACCTGCTGCACGCCCTGTTGCCGCTGGCCCCCGACGCCACCGACAGCCAGGTCGCAGAGGCGACTGCCCAGGTCGATGCAGTACTGGCGCGTATTCGCGCGGGCGAGCCTTTTGAGCAGGCTGTTCGTGCCAGCACCTCACCCTACACCTTTAGCGGTGGCGATCTGGGTTGGCGCAAGCTGGAGGATTTGCCCTCACTGTTCACGGAGATCGTACCCAAGTTGACGGCGGGACAAACCGCAGATCCGGTGCGCTCTGAGAACGGGTTTCATCTGGTGTATCTGGAGGCAGTGCGCGGCCCGGACCAACTGGTGACCCAGACCAAAGCGCGCCATATCCTGGTCAAGCCCTCCGAGATCATGACGGATGAGCAGGCGCGCACGCTGGTGGCTAGCCTGCGCGCACGCGCCCTCGCCGGCGAAGACTTCGCCGATCTGGCCAGGCAGTACTCCGAAGATATCGGCTCTGCCCAGGAAGGCGGAGACCTGGGCTGGACCAGCCCCGGGCAAATGGTACCAGCCTTCGAGACTGCCATGGCGGACACCGCCGTGGACCAGATCTCCGAGCCGGTGAAATCGCAGTTCGGCTGGCATATTGTGAAGGTAGAGGGTCGCCGCGAGCAGGACATGAAGGATGAGTCCACCCGCGCAAAAGCAACGGATTACGTGCACAACCGCAAATACCAGGAAGAGCTCGACGCCTGGCTGCGGCAGATCCGCGACGAAGCGTTTGTCGACATAAAGTAGGGCCCAGCATGGCCATTGCGAGGATAGCCATCACTGCAGGTGAACCCGCGGGCATCGGGCCGGATATCGTGCTGCTGGCCGCACAACACGCCTGGCCTGCCGAGTTGGTGGTGCTCGCCGACCCCGACCTGCTGCAACAGCGAGCGCAGGCGCTGCGCCTGCCGCTAACGCTGCAAACCTGGACCGCAGACGCACCACCACAGGCGCAGCGCGCAGGGACACTGAACATTCTGCCCGTGCCGCTGGCGGTACCTGCTATCGCGGGGACACTCAATCCGGCTAACGCCGCCTACGTGATCGAGACACTGCGCCAGGCGGTAAAAGGCTGCCTGGCACAGACGTTTCAGGCCATGGTGACCGGACCGGTGCAGAAATCCGTCATCAATGACGCCGGCATTGCATTCATCGGCCACACCGAATTTCTGGCGGCCGAAACCGGCACCGCACAGGTCGTCATGATGCTGGCAACACCACAGCTGCGCGTGGCACTGGCCACCACGCACCTGGCACTGAAAGACGTACCGGCGGCCATCACTCCGCAACTGCTACGTCAGACGCTGGGCATTGTGCACACAGACCTGCAACGTAAATTCAACATAGCATCCCCGCGCATTGCCGTACTGGGCCTGAACCCGCACGCAGGCGAGGGCGGGCACATGGGGCGGGAAGAAATTGACACGCTCATTCCCGTGTTGGAAGAGTTACGGGCCAACGGAATGGACTTGCTGGGGCCGCTACCTGCCGATACCGCCTTCAACCCCAAAGTGCTGGACAATTGCGATGCCGTTTTTGCGATGTATCATGATCAGGGCTTGCCCGTGCTGAAATACTCGGGCTTCGGCCGGGCGATCAATATCACGCTTGGTCTGCCCATTATTCGTACCTCGGTCGATCACGGCACTGCGCTGGAGCTGGCAGGAACCGGCAAGGCCGATTGGCATAGCCTGGAACAGGCGCTCAGGATTGCCTGTGAATTGAGTGAGAAAAGCCAGGGTAATTAGTTCGGCGCGCGGGGTAAAGCACGTTGCCCGACGCCGGTCAGGCGCGACTCGGTTATGTCTTGTGTATAGGCGTCCGTGACCTCGACAGACTCTCCTGCAGCCACAATCCTGCCCTTGTCCAACCAGATGACGCGATCGCACAAGTCTTTGACCTGATCCGCCATATGCGACACAAAAACAACCGTCTGCTCACCGGTGATGCGGTTTTTCATGGCCGCTTGCGCCTTGCCCCGGAAGTGCGCGTCACCCACGCTTAGAATTTCATCGATCAACAACACATCCACATGGGTCATCAGCGCCGTGGTAAACGCCAGGCGCGCGCGCATGCCCGACGAATAATTCTTAACCGGCAAGTTGAAGGAATCGCCCAGCTCGGAAAACTCCGCTATGTCTTCCAGGAAAGACTCTGCCCGTTTCCGGGTAGAGCCCTGTAACATCGCGGCCAGCAGCGCATTGTCACGGCCCGACAAATCCGGTTTGAAGCCCAACCCAAGCGTGAGCAAAGATGCTGACTTGCCCGGGTGAATACGCACTGCGCCTATGGTGGGGGCTAGAATACCTGCCATCAGTTGCAGCAGCGTCGTTTTCCCAACGCCATTGCGACCGACGATCCCCAGAGTCTCGCCCTCATACAGCTGCAGGGAAACCTGGTTGAGCACGTGGTGCGCGCCGTGGTCGAAGGACTTCTTGCGCGTGTGGTAACTGAGGGACACATTGTCCAGTTCGATCATTACCCGCCTTTTGTTGTCCCTCATGCGGTAAGCGCCCGCAGGGCGAGGTACTGGCTGCCGCGGCGCATCAGCAACACCATCACGCACAGCAGTGCACCAAAGGCGGCACCTAGCGTCAGCAGATGCAGCATATCGGGAGGCGTGTCGTACATCGTTATCTGCCGGTAGGCATCAATGAGAAAGGCCAGCGGATTCATGTCCAGCACCATGTCGGTTTTATGGGGGTCATCCAGATCACGCACATCCCAGAAAATGCCGGAGGTAAAAATCAGGAACATCATGCCCAGGGAAATCAGCGGGTTGAAGTCTCGCGCCAGACACACAAGGCAGGCGCCGACCAATGCGCAGGCCACTATCATCACGTAATTCACCACCAGCAATGGCAACAGGTACAACCAGGTGAGTGTGACCTCATAACCACTGCTTAACAGAAAGGTAAACATCAAGGCAAAAACCGCTACCTGCCGGTACATACACTCCTGCACGACCGCCATCGGGAATAAGGTTTTGGGCACGTTGATCCTACCGATCAGACCCTTGCCGCTGACGATGCTATTGGAAGCCAGCGTAACGGATTTGGAAAACCACACAAAAGCCAGTTTGCCGGTCGCCAAAAACAGCAGAAAATCCGGCTGGCGCGAGTCCAGAATAATAACGAAAACAAGATAGAACACGGCCACCCACAGCAGCGGTTCCAACACCCACCAGATATAGCCGAGAAAGAAACGCGTGGCGTCAGCGCGCAAAGCCATACGCGCCATGACATCGATCAGGCGAAAATATTGTAAGAAAGGCATCTAACCGTGGCCCGCGATTATCGTTTGAATGTCGCTCGAGTGTATCAAAAACCACAGCGAATGAACCAGCCTGAGGTATAAATAGCCGCGATACCCGTTACAATGCCGCCCATGACTCGTCAGCCTCCACCACATCAAGCCCGCAAGCGCTTTGGCCAGAACTTCCTGCAGGATGCCTCGATCATCGATCGGATCACTGCTGCCGTGCACCCGCAAAGCGATGAACACCTGGTGGAAATCGGGCCTGGTCTGGGCGCGCTGACAGCTGCACTGATCGACAGTGGTTGTACGCTGGACGTGATCGAGCTGGACCGCGACCTGGTGCCGCGCTTGTTAGCCGCATTCGGCCTCAAGCCGCGCTTCAAGCTGTACAGTGCCGATGCGCTGACCTTTGACTTCGTCGCACTGCACAAAGCATCCGAGCACCGCGAGCGGCGATTACGCGTGGTGGGCAACCTGCCCTATAACATTTCTACGCCACTCATTTTCAAGTTGCTGCAAAATAGCGCCATCATCCGCGACATGCATTTCATGCTGCAGTTGGAGGTGGTGGAGCGACTGGCGGCGTCACCGGGGAGCAAGGACTGGGGGCGACTGGGCATCATGGCTCAGTACCAGTGTCAGGTGGAGCATTTGTTCGATGTGCCGCCGCACGCATTCAATCCAGCGCCGAAGGTGCAGTCGGCCATCGTGCGCTTAACCCCGTGGGCACAGTCGCCCTGGCCGCCGTGCAATGAGTCACGGTTGCGCGTGCTGGTGAAAGCCGCCTTTGCCCAGCGCCGCAAAACCTTGCGCAACAACCTGAAAGAGATTATAGATAGCACGCAATTGGAAGCGCTGGGAATAGACCCCGGCGCGCGCGCAGAGACCCTGCAACTGACACAATTTATTGAGATTACCAACGCCCTCCATGCCCAGAATCCCATTTAACCCCTCCCTGGTCGGGATCAACGTGGTCACCGCCTATCTTCCCAGCCACTCCCGCCCGGACGATAGCCAGTACACCTTCGCGTACACCATAACCATCAGTAATGGGTCGGACTTGCCCGTACAGTTGCTGTCGCGGCACTGGATTATTACTGACGCTGATAACGAAGTGCAGGAGGTACGCGGGGAAGGTGTAGTGGGAGAACAACCGGTCATCCCGCCGCAGGCCTCGTTTCGCTACACAAGCGGCGCGACACTGACCACGCCAGTGGGCTGCATGGAGGGCAGCTACTCCATGGTTGTGCGTGAGCCAATGGAGCTGGATCCCATGGAGCTACCTACCTTTGAAGTGCCCATCCGCGTTTTTTCCCTCCATACCCCCACGGCGCTGAATTAGGTCGCTGTTATGAGCACCTATGTGGTGGGTGATATCCAGGGCTGCCTGCAGCCGCTCAAGTGCCTGCTGCGCGCCGTGAAGTTCAATGCCGATAAAGACACGCTGTGGTCCGTGGGTGATATCGTCAACCGTGGCCCCAAATCCCTCGACGCGCTGCGCTTCCTGTATAAGATGCGAGAAAATCTGGTCGTGGTGCTGGGCAACCATGACCTGCACTTGCTGGGAGTGGCTGCGGGGGTGCGCCAGCCCAGTCGCTCGGATACCCTCGACAAGATTCTCAAGGCACCGGACCGCCAGGAACTACTGCACTGGCTGGCGCAACAGCCGCTGATTCATAACGAACACGGCTATACCCTGGTCCACGCCGGGATACCGCCCCAGTGGAGTGTGCAACAGGCTATGGGCTATGCGCGCGAAGTCGAGGCCGTATTGCGCGGCCCCGACCGCGACACGTTTCTGGGTGCCATGTATGGCAACGAACCGGCGCTATGGTCCGATGACCTGAGCGGCATGACGCGCCTGCGTGTCATCACCAATTACCTCACCCGCATGCGTTTTTGCACCAAAACGGGGACGCTGGACCTGCAAAGCAAAGGCAGCAGCCCGCTACCCACAGTACCCAACCTCGGCCACGAGAAAGTAGCTGCCTGGTTCAGCCATAAGGAACGGAAAACGACAGACGATCGGATTCTGTTCGGTCATTGGGCCACCATTGCAGGACGCACGGATACTCCCAACGCCATCGCCCTGGACACCGGGTGCGTCTGGAACGGCGCCTTGTCGCTCTATCATCTGGAGAGCGGCCAGTGGACGCGCTGTGCTTGCAGCGCGGGCAAATGCCGGGGGAAACCGGTTACCTCCCGCCCATGACGCGATCACTTTGTGACGGTAAACTGGATTGATGGAAATCTACCTGGTTGGCGGCGCGGTGCGCGATAGACTGCTTAACTACCCGAGCGCTGAACGCGACTGGGTCGTCGTTGGCGCCCGTCCCACGGAACTGTTGCAGCAGGGCTATCAGCAGGTGGGTAAGGATTTTCCCGTGTTCCTGCACCCGCGCACCAAAGAGGAGTACGCGCTGGCGCGCACCGAGCGTAAGCGCGGACACGGCTATACCGGCTTTGCGGTGGACTGCGACCCATCGGTCAGCCTGGAGGAAGATCTGCGGCGGCGCGATCTGACCATCAATGCCATGGCACAGGATGCCGATGAAAATCTCATCGATCCCTACGGGGGTCAGGCCGATCTGGCACAACGCGTACTGCGCCACGTGTCGGACGCTTTTGTGGAAGATCCCTTGCGGGTGCTGCGCACCGCCCGCTTCGCCGCTCGTTATGCGCACCTACAATTCACCGTCGCCGCGCAGACCATGGCCCTCATGGCAGACATTGTGGCGCAGGGCGAACTGGCTCACCTCCCCGCCGAGCGGGTGTGGGTCGAATGTGAAAAAGCGCTGGGCGAACGCAACCCGGAAGTGTTTGTACAGGTACTGCGGGACTGCGGCGCCCTGGAAAAACTACTGCCGGAGGTGGCGGCCTTGTTCGGCGTGCCGCAGCCAGCCGCGCACCACCCGGAGATTGATACCGGCGTACACGTGCTCATGGCATTGCAACAGGCCGTGGCGCTGGGCACCGATACCGATGTGCGCTTCGCCGTGCTGGTGCACGATGTGGGCAAGGGCACCACACCGCACGCCGAATGGCCTCGCCATATCCGCCACGAACAGCGCGGGGTCCACTTGATAGAGCAAATCTGTCAACGACTCCGAGCACCGCGGCGTCACAGTGAGCTGGCGCGGGCAGCCTGCCTGTACCACACCCACTGTCACCGGGCGCTTGAACTGCGCGGGAAAACGGTGCTGAAATTGCTCAACGCGACAGACGCCCTGCGCCGTCCGGACCGCTTCGAAGCGTTTCTACTGGCGTGTGAAGCCGATGCCCGGGGCCGACTTGGCCTGGAACAGCGTGACTATCCCCAGGCAAATTACCTGCGCCGCGCTCTGCTGGCCGCCCAGGGCGTCAACGCCGAACAGTTCAAAGACAGCGGGCTGTCTGGCAAGGCGCTGGGAGAGGCTATCAGTACAGAACGCGTCCGCGTGCTGGAGGGTTTGCGGCCCGGCTGACGCGGTGGGCATGCCCCGTTACTCGGCGCGTGAGATCCAGCGGCCCCGCCAGCTAAAATCCACCCGGGACAGTGGCTGCGAAGACGGGTCATACGCCTGCCAGAGCGACACATACGTGCGTTTGACTACCGGGTGGCAGGTATCGGGCGACAGTTCAGCGAGAGGGCACAGCACAAAGGCATTGTCGAGAATTTCATCCCGTGGCAGTTGCACGCCACTAAACGTACCCACCTCATCGTCATAGGTCAGGATATCGATATCCAATTGCCTGGGACTGAAGCGTGTGGCGTTGGCAGGGCGCCCGTGTTCGACCTCTATATGACGTAAATTCGCGGCCAATTCGGCCAGCGGAAAATCCGTGTGCACCGCCGCCACCAGATTCAAAAAAGGCTGGCCCGAGAAACCTATGGCGGCGCTGTCGTACACCGACGACAACGCCAACTCGTGGAACAGCCCGTGCAGTGCATCGAGGCCGGCGGTAATGTAACGCTCGCGTTCAATATTGCTGCCAATGCCAAGAAACACCGTGGCCATGGTCAGGGCCGCACGCCAGATTCAATGATGACGCCCACGTCCTCGGCCTCAGTGACTGCCCCGGGCTTGCTCAGGCGCAGGCGTAACCAGGGGACACCGAAGTCCCGCGTGATCATGTCGGCCACTGCAACGGCGAGGGTTTCCAGCAACTGGTATTGGCTGGCTTCCACCTGCGCAATCACGCGTCGGGATAGTTCGGCGTAGTCGAGGGCGTCGGCGATCTGGTCACTGGCCGCGGCGCGTGTTGTATCGCTGGCCATCTCCAGGTCCAGTACCAGAGTCTGGCGAATGTGGCGCTCCCACTCATACACACCAATGACGGCCTGTGCGCGCAAACCCCGGATATAGACGATATTCACTCAGGCGACCTGCACATCGAACAAGGGCGGCAGTTCTTCCATCGGCCAGCGCGGGCGCACGCGGGTATTCGCGTCGTCCACTTGCCCGGCCAGCAGCCGCTGGGCGCCGGCATAGGCGATCATGGCACCATTGTCCGTGCAGAACATGGGCGCCGGGTAGTAAACCCGGGCACCCTCCTTCGCCAGCGCCACCTTTAGCGCGGACCTGAGGTTGCTATTGGCGCTCACACCCCCGGCAATAACCAGGGTTTTAAGGCCTTCCTGACGCAACGCGCGGCGACATTTAATCACCAGCGTGGCCACTACTGCCTCTTCAAAGGCGCGGGCTACATCGCAACGGTCCTGCTCGGTCAGTTCACCGGCGCGGCGACACTCTGCAATGGTATTCAGGGTATGGGTCTTCAGGCCACTGAAGCTGAAATCCAGCCCGGGGCGATTGACCATCGGCCTGGGGAAATCAAAGCGCCTTGCAGCGCCCTGCAGCGCCATGCGAGCAATATGGGGCCCGCCTGGATAGGGCAAGCCGAGCATTTTTGCCGCCTTGTCAAAGGCCTCCCCCGCCGCATCGTCCAGAGACTCACCCAGCAGCCTGTAGCGGCCAATGCCATCAACCCGCACCAACTGGGTATGGCCGCCGGACACCAACAGCGCCACAAAGGGGAACTGGGGGGCATCGTCCTCCAGCATGGGTGCCAGCAGGTGTCCTTCCATGTGATGTACGCCCAGCACCGGAATACGCCAACCCCAGGCCAGTGCCCGGGCCAGGGTAGCGCCCACCATGAGCGCACCGGCCAGTCCCGGACCGGCCGTATAGGCCACTCCTTCTATATCCGTGGCCACGCAGCCCGCCTCGTGCAATACCTGCTCTACCAGCGGCAGCGTCTTGCGCACATGGTCGCGGGAGGCCAGTTCCGGCACCACTCCGCCATATTCCGCGTGCACATCTACTTGACTGTAGAGGGCGTGAGCCAACAGTCCGCGCTCTGTGTGATAGAGCGCGACGCCGGTCTCGTCGCAGGAGGTTTCAAGGCCCAGAACTAACATCGCAGGTACCCGATCAAAAGAGTGGGGCATAATACTGGCAGGGACATTACCAGGCCAGTGGCGCGGCCCCAAATTACCACTTTGCGAGGCTTGGCAAAACAACCCGTATCGGGATAGAATGCGCGCCCTTCATGGTGCTGGATGTCGTTGACGAAGCTGGTACCCAAATCGGTGTAAATGAGGTCAGGACTTAATGCCCCATATCAAACTCAAGGAAAATGAGCCATTCGACGTGGCCCTGCGTCGTTTCAAGCGTTCCTGCGAAAAAGCCGGCGTACTGGCTGAAGTACGCAAGCGTGAACACTACGAAAAACCCACTACCGTGCGCAAGCGCGCCGGTGCCGCCGCCGTCAAGCGTCACCTGAAGAAGCTCTCCCGCGAAAACCGCAAGCGCGTACGCCTCTACTAGCATCACCCCCTCTCCAATGAGCGAAGCAACTCTCGCGCAAACCATCAGGGCGGCCATGAAGGCCGCCATGAAAGACAAAGACAAGGATCGCCTGCTCACCCTGCGCCTGATCCTGTCCGAATTCAAACGTATTGAAGTCGATGAGCGCATCGAAGTCGATGATGCCCGGGCGCTTGTCGTGCTGGACAAAATGGTCAAACAGCGCCGCGACTCTGCCGAGCAATACGCCAATGCTGGCCGCCAAGAGCTCGCGGATGTGGAAAACGCCGAAATCGATGTAATCCAGCAGTTCCTGCCGTCCCAGCTCAGCGAAACGGAGTTGTCGGCCATGGTGGATGCGGCGATTGCCGCCAGTGACACCGCCGGCATGGCGGCCATGGGCGCTGTCATGGGGCAACTCAAACCCCAACTACAGGGTCGCGCGGATGTCGGTGCGGTGAGCAAACTGGTTAAGCAGCGCTTAAACGCTGGCTGAGTTCACTTTTCAACCTGGTACAGGTTCACGTACCCGAGGCCCGATGCGAAAGGCCCCCCTGCGCTCAGAGGGCTAAGATATTCGCTTCGGGAGGCCTTCCGCACCGGGCCTCTCTGTTGTGTCAAGCCTACTGCAGCTCACACGTTAGCTTGAGCGATATTAAAACGTACTGCGGAGGCATGCGGGGAGGGAGAAGGCTCCGTAGCGAATATCTTAGCCTTCTGAGCGCACGGGGCCTTCTCACTCCCTGCATGCCGGTTGAAATCACCTGTTTAACTTGAAACATCAAATCTAAACTTTTAAGTGACAGCGTGGTTCAATAGCTGCTTAACACGCTACGAAAAACCACACGGATGCCCGGACGGATACCTCAAGCTTTTCTGGATGACCTGCTGGACCGCGTCGACATCATCGAGGTGATAGACCGGCGCGTGAAACTGAAAAAGACGGGCAAGAATTACTCTGCCCGCTGCCCATTTCACGAAGAACGAAGCCCTTCATTCAGCGTCAACCCCGACAAGCAGTTCTACTACTGCTTTGGCTGTGGCGCCGGCGGCAATGCACTCACCTTCGTCATGGAATATGAGAATCTGGAGTTTCCCCAGGCCGTAGAAACCCTGGCCAGCAGCGCTGGTATGGTCGTCCCCCGGGAGCCAGGGCGCGAGGGGCGCGATCCCGGGCAACAGGAAGAGAGTAACAAGCCGCTCTATGCGTTGATGGAACAGGTCTCTCTGTACTATCAGCAGCAATTGCGCAGTCATCCGCAGGCGCGCAGGGCGGTGGAGTATCTCAAGTCGCGCGGCCTTTCAGGCGAAATCGCCAAGCAGTTCGATCTGGGCTTTGCGCCGCCCGGCTGGGACAGCCTGCACAGTGGCCTGGGCGGTGGCGATGCGCTGCGCGACCTGCTGGTAAAGACTGGCATGTTGGTGAAAAACGAGAACGGCAAAATCTACGACCGCTTCCGGGATCGCGTCGTGTTTCCCATCCACGATCGGCGCGGCCGGGTCATCGCCTTTGGCGGCCGCGTGCTGGGGGACGATAAGCCCAAGTACCTGAATTCACCGGAAACCGAGATTTTTCACAAGGGCCGCGAGTTGTACGGCCTGTACCAGGCGCGCCAGACCACGCGGAAACTGGAGCGCATGGTGGTGGTGGAGGGCTACATGGATGTCATCGCCCTGGCACAGCATGGGATCACTTACGCCACAGCCACATTGGGTACCGCCACCAGCAATGTGCATCTGGAGCGCGTGTACCATCTGTGCCCCGAGGTGGTGTTTTGTTTTGACGGCGACGATGCCGGACGCAAGGCGGCCTTGCGCGCGCTGGAAGCCGCCCTGCCCAGCATGGCTGACGGTCGTCAGGCCAAATTTTTATTCCTGCCTGAGGGACAGGACCCGGACGATGCAGTACGCGGTGGTGGCCAGGCGCACTTCGAGCAACTGCTGGGCAAGGCCATGCCGCTGGACACCTTCCTGTTCGAATCCGTGGCACAGGGCTTGGACCTTAACAGCCTGGACGGCCGCGCGCGCATGAGCAAACTGGCATTGCCCTATATTCGGCAGCTGCCTGAGGGCGTCTACCGACAATTGATGTTCCAGGCCCTGGCCGAGCGCACCGGGCTGGAATTGAGCAGCCTCATGTTGCTGGAGGCTCCACCACCCGATAGGGGCGTACCCGATGACGGGGCGGCCACCGACTATGAGCCACAGTCTGACTATGAAGGAAGCACCGGGCCTGCACTGGCGCAGGCAGCGCCCCGACGCCGACCACCGTTCACGCACCAGGCCCCCGCCACTGGCTACTCCAACCTGTCGCAGGCTGCTCTTGCCCTGCTGTTACACCAACCGGACATCGCCCGCCTCGCCCGGCTTGAGTTATTGGACGGGGTGGAGGGCGAGGATGGGCAATTACTGCGTGAACTACTGCAATTGTTACACCGCCGCCCCGATTCCAGCACCGCCATGCTGCTGGGCCACTGGTACGGCACCACCGAAGGCAAGCTCCTCAGCCGTCTGGCTGGACAGGAGCGGCTCATCCCCAGCACCGGTATCGAGCAACAGTTTGTGGACACCATGGAGGCATTAGCGCACCTGCCTCACCAGTCAAAATTGGCAGAGCAGGTCGACAAATTGAAACTCACCAACTACGCTGAGATGAGTGAACTGGAAAAGCAACGTCTCAGGGAGCTGCTGCAGGAGAAACTGCAGCGCGATACGCTACGCAACAAGCCCCGGGAGTAAGTTGCGAGCGCGCTCTGATGCCAAATGCACGCCATTTTCGGTCGCTGGCAACGGTTGAAAATCGTGCCTTCAACCCCATATAACATGAAGCAACTTACGCGGATGTGTTGGGGTCAAAGGGTCCCACAGCCGAGAAGTTTCGCGACTTTCCTGTAGGTAAGTCGGTATTTTCTGGTTATAATCGTCGGCCAATTTTTTCCCCACTTTTTAGGGTTTCCGCTCCATGACAAACGTCACGCACCAACAGTCCCGCCTGAAGGACCTTATCGCCAAGGGCAAGGAACAGGGTTACCTGACCTACTCGGAGGTGAACGATCACCTGCCACAGGATATCTCCGACCCGGACCAGGTCGAGGATATCATCCAGATGATCAACGATATGGGCATACAGGTGTTTGAATCTGCACCCGATGCCGATGAGCTGCTGATGTCTGAGGGTGAGTCTTCCGCTGACGATATTGCGGCGGCGGAAGCGGCTGCTGCACTGGCGGCGGTTGAGACGGAAGCGGGCCGCACCACAGACCCAGTGCGTATGTACATGCGTGAAATGGGCACGGTGGAACTGCTAACCCGCGAGGGTGAAATCGTCATTGCCAAGCGTATCGAGGAAGGCATTCGTGAAATGCTTGCTGCCGTAGCGCTGTTTCCCGGCGCAGTGAAGAGCGTTCTTGATGAATACGACCTGGTCGCCAAGGAAGAAAGGCGACTCGCGGATATTATGGTGGGTTATCTGGATCCGACCGAGAACGTGCCCTCGGCAGCAGAAGTGGCAGAGGCCGCCCCGCCTCCCTCCGAGGACGACGAGGAAGTGGAAACCGGGCCCGATCCCATAGAAGCGAAAAAGCGCTTTGCCGCCCTCAAGCGCCAGTACAACAAGACCGAGAAGATTGTTAGCCAGAAAGGGCGCACGGACAAAAACGCCATCAAAGAAATGGAGAAACTGGGCGAACTGTTCAAGTTCTTCAAGTTCACGCCGCGCATTTCTGATCCCCTGACGGAAGCCCCCCGCGCCATTTTGGTTGCAGTGCGCGACCATGAGCGGGAAATCATGCGACGGGCGGTCAAGGTCTGCGGTATGCCGCGTAAAGATTTCATCGCCTCGTTCCAGGGTTCCGAAACAGACGCCAGATGGGTGGGCCGCCATGCCCGTAAAAAGGACTACGGCATCAAACTGGTTGCCGAGAAGGACGAGATCCAGCGCTCGCAGCGCCGTATTTCCCAGGTGGAAGAAAAGAGTGGCCTGACCGTTTTTGAAATTAAGGAAATCAACCGCAACATGTCGATGGGCGAGGCGCGGGCGCGTCGCGCCAAGAAGGAAATGGTGGAGGCCAACCTGCGCCTCGTTATTTCCATCGCCAAAAAATACACCAACCGCGGCCTGCAATTTCTCGACCTCATCCAGGAGGGCAACATCGGCCTGATGAAGGCGGTAGACAAGTTTGAATATCGCCGTGGCTACAAGTTCTCCACCTACGCCACCTGGTGGATTCGCCAGGCCATCACCCGCTCCATCGCCGACCAGGCGCGCACCATTCGTATTCCGGTGCATATGATTGAGACCATCAACAAGCTCAACCGTATCTCCCGCCAGATGCTGCAGGAGATGGGCCGCGAGCCCACTCCGGAAGAGTTGGGCGAGCGTATGGACATGCCGGAAGACAAAGTGCGCAAGGTGTTGAAGATTGCCAAGGAACCGATCTCCATGGAGACGCCCATCGGCGATGATGAAGATTCCCACTTGGGCGACTTCATCGAAGACCACACCATCCACTCCCCCGTGGATGCCGCCACCGGCCAAGGCCTGCAGGAAGCCACCAAGGAAGTGCTGGCAGGCCTCACCGCCAGGGAAGCCAAAGTGTTGCGCATGCGTTTCGGTATCGACATGAACACCGACCACACCCTTGAGGAAGTGGGCAAGCAGTTCGATGTGACCCGCGAGCGCATTCGCCAAATTGAAGCCAAGGCACTGCGCAAACTGCGTCACCCGACGCGTTC
>JANNVJ010000086.1:0-10055 GCA_031414375.1 Haliea sp.
GAGCGCTATTATTGGGGTAGTGGATCAAACACCGATCCTTCCGCGCAATGGGTTTGAATGGCGTGAGCTGCTTGAGTATTCTGCCAGTATTGCGTTTAGTTTTTTAACCGGCATGTTGATCAGTCGGGTGACTGAGGGCAACGTCAACCCACACAATCTGCACGCACTCTCCAACAATTTCAAAATGATTGGCGGCTCCATCGCAGCCATTTTTACCACTGTTGTGTCAATTTATACCGGTTTGAAAGGCGTGGCTGGTTGAACCATGATGCTACACAACGTGTCCAACGCTCCACGGTCAATTTAGGATAAATCGAGTTTATGTTTACTCCAATGCGAACTTTTTTCATACTTATTACGATGGGCTTTTTGACGCTGACGCAAGCACAAATTGCGTATGCAGCACGCCATGCGTTGCTAATCGGCAATGACAGTTATCTGGAAGTTCCTGCGTTGCGCAATGCGCGAGCGGATGCCGAGACCATGGGTACGGCGCTACAGAAGGCCGGTTATGAAGTCACCGTAATGAAAGACCGGAATCTCAAAGAAATGAAAGACGATGTGCGCGAGTTCAAGTCGCGCATCAAGGGTGGCGACGAGGTATTTTTCTTCTACTCCGGCCATGGCGTGCAGATAGAGGCGATGAATTACCTGCTGCCGGTAGACGTGCGGGCGGACAGCGAAGATCAGGTGCGCGATGATGCGCTGGCCTTGTCTGCTGTGTTAAGTGATTTGCGTGCGCAAAAACCCGCTCTCACCCTGGCCGTGGTGGACGCCTGTAGAGACAATCCCTTTAAGGGCACGGGGCGAGCAATCGGCGGTCGTGGCTTAACCGGCGTGGGCGGCGCCAACGGCCAGATGGTGATTTACTCGGCGGGCGAAGGACAACAAGCGTTGGACCGATTGAGCGAGGGTGATCCGGTCAGAAACGGCTTGTTTACCCGCGTGTTTATGAAAGAAATGGAACGCCCTGGAGTTCCCATTGATCAGGTCGCACGGCAAGTGAGGGCTGAAGTAAACCGCCAGGCGCTTACTGTCCAGCATGAACAGGTGCCTGCGATTTACGACCAGGTGATTGGACAGTTCTATTTCTATGCGCAAAATGAGGCCAGTGTGGATGAAGTTGAACTGGTGTTCTGGACGAGCATCAAGGACAGCAGCGACCCGGCTGAACTCAAAGCCTATCTGGAGAAATACCCCGATGGACAGTTTTCCGGCTTGGCCGGGGCGCGGATTAAACGTCTGGAGCAAAGTCAGGCCATCCCGGAAGAAGTGCCTGTAGCGACCTCCCCCCCGCCAGTTGTGCAAGAGGCAGCACCCGCTGCGGTGGAGGCAGTGAATGCGCCTGTGGTAGAGGTACATACACCCATCGTTGAAACACCCGCTGCCCTGCCCGACCCTGCCGCTGCCGCAGCTACAGAGGTGAATACACCCGAGCCGGAGACGACTGCCAATCCGGAAAAGGAAACGCTACAGCCACTACCTGAGCCAATTGTGGAAAGCCCCGCTGCATTGTCTGAAATTACGCCTGCTACCCATACAAGAACAACTGCATCTCCTCCAGTGAACGCTCCGCAAGCACAAGCTGTGCCTATCCCGGCAGAGAGCCAGGCTCAACCAATCCCTGCTCAATAGCATCGATCGGACAGCTGCGCTCCTCGCCCGATCAGGGTGCCCGCAATCCGCGATCGCGCTGAATCTCCAGCAGCACCGTAGTCACGGCGAGGACGACCGGACCGAGGATGAGGCCGGCAGCGCCAAACACCAGCAGCCCGCCGGCCATCGACAGAAAGGCGAGCACCGTATGCAGATGCAGGCGCTTTCCCACCAGCAGCGGACGCAGCAAATTGTCACTTGTGCCGACGACGAATATGCCCCACAACACCAGAATCAGTGCCTTTTCCCAGCTTCCGTCCAGTGCCAGATACATGGCCGCCGGAATCCAAACAACGACGGCGCCCACCACCGGAATCACAGCCGCTACGGCCATCACCACGCCCCATAACAGCGGTGCCGACAGCCCCAGCCACCAGAACATCAATCCGCCCAGTAACCCCTGTACCGCGGAGACCGCCAGCACACCGTAAATGGTGGCATCGATGGTATTGCCGATCCGTTCAAACAAGTGGTCCATTTCATCGTCTGAAAATGGTGATAGCGCGCGCAGCATACTGAGTGCAGCTTGACGATCACGGAGAAAGAAGAACAACAAATAGAACGTCAGGAATAGGCCAATCAGCTGGAACACGGATCCCTTCAAAAAGGCACCCGCAGTTTCGTTTAACCAAGTCTCCAGGGTACGCGCGGTACCAGAAAAATCTATCTGCCGATCGATCTCCTGCTGCAGTGCCATTAGCCGAGGATAGGCCTGAAACTGCCGCAGCCACTCACCACTCGTCAGCTTCGTCTCAACAAGTTGCACGCCACGCGTGGCCTCCATCATGACTTGTTGTGTGAGTAGCGTCGCCAGCGATATGACCAACAGCGCAATTATCAGCACGGATAGAAAGGCGGCGAGGCCGGGTCGTTTCAGTCTCGATTCGATCAGGCTCTGCAACGGCAGGAACACCACGGTCAATGCAAGCGCTGCCGTTATGGAGGGAAAGAATGGTGTCATCAAACGATAGCAGATATAGATGCCAAAGGCTGTGGCCGTCAGTCGCATAACACTGCGCAACTCGTGGCGTACCCGCCACTCGCGTCGCGGTGGTGGCGTGACCGTTATCGGTGGAAAGTCTGCGCGGTTCATGGAGTGAGCTCCGACATATCTCGCTCACCGTATAGCGTGTAACGCCATTGGTCTGTGCGCCATCGCACTGATGAGGCACGCAGGCCATTGTTTGCAATTACATCAGCGTACGCCACCGTACAGACCAAGCTGTCGTTGGCCGTTAGTGTGTATCCCTTGCTATCAACAGTGAGAAAAAACATGGAGCAATCCGTGATCAGGGTGCCGTTAGCCGATGAAACGCTGATCCCCAGCAGGTACGCCTGTCGGCTTTGTAGTGGCGAAACATACCGGGTAAAACGCCGCAATATCGACCTGCTTATCAGTCGCGGCTTTTTGGTGCACCGTTATCAATGCGCAGCGTTCAAATGCAAGTGGTCAGGCCTCTTCCACCCGACCCGACCCGCGAAACCAACGCCAGGTTCACTCAAGGATCCGAGGCGCGGTGATATTTCATGGGACTGATGACTATCGAACATGACAAGGCGGGATATCTCGCTGACTTCATTCTGTATCCCGTGGCCTTAGCGGGTCTGTTGTTTCTGCTGGCGGCCTTAGCGCCGGGCGATCGAGGGATGGAGATCGCGGCGCTGGCGCTGTTGGGGCTGGTCACATGGACACTCGTTGAATACCTACTGCATCGCTTCGTACTGCATGGAATACAGCCCTTTCGGGCCTGGCATGCTGAGCACCACCGTCGTCCACAAGCGCTGATCGGGACATCGACTCTGCTCAGCGCGGTGTTGATTGTGGTACTTTTTTTTCTTCCGGCCCTTATATTTTCTGATCTGCTGCGTGCCTGCGCGCTAACGATTGGGTTATTAACCGGCTATCTTTTGTATGTGATTACGCATCACGCGCTACACCATTGGTCGGGCGTAGATACCCTGACACGGCAGCTAAAACGCAGCCATGCACTGCACCATTATCGTGATGGACCGCCGGCATGGTTCGGCGTCACCAGTCCCATCTGGGATATCGTATTTGGAACCTGTCGCAACATAACAAATGGAGAGGCCCAAAGATCGGCTACGCATAGCGAACCCGCCTACGAGGAGGAAAAACTGGCAGCCTGGGATAGTGAGGGTGGAGCGCTAGTGGACACCAGGAATTAATGTGGTTCACTACGCGATATCACAACGAATCAGGCATATCGTCCGCCTTCGATTCTAGCGATGTAATCCGTGCAGAAATTTTCAGTTCCGAGAGACTTGAGCAATACGCCGTAAATCTTGCCACTGAGCAGACGATCACGGCAAGGCCTGCTGCTGTCCCGGCTCTGACCTTGCGCTTGCGAAAAAATCACGATGCGCTTCTCGACGCTCACCGTGCTATAGCAAACTCTACTGCAAAGGGGGGTGCTATCACGCCAGCCGCAGAATGGCTCATCGACAATTTTCACGTGGTCGAAGCGCAAATTCGTCAGATCCGGGATGACCTGCCACCCGGATACTATCGGCAGCTACCAAAACTGGGCTGCGGACCTCTGGCAGGTTATCCACGCGTGCTTGGCCTGGCATGGGCTTTTCTTGCGCATACCGATAGCCGCTTCGATACGCAGCTGCTGACCGGATTCGTTTCCGCCTATCAGCGCCAGCAGCCTCTCACGATCGGCGAGCTTTGGGCGATTGCTATTTCGCTGCGAATTGTCCTGGTTGAGAATCTGCGTCGCGCTGCTGATTTGATCACCAGCGCTCGCACAGTTCGTCAGCAGGCCGACCGATTGGCCGACCGGTTGCTTGGCACAAACGGACATCAACCTGAACCGATAGCTATGCTACTGCAAAAGTGGGACGACGAGGAGATGTCTACGACGTTTGCTGTCCAGTTGCTGCAGCGACTGCGCGACCACGATCCAGAGGCAACACCTGCCCTGACCTGGCTAGAGGCGCGCCTCACAGCGGCTGGCACTACAGCCGATACTGTCGTCCGTGACGAGCATCAGAGCCAAGGTGCTTCGAGCGTAACGGTCCGTAACATAATCACGAGCATGCGCTCGATCTCCGCCGTCGATTGGGCGGACTTGTTCGAAGTTATGAGTCTCGTGGACTCGGTTCTGCGTGCTGATCCGGGATTTGAAAAGTCCGCCTTTCCAACGCGAAACAGCTATCGCGAAGCGATCGAAGAACTGTCCAGGGGATCGGTATATTCGGAACTCGATATCGCACGGCGCACGGTGGAAGTCGCAAGTGCAGGAACCACACCTCGCGAACGCGATAGCGGCTATCCGCTCATTGGCGATGGTCGCAGATCGTTCGAGCTGTCTCTCGACTATCGGCCCACACTGCGAGTCTGGCCAGCCCGCGTCAGCGCCGCCGTGGGAATTCGCGGCTATATCTGGAGCATCGGACTACTCGCGGTCATGATGATCTCGTGGCCACTGTCTGAACTGCTTGGGACGACTGTCGGGTTATGGCAACTTATTGTGCTGGCGGCGTCGGGATATATTCTTGCCATCGACGCTGCGATGGCGCTTATCAATAAACGCATTACAGGCCGCTTTGGAGCGAAACCGCTGCCCGAGCTCGAACTGCGCGACGGAATTTGTCAAGATATGCGCACGCTCGTCGTTGTACCGGTCATGCTGACGACACCGGAGGCTCTCGCCGCACAGCTCAAACGTCTGGAAATTCATCATCTGGCGAGCATGGATGGCGACATTAGTTTCGCTCTGCTGTCGGATTGGACCGATTCAGCGTCCGAGCACGCCGATGGTGATGACACATTGATCGCGCAAGCCGCGATAGCGATCGCCAGGCTGAATCGCCAGTACACAGCAGCGCCGGCAGGTGAGCGCTTCCTTTTGTTGCATAGGCGACGGTTGTGGAATCCCGCGCAGGGCGTGTGGATGGGTTGGGAGCGAAAGCGTGGCAAGCTGCACGAATTGAATCGCCTTCTGCGCGGGGCCATCGACACCAGTTTTGTGGCCGTGGACGGTAAACCAGCTACCGTTCCTGTCGGCGTACGATACATCGTCACCCTCGACGCCGACACGCGCTTACCTCGCGACGCGGTGCGCCGCCTGGTCGGGAAGATGGCGCATCCATTAAACGCACCGCGATTTGATAACCACAGCAGACGGATCATTGAAGGATACGCGGTACTGCAGCCACGGATCACTTCCTCTATGCCGCTCGGCTTTGAGAGCTCGCATTATCAACGCATGGTTTCAGGCGCCGGCGGTATCGACCCTTACGCATCAGCCGTGTCTGATGTCTATCAGGATCTGTGTGCAGAAGGCTCGTATGTCGGCAAGGGGATCTATGACGTTGACGCTTTCGAAGCCGCTCTTGCTGGCCGAGTTGACGAAAATACGCTGTTGAGCCACGACTTGTTTGAAGGTATTTTCGCCCGAGCAGGACTCGCTTCGGACATCGAATTCGTAGACGATTATCCCACGCGTTACACCGCTGCAGCCGCTCGATCGCATCGTTGGGCGCGCGGCGACTGGCAGTTATTGCCATGGGTGCTTGGCGGCGGCTCCAAGGGTATAGCCCGAAGTTGCAGGGAGATACCACTACTGGGACGATGGAAGATGCTAGACAACCTGCGGCGGACACTGGTTTCGCCATCCGGCGTACTGACATTGTGCATTGCGTGGACTTTGCCCTTGCAGTTCGCGACAATGTGGACAGCATTCGTGATCGTAATGCTGGCAATTCCCACGCTGCCACCACTTCTGAGCGGAATCGTTCCCTGTCACCGCCGTGTCTCCTGGCGTAGTCATTACCGCGCTGTCCTCGCCGATGCACAACTCGCTGTCACTCGTACCGTGTTACTTTTAGTCCTGCTGGCACACCAGGCATGGTCAATGTGCGATGCGATCGTGCGGACACTGTTTCGGTTGTTGGTGAGTCGACGAAACCTGCTTGAGTGGGTTACCGCGCAGGACCACAACGACCGACGTCCCGACGCACTGGGCTACTTTTACCAGATGGCGGGTGGAGTGGTGATCGGCGTCGTAGTGAGTGCGCTTGCTGCGACCGGACAGTTTAGGATTATCCTCGCGGCCCCTTTCGCCCTGCTGTGGATACTTTCACCGTATGTGGTTTCTTGGTTGAGTCGGCCATCTCAAGTTACGGACTCCCAGCCACTATCCGCCGCCGATTCCACTGAGCTACGACTTGTCGCACGCCGCGCCTGGCGCTACTTCGAAACATTTGTGACTGCAATGGACAACATGCTGCCGCCGGACAACTTTCAGGAGCTGCCGCAGCCGGCGCTGGCCCACCGAACGTCGCCCACCAATCTTGGCCTGTACCTTCTTTCAATCGTGACTGCTCGCGACCTTGGCTGGGCCGGTACGCTCGACACGGTCGAGCGATTGGAATCGACGCTGGACACTATGAGCCGCATGGAGCGCTATCAGGGGCATTTCTACAACTGGTACGACACACAGGATCTAAGACCGCTTGATCCGAAGTACGTCTCGTCCGTCGACAGCGGTAACCTGGCAGCGCACCTGCTGACCTTGGCGAATGCTTGCGAGGACATGATGGCTGGCAGGGCTGTCGACTCGCAGATATTCGCAGGCATTAGCGATGGCATCAGATTGGCACAAGAGACGTTGATCGAGCCCTTCGAAAAAAGTCTCACGGACGCACTCGAAGCACTGGATTTTGAGCAAACGCGCCTCTCTAAGAGCCCTGTAACCTTGAACGATGGCCTGAACGTACTCGCAAACCGCGTTGCCGCAGTCATCGAATGCGTGGCGCAGTCCGCAGACCATAGTAATGACGAGTCGTGCGCAGAGACCGCATTCTGGGCCGGAGCCACACTGACTACGATCCAGAGCCACTTGCGAGACATCTCATTTGATGCTTCCACGTGCGAGCGGACGTTGCAGCAACGCCTCACCACGCTGTCCGCGACGGCACGCAAATTGTCCACGGATATGCGCTTCGGCTTTCTGTTCGATCACGAACGCAAGCTGCTGTCTATTGGCTACCGCGTTTTCGAGGGCAGCCTCGACCCCAGCTGCTATGACCTGCTCGCCTCCGAAGCACGTCTGGCAAGCTTTCTGGCAATCGCCAACGGTGATGTGCCAGCGCGGCACTGGTTTCATCTGGGGCGCGCCGTGGTCTGCGTCGGTAGTGGCGCAGCGCTGGTTTCATGGTCAGGATCAATGTTCGAGTACCTGATGCCCTCTCTTGTCATGCGTGCGCCAGCTGGCAGCTTGTTGGAGCAGACCAGCCGACTGATCGTGCGGCGACAGCAGGCCTATGGCAAGACGCTAGGCGTGCCATGGGGCATTTCGGAATCAGCCTATAACGCGCGCGACTTGGAAAGAACTTACCAGTACTCCAGTTTCGGGGTGCCAGGACTCGGGCTGAAACGCGGTCTTGGCGAGAATGTCGTCGTTGCCCCCTACGCTACTGCTTTAGCTGCGATGGTTGAACCGCACGCTGCAGTGCTGAATTTCGCCGAGTTGACAGTGAATGGCGCAAAAGGTCGCTATGGCTTCTGCGAGGCGCTGGACTATACGGCACAGCGCCTGCCGCAGGGAGAGTCGTTCGCCATCGTAAGTGCTTACATGGCGCACCACCAGGGTATGACAATCGTGGCACTGGCCAACACATTGCTGGACGGCCTGATGCGCACGCGGTTCCACGACGAGCCGCGGATTGAAGCAACGGAGCTGCTATTGCAGGAAAGACCACCGCGAGACGTCGCTGCACCAATGGCAAGCGTTCCAGAAAGTGGCAGCCCGGAGTTACCTGACGTCATACCGGCACTGCCTCGGACGATCGATACGCCACACCACCTCACCCCGCGCACACGTATACTGTCGAACGGTCGCTATGCAGTGATGCTGACGGCCGCAGGCTCCGGTTACAGCCACTGGGGCGATATGGCGATCACTCGCTGGGCGGGTGATGTCACTTGCGACGATTCCGGATCGTATATTTTCCTTCGTGATATCAATAGCGGACATGTCTGGTCGGCTGGGTATCAGCCCAGTGGAATAGAGCCAGATACTTATGAAGTGAGCTTCTGCGAGCACCGTGCACAGTTCGTGCGCCGCGACCGGGACCTCACGACCACAATGGATATCGTCGTATCGGCCGAATGTGATGCCGAGGTGCGCCGCGTGAGTATCTGTAACACAGGCAATCGAGAACTCACTGTCGAACTCTCCTCGTATGCTGAAATCGTGCTGGCATCCAGAGCCTCCGACGAAGCCCATCCCGCATTCTCAAAGCTCTTCATACAGACTGAGTACGTGGCTTCGATCGGCACGATTCTCGCAACGCGGCGCAGGCGCTCACCACAAGATGGCGAGGTATGGGCGGCGCATGTCGCCGTTGTCGAGGGTGAATGTGCGGGGGAGGGTCGCTTCGAAACCGATCGTGCCCGCTTTCTCGGTCGCGGGCGAACACTGCGCTCGTCGCTCGCCAGCACGGCAGGGGCCTTCACCGCTGGCAGCGCCGGCACAGTGCTCGACCCAATCTTCAGCCTGACGCGCTGCGTGCGGCTGGCACCGGGTACCACTGCGCGAGTCGCCTTCTGGACGCTGGTCGCACCTTCGCGAGATGCGGTCCTCGACCTGGTGGACCAGCATCGCGATGCTGCCGCTTTCGAACGTGCCACCACGCTCGCATGGACACAGGCGCAAGTGGAACTGCACTACCTGGGCATCTCTAATGAGGAGGCAATGCTCTTTCAACGCCTGGCCGGGCATCTGCTCTACAACGATGCCGCACTGAGGCCGTCAACGGACGTACTGCGTCGTCCCAACGGGGGGAAATCTGCGCTCTGGGCACATGGAATTTCAGGAGATCTGCCGATCGTGCTGGTACGCATCGATGACATCGACGATCTAGGCATTGTCCGGCAGTTACTGCGCGCCTTCGAGTACTGGCGACTGAAACTGCTCAATGTCGATCTCGTTATTCTCAATGAGCGTTCGTCATCATACTTGCAGGACTTGCAGTCTGCCCTGGAGACGTTGACTCGCGCTGGCCTGTCAAGACCGCGGATTCACGGTCAGGCGGTGAGCGGCGGCGTGTTCATTCTGCGTTCCGACATCATACCGGGTGAAACACGTTTGGCGCTGCTGAGCGCGGCGCGTGCCGTGCTGCTCAGTCGCCATGGCAGTGTCGCGGAGCAACTTGGCCGTTTGGAGCAAGAACCTCCGTCGGGCCCATCAGCGTCTCATCTGCCGCCCCCTCGTAGTGAGTCGCCTGCTACAGCACCCGATGTCACTAAGCTTGAATTTTTCAATGGTCTGGGCGGATTCACAGCCGACGGTGACGAGTACGTAACGATCCTTCGCGACGGGCAATCCACACCCGCTCCCTGGATCAATGTGATCGCCAATCCAGTG
>JANNVJ010000087.1:0-93960 GCA_031414375.1 Haliea sp.
CGCGGATTCAACTTGCTAGTGCAACCGGTGGGTTGATCCCGAAAAATACCTGATTCGGCGTCTTCATGCCAAGACATTTACGGGGACGGTTATTGAGTTTGTTCATGGCGTTCTGGATCTCCTGTTCGGTGATGGTAGTGAAATCCCGGTGCTTGGGAAAGTACTGCCGGATCAGTCCGTTGGTGTTTTCGTTTAGTCCGCGTTCCCAGGAGGCATAGGGATGGGCAAAGTAGAAAGCAGCATCCAATGCTTCGGCAATCGATTCATGTCGGGCAAATTCCTTGCCGTTATCCGAGGTCAGGGTGTGAACGTGGTCAGACAATGGCTCCAGCAATTGCAGGATGGCTCGCTTAACGCCATCCGCATTCTTGCCCGATACCTTGGTGATCAGTGCCAGACGGGATTTGCGCTCCGCCAGCGTCACCAGGGCGTGTTTATGGCCCTTTCCAATAACGGTATCAAGCTCCCAGTCACCCAGCCGCGAACGGTGATCCACAATCGCCGGACGCTCGTCAATGGATACCCGGTTGCACAGCTGGCCTCGACGGCTGTAGGTCCCATAGCGCTTTTTTCGCTGTTTCTGGCAACGTAGATGGCGATACAGAGTACCCCCTTGCCGCTTGTCCCGAAGGACGTATTGATAGATCCACTCGTGGCTAACCAATAGGTGCTTCTCTTGCGCCAACCAAAGGCTGATTTGCTCCGGGCTCCAATCCTCTCGCAGCAGGGTTTCTACCTGCTCCCAGTGGCCGAGGGTAATCCGGGGTTGGGCCTTGTCCAGCCGCCTGCCCTGCGCCAGTTGCTGCGCCTGGCGAGGCCGATAGCCACGGAGTCCACAGTTGCGTCTCAGCTCGCGACTGACCGTGGATTTGTGGATACCCAGCACCATGGCCGTCTCGGTTTGGCTACGACCTGCTTTCATGAAGGCAGAAATTTGGTATCGTTGCTCTTGGGTGAGCTGTGTGTAATGTCTCATCAATGCTTCTCATTCTTGCCGGAACGAAGAGCAGAGATGCTACCGCAGCTCGCCCTCTATTCCGACTCATGAGTTGCACTTACGAATTGAATCCGCGCAGTCATAATCGTGCCCTATGTGTTTCGTGATAGCAGATAATTAAAACCAAGACGTTCTCAGTGAACTCCGAATGGAAATATTTAGCACACTTTTATTAAGTTCTCCTAATAAACGAACGTTTAGTCCAGAGTGAAAATTAAACTCATACCGATTTTAACAATCGCGTTACTGCTTAGGCTGCACGACCCATTGGATTTTTGCAGGCGTAAACTGTAGAGTCAGGGGCGAATACCATCTTGGAGGATCGACCAATGGCACTGAAACGAATTACTGTTCTTCTTGTGTTGCTCGTTTGCGCTTTTTTTGGCAGCGTAAGCACAATGGCAGCGGATAACACCGCCACTACCGCAGCTGAACTGACCCAGGCAATCCCGGACGCTGAGTTCGATGAACCTGCCAAAGCAGATACCAAGGAGCCCGCTGGCGAATGCTGCCACACGAAAGGCGTTCCGGAGTGCGGCGGATCTTGCGATATTTGTTGTGAAACGCGGCAGAACGCCTCGTGCATTGCAGGCAGTTGCAATTCGAACAGCCCTTTTGCCTGCACCTGTGATGTCACTACATCGTGCACGTGTAAATAGGAGCGCTACTACCTCCGTTTACATGCACGGCCCTAACGCGGGCTTGCGTGGGTGCGGTGCGGATACAACTCTGCGGTCAATCGATACAGCGCGTGGTCAAAACTATCGTCCGGGTGTTCAGCACAATATTTTTCCAGCCATACCATGAGTGTTTTGCTGTTTTTCTTCCCCGCAATATCGTAAGTATTGGGCGCTAACCTGTTGATGCCCGTCAGATAGCCCATGGTATACAGCGAAAATCCATACAGGGCTCCCCAGTTATCCTCATCCTTGGCCTTTCCTAACGCTCCATTGAGTCCCGCACAGCTTTCTACCGCGTCAATTGCTCGCACCTGGTAGTGCCTGTCCGTATCCGCCGCGAACACTGGAGTCCATGTAACGGCAAACATGCCAGCCAAAAGGACTACGGGGTGGAAGCGGCGCAGAAACATTATGGTATTGCGTGTCAGCGATGACGAGCGAGCTGAGCTTGAAGTTTCGCTTTCATCGGCAGCACCCATTGTGTTTTGAGCTGGGTCGATAGCAGGCCGACATCTTCGAGGTCATCGCACAGTTTCATCTGGTGCGTGAAATCGAACATATCAAACTGGCGACAAATCCGCGCCTGGTCATTCAGGGTCAGGAACGATATACCGGGCGTTTCGAAATAGCTGCCATCAGGGCGTGTGCCCGGACCCCGGTTCATCCAGTGCGTGACCAGTTTGTTGCCCACCCCGGTATAAATCCCCATGTAGGGAAACGTCCACCCGTCCCAGCCGACTTTCATATCACGCCCATAATGCGTGGCCTTTATCTCATCAATACCGTTGGCAGTAACATCCATGACGCCTGCATACTGGCAGGTGTAGATACAGTCACTGGCATAGAGTTCATCCACGAAGAAAATCCAGTCGTCGGTGCGGGAGGCTTCCTCATGCGCGGCGATCAGTTTATCCGCTGTCGCCCGCAGTACCGAATCACTTAATACGCTCATCGTTTGCTCCCTGGAATCTGTCTGCGGATACTACGATCTATCGGGATTATTCTAAAGATAGGCCCGCACCAGTTCAGCGACGGTAGCACGCACATTGTTGCGAGTGTAGCCCAGTTCCCCGTTGTCCGGTTCGTAGCTGATCACGGCATTGCGCCCGGCATACAAAATGACATCGGGCAACAGGGGATGCTCGTCGGTTGACACGTCGAGCACCACAGGATTGCCGACAGCCTCGAAATACATCTCCAGATACGTCTTCCAGCTGAGGTTCTCATCGCCCACCAGGTAGGCCTTACCGCCGATGCCGCGCTCCAGCGCACCGGCAATCGCTTCGGATATGGATTGGCTGGAGATATGATTCACCCCACCGGCGGGTGCTATCACTGGCATACCCTCCAGTCGCCCTGCGGCATACTGCACTAACACTTGCAGATGTGGCAGCACGATTCCCGGCACGTAGCCAAGGATAAACGGTGCATTCAGGCTGCACACGGTGAAGGACGCGCTATGCAGCGCACGCAGGCCTTCATCTGCCAAATGGCGGGAGCGTACATACGGGTTGCTGTCGATTTTTTCCGGCACCACCTGGGGATAATAGGTGCCAACGTAAACTGCGCGCTGTATCCCCGCGTCCTTCGCGCGAGCAAAGAAGCGCGGTATCGCCTGTGTATTGACGCGCTCAAAAAACGCAGCATCGTCTACACCCGGGGGCAACTGGCGAATATCGGCACCGGCGGCAAATACCAGCTGATCAAAATTCGCGAGCGCATCGACGGGAATATCGTCATCCACATAGTTGCCCGCCAGGTGATCAAAATCACGCAGGGAGGCAAGCGCGGGGGCACAGCGCGACAGGAGTGTCACCTTGTGGCCGGCCTCGCGCAGGTGCAATGCCGCGTGAGCGCCCGTCAAGCCGGTACCGCCTACCACCAGAATATTCGCCATGACAGATTTCCCCTAGGGGCGCATAAATTGGCCGCCGTCCACATTCAGGATGTGACCGGTAATCCAGCTGGCCTCGTCCGACAACAAAAAGAGCGCGGCATCCGCTAAATCCTTGGGCTGGCCCAGGCGCTTGATGGGCATGCTCTTGATCATTTCCTTGGCGTAATCACCCGCGACCTTGGTCAGTGCACCGGTATCGGTAGGCCCCGGCGCAATGGCGTTGATACGAATCTTGCGCCAGCCCAGTTCATTGGCCAGGCTTTGGGTAATGCCGTTTACGGCAAGTTTGGCAACGCCGTAAAAACCCGTGCTCATCCAGGCCGCCGTGGAGGACTGGTTGATAATGGCACCACCGCCAGCGGCCGTCATAGCGTCAACCACCGCACGCGTCATAATGAGACAGCCGTGCGCGTTGATGCGCATGAACTTCTCCAGGTAATCCATTTCCACGTTCAGATAACCTTCGATCTTCATATCGCCGAAGATGGCGGCATTATTTATCAGGTAGTTGATCGCGCCGTACTTATCCACAGTAGCCTTGGCGCAGGCCTTGGCGGACTCCTCGGACCCTACATCAGTTTTCACAAACAGCGCACTGCCGCCGCTCTTGTTGATCGCGTCAGCGACCCGCTGCCCACCTTCCGGGTTAAGCTCAGCGATGACCACATTCATTCCACGCTGTGCACAGGCCATGGCGTAACCTTCGCCAATGCCGCCACCAGCGCCAGTCACAATAATCGTTTTACCAGTAAAATCCATGCGGTTGTCCTCGTTAGAATATTGCTTTGGATGTGAGTACGTTGGGGCGGATTTCAAGCAGATCAATCGCCACGCCGGGGGGCTGTGCCAGCGCGTAGCGCACCGACTCTGCCACATGACTGACGTCCATGCCGGTATTTAAATAGGTGCCTGCATCTTTCCAGGCTGCGATCGCCGCTTCGAACGCTCCCTTGTTCCAGCCGTCTGCGAAACTTGTCCAGGCGCCACCGGGACGGATACAGGTAACGCCAATACCGTCACCCTGCAGTTCCAGCCTCAGGTCGCGCGTAAAACGTTCTACCGCTGCCTTGGTGGCGGCGTAGATCGACAGGTGGCTGATTTCGTCGTAATGCCAGGCACTGGCCGAGGAGATGTTGATGATGCGCGGATTGTCTGAGCCGCGCAGCAGGGGGATCGCGGCTTGAGAGCAGAACACGGTGCCGAGGAAGTTGGTCTGTACCTGCAGCAAAACCTCCTCCTCCAGCAGATCTTCAATCTTGTTGGGCGTGGCCATTCCGGCATTGTTGATCAGCCCATCCAGGCGTCCGAAATGCATCTTAATAGCAATGAATGCAGCACAGATCGCCGCACGTGAACCCACATCGGCGGCCACGCCAAAGGCGTGATCGGTGCCGATGTCCGCCACCGCCTGATCGAGGCCAGACTGGCTGCGGCTGATCAGCCCGACTCGCGCGCCGTGCTCTACCAGGTTTTTGGCAATCGCCAGACCAAAGCCCCTGGAACCGCCGGTGACGATGTAAACCTTGTCCAGCAACGTGCTACTCATGCAGCGATAGCTATGGTTTTGGTTTCCAGATATTCCTCGAACCCTTCGCGGCCCATTTCGCGGCCGATACCACTCTGTTTATAGCCGCCAAAGGGCGCATCAGCACCATAGAAATTGCCCCCATTGACGTTAACGGTACCGCTACGAATGCGACGCGCCACGGCCAGCGCGCGCTCCTCACTTGCGGACCAAACACCTGCCGAGAGTCCATAGTCGGAATCGTTGGCAATGCGCACTGCTTCGTCCTCGTCATCGTAGGCAATCACCGCCAGTACCGGGCCAAAAATTTCCTCCCGCGCGATAGTCATATCGTTGGTCACATCCATGAATACTGTAGGCTCCACATAATAGCCCTTATCCAGCTGCGCGGGTTTGCCGCCGCCGAGTAACAAGCGGGCGCCCTGCTCCTTGCCCTTGGCGATATAGGCAAGCACCCGGTCGCGCTGGCGGGCGTTGACCAGTGAGCCCATGATCTGGCTGTCGGAGGCCGGATCGCCGTATTTGATAAAACCGAAATAGGTAGGCAGCAGTGCTTCCACCTCTGCCTGCCGCGACCTCGGTATCAGTAACCGTGTATGTATCGCGCAACTCTGCCCCGCATGAAAGCACACGGCCAAACAGCTGAGCAGGCTAGTGCCCAGGTCCGCGTCATCCAGGATAATGTTGGCGGATTTCCCGCCCAGCTCCAGAAACACTTTCTTAACTGTCTGGGCGGCGCGCGCCATAATGTGCTTGCCGACGGCGGTGGAGCCGGTGAAGGACACCATATCCACCCGCGGATCACCCACCAGTTGATCACCGACTTCTTTGGGGTCCTCAGAAGTAATCACATTGAAAACACCCGGGGGAATATCCGTGTACTCTTTAACTACCCGGCCCAACATGGTGGCCGACCAGGGTGTATCGGGCGCCGCTTTCAATATCACAGTACAGCCTGCGGCAAGTGCCGGCACACACTTGGCGAGATTGATCTGCAGGGGCACGTTCCAGGGCGTGATACAGGCCACCACGCCGATGGCCTCTTTCTCCACCAGACGCCGACTCTTGCCGCCCATCATTTCGGAAATACCAATATCGCGGCTCCACTCGTAGCTAGGAAGGCTTTGCAGCGTGTAGTCGATAAAACCTATAGGCAGTTCGCACTGCGGCCCCATCGCTCCACAAATGCCTAGCGGTGCACCGGTTTCTGCGGCAATCTGCAGCTTGAAGTCTGCCTCTACCGCACGCAGCCCCTGCTGCAACTGTTGCAGGCACTTAAGGCGAAAGGCATGGTTGGTAGACCAGTCTGTCTCATCAAAGGCACGGCGGGCTGCGGCAATGGCGCGCTCCATATCCGCAGTACTGGCGTCAGCCACCTGCCCCATCACTTCTTCCGTAGCGGGATTGATATTGGCGTAGGTGTTACCGGACGCGGCGGCGCACAGCTCACCGTCTATGAACAGTCTGGTTTCGGGATTCATGTTCACAGCTCCTTGGCGACAGGTGGGGCCGACTCGTCACGCCCCAGAAAGACATCGAGGATGCGATCGCGGATGAATTGGCAGGTGGGCATGACGATCCCCTTTTGGGCGGCCGTGCCAATAGCGCAATCAAGATCCTTGACGGCCAGTTCACCCATCGCAGTGAAATACCCGATGATGCCCGGATCCTTGCTCGGTATAAGCACCGCGTTACGGCCAGTGGCAAACTGATACATCTGCGAGTTGACAACGCCATTGCTCAAGCCGACTTCGCGCAGAACTTCCGCCTTGAGGCCACAGGACTCGGCGAGGCGCAGCGCCTCTGCCATCGCGACGAACTCCGCATACTGCATGAAATTGTTGCACAGCTTCAAGGCGACGCCGGAGCCTATGTCTCCGGCGTGCACAATTTTTTCCGCCGAGGTCGCAAACACCGGCGAACAGATAGCCAGATCCTCTGCGCTGCATCCGACCATATAGCAGAGCGTGCCGGCTGCGGCCCTATCTGCCCCTCCCGTGATCGGCGCGTCGATTAATTTAAGGCCCAGGGCCGCAGCCTCTTTAGCCCAGCGCAGCAGACCCGCCTGGGTCACGGTGCTGTGGATGGCGATGAGGGTGCCCTTCGCGGCGTGGGCGAAAATGCCATTCTCGCCATACAACAGACCCTCCACCTGCGCGTCATCGCGTACGCAGATGCCGATGTGCGAACAGCCTTTGGCGAGCTCCGCGACCGAGGCGCAGCCCACCGCCCCCGCTGCCACCAATTCTTCCACGGCCGGCGCATAGACATCGTACACATGTGCGGTAAACGAATCGCCGATCAGGCGCTGCGCCGACGGCTTGCCGATATTGCCCAGCCCGATATATCCGACGTTGGTCTTTGCGCTCATTCAGTCTCCCCATTCCCGCGCATGTAGCGGATCAGTAAACGGCTAACGACAGGCAGTGTAGCGACATCAAATCCAATATGTCAATATAAATTGACTAGTCGTCAATTTACGTTTACTATTTTCCCTATGAGTGCAATGCGTCAAAAAAGTATCGACCCTGGTCTTGTCTGGAATCGATACCGCCACAACTTCTCGAGGCACCTCCTGGGGGTGGCACGCCATCTCCAGACGAGCATGATGCGCACGCTCCAGGAGCAGTGTGGGCATGAACATTTACGTCTTGGTTTCGCCCCCTATATTGCGCTGATAGGTGAGGGCGATAAACGACTGACGGACCTGGCGGACATACTGGGCATCTCTCGCCAGGCGTGCAATCAGGCGGTCAAGCAGGTAGGAGCAGCGGGCTACATTGAACGAACAGCCGATCCAGTGGACGGTCGCGCCAAGCAACTCACCCTGTCACCGCGTGGGGTAAAGCTGCGCCGCGACGGCCTGCGTATTGTGGCGCAGCTGGACAAACAGTTTATGGACATCGTTGGCGAGGCACCCATTGCTGACACCAGCAAGTCGCTGTGGAAGATATACCAGCACCTGTCGCTGGGGCTAACCTCACCGGGCAATGCATCAACTGTGCATGTGGTCATGGGGGGTTTACTGCCCAGAGTGTCCGACTATATTCTGCAGCGACTCATGGAACTGACGCGTGCCAAGGGCCATCCCAGACTCAAGCTGTGCTTCGGCCAGGTACTGACGCTTATTGGCCCTGCTGGTGGGCGCATCCAGCAAATTGCAGCGACCCAGGACGTCAGCAAGCAGGCTATCAGCGTTATCGCTACTGAACTGGAAGAGCTGGGTTACCTGCGCCGCCATGCGGACCCACTGGATGCGCGCCAGATCGTGCTACATTTTACCGCTCGCGGCGAGACACTCATTGCGGACTCAGTGACAAGCGTTGAGGAATTGGAAAAAGAATTCGCCGCCATCATCGGCCAGGCGGCACTCAAGCGTATGAATACCACGCTGCAAGAGCTGTATCGCGGCCTGCGACTGGAACAGGACATTTTTGAAAAAAACAGTACAGCAGACATTAGTCTACTGGCACAACAACTGCAGCAACAACTGGGAGATCACGGCAGCCAGGCACTGGCCCGACTATTGTTGATCCCTTCCGGGCACAGGAGGTAAATAATGATGAACAACGAGTGGCTGTCTTATCTGTGGCAACACTACCATATAGTGTATTCACTAATCGCCCTGGCAGGCATTGCTGCTATTACCATAGTGGGCAAGCGCCTGTTGTTCAGTGTACCCGCCCTGGCGAATATGCGTGCACTCAACAAGGCGAAAGATAAAGAGAGATGGGTCCAGGAGAAGTATCCGCCGATCGTACGCGCTACGCATAAAGTGGGTCTGTATTGCAATATCACGTTCTTCCTGCTGCTGCTGCCGTTCTGTATTACGATTGCTGCGCAGCCCTGGTGGAAAGTCTTACTGGATACATTCATCATCCTGATGTTCTACGACTTTCTTTACTATTTGTCGCACCGGTACTGGTTTCATGGACAAGGGGCCATGCGCAAGATCCACGCTGTGCACCACCAGGCGCGCAATCCCAGCTATCTGGACGCGCATTATGTACACCCGTTCGAGACCTTCGTCGGGCTGGCACTGTACATGGGTTCGATTGTCCTGTTGGCAGCACTGATGGGGCCTTTCCATATCGCCACCATTGTTTTGACGTTCCTGATCTTCTCGCAAATCAACCAGGTCAATCACATCTTCTTTGACCTACCGCACTTTCCCTACAAAATCGTGAACTGGATTGTTGCGAAGCATCACGTGCATCACGAAAATATGCACAAGGGCAACTACGCCACCATTACACTTTTTTACGATAAGATTTTCGGCACACTCGACTAAACCACCGACTGGAGAGAACGCATGGACAATAAGGAACGCCGCGCCCTGGGCGAGAAAACCATCAAGGATGTGTACGCCGGTGATGTAGTCGTGCCGCCAGAGGGTTACGCCTTTAGCGATATTATGCTCACGCAATTGTTCGCCGAACTGTGGACACGTGAGACGCTGTCCATGCGCGACAAACGCATCCTGCTGCTGGGCATTATCGCGGAGAAGGGTGAGGCCGCGACGTTTAAAATCCAGATCAAGGCTTCACTGAAGCGCGGCGAGATTAATCCGGCAGAAGCGCGGGAGTTCCTGTTGTTTATTGCCCAGTATTCCGGCTACCCCAGAGCCGCCGCCATGCTGGGGCCGGTAGAACAGGCGATAGCGGAGTTTGAAAAGGAAAAAGTACCTGCGGCCGATTGATACAAAAACGCCCCCGAGGGCAATCCTCGGAGGCGCCAGCGTGCCATTAAAGATCAGGCAGCCTTATCCGCAGCCTTCACTTCCGGGTCAAAGGTGATGTGCATGCGCTTGATCCCGTTCACCAGATTGGAACGGGTGTAGGCGATATCGCCCACCAGCTTGGGATTGCGAATGCGCGGAATGATTTCTTCGAACATCACGCGCATTTCCAGCCGGGCCAAGTGCGTGCCTAAACAGAAGTGCTGACCGACCCCGAACGCGCGATGCTCGTTGTACAAGTTAGGCATGCGCTCGGCGCGACGCACATCGAACTGCATCGCATCTGCGCCAAAAATCGTCTCGTCGTGGTTCACCGTGTGGTAGTGCATGATGACTTTGTCGCCTTTCTTGATCAGGTGTCCGCCGACTTCGGTATCTTCCAGGCACTGGCGGCGCATCAGGGTGAAGGCCGTGTTGTAGCGCAGCATTTCCTCACAGGCACCGGGTATCTTGTCAGGGTTATCCACCAGGTACTGCAACTGCTCCGGGTTTTCCATCAGCAGGCGCATACCCTGAGTGGTCACCGTACGGGTCGACTCGTTGCCGGCGGCGATCAACATCAGGAAGAACCAGACGAACTCTTCGTCGCTCAGGCCTTCATCCTTGCCATTGCCATTGAGCAGAGCACCGATGATATCTTTCTTCGGATTGGTCTTGTGCTGCTCCATCAATTTCATGGCGTATTCAATCACTTTGAACGATGCAGCCTCTGCCTCCTGCTGGCCTGCAGACATCTCCGGATCCTGGTTGAACATCATCTTGTTGGTCCACTCGAAGAAATCCTTGCGGTCCTCCGGGGGGATTCCACACAACTCCAGAATGGCCAGCAGCGGTAGTTCGGCCGCTACTTCCTCCACAAACTCACATTCTCCGCGACTGGCAACCCGGTCCACAATATTACGGGCATGCTGTCGAAAACTCGGCTCATAGGAGTTCACTGCGCCGGGGGTAAACGTAGCCCGCACAATTTTGCGCGATTTCATCTGCCGCGGCGGGTCCTGGTTGATGGTCATATTGCGATGTATCAGTACCAACTCGTCCTCCGTAAACTCTTCCGCAATGGCCGAGCGCGCCTCACTGGAAAACAGCTTAGGATTCTTCGAAACGAAATCGATTTCATCGCGTCCCGTCACCAACCAATAGGGGACGCCCATATAAGAGCCATCCATGTAGTGCACCGGGCCGGAAGCACGTATTTCGGCGAGCGTCTCGTACGGCATGCCGTTAACGTAGGTTTCGGGGTCAATCAGGTTGGGAAAAGTAGCAAAGGGACACTGACTCATTGTTAACCGCTCCAGGGTGGGTAAACTAAAGTAACGGCTATAGGCTACTAGGCATTAGTTTCACTGTCAAATGTCAATACTGTGCATTGCCTGACCCGCATCGGACGCCCGAACGGGTATCACCATGAGTTATCGCTGGGCCTTAAAACCGGCGGCGCGGGCATCCCAGGTCGTGGGCGTAACCCCCCTCTCCCGCAGGCGAAATTTCTGCACCTTATTGGTCGGTGTGTAGGGCAGGGATTCCACAAACTGAATGTAGCGTGGTACGAAAAAATAGGGCGCATTGTCATTGATAAACTGGGCCAGCTCGACGGCCTGTAATGCCTGCCCCGGCTTGAGAATGACGTCCAGCATAATCTCCTGTTCTGACTCAAGCTCTTCGCTTTGCACCCCAAACGCGGCGCAATCAGCAATGGACGAATGCCTGCGAACGGCGAGCTCGACTTCGAAAGTGGAAATATTGCGCCCCTTGTAGCGCACCGCATCCTTCTTGCGATCGGAGAAAAAGTAGTACCCATTTGCATTGCGCTTGAGCATGTCGCCCGTCTTGTACCACGCCCCGTCATATGCCGCTGCGGTGGCATCGGGATTGTCAAAATAGCCATTGAAGATGAAATGCGGCCACAGGGGCTTTACCCACAGCTCACCCGGCTCACCCAACGGTACGTCCTGGCCATCGTCCCCCACCAGCCTGGCCTCGAGCCCCGGTACCACACTGCCGCAACTGCCGGGGGGTTGAGTACGCCCGCTAACAGGGGCAAGCAGGCGCATGGCTTCGCTCTGGCCCAGGCCCTGTGGCAAGAGTTGCAAACCAAAACGTTGACAGAAGGGTGCAGCCACCGCTGGGGGCATGGGCACAGCCATTAATTTGCGCAGACTGTGCGCGGCGTCATCCTCCTGCGCCGGGGCATCCCACAGGAACATGTGCATGGCACCCAGGGTGAAGCACTGGGTTGCACCGTAGAAATCCACGCGCTGCCAAAATGTCTTTACCGAAAAGCCTGGATCAATGGCCAGCGGAACCCCCGCAAACAGGGCGCGAAAAATAGCCGTGACCCACACCGCCGAGTTGTACATGGGCAGGACCGTATAAATAACATCGTCTGCAGCAATACCGTACTGACATTCTTCGTTGTTGGCGTAGGACGCATTGAACCAGACGTTGTGACTCTGCATCACGCCCTTGGCCTTGCCGGTGGTGCCCGAGGTCCATAGCACCGCGCAGGTATCACCTGCACGCAGTGCAGACATATCCGGCTCCCCTGCCCCGGCCATGTACAACGTATCAAAGCTGATGGCGCCGGGTACTGATTCATGACCACCGTGCAATACCAGTGCTGCCACTGACAAGGATGCCAACACTTCCTGCAACCTCGGCAGATGCTCTGCGTCACTGACCAGCATGGTGGGCCTGCTACTGTTGATCGTATCGCGCAGCCAGGCACCTTTGTAGTCTGTATTAATCGGCACCCATATCGCACCCAGCTTATTGGTCGCCAACACCAGAAAGATAACCTCCGGTGCGCTACTCATATAAAAGGCGAGCCGCTGGCCGCGTTGCAGCCCGGCCTTGGCGAGACCCGCTGCGAGTTCGTTCACACGGCAATTGACCTCGGCGAAGGTATACACCGTGTCCTGGAACAACAGGAAGGGTTGCGCGCCATGCTGCGCCGCTTGCAGTTGTATGGCACGTCCCAGGTGGCGCTCACTCGCGTCAGAAATTTGCAGGATGTTCATAGGTGAAAAGCGTTCCCGACATCAGGTCAACAGGTACAAGGACAGTGTTCGATCAGTGGATACCCGGGCTAGCGCCTGAGCAGCTCCAGGCTTTCCCGCAGACCCTCACGGTCAATCAGCGCCATAGCACTGCCATAGGCTGCGATGCCGACCAACATCAACTGCAGTAAATATAACCACTCACCGGACGATCCATAAACGAAAAACTGCATAAAATACACGGTGGCATACATTATCATCCCCGCCATGACGGGGCGGATCATCTGCCGCAGGTAGTCGCGCAGTCGCACATCGACGATGGCACAGGTGCGCGACGCCGTGATGAGAAAAACCAAGGGGTACATGGCGAGCCAGGCATAGGCCAAGCCTATGACACCCCAGTGAGTACCCGCGTAGAACGAAAGCGGCATCAAAATCGCTGCCACCAAAAAGTTGGAGGCACTGGTTTGGGGGTGACCAACACCCCACAGCAGCGGTGGAAAAATATTACTCATCAAGCGAAACGGCATAACTACACCGAGCAGTTGCAGCAGAGGCGCTGCGGGCAGCCACTTCTCTCCCAGCAACGACGCGACCAGTGGCTGGGCGATACAACTCATACCGAAGAACACCGGAAACGCAGCAATCGCGAGGATTCGTGTCGCCTTCAACAGGTAGTTGCGCACAGCCTCGGCTGAAGCAGTGGCATGGATGTGAGAAAACGCGGGAAACGCTACGGAATTTAGCAGTCCACTGATCTTGTGAATGGGCAGCGCTGCCAACTGACTGGCGACAGCGTAATATCCTAACAACTGATTGCCCAACAGTTTCCCGCCGATGAATTTATCGGCTTCACTGAACTGGTACCACAAGCCCCGGTCTATCGTTACGAAGCCGCCAAAGGCCAGATGTTTGCGCATTCCGCGCAACGAAAATAGGGGCCAAACCAGATTTCTGGTGATCAGGTTCAGGCCCAGCATGCGCGTGGCGTTGGTCGCCAGAGTGCCCCAGATCAGCGCCCAAACGCCAACACCCAGCAGTGCCAATGCCAGTGTGGTCAGACTGCCGATCACCAACGTGATGAAGTCAACGATAGAGCGATGGGCGAAATCAATATTCTGTTCCAGCTTGGACTGCGGCAATGTTTCAAATATCAACAGCAGGAACTGTACCGACAACACTTGCAGGATAGGTTTAAGGGCCGCTTCGCCGTAAAACGATGCGATCGTCCCGGCGCCTAGAAAGACCAGCGCAAAAAATACGGTGTTAATCACAATGATGACGCCAAATATCTGCCGCCTCATCTGCTCATCAAGTGCCTTCTCCTGCACCAGGACGGCGTCCAGGCCCAGCGTGTTGAGCAGTACCAGCAATGACACCACCACCATGGCCATCGCCATCAGGCCATAGTCCCCCGGAGAAAGCAGGCGAAGCACCATGATGGTAATCGCCCAGGACACCGCCTGCCCCATAAAACGGGCCGCCGCACTCCAGCGCAATGCCGACATGACTTTGCTGCGAATATCCATCCTAGAACTCTTGATCACCCGACCCTTCGCACAGGGTAACCCAGTTTTTTCATCGGTACTGAGATTTGTTGCACGCTGGAAAGATCGGTCGCTAAGCGCCTGATCGCGCCACTGACCGCGCGGTTGGCCAAATGCCAGACATCGCTTAGACTGCAGCGAACAGTCCCAGAGGACCTCACTACTATGGCTCTATCCGATATGCTGGCAGACGCTGCCGCGAAGAGTGAACAGGATCCGTATACGCTGCCGCTCGACCAGATAAACGTGGCTAATCCCTTTCTATTTGCGCGCGACTTGCACAGGCCCTGGTTCAAGCGCTTGCGCGACGAGGCGCCCGTACACTTGTGCTCCGACAGCTTTTTTGGCCCTTACTGGTCGATTACGCGCTATGAGGAAATTGTTAAAGTGGATACCTCCCACGAAATCTTCTCCTCGGAACCAGCCATCACCATCGGCGATATGCAGGAGACTTTCCCCCTGCCCATGTTCATTGCCATGGACCGGCCCAAACACGACGAACAACGCAACGTGGTTAGCCCCGTCACCGGCGCAGAGAACCTGCGTCATTTCGAACCCATTATTCGCCAGCGCACCATCGATGTTCTGAATGAATTGCCCGTGGGCGAGACTTTTGACTGGGTGGAGAGCGTCTCCATCGAACTGACCACACGCATGCTGGCCACCTTGTTTGATTTTCCTTTCGCGGAGCGCGGCAAATTGACGCGCTGGTCGGATGTCGCTACCGCCATTCCGGGCATGGGTGTCATTGAGTCAGACGAACAGCGTCAGCGGGAACTGCTGGGGTGTCTGGAGTATTTCACCGGGTTGTGGAATGAGCGGGTTAAAAAGCCGCCGGGGAATGACCTGGTGTCCATGCTGGCCCACGGTGAGGCTACTCGACATATGCCACCGCTTGAGTACCTGGGCAACCTGGTGCTGCTTATCGTTGGCGGCAATGACACCACGCGCAGTACGATGACCGCCAGCGCCCTGGCCCTGTACCAGAATCCGGATCAGTTTGAAAAGCTGGTGGCGAACCCACAACTGATCGACAGCATGGTTGCTGAAACCATTCGCTGGCAAACCCCGCTGGCGCATATGCGCCGCATCTGCAAAGTTGATACGCAGCTGGGCGGTCAGCACATCAAAGCCGGTGACAAAGTGATCATGTGGTATGTGTCTGGCAACCGCGATGAACGCTTCATGCAAAATCCCGACGACTTTATCATCGACCGACCCGATGTACGCCGCCACCTGTCCTTTGGTTTTGGCATCCACCGTTGCATGGGCAACCGGCTGGCGGAACTACAATTGCGCATCCTGTGGGAAGAGATACTGCAACGTTTTGCAAGGGTTGAGGTGATGGGCGAACCGCAGCGCACGGTATCGACGTTCGTGCACGGCTTTACCGCGCTGCCGGTGCGACTACACCCGCTATAACTTGGGTATGTCGGCCTGGTCGATAGGCAATTCACTGCGACCAATACGCGCGGCGCGCTCAAGCAGCGTTGCCTCCGCTTCCTCAACCCGTATCATGATCACAAAACGCTTCTCGCGTACGCCCTGCAGACAGTAACGCGCCAGCTCGTCCAGATCCTGGAATTCCAGCGCCCAACCGGCCTTTTCAGCCGCTACCTTAAAGTCCTGCACGGTGGGCACCGGCGCATAAGGCTTTTCCCGGGCCAGATCCTTGGGGCGGTTGCGGTCGGTCGTCCAGATACCTGTGTCAAGCAGGCCGCCAGAGGGGTAGAACACGGAGGCTGCCAACTGCGTCCCTTCACTGTCCAGTTGTGCCGCCAGGCACTCGCTGATACAGGAGACCGCCGCCTTGCTGGAGGCGTAGACCGACTGATACGGCAGCGGGGAAATGCCGCCATCACCGGACGAGGTATTGATGACATGGCCCTCCTCACCGGAGGCGATCATACGGGGCACAAAGGCCTGGATGCCGTGGACCACACCCAAAACGTTAACACCATGCACCCATTTCCAGTCGTTGTCCGTCGTCTCCCAGACGTTCGCCGAAGGCGCTGCAACGCCGGCATTGTTAAACAACAGATGACACGCGCCGAAAGTTTCGAATACCTTATCGGCCAGCGCATTGACCGAGTCCGCGCGTGAGACGTCGGTAACGACACCAAGAATTTCCCCAGCGCCGGCGAATTCGGCCAGCACGCGGTCCAACGCCTTCTGCTCGACATCGCCAACAACTACCCTGGCGCCTGCTGCCAGTAATTCCTTGACCAGTGATCGACCAATACCGCTCGCCCCACCCGTCACCACTGCCACTTTTCCTGCGAAGTCTTTCATAGTGCTCGTATTCCTGCCAAAGAGGAGGTGTGTGTTATGCCATAGTTTCTCACGCGACTCCACTTTGACCGGATAGTTTGGCAAACCGCCAGACGCTTTATGTGGCGGCGCGGATAACGTAGGATAAATCCCACCGCGCGATGGACACAGCTATCTGCAACACCGTTCACTGGGGAGTATGTGATTGATCGAACCGCTATCCACTAAGGCCCAGCGCGAGCTGCTGCGCCGCCTGCGACAGTGCCTGGGTGCCGATAGCGTCATCGGGGAGCCGGAATCCCAAAGGCCCTTCGAGTGCGATGCCCTGACTCTGTACCGTGATCTGCCACTGGCAGTGGTGCTGCCCAACTCTGTGGCACAGGTGCAGCAGGTTCTGCGCATTTGCCATCAATACGCAGTGCCAATAGTCGCCAGGGGTGCGGGCACCGGCCTGTGCGCCGGGGCCATGCCCCACCCAGACGGCATATTGCTGGCTATGAGCAAGCTCGATCGCATACTCGAGATCGATCCACTGGCGCGCACCGCCCGGGTAGAACCGGGGGTCAGCAATTTGTCTATCTCGGAGGCCGCCGCCTGTTATGGCTTGTATTATGGCCCCGATCCTTCATCCCAGATCGCCTGCACGATCGGCGGCAACGTGGCCGAAAATTCGGGCGGCGTGCACTGCCTCAAATACGGGCTAACCGTGCACAATATTTTGTCTCTGAACATACTTACCGTGGCCGGGGAGGCACTCACTATCGGCAGTATGGGTCTGGACAGTCCCGGCTACGATCTGCTGGCATTGCTCACCGGCTCAGAAGGCTTGCTGGGCATCGTGACAGAAATCACTGTACGTCTGCTCCCTGCGCCGGAACTGGCCCAAGTGGTCATGGGCGGGTTTGCCAGCGTTAGCGCCGCAGGGGACGCCGTTGCTGCAGTCATCGCGGCCGGTATTATCCCGGCCGGCCTGGAAATGATGGACCGCCTGGCGATACAGGCAGCAGAAGACTTTGCCCACGCCGGCTATCCACGCGATGCTGCAGCCATTTTGCTGTGCGAAGTGGATGGTAGTCGCGAGGAAGTCGCACAACATAGCGCCGAGGTTGCACGCCTGTTCAACAGTATGGGAGCAAGCTCACTGACAATCTCTGCAGATGAAAACCAGCGCGCGCTGCTGTGGAAAGGTCGTAAGTCAGCGTTCCCCGCGGTGGGCAGGCTGGCACCGGATTACTACTGTATGGACGGCACTATTCCGCGTGGCCAGATTTCCTATGTGCTGAATGAAATCTATCGCATGTCCAGGCTTTGCGGGTTACGGGTGGCTAACGTGTTTCATGCCGGAGACGGCAATTTGCACCCCCTCATACTGTTCGACGCCAGTAACCCTCAGGACGTCATCAAGGCGCAACAATTGGGTGCGGATATTCTGGAATTGTCGGTGCGGGTCGGTGGGTGTATCACCGGAGAGCACGGTGTCGGCGTGGAGAAACTACGCCAGATGGCCAGCCAATTCACGCTGGAGGAACTCACACAATTTGAGGACATCAAGCACGCTTTCGACCCCTCGCTCAACCTCAATCCGGGCAAGGGTGTGCCTATTCTAAAACGCTGCCAGGAGTACCGTGCGCTACCGGCCCAGCACCAGCATGACTGAGCAGCGCAGGAGCGTCGATGCAGACCGCAGCGAGCACATCATCGCCACCCTGCGCCAGGCTCGTGACACCCAGCGCCCGGTGACGATCAGCGCAGGCGGTAGCAAGCGTCACCTGGCAGGTCGCGATTGTGAGTATGATGCTTTGGATGTTTCCGGGCACCGGGGCATAGTCGATTACCAGCCGCAGGAACTGGTCATTACAGCGCGCGCCGGTACGCCGCTGATTGAGATCAACGCGAGCCTGCAGGCGCACAAGCAAATGCTCTCCTTCGAGCCGCCTCTGTTCGAGGGTCGGGCAACGCTGGGTGGCACCCTGGCGTGCAACCTGTCCGGTCCCGCCAGGCCCTGGGGTGGCTCCATCCGCGACATGGTACTGGGCGTGCAGTTGATTAATGGCAAATGTGAACGCTTGAACTTCGGCGGCACGGTCATGAAAAATGTTGCAGGCTTTGATGTGTCGCGCCTGCAAGCAGGTGCGCTGGGCACGCTGGGCGTGTTGTGCGAGGTGAGCCTGAAAGTACTGCCACAGCCCGAAACATCACTAACCCTTTGCTACGCCATGACCGCTGCTGAGGCCGTGCAATGCATGAATGTGCGCGCCGGGGAAGCGAAGCCGCTGTCAGGTGCTTTCTGGCTCGACGGTCATCTCCATCTGCGTCTGTCTGGCGCAGCCAGCGCGGTGCACAGTACCGCTGCACAATGGGGCGGCGAGATACTGCCTGATAGCGAGGCACTCTGGGCAGGTCTGCGCGAGATGACGCTATCTTTCTTTGCCGGGGAGGCACCACTGTGGCGCTTTTCAGTTAAATCTTCCGCCCCGGTTACAACCGATTTCGGACCGCTGCTGATCGACTGGGGTGGCGCCCAGCGCTGGGTACGCGGCGCACATTCCCGCGCGCAAGTGCAGCAGGCCGCAGCCCGCGGGCATGTCACACTGTTTCGCGGCGGTAATCGCAGCGCTGAGGTAAGATCGCCGCTAAACGCTGTGGAACAGGCACTACAACAGCGGCTCAAGCACGCGTTCGACCCGGACGGTATTCTCAATCCCGGACGCCTGTACAGTTGGCTGTAGGAGCAGGTACTGCATGCACATAAATTTACACCCGCGTTTTGCCGACACCGCTGCAGGCCAGACCGCCAAAGCGCTCACCAGCGCGTGTGTGCACTGCGGGTTTTGTCTGTCCACCTGTCCCACATATCTGGACAGCAGAGATGAACGAGACAGTCCGCGCGGAAGGATCTACCTGATCAAGCACCTGCTGGAAAGCGGTGCCGCGACGGCACAAACCCAGCTACACCTCGATCGCTGCCTCACATGTCGCACCTGTGAAACCGCCTGTCCTTCCGGTATGCAGTACGGCGAATTGCTCGATATCGGCCGCGGCATTGTCGAGCAACAGGTACCACGGCCGGTCCTTGCCAGAACAGTGCGCACGTTGCTGCGCTTCGTATTTACCAGGCCGCGCCTACTCGGGGTGGCTCTAGCGCTAGGCCAAACACTGCGGCCCCTCCTCCGGGCTGGCCTGCGCCGGAAAATTCCTGCACGCCAACAACCGGGCGCAGCACCGGTGCAGCAGCACCAGCGCCGCATGCTACTGTTGGAAGGCTGCGTACAACGCGCCGCTACACCGAACACCAATGCTGCTGCTCGGCGTGTACTGGACAAACTGGGTATTACCTTGATCAGTGCAGCGCACGCTGACTGCTGCGGCGCTGTGAACTACCATCTGGGGGCACACACCGAAGGACTTAACAACATGCGCCGCAATATTGACGCATGGTGGCCCTATATCCAAAGTGGTACGGAAGCCATTATCAGCAGCGCTTCTGGCTGCGGTGCAATGCTGGTGGATTACGGCCGCCTGCTTGCCGACGATCCTGCCTATGCCGAAAAAGCGCGGCGCGTATCACAGCTGTGTCGTGATCTCGGGGAGGTTCTGCTGGAGCAGGACCTGGCCGCACTGGCAATCGATACGCAGGTAGGAAAAATAGCCATCCACACCCCCTGCACTCTGCAACACGCCCTGCACCAACCGCAACTGCTTGCTACCCTGCTCGAGCGCGCCGGATTCGACCTCGCGCCCGCCACGCAATCGGTGTTGTGCTGTGGCTCAGCGGGTACGTACTCCCTGTTGCAATCCGCGATCAGCGCACGCCTGCTCGCTACGACACTGGACACACTCACTCGCACACAACCAGCCATCATTGCCACTGCCAATGTCGGCTGCCAACTGCACTTGCAGTCGGCGGCGAGCGTTCCGGTAGTGCATTGGATTGAATTGCTGGATCGCCCCGCATCGAGCGCGAAGTAGATCCGTCAGGGCTGAATCCTGTAGACAGGGGGGCTAAAAAGGGTGCTTTCTCACACCCCGGTTATATAGGCAGGTGTGCTCAGAACAAAACAATCGTCGACTTGCGACCCTGTCTTTGTTTCTATTGAAGGCGTGCCCTGAGGGCATCCTTCGCTGTATGGCTTCGCCTTACGACAAGCGTATACACGCACCACATGATTCTTAAAACTGCCACCAAGGGGCAAGAGCGTGATGTTTACGCCACCCGTTGGAGGCCTAGTCTGCCACGGAGGCATACTCTATGAGAAGACAGAAGCGCGATATGAATTCCAGAGCATTTAATCGAGGCTACCAGGCCGGCCTTGCCGGGCGCAGTATCGACTTTTGCCCCCATGCAGAAGAAGATCATCGGCAAAACTGGTTGACCGGGTGGCGCGCGGGGCGCGCCGACCAGTGGGACGGCCTGACCGGGGTTTCTGGTGTTCACAAGTTACGTGCGATCTGAGCTTCTGGTGGTCTGCGGTGAGCGCGCTTAACCTGCACTAACCCTTGAGCAACGCCAACAGCACCATTGCCTCAGCCCGTTCGGGGAACGCGTCAGCATTTTTTGCCAGCGCTTCCAAGGATGAGATCGCCTTCGCCCTGTCGCCGCGCGCCACGGATACCAGCGCCTCATGGTAGCGCACGGAGGGATCGCCGGGGCGTGCTGCCAGTGCACGCTGAATATTGTACAAAGCGCTCTTATGATCACCATTGATTGACTCAATGACCGCCAGGGTGTCGAGCAGCTCGGGCTGATCCGGCGTTTTTGCAACGGCCTTGCGTATGTATTGCAGCGCCTGTACCGGCTTGCTGTGCCGCAGATTCCATGCCAGGCGGCTAAGGGCGACGCTGTGGTCCGGTTGTAACGACAACACTGCCAAGTACTGCGCATTCGCCCCTGCCACGTCCTTGACGAGCTCCAGGTCACCGGCCAGGGTAAGCCGCACGGCAATGTCATCCGGATGCTCGTTAATCCACGTGAGCAGAAGTTTACGGGCCGTTTCATTTTCCCCTGCCGCCTTTTGGTATGCAGTCAACTCCAGCATCGTTTGCGCCGTCGGCGTCTGGGCGAAAGCGCGTTGCGATAAGATCGCAGCCCAAACCGCATTACCGCGAGCACCCGCTAGCTGCGCCTGCAGGCGCAATACATCCGGTGTTTGGGGCGCGAGTTTTGCAAGTGTGACCAGATACTCCTCAAACAGTACCCGATCACCTTCGTTGAACGCGATCCTGGCCAGCGTGACCAGGGATGGCACATGCCTGGCATCGCGTTTGATCACCTCCCGCAGCGCCTCTTTGGCCCGCTGTACATCGCCCAACTCGCTGGCTGCGGTGGCTAACAGATAGTAGTAGTTGGCTGACTCGGGCCTGGCCGCGACCAGCTGTTGCAGAATCGCCAGGGCATCGTCGTACTGCTGTAGCGCAAGGTGCGCCAGGGCCGTGGTTTCCAACACCTCAGGAGAGCGTTGTTGCAGCACGAGCAGTTTGGCAACCAGCGGTATTACCTTGTCGGGGCGCCCCGATCGCAGGTAGTACTGGGCAAGTTTCAAACGCGGCGGCAACGCGTGGGGGTGTGCTGTCGCCGCCTGTTCCAGCCAGGACAGCATGGCCGGATCATTCTTCGCAATGGCTTCAAGAGAGGCAAGTTGCATCAGAGTAGTCAGGTCATCCCCATGCTCTTTCAATATCGTCAGATAGTGGCGGCGCGCTGAGTTCGGATCATTGTCCGCCTGCGCCAGCTGCGCCAAACCCAGATTGGCAGCAGTGTCCCAAGGATCTCGCTTAAGTGCCTTGTTATATGCCTCCTTGGCCTGCGCCGGCTGCTGAGCGGCAACATAAACATCCCCCAGTACCGCATAGGGAGCGAGGCTATTGAAGTCCCTGTACTGGTAAGATTGTGCTACCTCGATCGCACCGTCGAAATCTTTTTTCCCCAAATGATTCAATATAGACAACACTTCTGCCTGCGGGAAGTTCGTCTTCCCATCGGGCATGGCAGCAGGCGGCGGGCTTACCTCCTCACCGGCAACAGCGGTCACCAGACTAGCTTCCTTGCGCAATGGGACAAAACCCCAGTCAGGCCGCAGCTGTGTTATGCGGGCATACAGCGCAAGTCCCGCACTGACTTGGTTGTCCAACAGCAATGCATTGGCCATGATGTTCAGCGCTTCCGCATCATCAGGATCGTAATCCAATGCGGGCTGTAAGATGTCCATTGCAGCCCCGACCTTGTCCTGAGACAGCAGAATGGCTGCCAGCAGTTTTCTACCGCGACTATCGTCGGGCACATTTCGTACAAACAGCTCCCCAAACTTTTCGGCCAACTGCAGATCATTTTCGACCAGAAAACCCATGCCCAGGTAATACAACACCAGCGGGAATTGCTCGGACGCGGGCTCGGCTAACGTCAGGGCGGTGAGCGCCTTGCGATACTGCTTCTTTTGAAACTGGAGAACACCCTGGATATAGTTGGCAGCGGCATCATTCGGTGACAACGCCAAAAGTTGCGTTGCATCGAACTGGGCGGCTTCATAGTCTTGCAGCTGGAGATTTATCAGTGCCCGGGCAATGCGATCAGCAAATGCAATTCGCGAGTGTGCAATGGATTGGTCAAAGGCAGCGCGAGCCTCTTCGGGTCGATGCAGAAGACTCAGGCTTTGTCCCTTTATACCCCAGGCGACGCCGCTATCGGGTGTCGATTCCAGGATTGCCTCCACCAGCATCATCGCCTTGTTTGGGTCACCCTCGTGCAGGGTTATCCTCGCGTCTGCCAGCCTTGCCTGGAGTAGCTGCGGGTCTTTGTCCAACGCCAAAGCCACCAATACCCTGGCCCTGTCCAGCTGATCACTTGAAATTGCAGCCAGCGCCTGGGTCGACAGCAATAGCGCTGCGGCAGGAGGATTAAGGTCCAGCGACTCCAGGGCTAACACTTCGTCGACTTTCCCTTCAGCCAGCAGCGCCTGGGCCACAGCCGGGCGAGTGTCGCCATCCGGCCAGCCTAATTTCTGTGCCTGGAGCAGATCAAATTTGGCTTGCGCGATATTGCCGCTCTGGAGGTAGACGTGGCCCAGGAGCCAGTGAACCTCGGCAGAAGCAGCATCCAGTTCCAAAGCGCTGTGCAGTTCGAGGGTGGCGGCCGGGTAGTCGGCCGCCGTGATAAAGTCCTTCGCACGGGCGACGTGTTGCTCTTTGGTTTCACCACCACAGGCCGCCAACGATAGCAGGACCAGAGTGAACAGCACATTTCGCATCAATGCTCCAGCAGCAGAAGTGGTCGGAGGCAATCGCGCGCTGCTCCGCGGTCGCATTATCTCTGGTTTTGGCAACACAGGCAAAGGACGGCGACACAACCTTCAGGGTGCATCGCTCGGAACTTTTCATCCACCTGCCAGTCACAGCAGTCGCTCGCGCGTGCACTTTATTTCAGTACACTGTATTTCAGCACACTGGACGGGCAGGTATCTTTGGCTACAATGCTTGCCTTTCGTTAGGCGGCTTCCAGGGCTCGTCGCTCGTGTAGCCATAGTAATTTCATTTGATTAACACCACAGGAGAACCCGTGGCGAACGCCGACATTCAAGTACTTGAGCAGTGGCTGAGCGGACAAATCATCGGCCAGGCCCATTTGGTGCAACGACTGATAATCGCCCTGCTGGCAGACGGCCACTTGCTGGTCGAGGGTGCACCCGGACTGGCCAAGACCCGTGCCATCAAATCCCTCGCCGATGGCCTGGAGGGAAGTTTCCACCGCATTCAGTTTACCCCTGATCTCTTGCCGGGTGATGTCACCGGTACGGAGATATACCGACCCCAGGAGTCCAGTTTTCATTTCCAAAAGGGGCCCATTTTTCACAACCTGGTGCTGGCTGACGAGGTTAACCGCGCACCTGCCAAGGTGCAATCCGCACTGCTAGAGGCGATGGCAGAGCGCCAGGTCAGCGTGGGCAGCCAGACCTACACACTGCCGGATCTTTTCCTGGTAATGGCCACCCAAAACCCCATTGAGCAGGAAGGTACCTACCCACTGCCGGAGGCACAGCTGGACCGCTTCCTGATGCATGTTAGGGTCGATTATCCCGATACCGCTGCCGAAACAGAAATCCTGCGCCTCACACGCACCGAAGCGCGCCGGGGTATTGAGAAACCGCCCACGCCCCTCCCGCAGGACAGCGTATTCGCCGCGCGCCAGCAGATTCTGGCGTTGCACATGTCTGACGCGGTTGAGCAGTACATGGTACAACTGGTCGTCGCTACTCGTTTTCCGGGACGCTATAGCGAGAAAATGGCAGGCTGGATTGAGTACGGTGGCAGCCCCCGTGCCACCATTGCCATCGATCGCTGTGCCAGGGCCCACGCCTGGCTGAAGGGCCGAGACTTTGTCAGCCCGGACGACGTCCAGGCAGTAACTGCTGATGTATTGCGCCACCGGCTCATACTGAGTTTCGAGGCTGAGGCGAACGGTGTGACGCCAGACAAGGTGATCGAGGAATTGCTGTCGATCGTTCCCGTGGGCTGACCACACGCATGCCGCTCGCCAATATCAATGCGCCTGCCCGCGGTGCCTATGTGCTTCTGGACGAGCTGATTGCGCTGCGCTTCCCCGCCACGCAGCTGAAGCTTGGGCGGCGCAACCGGGCATTGCAGAAACTGGCGGGGCCAATCAAATCGAATTTTCGCGGACGCGGTATCGATTTCGAGGAAGTACGCAGTTATCAACCGGGTGACGATATTCGCACCATTGACTGGCGCGTAACCGCCAGAACCGGCAGCGCACATACCAAACTGTTTCGCGAAGAACGAGAGCGCCCGGTGCTCGTAGTGATCGACCAGCGCAGTTGCATGTTTTTTGGCTCCAGCCATTGTTTCAAATCAGTATTGGCAGGCCAGGTGGCCAGCCTATTGGCCTGGAGTGCGCTGCACGGCGGCGATCGGGTGGGCGGACTCGTGTTCAATGACCACGGACACCAGGAAATCAGGCCTCGGCGCAGCCGCAAAACGGTACTGGCACTGCTGTCACAGCTTGCCACCTATAATCAAGCCCTGCCATTGGACGCTATGGATGTGCAAGACAGCTTCGCGCACATGTTGTCCAATTTACGACGTATAGCGCGGCCTGGTAGCAGCCTGTTTTTGATCAGTGACTTTCGCGGCGCCTCCCAGGAGCGAGCCAGGGAGCACCTGTTTGAACTGGCCAAACACACGGAACTGACGGCGGTAGCATGCGCCGATCCGCTGGAATCAGTGCTTCCCAGGGCGGGTACCTATGCCGTAACCAATGGCGTTGAGCGCAATGAACTGCACACGGGTGATCAACACTTGCGGCGCCAGTACCAGCATGCCCTGCAACATCAACGCGATGTTTTGCGCAGTGACCTGCTCGGTCTGGGCGTGCCGCTACTGCAGGCATCCACCGACCACTCACCTTTTGGCCTGTTGCAACAGTACTATGGAGACAGGCACCGTTGAATCCACCCGATCCACTCGCCAATTTGCACCCACTGCGGGTACCGGAGGCAATCGGATGGTGGCCACTGGCGCCCGGGTGGTGGCTACTGCTGTTTGCAGTCATCGTCCTGGTTGCGGTTGTGACCTACGTTCTATATCGACGCTACAAGAGAAATGCCTATCGCAGGCTAGCGCTGCGCCAGTTGCTGGCATTGCAGGCAAGCTACCGGACACAAATGGACCCTGGTCATTACCTTGCCCAGCTCAATGCCTTGCTAAAAAGTGTGGCTCTATTGGCCTATCCACGACCCGAGGTCGCGGCGCAACACGGTGAACACTGGAGGGTATTTCTCAACAGCAGCCTTCCACTTGGCGAACAGTTACCTGCAGCATTTAGCGATGCCGCCTACCAAAAGACCTGCCCCGGGATCGATGTGCTGCAGGTAGATCGGGCGGCGCGACTGTGGATCAGACGCCACCGGGCGAGCCCATGATCGAATGGATCTGGCCCTGGATGATAGTGCTGGTACCCTTGCCCTGGCTGGTGCGCCGACTGCTACCTGCCGCCAGCGGACAGCAGCCAGCAGTGCGTGCGCCCTTTTTTCACGAATGGCAGCAGTTGTGCGAAGCACAGAACAGCCGTTCGCTGCGCGGCGACGTTGTAGCCAGTGTCGCCTTGTGGCTGCTTTGGCTGCTGTTACTGGTGGCAGCGGCGCGACCGACCTGGATTGGCGAGCCCGTGGAACTACCCAATAGTGGGCGCGACCTGATGTTAGCGGTCGATATTTCCGGTTCCATGCAGGCACAGGATATGCAGGTCGGTGAGTCACTCGTATCCCGCATCGAGGCGGTCCGACAGGTCGGTGCAGATTTCATCAGTCGCCGCACCGGCGACCGACTGGGTTTGATTCTCTTTGGCAGCAACGCCTACGTTCAATCCCCCTTGAGCTTCGATACCGCCACCGTGAAAACTTTCCTGTCCGAGGCCCAGATCGGATTTGCTGGCTCGGAAACCGCCATCGGCGACGCCATCGGCCTGGCGGTCAAACGTCTTAAGGAAAGACCGGCCGAGAGCCGTGTACTCATTCTTTTGACTGACGGTCAGGACACGGCAAGTTCTGTGAAACCGCAGGACGCCGCGCAGCTCGCGGCAAAATTGGGCATCCGTATTTATACGATCGGTATTGGCGCAGACGCACTTACATTACCTGGCATATTCGGCTCCAGTTTCGGCAGTCGCCAGGTCAACCCATCAGCAGAAATGGACGAGGCTGGATTACAAGCCATTGCAAAGCTTACCGGGGGTGACTATTTTCGCGCCCGCAACCCACAGGAGCTGGCCAACATCTACCACCTGCTGGATCAATTGGAACCTGTAGAGCAGGACGCCCACGTATACCGGCCCAGACAAGCGCTGGCTTACGTGCCACTGCTCGCCGCCTTATTGCTGAGTTTCCTGGTGGCGCTGCGACACTGTTGGAAAACCATTGGCTGGCGCAATTTGGGCGCTGTGAATCAGCAGCAGGACATGCGCTGATGGAACTGCACTTGCTGCGACCGATGTGGCTGTGGACGCTGCTGCCAGCCATTGTACTGCTCGTACTACTGTGGCGGCAGCGGGGGCGTAACGGCAGCTGGCAATCCGTCATTGCACCCGAGCTGCTGCGCTATCTGGTGAGTGACAGCAGTGCATCCAAAGCCAGCAATCTGCTACCGCTGGTGTTGCTGGGATGGGTGCTGGCTGCCCTGGCTGCGAGCGGCCCCAGCTGGCAAAAGATTCCTCTGCCGGTGCACCAGAAACAGGATGCCCTGGTGGTGTTACTGGATCTGAGCTACTCGATGAAGTCGGCCGATCTGACGCCCTCGAGGTTGGATCGGGCGCGCCAGAAACTTCTGGATCTCCTGCAGCAGCGCCGCGAAGGACAAACAGGTCTGATCGCCTACGCTGGTGATGCCCATATCGTTACGCCTCTGACTGACGATACCCCCACAATCGCGAACCTGTTACCTGCCCTGCAACCAGACATGATGCCTCTTCCCGGGAGTGAACCGGTCAGTGCCATCACCCAGGCACTGGAATTGCTGCGTTCAGCAGGTGTACGCCAGGGCAGAGTATTGCTGGTGACTGACGGTGTGTCAGCGCAAGACAGGGAAGGCATTGATCAGGTCATGTCAGGCAGCGCGTCGCAATTGAGTATTCTTGGCGTGGGTACCCCGACGGGCGCGCCGATTCCACTGCCGAACGGCGGTTTTCTCAAGGACGATGCCGGTACGATTATCATGCCGGGTCTGGACGAACAGGGTCTGCGCGAATTGGCCGACAGTACAGGCGGCCGTTACACTCCCATGCAGCTGGACGACAGCGACCTTGACTACCTGCTAGCCGGCAATGCATCGGATGCAAGCGAAGCGACACTGGCGCTGGATCGAACAGCGGATACCTGGGAGGACCAGGGCTACTGGTTGATCCTGCTGCTACTGCCCCTGGCGCTAGGACTGTTTCGACGCGGTTGGCTGCTAACTCTTCTGCCGCTATTGGCGTTGGTGCAACCTGAGCCTGCCAGCGCCCAGACCTGGGATGATCTGTGGCGCACACCCGATCAACAGGGACAACGGGCGCTGCAGCAGGGTAACAGTGAGGCAGCCGCAGCTCTGTTTGAAAACCCCGAGTGGGCAGGTACTGCCGCTTACCAAAGCAAAAACTACGAATCTGCAATCGAACATTTCAAAGCCAGGGATGACTCCGACACCCTCTACAACCGTGGTAACGCCCTGGCACAACTTGGGAAAGTTGATGAGGCTATCTCCGCCTATGAGGAGTCGCTGCAGCGCCAGCCCGACCAGGCCGATGCCAGTGAGAATCTGGAATTGCTGAAGAAGATCAAGGAGCAGCAGGACCAGAAACAAGACCAAGAGCAGAACCAGCCGCAGGACCAGAACCAACAGCAGGACCAGAACCAACAGCAGGGCCAGAATCAACAGCAGGACCAGAATCAACAGCAGGATCAGAACCAACAACAAGATCAAAGCGAACAGCAGGGCCAGAACGAACAGCAGGAAAGCGAACAGAACAGTACTACGCAAGAGCAGCAGGCAGAGGAAAACAAGCAGGAGAAGGAAGCAGCAGCCACTGAGCGTCGTGATGTTGACGAGGAGAAGCCACAAGAGATGGAGACGGGACAACATCCTGGCACCGAGCCTGAAGATAAGGAACGCGACCAGGCGATGGAACAATGGCTACGCCGAGTACCCGACGACCCATCGGGTCTGTTACGCGAAAAATTCCGCTATGAAAGTCTGCAAAGAGCGGAACAAGGGGCCGGGAGAGACAATGAAGCGTATTGATAGCACCATAACCATGCTGGTCTTAGTGATGATATCCCTGTGTGGCACAGTCGCCCGTGCGGAGGTGACCTCAGCGCTGGATCGCAACAGGGTTGCGCTCGGTGACACCCTACGGCTGACCATTACTGCAACCGAGGACGAGGAACTTGATGAGGTGGACCTGCGCGCCCTGCTTGACGATTTCGAGATTCTGCAACGCTCTACCAGCAGCAATACCAGCATTGTCAACGGTCGACTATCCCACATCCGGCAAGTGCTTATCGATCTGACACCAAATCGTCAAGGTAAGCTGCACATTCCCCCGCTGCACATTGGACAAGCCACCACACAGACGCTATCAGTCGTGGTTGACGCTACCCCGGATGCACCTAACGGCGACCAACCCGTGGTATTTGAGGCAGAAGTGAACCAACAGGATGTCTATGTACAGGGCCAGATTATATTAACCCTGCGCGTACAACAGTCGGTCAACATGGACGGGCGCAGCATTTCAGAACTGAAGTTGGACAATGCCTTTGTCAAACCGCTGGAGCAACAGTCTTTTCAGCGCACCATCGACGGTCGTCAATGGCTGGTTGACGAACTGCGCTATGCTATTTTTCCAGAACAAAGCGGGACTCTCGAGATCCCTGCACAAGTATTTTCAGGCAGGATCAAGCAGCGGCAGCGGAGCTTCTTTGACATAGGCGGTAGCGGACAACTTGTACGCCGCAGCACAGCAGCATTGTCGATCAATGTACTGCCCAAACCTGACAGTTTCACCGCCGATACCTGGCTTCCCGCGCAACATCTGACGCTACAGGAAAATTGGTCCACCCCCCCCGAGCAGCTTCGGGTGGGTGAGTCCACTACTCGCACTATCCGGATCCAGGGTGAGGGGTTGCAGGGTGCCCAGCTCCCACCGGTACTGTTTGTACCCATCGATGGGCTGAAATACTACCCCGATCAACCGCAAATCAGTGAGCAGGAAACCTCCAGTGGCCTGCTGGGACTCAGGCAGGATAGCGCCGCCGTGGTTCCCACGCGCGCCGGTACCTATATGATTCCAGAGATTCGCATTCCCTGGTGGGACACACGCACCGAACAAGTGCGATACGCGGTGCTACCAGAGCGACACATCACGGTGACAGCGGCAGAGTCAGGCAACACACCGGATACCCCTGCCACCGCTGACAGCGACGCGCCAGCCGCCGCTGCACCCACTACCCCGGTGACGGCGGCTACCGCCCAATCTGTACCAAACCTGATCTGGCCAATCCTGGCCGCTGTGAGTACGCTGGGCTGGCTAGTAACTCTGCTCTATCTTTGGCGACGGCGCCACCCGGGGGTGCAAGCAGCCGGGGCTCCGCCCGACAATAGCACTGAAAAGCAAGCTTTCAAGAGGTTGTTAGCGACGTGTGCTGCTGGAGACGCAGCGAGCGCGCGCAGCGCGGTCATAGCCTGGGCTAACGTTGTGGATACAGACCGAGTGCTCGTTGCCCTGGAGCAAGTTGCCACGCACTTCGACGATGAGGAATTAACGCGGGAGCTTGATCACCTGGACACACGGCTTTACAGCCCTGTGCAAGACAAATGGAATGGCGACCAGCTAGCGGCTTGCGCCCGTCGATTGCGCAGTGGGCACCATCACGTTACCGAGAACACCAAGGCACAATTGACCTTGTACCCGAAGGTTACCTAACGTCTTATAACGGGAGCACCCCTTTAAAGCAGCAAAAGCCTGCACCACTCAGTTGTGCTGAGGGTCCTGCAATCGGGGTAAACTGAAAAGCAGCAGTGGGATCACCACTACTGCTTCCAGATGCTAGATGTCGGGCCTAGAGCGGCTTAACATTGTTGGCACAGGGGCCTTTCTGGCCCTGACCAACTTCAAACTCCACTGCTTGGCCATCTTTAAGCGTTGCGTAACCGCCGCCAGTTTTGATTTCTGAATGGTGAACAAATAGATCCTTACCACCGTCTTCAGGAGTGATAAAACCGAAACCCTTGTCTGCATTGAACCACTTAACCGTACCTTTACTCATATTACATACTCAAAATAATTGGTGAATGATTGTAAGTTTCCACGTTCGCATTCACCGGTACGAAGTGGAAATTTCTCAGCATCAACACCTTACGTGTTGTCGCCTGGAGAAGGCTTACCCTCCTCCATGGATATCATACTAGCATCTTGTGGCTGAAATTGGCTCTCCTCGGACTTCTTCAAGCGCTTTTCTTCCTTCTTCTTCTTCTTTGCGAGCTCTTTTTGCCGTTTTTCAAAAGCGTAGTTAGGTTTGGCCATCGGGATTCTCTTTTAAATATCCTGCAAATTTGGGCTTTTCCTCTGACACAGCTCGCTTTATTCCTACAATCCGGTCCACTGAGTTGCCAGATTAAGCGCATTTTCGCGTTTTAATAGCAGGCTGCGGGTAACCCGAGCTGCTGAATCTAACACACCTGTGGCTCAAATGCTGCTGGCTTTGATGTGCTGGGCCAATTCACCACTGACAGAATTCCGACTTACCGTAGGCACTTGGTGACGACCTCAAATACGTCAGGCGACAGCGCAGGATGTGCCGCCAAACGCTCCAATTCGGTGCGCATCAATTCTGCCCGGCCTGCATAGTTACGCCACTTCGTCAGTGGCGTCAGCAACCGCGCGGCAATTTGGGGATTCAGCCTGTTCAACTCGACCACGATGTCACCCAAAAAGCGGTAACCTTCACCATCGACACGGTGAAAGTTGACCGGGTTCTGGTTAGTGAAGCCGCCTACCAGTGCCCGTGCCTTATTGGGATTGCGCAGCTCGAAATCATCATGACACATCAACGCCTGCACGCGCGACAGTCCATTGCGATCAGGTATCGCTGCCTGCAATTGAAACCACTGGTTTACCACTAGCGCTTCCTGGCGCCAGTCCTGGTAAAAACTGTCCAGCGTACTATCCCTCAAACTGTCCTCGCCATAAAAGGCGATCTCCTTCAAGGCCGCCAGTCGATCGGTCATATTGGTGGCCTGCTGATATTGCGTCACAGCCAGTTCAAGATTTGCGGGACTGGCCGCAACCACATAGGACAGGCAGGTATTGCGCAAACTGCGATGCGCCATTTGTTGTGCATCTGAGGCATAGGGCAAGATATTCTCCAGGCTGCAATAACGCGCCAGAAATCGCTCAGCAAGCGCCATTCCCAGCGCAGCGCGCACAGTATCGCGTGCCTGATGGATAGTATCGACATTGGCACCACCGATCTGGCTCGCCAGTTCCGCCAGATACTCCTCACTGGGCAAGCGCAACATTTCAGCTACCATGGCCGGATCGAGGGATTCATCCCGTAAGAAATCTTCACAAGCCGTTATAAACAATGGATCCACCGCCGGGGTCACACCCCTGAGCATCTGGTTTTCTACCTCACCGATAATGCGTGTGGCCAGCGTCTGGGCGCTGTCCCAGCGCACAAAGCCGTCGGCGTCCCGGCGCATCAGCGCACAAAGGTCACTCTTACTGTAATCGTAGTACAGACGCACCGGCGCAGAAAATCCGCGCAGCAACGAAGGCACCGGGCGTTCCGCCACCCCCTCAAAGACAAACGTTTGCGTGGCTTGGTCGATAGTCAATACCACGTGTGTATTGTCGCCAGATTCCGTATCTGCGGCGATACCGGCCTGTCTTAGCGGCAGATTACCGGCCTCGCCCAGCAGGCCCATGGCTAGGGGGATCACAAATGGCTGTTTCTGCAACTGCCCGGGCGTGGCCGGGCAGGACTGCTCAACGTGCAGGGTATAGCGCAGAGTTCCCTCGTCATACTCATCATGCGCCGTCAGTTGAGGTGTCCCGGCTTGCGAGTACCAGAATCGAAACTGGCGCAAATCCATGCCGCTGGCGTCTTCCATGGCACGCACAAAATCTTCGCAGGTTACCGCCTGGCCGTCGTGCCGCGTGAAGTACAGGTCTGACCCCAGCCGGAACCGCTCTGCCCCCAGCAAGGTGTGTATCATGCGCACCACTTCAGCGCCTTTCTCGTACACTGTGAGGGTGTAGAAATTATTGATTTCCATATAGGATTCAGGGCGTACCGGGTGAGCCATGGGGCCGGCATCCTCCGCAAACTGGGCTGTACGCAACATGACGGCATCCTCCACGCGCTTCACCGTGGCGGAGCCCAAATCGGCAGAGAACTGTGCATCACGAAAAACGGTAAAGCCCTCCTTGAGACTGAGTTGGAACCAATCACGACAGGTCACCCTGTTGCCGCTCCAGTTGTGAAAATACTCGTGCGCTACAATGGCTTGAACACGCTGGAACCCTGAATCGGTAGTGATACTAGGGCTGCACAGCACGCAGGAGGTATTGAAAATGTTGAGGCTCTTGTTCTCCATCGCGCCCATATTGAAGTCATCTACAGCGACAATATTGAAGACGTCCAGATCGTACTCGCGGCCGTAAACCTGCTCATCCCAGCGCATGGCCTGTTGCAGGGAGTGCATGGCGTGCTGGCACTTGTCGAGATCCTTTTCTTCAACATAAATACGCAGCGTTACAGTGCGCCCGCTGACCGTCTTGAAACTATCCTGGATATGGGACAGATCGCCCGCCACCAGCGCAAACAGGTAGGCAGGCTTGGGAAATGGATCGTGCCACACCGCGCGGTGCCGTCCCTCTTCCAGCTCGCGCACTTCATTGAGATTGCCATTACTGAGCAACACCGGGTAGCGCTTGCGCTCAGCCTCAATGGTTACGGTAAATACCGACATGACATCGGGCCGGTCGAGATAGTAAGTGATTTTTCGGAAACCCTCTGCCTCGCACTGTGTACAAAAAAGCATTCGTGATTTATACAAGCCAGACAATGACGTATTTTCCTGCGGGCGGATTCGTGTCCGGCATGCGACGACACATTGGGCAGGAACCGCGTAAATCAAAAGTGTGTCGGCACTTACACCGTACTCGCCAGCGGTGAGTTCACGATTATCTACCGCAACCGATAACAACTCGATATCCAGCCCCTGCAATTGGAGTGATGCATTTTCGGCGACAGCGTCGTCACGCAAGAGATGAAGGCGCGAGCTGACGAGCGTACAGTCTTCATAGAGCTCAAAGTGTAACTCGGTACGATTGATAAGATACGCTGGAGGCGTATAGTCCTTGAGATAGACCGTCACGGGCTTAGTAGCGTTCATGATTCTACTCGCCGCTGTACAAGGCTAATTGATAGCCGCCGTACTTGCGCAAATTGATGACACCGCTATCGAACATCAGATATTGTCCCTTGATGCCCAGCAACGTGCCATCTACTGTTGGCACCTTATCAAGGTTGAAGGAAGACACTTTCACGGGATACTCCAGCACGGGATAATTAATCTGAATCTCAGTTGCATCCGGTAATGCCGTGATTGCCTGTATTCCATGTTCCTGCACCAGTACATCAAGATCGTCTGCGCACGTTTCTATCAGGCGGCGCCTGGCCTGCTCCAGATCACAGGAAGTGGCACTCCCCTTGAGCATGGCCTGCCAATTGGTCTTGTCGGCAATATGGGCCTTGAACAGGACTTCAACCAATCCTGAGTACCTGCGGGTCGCCACGCGAAAAATAGGGCGAGCCTGCGTCGCACCCTGATCCATCCAACGAGTCGGCAGCTGCGATCCGCGTGTAATTCCCACTTTCAGCCCCGACGTATTGGCGAGATACACGAAATGATCGGTCATGCAATGTTGTTCACCCCACGCGGGCTCACGACAGGTGCCTGCCGCGAAGTGACACTTTTCCGGACTGATGATACAGCTGTCGCACTGCGCCAGCCGCGTGAAACAAGGGTAGCAATAGCCCTGGTTAAAACTCTTGTTGGTCTTACGATCACAGTGTAGGCAGTTGATAATGCCCTGAAACTCCAGTCGTAGCTGCCTGCCGAGATATTCATTCAGCGGGATTTCATGGTCACCCAGCAGCATCGTGTAACGCACGGGATTTTCCAGCTGCGTTTTCATTTTGCGTACAGTGCCCATTGCCACCAGATCAACCAAGTGCTTCTCCTAGTCTTTCCAGTTCAAGGGCGTTGTCTGCGGCGCATCACAATGCTCTTCGAGTTTTTTCTTCTTTTCGATATACCCAACGCGATCCGGTGCCGCCAGATGCTGCTCTCCCCAGGCGATAATCGCCTGCATCGCGTTCGCACGCTGCTCCAGAGTCAACGTCTTGCCATCGGGCCACTTTCCCAATTCTACTGAGCGCAATAGACTTTGGTAGATCGCAGGTGACATGTTTTCAATAAGTTGCAGGTAATCCATGGGCATAGTTTGATTGGGGAGTGACAAATTATACCTTTGAGGCTCAGGTCTTGTCGCTGCTCATTCTGGACAGTGCGCCAAAGATACAGCCCAGCACTGATCCACAGAGCAAACCGCCAATATGTGCGGCATTGGCTATTGCACCAAAACCAAGTACTTCCACCACGCCAACCATACACAGCACGAGCCAACCCACCATGAATAACATGATTGCTGAAGAAGGCTGTATACGCCAGATCGGCTGCAACAACGGGGCCATCCAGGAAAAGCCCAGCAGGCCATACACCACACCAGACATTCCGCCAAACAGTACGGCACCGCCGAATGCGAATTGACTGACGTTGGATACCACGGCTATAAAAAGAAACAGCATGAGCATATTAAAGCGTCCCAAAACCTGTTCTAACTTGCCACCCAGATCCCATAGCCAAAGCGAATTGAAGACGATATGCAACCAGCCAAAATGCAGGAAAACCGGGGTCACCAGACGCCAATACTGACTGTTAAAGTTTTGGAACTGCAGCTGATCACCATTTAATCGGAAGGGTGTGAAAGAAAGGTAACTGACCACGTTCACTAGTGACGGCGTTGAGACTACTAGAAAGCCACAGATACTCAGCAGCACGAGGCTCAGCGTCACGGGCACCGTACGCCATTGAATGGCACTCGGTGGCAGCCCGGACGGTCGCTGCTTGCGGGTCAATTCGATGTTCACCTCTCCTGCGCGCCACGCACTATAGAGCGACTGAACCAACTGCACCTGTGACTCATGATCCACCATGACCACCTGGCGACCGCTCTCCTCGAAGATGCGATGTACAACACCGCGCTGGTGCAGCAGCGTACTCAGCGGTAGAAGATCTTCCTCCACAACGAGACTGAGGGCCTTGTATGAATTGGAGATCAATTGACCAGCGCATTACTCCAGCGCAGCTTATCCCTGCAGCTGGCGTAAAAGCTGTGGCCGAGCGGATGCAGCAAGGTCAGCTGGTGCGGAGTCTTGCAGATATGCACTGAGTCACCGGGCCGGGCCTTCATATTGGCCTGCCCATCACAGGTGACCGGTGGATGAATGCGATTGCGTGCGAGTATATCCAGGCGAATTTCCGACGCTCCGTCCACCACAATAGGCCGACTACTAAGGGCGTGGGGAAACATGGGCACCAACACAATCGCATCGAGTGTCGGGTGCATGATGGGGCCTCCCCCGGACAGCGAATACGCGGTGGAACCGGTCGGAGTTGACACAATCAGCCCATCTGCGCGCTGCCGGTAAACAAAGGTATCGTTGATGTACAACTCGTACTCTATCATCTGGGTAGAGTTGCCTGAGTTAACAACCACATCGTTAAGTGCATCCCCGCAGCCCAGGACTTGATCGTCGCGGCGTATTTCTGCACACAGCAAAAACCGGTTTTCACGCTCGAAGTGTCCATCCAGAACCGCCGGAATCTGCTGGGCGATGTCATCCGGGGTAATATCGGTGAGAAAACCAAGCCGACCGCGATTGACCCCAATCACCGGCGTATCATATTGCGCCAGCGTGCGGGCTGCGCTGAGCAAGCTGCCGTCTCCCCCAACGACGATAACCAGATCAGCTTCCTGTCCAATCTCATCGAGGCTGGCAAGACGCTGCTCGTGCTCGGGCAGCACATCTCCCAACGTGTCTTGCAGCAGTACTTCAAGCCCCCGAGTTTCAAGTAACTCCACCAATTGGCGCAGGACACTCGTCAGTCCGCGCTGCCGACTGCGCCCCGCTAAACCGATTTTCTTGAAAGATACCTGCATTTGCCCTGCGTCCACGCAAAGTAGAAGTGCTATTATAACCACGAAAGAACAGTGTAGTGCAGTGATCATTAATTATCCGTACCAAACACAACAAGTGCGCGATCTAGCCTGGGCCTGCTTCTCCCCCGCGCTGCTGCACCTTGAACAGATAGCGGATGCATCAACCGGTATCACCGGCTGCGCCCTACAACTTAATCCTGAACGCAGAAAATGGCTGCAGCAGCTCGATTGCGATCCTGCCGCACTGCTTGAGCACCTATCACAACAGCCAACCCATAGATTGGGTATCTACTTCGAGCAACTCTGGCATTTTTTTCTGCAGCAGGACCCCGCCACAGACCTGATAGCGCACAATCTGGCAGTGGTGGACCGGGGTAAAACGGTAGGCGAGTTCGACTGCATTTACTACGATCATCAGCGCGCGCGACATGTGCACCTGGAGTTGGCGGTAAAGTACTATCTGGGTCTGCAGCGCAGCATTACCAATGACGCCAGGGGCCACGCCTTCGAATGGGTGGGGCCTGACAACCGAGACCGCCTTGCTACGAAGCTCGAGCATTTGCTCCAGCACCAGGTGGTGCTTGGCGAGAATCCGGCAGCGACACACCGGCTACATGAGCTGGGTCTAGGTCCGCTGCACCGGGAGGTTGCATTCAAGGGTTACTTGTTCCAACCGCTCTGCGCTGCTCCGCCGCCCCCTGTCGGCTATAACCTGAGTTGCCGTCTAAGCCACTGGGTAAGCTGCGCCCAGCTCTTATCCTACTGTACCATCCTAAGTACGCACACTTTCATGGTACTGCCCAAGCTGCAATGGTTGTGCGCGGCGCGCAGCCTCGATTCCGGGGAAGCACTGAATGCCCAACAACTGCACGCGCTGGTGGTAGACGATTTTGAGTGCAGCACGTATCCCCTACTGATCGCCGCGATGAATGAACAAGGCGCAGAATTCGCGCGCTTTTTTGTCACGCCTGAGCACTGGCCCCTCAACGCAGGGCACGAGGAATCTGTGCGATATTCGTCGCCACTTGCATAAGCATTGCGGCAGCGAAACGCTGGATAAGACGCGCTCAATAGCAGTACACTTGTCCATCATCCGCCCAATACCTGGGCATTCGAGTCACTACCGGATACGTACGCATGTCGAGCCGCCAAGGTCCCCAATGGCCCTTCCGCTGGGATCTTCTACTGCGCTACCGTTTTATCGAAACTCTTGCTCTGTGGGAGGGTCGCCTCACCACCCGCCATCTGTGCGATACCTTCGGTATTGGCCGCCAGCAAGCCAGCAAGGACATCAATAACTACCTGCGGGACGTCGGCCCCGGCAACCTGTTGTATGACAAGTATCTGAAAGGCTACAAGCCTGCACCTACTTTTAAACCCCGGGTCACACAGGGTTTGGCAGATGAATATTTGCACCTGATGGCGCGGAACAACGAACTGATGAATGTGTTCGAATCCCTATCGCTGAACGTCGCTAACGTCGAAGTACTATCTCTGCCAGTGCGGGATGTCAAACCCGAGGTGTTGCGCCCTATCATGCAAGCGGCGCGACAGCAAAAGCGGCTGGATGTGGACTATGTCTCCCTGAATCACCCCGACCGAGAGGGGCGGATCATTGTACCCCACACGCTGGTGTATAGCGGCTTGCGTTGGCATGTGCGTGCCTGGTGCGAGAAGAATTGTGAGTACCGCGACTTCGTGCTGAGTCGCTTTCGGGGTATCCCGGAGATCATGGACGACTCAGAACATGGTGTTGATGCAGACACCGAGTGGAACACACTCGTCATCGTACGTATTGCACCTGATCCCAGACTGACGCCGGAACAGCGCGAGGTAGTGGAAGTCGACTACGGTATGGAAAACGGTGCTCTAGAAATCTCTACGCGTGCCAGATTAGTACCTTACGTGCTGCAACTCCTGCACATCGAACCCAACGAACTGGCAGACGACCCCACGGCACAGCAGATCGTAGTAGAGAACCGCAGTGCATTGGGGCTGTGGTTATTTGGATGAGTGGTGAAAATCATGAGAGATGACAATACGTTCGAAGCAGCCTATTCCGATTCTCGCTTGCGGAATAAATTGAAGCGTTTTGCCAAATCCGCCGGCAGGGACGTGGTGGAGAAAGCGCTACTGCTGTTTTACGCAGCGCAGGAGGAAAAGGCGCCCGCTTGGGCCAAGGCAACCATTGCCGCTGCGCTGGGCTACTTTATAGTCCCACTGGATGCCATCACTGACCTGGCCCCAGGAATCGGCTATGCCGACGATCTGGGAGTGCTGGTATTGGCGATTGCTGCCGTGACCCGTTATATCAATGACGATGTGCGCGCCAAAACAGCAAAAAGAATGCGCGCCTGGTTTGGTGAAGAAGCAGTGGATGCCGAGTTTTCGCCAGTTGAGCCAGATACGAAACAAATTCCCTCGCAGGATTAGGGTTATGCTATCTGTCGCCGCAGCCAGACCAAAGGAATTTTGCGCTCGGCTTTTTCCAGATATTCACCCTGATGCTTGTTCATCTGCACAATCGTCGTCCACAAGGCTGCCCGCTCCTCATCTCCTACGTCTTCGGCAATCGCCCGGTAGCACTCTTTGCCAAGCTGTACGGTGACTGCCGGGTTCGCCTGCATATTCAGGTACCAGGCCGGATGACTCTCCTTGCCGCTGTTAGAGGCGGAAACCACAATGGAGTCGCGGTAGGGATAGCAGGCGATAGGAACGCAGCGAAGATGGCCAGTCTTGCGCCCGACCGTTTCAACCAGCGCCACATCGATCCAGCCCATTCGGGCACCAATGCGCCCGCCGGTGAGGCGATAGATCAGTAGGTGGGCTTTGCCAAAGTGTTTCCAATTCAACATCGATGTTGCAACTGCCTGGCCCAAAGATGTCCCAATATTGCCACCAATGAAAGCAATATCAGGAAAGCCGGCCATGGCAAAACCGGCACTGGCACTGCTTGCGGTGTGATGGGCGGGTTGAGAGCAAAGTCGGTGCCTGCCACTGCGGCATTGTTGGCGGGCTGCACGTCATTTGAAGTGGTCGCCACAGCAGCGCTCACCTCGATTCTTGCGCCATCGGCGTCAGGCGCCGTGTAAGAGAAGCTCAGCGACACACTATCGCCCACCACAAGTGTACCCGGCATACCTGTCAGGCTAACCACTCCGGTACCGGCATCGTAGGTGGCTCCCACACCAGAGGGGAGGCCGGTGAATAGTACGTCGGTCGGTGTATTGCCTGCAGAACCAATGCTAAATGAATAGGTGACGCCCTGCGCATCCTCGGGACCGGCGTTGGAGAACACGACGGAGCCACTGACCGTGGAGCCCGTCTCCGCCGTTGCAGGTATCCCGGTAATCACAGTCGCCACATCCACAATGGGCAATAGAAAGTCGGTGCCTGCTGTTGCGGTGTTGTTAGTTGGCAGCACGTCATTTGAGGTGGTCGCCACAGCAGCGCTCACCTCGATTCTCGCGCCATCGGTGGCAGGTGCGGTGTACGAGAAAGCCAGCGACACACTAGCGCCCACGGCCAGTGTCGTCGGCATGCCGGTGAGGCTCACCACTCCGGTAGCAGTATCGTAGGTGGCGCTCACCCCGGAAGGCAGGCTGGTAAATAGTACGTCGGTCGGTGTATTGCCTGCAGAACCAATGCTAAATGAATAGGTGACACCCTGTGCATCCTCGGGACCGGCGTTGGAGAACGCGACGGAGCCACTGACCGTGGCACCCGGTTCAGCCGTTGCAGGTACACCGGTGATCTGAGTTGCCACATCGACAATGGGCAATATAAAGTCGGTGCCTGCCACAGCGGTGTTGTTGGCTAGCACTGCATCATTGGACGTGGTGGTCACGGCAGAACTCACCTCGATTCTGGCACCATCGATAACCGGTGCGGTGTAGGAAAAACCCAGAGAGATAAGGTCGCCCACGACCAACGTCGTCGGCATGCCGGTCAGGCTGACCACTCCGGTAGCCGCATCGTAGGTGGCGCTCACCCCAGGAGGTAAACTGGCGAACTGAACATTGGTCGGTGTATTGCCTGGAGCGCCGATACTGAATGCATAGCTGACCCCCAGGGCATCCTGCGGCCCTGAGTTGGAGAACAGCACGGCGCCGCTAACGGTGGAGCCAGGATCGGCCGCTGTGGGGATGCCGGTGATCACAGTCGCCACATCCACATTGCCGATCGCGGTGGACGCCACTGCGCTGTCATTTTCCGGGACTGAATCGGCGGTGGCGCCACTAGTGGCAATCGCGGTACTGGCGGTGACAGGTCCCGCAACGGGCGCGGTATAGCTAAAGAGCATACCGCTGTAGGATTCACCCGCCGAGAGCGTGCCGGGAAACCCCGTCAACGTGACGGCACCGGTAACCGAGTCGTAGCTGGCCGCAGTACCCAGCGGGAGATTACTGAAGGTCACAACACCCAGCCCGGCGGTGAGACTCATGCTGTAGCTTACCTGGTCAACACTGTTACTGCCGTTATTGGCGAAAGAAAAAGTGCCTTGAACGGCGTTCCCGGCGACGACTGTCGCCTGCATCGTGACAGTGGTGGCCAAATCCACAGGAAATTCGCGAATTTCCAGGATGGCACTAGCTTCGCCTGTCAGGAAATACGTCCACAGATTGACGCCTTTGGCATCACCCCACCCTGCGCTGGTATTGCAGTCCGAGTTGCTGTTACTACCATTCTGCCAGCGCCGATAGCTGGTGCTCGAGTCCACCCCAATCAGGCTGAACGCGGGGTCCGCGGCTGCCGGCACGGCAGTGGGGCACAAGGTGCCATTGAGATTGCCTACGGCCGTGCCGCTGCTGGTGACATACCCGCGATCATCGAAAAACACTGTCTGGTCGCCCGGGCTGGTTCCGTTCAAACGGGTGATGGTCGGACCGCCCCCCGGAATCGTGACGTTGCCATTGTTCTCTGCATCAATAATAGGAAAGTGGACCTCGCCATTGCGCCCGTAGGCCCGGTACGTATAGGGCGTGACGCTCGCCGGAAAGGGTGCCAGGTTATTGTCCAAGCCGTTCCATACTACCTGGTGCGTACCCGAGAAGGCGATGCCAGTCAGCAAGCGATTGAGTGGATTGGCCGGGTCGAAATCGATGCCATCACGGCTGATAACAATCTGGTAGCTGACCGTATCTGTCGTGTTGAAACTGAAGGTGCCACCCACACCGGTAGAGGTGATGGTCCCGCCGAGCGAGCCGCTAAAGCCAACATTGTTAATCTGTGGCGAGGGCGGAACGAGCGGGATAAAAAGAGCGTTGAGCACCCTGACTGCCTCGGCCTCGGCGGCCGCACCCGGACGAATGTCACTGAAAAAAATCGGATATTGTGCGGGCAGTGTCGATACCCCCAGCGGCAGGTTGCTCACCGTCGCACTATTACCGCGCAGGGTCTTGTAGAGTGGCTGACTGTTGTCGAGAAAACCAAACGTGTTGGCATACAGTGCATAGCCGTTGGGATCCAGCCCGCGCAGGTCCTGTTGGTAGCGGTAGCCGTCCTCGGTCGCGTAGTACAGCGTGGAAAACACCGGCCGGCTGTTGCCGCCGGTGAAACCCAGAAAGGCGAAAGTGTGGGCCCGCCCATTGAAATCAGTCACGCTGGAGGCGCTATCTCGCACCGCCACTTCCCAGCCGGCTACCGAGTTATTGCTCGGCGGCACCACATTGACGTTGCCACTAATAGACCCGCTGCTGGCAGCGGTGAACAGCACACCGTAAATGCCGCTGACCGGCGCCTGGTAACCACAGGGGTTGTAGCCGTTGGTGACCGTAACGGTGCCGTCGGCGCTATTGGGGCCAGCAAGTTCAGCGGCGCGGGTGGCGATGACGCCCACGTTGGCACCGAAGTAGTGGGTGCCGGGCGCACTGCTGCCGCCGGTACAGGTAAAATCCGCCGCTGCGGGAATGGTTTCGTCGCCGCGAGTGCCAAAATCCTGTGGATTGTAAACGTTGACGTTACCGCCAAATCCGGCGGTAGTGCCAATATTGCTCGAGCCCAGCAAGATATATTCGCCCGCCTCGGCGTACACGTAGATGAAGCCACGACGAATAACGCGATTGACATAGTACTGCGACGGTTGCAGGTCGAGATTGGCGCGGGCGCCTGTCGCCACGCTGGCAGAGGGATAGCTGGCCGGATAGAGACTGCGGCTGCCCTCCGCATGCGCAAATCCTGACAGCGCAAGCAGGATTATCAAACCTATAAGCGAGTAGTTGCTGCGACTGGTGGTGTGGGCAAACATACAATCCCTTATTATTGATTGCTGAAAATAATCGCAGGGATCGTACCATCCGGTTCTTGGCGCGACCAGATAGTGAGGAGCAGAAATGGCTACAACCTCGGAATTTTACCGCAATGAACATGGCCGCCACTTAGCATCACTAACACCTGCACCGTTACAGCGGCAAGCGCAGCGCCTGCATGACTCCGACAATCAAGGGCTACCTTAGCGTGAAGATCGTAGCGGCACCAAGCGCCGCCCAGAGCAATTCCTCGAGGTAACTACCCACAATAAACAAAGCTGCCGTGACCGCAAGGATGGCGATCAACCGGTCTGGCCATGGGTTGATACCCTGCTGCTTGCCGCCCTCCCCCCTGCGCTGCAGTAACTGGCGAGTTATGCGGTATTCAATAAGCTTTGCTGCTGTCATGGTGTCTGTGCCTGTCTAGTCCACGGTTTGGGAATTCATCATCCCTGCCGTCAAACCAACACACCATCTGTCTATTTTTCAAACCGTTCGAAAACACGACAGGTGAAAACTGCCGTTAGCCGAACGTCGCTACTTATCCTGAGCAGCAGCAAACGTATCGCAAACATTGATGTCTCCGGATTCGAAGCCGGCCCTGAACCACTTGACGCGCTGTGCGGAGGTGCCATGCGTAAAGCTGTCCGGGACCACCTGGCCACCGGCCTCCTGCTGCAATCGATCATCCCCGATGGCAGTCGCCGCCTGCAATGCCTCTTCGAGATCGCCCGGATCCAGCAGCTGGCGCTGGCTATTGGCCACGTGCCCCCACATGCCCGCGAAGCAGTCGGCCTGCAATTCCTGGCGCACGGAAAGCGCGTTCCCCTGGGCCTCACTCGCTCCCTTGCGGGCAGCCGCTACTTTCTCACTAATCCCCAACAGTGTTTGTACATGGTGCCCCACTTCATGGGCTATCACGTACGCCTGGGCAAAATCACCGGGAGCACCATGGCGATTTTTGAGGTCCTGAAAAAATGCCAGGTCAATATACAGCTTTTGGTCGCCGGGGCAGTAGAAGGGTCCCACAGCGGCGCTGGCGTAACCACAGGCGGAGTTTACGCTGCCGGTAAACAACACCAGATTGGGCTCACGGTATTCGCGTCCTAGTTGGCGAAATAGCGGATGCCAGGTGTCCTCGGTATCGCCCAGTACCACCGCCACAAACTCAGACATCTGTTGATCGGCCTCACTCAGTTGCGCCGTGGGCTGCCCGGAAGTGCCCCCGCCACCTGCCAGGAGAGACAACACATCGACTCCCAATATGCGACCACCTACGATCACAACGATACCCGTAATAAGAATAATGCGCCCCACTTTGGTACGCAGAAGCATTGGCAAGAATCGCAATACCACCGGGGCCGCCCCTGCCGCACTGTAAACCGGGCTCTCTCCCCGCCTGTCCTCTACGTTGTCACTTCGCCTGCCGCCTTGCCACCGCATGCTATATTCCTGTCGATACCCCGTTGGAGCTTGATTATACTCTGCTCTATCGCCCACCGCAGTCCGTTAACAAGGAAAAACTGACCATGACCGATGGCATTCTCATTGGCGGCTCCGAGGCCGGCAAAGTGTACCTCAATCCGGCCTACGCCAATCGCCACGGATTGATAGCAGGCGCTACCGGCACCGGCAAAACAGTCACCCTGCAATGCCTGGCCGAGGGTTTCTCGGACTTGGGCGTGCCGGTATTCCTTGCGGATGTTAAAGGTGACCTCTCAGGGTTATGCCAGCCCGGGGAAGAAAACCCAAAATTGGGCGAGCGGGCACAGAAGATCGGTATTGTGAATTACAGCCACAGGGGCTACCCAGTAGCGTTCTGGGATGTATTTGGCAAAAAGGGCACCCCTGTGCGCGCGACAGTATCGGAAATGGGGCCACAACTGATTTCACGCTTACTTGATCTTAATGAAACGCAGGAGGGAGCGATAACCCTGGTTTTCGAATTTGCCGACAATGAGGGCATGTTACTGGTGGACCTCAAGGACCTGCGCACCACGCTAGAATATCTTGGCAACAACAGCAAGGAGTTGGGTGCGGGGTTCGGCGTTGCGAAGGCCTCAGTCAATGCCATCCTGCGTCGCCTGCTAATGCTGGAACGAGAGGGAGGTGAACACTTCTTCGGCGAACCGGCCCTGCAGTTGGCCGATTTTATGCAGACCACTGGCGACGGTCGCGGCATGATCAATATTCTGACAGCCGATACGCTCATCATGAGTCCCCGGGTCTACTCCACCTTTCTGCTGTGGCTGTTGTCCGAGCTGTTTGAAAATCTTCCGGAATTGGGTGACCCGGAGAAACCTGTGCTGGTGTTCTTCTTCGACGAAGCTCACCTGCTGTTTAGCGATGTCCCCAAAGCACTGCTTGAAAAAATTGAACAGGTGGTGCGCCTGATAAGGTCCAAGGGCGTCGGCATTTACTTTATTTCGCAAAGTCCCAGCGATATCCCGGACAGCGTGCTGGGCCAATTGGGCAACCGCGTACAACACGCACTGCGGGCCTATACACCCAACGAACAAAAAGCGGTCAAGGTCGCCGCGCAGTCCTTCCGTACCAATCCCGATCTGGATACATTCACCGCTATCACCGAACTGGGTGTGGGTGAAGCACTGGTTTCGATGCTGCAGGACAAGGGCATTCCCGCCCCTGTACAGCGCATATTGGTATGCCCGCCCGGCTCACGCATGGGTGAGGCCACCCTGGCAGAGCGTCAGGCGATACTGGACAAGGATAGCAACTATAAGCGCTATCTCACGCCGATTGACCCACTCTCTGCCCACGAGGTCCTGCTGCAACGCACCGCAGCCCGAACGAAACAGGCGCAGGAGGTACACGTCAGTGAGCGAGAGGACCCGCCAGCGAATAAACCGAAACCGCGTGCCAGCAATCGGGAAAGCGCCGGTGAGGCCTTTTTGAAAAGTGTTGCACGCGCTGCCGGCAGCAGTCTCGGCCGTAAACTGTTTCGAGGAGTACTGGGTTCGCTCCTGAAGTGAGGACGAAACCCTAAAATTAAACGCCTCGCCAGCGCTGAGCCAGGACAACCACAGCCAGTACCGCAGCACCTGCAACCATTCCTATTGCAATATGTGCCAGTGTGGGTGTCATCGCCGCCAGCATCGGGCCAAGCGTCGCTATCTCGCCCACGTGCGCTTTGAGAAACGTGATGCCCTCATCCAGAGTGTGAAACCCGTGCGCCAGAATCCCACCGCCCACCATAAACATGGCGATGGTACCCACCACGGCCAGAACTTTCATCAGCCAGGGTGCAAAGATCATCAGTTGCGCGCCGCACCAGCGCTGAGCTGTCGGCCATACGCCCGGCCCCGCCTTCTGCAGCAGATACAAGCCAGCATCATCCAGCTTCACGATGCCCGCCACCAGTCCGTAAACCCCTACCGTCATGATCATACCAACAGCGCAGAGCACCAATACCTGGGTAACAAATGGCATCTGAGCAACAATACCCAGGGTAAGCACGATGATTTCAGCCGACAGAATAAAATCTGTGCGCACGGCTCCCTTGATCTTGTCCTGTTCGTATTGCACCAGATCGACTGTGACATCCACCAGATGCTCCACCAGCTCCTCGTGATGGGCTGCATCCTCGGCGGCTGAGTGGAGAAATTTGTGCGCGACTTTTTCAAAGCCTTCGTAGCACAGGAAGAGTCCACCCACGATAAGCAAAGGCGTAATCAACCATGGAGCGACAAAGGAAATTGCCAGGGCGGCCGGCACCAGAATGCACTTGTTACGGAAGGAGCCCTTCGCTACGGCCCACACCACGGGCAGCTCACGATCTGCCCGCACACCGCTCGCCTTTTCCGCGTTCACCGCGAGATCATCGCCTAGTACGCCTGCGGTTTTTTTGGCCGCGACCTTGGTCATCAATGCCACGTCATCCAGCACAGCGGCGATATCATCAAGCAGCAGCAGCAAGCTGCTTCCTGCCACTAGAGCACTCTCCGGTCGGCAGTTACCAACATCGACCCAATGCGCAACATGGACTCAAATACAGTTTGGAAGTGGCTAATAAGTCTAGCCGAAGTGACAAAAGCAGACTTTGTTACCGTCAGCATCACGAATATAGCCGCCATAGAAGCCGTCCATGCGTTGGCCGGGAGCGCCCTCGTCAGTGGCGCCGAGCTGCAGGCCTTTGGCATGGAGTTTGTCCACCAGCTCCGTTGATCCCGGGGAGATCGCAATCATATTGCCATTGCCCGGGCTGGGAGCCTCTCCGTTATAGGGAGTACAAACCGCCAGCATGGCACCGCCGCCGGGAGAACCGAGTGCCGCGAGCCGCCCGGTATCCATGAACACCGTGACACCCATGTCCTCAAGCAGCGACAAATAAAAGGCCTTGGCTTTCTCTATATCGGCGGTACCAATAGTTGTATATGCAATCATGTGCTTCTTCCTTACGATTCAGTGTTAGGGGGCGAGGCCAGGCAAATGCTGCCAAACTGTCGGATCACGAAGTGTACACGCCTCATGGCGGCATGCAAACGACACTCTCTATGTCGCTTTACGTCGCCGCCGAGTTGGCTGATCCATAGTCGTCTTTGGATAGCGCGGCAACTTTCCGCTTGCCAGATAGCTGTGAATACTTTCCTGCGAGCGAATTCTGGCCGCCTTTTTCTTGACCTGCACATAATTGTTAGTCTGATTCTGATCCAACACTCGCGCCTTAACATTGTCATGCCATTGCTGGTCCAGAATGTCCTGCACCATACGCTTGGCATCCTCATCCAGTATCGGACAGAGCACCTCTACCCGAAAATCCAGGTTGCGCGTCATCAGATCTGCTGAGCCGATTAAATAGCGCGGCTTGCCCTGATTGTGGAACACGTACGCTCTGGCATGTTCCAGAAATCGATCGACAATGCTGATCGCCCGAATATTCTCAGAAAGGTCTTTTACTCCGGCCAGCAGGGAACACATGCCACGCACGATCAAGCGAATTTCTACACCTGCCTGACTCGCTTCATAGAGCTTCATCACCAGTTCTTTATCCACCAGATTATTGCACTTGAGAATCATGGAGGCACGATAGCCAGAGCGCGCGTTGGCAATCTCCTGGTCAATCAGTTCCATCACACCGCTGCGTATGCTGTGCGGTGCCACCAGCAGAAGCCGATACTTGGGGCGTTTGTAGTTATACTGGAGAAACTCAAAAACACTATTTACGTCCTTGCCTATATTCTGGTCATACGTGACAAGACTGAAATCAGTGTATAGCCTGGCGGTCCGCTCATTAAAATTACCATTGCTGATATAGCTGTAATAACGAGTTACATGGTCCTCCCGGCGTTCAATCAGTAACAATTTGCTGTGCACTTTCAGCCCGGGTATGCCAAAAATAACATCGATACCATTCTCCGTGAGTCTTTGCGCCCAGTTGATATTGGCCGCCTCGTCAAAGCGCGCCGCCAATTCCACTACTGCCAATACCTTCTTGCCGTTTTGTACCGCATTAACCAGTGCATCAATCACCCGGGACTCTCGGGCGACACGGTACAAACAGATCTTTATCCTGACGACATGCGGATCCAGAGCGGCCGTCTTGAGCAGATCAATGACGCTGCTGTATTGATGGTAAGGAAAATACAGTAGAACGTCCTTTTTTCGGATCGTCTCAAATATGCCACTAACGGCGTGCGCGGGCGATATACGCATGGCAGGCAGTTTCTTGAACTCCAGAAATCTCGATCCCACGTTAGGGAAGTACATAAAATCCTTGGAGTTATGGTAACGTGCTCCCGCGATCAGCGTGTTCTGTTTGCTAAAGCCAATACGCGTACACAGCTGATCAAGCAGACGCTGGGGCATCCTGCCGTCATACACCATGCGCACCGTTTCTGCTTTTCGTCGCTGCTTCAGACCCAAGGCCATTTTATCCATGAGACTCTGAGTGATGCCTGTATCGATGGCCAATTCAGCATCGCGTGAAAATTTGAAGCAATAGGCGTCTGCCTCAGTGATAGGGAAAACACCGCGAAAAACCTGTGGCAGGCAAGCGCGTATAATATTATCCAGCACGATAAACACCTTGCTCCCCTTACCGCTTTTTCCCGCTCTTCGAGGAATCTCCACAAACCGGGACAAGCGGTCAGTCGGCACTTCCACCACAGCTGAGTGGTAGGTAACACCAGAGCTAATATCGACCGCAAGATAGATCGACTCATCAGTCAATACCGGAATTTTAAACTCTTCCCTGAGCAGTATGGGTTCCAGTTCTGGTAGTACTTTATTGGTGAAATAGGTGCGTACAAATGCTCGCTGCCCCTCGTCCAACTGCGTCTCATTGATCAGATAAATGCGATTCTGCGCAAGGGCATGCATGATATCGATATAGATTCTGTCGAACTCTTTCTGCAGCTCCAGCACGCGTTTCTGTATGGCCACCAGCAGATCCTTCGACTGCTGTTTCATGTCACCTGATGAGACCGCCATCAAGCGACGTACTTCCGCCACTCTGACGCGGAAAAACTCGTCCGAATTATTAGAATAGATGCCTAGATAGCGCAGGCGTTCGATGACGGGTACCGACTCGTCTGCAGCTTCCTGCAGTACTCGAGCATTAAAAGACAGCCAACTCAACTCCCTCGGCATGAATAAGTCTTGGTCAAGAAGATCAGCGAGACGTTTCTTGATCGTGTTAGGCATAACAACTCCAACTGGGGATAATCTGAAACCTTCGCACGGGCAGACGAAGTTGAAAAACCTGTGGTCCAGTGGACGCGATGGAACCCGAGCCATTGCTTAGTTTACGCGCCGCGCACTACATAAATGTGACGAAAATCAAGGCGCGAGCTTGTCGGATTACGATCGCAATACTGACCTAAACGCGCTCACGATGACGTTCTAGCTATAAATGGACCCTGGAAGCATGACCCCATCAATCTGACAAATTACTTTAACATCTCCTGTTAAGGTTTTAATAGTCATAAAAAAGCCCGCATCTCACGAAATGAAAGCGGGCCAAACAGCCGTATGTTTCGGGGCGGAAACATCGGCCAGGGGACGTGTCAGCACGAGCATGTAATGCATCGTGCTGTCTTCAAAAATAGACGGTATTAGCCATTTATCAAGGTCCATGCAAAAAAAATCAGGATTGTTTGCAGATTGGACAATCCAACTGATCGAATATCGCGTCTAGATAGGAAGCTTTGCCAGGATCCCTGTCGGCAGCACACGGATGACCAACATGATGAGGCGCCAGTAGCCAGGTACGTAGCAAACCCTGCGACCTGACGATATCGCGCGGTAAATACCTGGCGCAATAGCGACGGGAGTGGACCAAATCGGGCCATGCTTCAGGTGCGCTGTCATCGGACTGACCATCATGCCGGGCTTGATGTTAACAACCCTCACAGCGCTGCCAGAAAATCTACCCTGCAATCCCTGTACTAGCGCGTCAATGCCCGCTTTGGCTGCGCCATAGGCATAGTTACTTTTTCTGCCTCGGTCTCCGGCCACCGAAGATACGACCGCGAGTGTTCCTTGCCCTTGCAAGGCCAGTTGTTGTGCGCACGCCTGAATGATGATCGCGGCACTTGTAAAATTGTCATCCATGCATGCTTTTACTGGTGCACTGGCGGTCTCGCACTCGGCCTGGTCAGGTAGCGAGCCATGCGCCACAATGACAATGTCAAATTTACCCAGGCTGTCCCGAGCCTGCGTGACACACGCCTGGTGATGCTGCCACTGATTGAAGTCGTAACTTGCAGTACCGCTTACCGTACCACCCCTGGCCACCAGGTCATCAGCAACTGCCGCCAGTTTGGCTGCATCCCTTCCCACCAAAAAATACTTGGCGCCCTCAGCTGCATAGAGTTTCAAAAGCTCATGACAAATGGCCGAGCTTGCGCCAAAAACGAGTATGTGCGACTTCGTAGGCATCACTGCACCCTACGCCAAAAAGCGGATGAAAATTTCGGATCGACTTCCGGCAAAAATTCCTGCATGCCAGAATAACCTGATGCGAACATTGCTGCCGACATTCTTGCATCCTTCGCGGGATAGATGGCGCCACCCACCGACATCACAATCTCGTCAAAGGATGCCAAAAGGCGTTTGGTCTTCTCTCCGCGATTGGGAAAGTCCAGTGCCAAAGTCAGTCCAGGACGGGGAAACGTGAGCATACCTGGGGACTGACGATCCCCAAACTCTTTGAGAACTGCGAGAAAAGATGCCTCGCCACTACGGTGAATGTCCCGCATCAATGTCTGTATGGCCTGCTCACTGCCAGACGGTGGGACCACACACTGATATTGGTAAAATCCATTCTTACCGTAAACACGATTCCAATTGGCGATGGTATCTAGCGGGAAAAAGAAAGGCTGGTAATGTGTGTGCCGCATACCCTGCTTTTTGCTACCGGCCCAAAAGTACGCTTGATTGAAACAATTGACCGTCCATCTATTCACGAACGAGACAGGCGGTGCAAACGGTACACCCAACGCGGGCCTGCTACGACCTGGAGCGAGTGCTCTTTTGTCCTGGGCGTGCCGTGCTCGAGAAAAAATACCACGGCCGACCTGCCCCTTTCTAGAAAAAGTATCTACCCAGGATACCGTATACTCCCAGTCTATCGATTGACGACTAAGCGCTGTGAACTCCTCGATGCAGTTGAAAGGAAGGTCCTCTACCACAAGCTCATCGCAAGTGATGGGGATCAGGCGCACTGTAGCGCTGGTAATCAGTCCGGTAAGTCCAAGTCCACCTATGGTGGCAGCAAAGCGCTGACCATTTTCACTCGGCGTACATATCTGTCGCGTGCCATCACTGCGCAGCAAATTCAAGGAGAGAACATGGCAGCCGAACGAGCCTGCATGGTGATGATTCTTGCCATGAACGTCGTTGGCAATGGCGCCACCGAGTGTTACAAACCGGGTACCGGGCACAACCGGAAGAAACCAGCCTCTGGGAACAATGACCTGTAGTATTTCATCCAGGGTAAGGCCAGCCTCGCAATTGAGAATACCGTGCTCCGCATCAAACCGGATAAATCGGTTCAGCCTTCGAGTGCTAAGCTGCGTGCCGTGACTGTTAATGCAACTGTCGCCGTAACTACGACCACGCCCATAGGCCAGCACTGTATCGTTACCCATCAACTCAGGTAACGCCTCAAAACGCCAGTCGCGCTCAATAGTACGATCAGGGCCCGTAAGCGGCAGGCAACCCCAGCTGGCTTCCATCAACGGGCTGCCACAATGGTCAATAAGCCAAGCCCAAAGACGACATAACTGATTCCGTCGCGGGTGGCAAATATAACCGGGTCTTGATGCAGCTCACCGCGACTCGCCACCAACCAGATGCGTCCTATCCAGTACATCAATAGGGGGCAGAGCAGCCACATGATTCGCTGATTGTGATAGTTTGCGACGACATCGTGGCTATCAATATACAACGCCAGCACCAGGGTTGAAATATAACCCGATGCGGCGCCGAGTTGCGCAAGAATGGTGATGTCACTGACGTGATATCCACGACCGCTGGCCCAGCCGCCCGATTCGAGCTCCAGTGCCTTCAGTTCTGCAAACCGCTTGGCCATCGCCAAACTGGTAAATATAAACATTGAGAAAGATACGAGCCAAACGGAGGGCATCGCTCCAGCTACTGCAGCTCCAGCGATGATCCGCAGCGTATAAAGTATTGCCAATACCTGCACATCCAGTAAAGCGAGTCGCTTAAAGTAAAGGGAGTAACCGAGAGCTACAACAAAATACAGCACCAGCACACTAACGAAGAACTTGCCCGCGATCCAGGCAAGACTGACTGATCCAGCAAAAAGCAAGGGCACCGCGAGAAAGCCGAGCACTACAGGTGCCCGTCCGCTGGCGAAAGGCCTGCTGTGTTTTACACTGTGTTTTCGATCCGCCTCCAGATCGAGCAAGTCGTTGATGAGATAAACGGCAGCGGAACACAGGCAAAAGGAGACAAAGGCGATAATTGTTGAGCTTAATAATGTGGCATCGGTGTACTTGTGCGCGATAAGAATACTGACAAAGATGAGCAGATTCTTACTCCATTGATGGGGGCGCATGGCGCTGATCAGTGCCAGCGCCGTGTTATGCCCTACAGGAAAACTAACTTCAATCTCAGCGAGTTTTGCCGCACGGCCCGACAGTCCCGAGCCCGCATTGACGGGTATGGCTTTGCGTGCGTCTGACCATACCTTTAGGTCATCGCGACTGTTGCCTGCATAATCATACCCGCGAGCCCCAAACAGCCGGACCAACTCTGCAAGTTTCGTACCCGCGCTCAGATTGCGCGTACTGGAGCTGGCGATCACACGTGAAAATATTTGCAGATGGTCACTTGTTGCGTCAGCAATGCGGTGATTGGCTGCGGTTACCAGAACCAGATTCCGCCCGCCCGCGCGCTGTTCGCGCAACCACCCGAGCAACGGCTGATTGTAGGGCAAAGTGGTTACATCCAGCGTGATACGGCAAGCAATTTTTTCCTTCAGATTCGCTTTGCCGGCCAGCAGCCAGAATAGCATGGCAAAAACATACAGCGGGTTCAACTTGGCCAGCAGTAGCGCAGATTCTACGAGGGTATCGGTATTGACCAAGGTGCCATCCAGATCAACACACAAAGGTGGTTCATCCATCCTGGTTTCTACTGCGTGTGTCACGTCAGGCATCTCGCTAGGTAGTTCGTACTATGTTACTGCTACGGCAACGATGCGAAACTGCTTGCCTAACACCTTCCAAAATAGCCGAAGACGTAGGTACAGTTTCACCACCAGCGATTGGTCTGAAATATGCACATGATGATCCCAAAAATCCCAGTATACCCTCGGTAACAATTCCACATCATCATTGAGATGAGTGAACTTGCTTGGCAATTGTAATCTATTCCCTGAATGTGAGGTATTTATGGCCTAGATAGCTGGTGAAAACCGGCAACAGGACACCTGCCCCATGCGCAATCGCCTGTGCGAGCTCGCTGCCTCCGCGGCCGGCCAGAGGACTATTGGCCAGTAGGAACTGCGCCAGATAGACGCTTAGGCCCCATGTCTGCACCAGGGCAAACAGATTGATCACTATGAACCAGCTGATTTCCTGATGGATTGAATTGCCGCTGGATTTGAAGACATACAGCTTGTTCAGGACGTATCCCGCAGTCAGTCCAGTCAGAAAGGCGAGCACCACGGCGGCACTGAAGTCAACGAAACTGTTGTAGAAAAATCTGCTGCCAAAATTGAGTAAGGCCGCCAGTCCACCTGCAAGCAAAAAGCGGATAAACCTGGTGTCCAAAAAAGAGGCGGAAAAGCTCCGTTCATGACTTAGCACGGCTCGCCAGCCATTTCTGCTAATACCTTGCCGAGTGCAATACTCTCTGAAATCGATCGGTCTTCAGGATAATAAAAACAGGTGTCGGCAATAAATAGCCCCTCTACACCAGGACATATCGGGGGCAGCCGAGCGGAAAATTCTGTCTCACAAATGGGCTGTGCGTAACGATAACGCCCCGCCGCAATCTTTAGAATCGCGGCATCGGTCAAATCAGGCCTAATGGTGAACAGATATCTGCGTACTTTCTCAATAAAAAATGCATCATCTCTTTGATAATCCTCGTGATCTCCCGGTATATAGAAGGGTGCATACACAATATGGCCACCCAGCGGATTGAGATTGCTGTACTCAATGAGTCCTGGAATATCGATTGCAGGGTCGCTTATGTTGAGCCAAAAATAGGGTGACAGGGCTTCGCTCAAATGTACCAGTACGCAGACCACCGCGATATTATTGACCGAATTGTATTTGTCCCGTATTGCCGCGGGCAAAGCAGGGACCATACTGGCCACATAGGGCATGGGGATAGTGCTAATCACTCGATCAAAATGAAAGTTTCCCACGGGGGTGCGCACACCGCGTACTCTGCCCTTTTCAATCGCTATTTCCTGCACCGCTTCACCGAGATGAATTACACCGCCCATGGCTCGTATGTGCGCCGCGATACTGTCGAGGAACGTATCTGATCCGCCGTGTAGATAGCCCATCTCCTCTTGCAAAAGATTCTTTCTCGAAGTCCCGACGCGTTTTAGCCGTGACCAGATCCAGGCCGCAGAAAGATTGGGTGTGTATTGGTGAAATTTGAGCTCAAATAACGGCCGCCACAGTACATCGTAGGCTCTATCGCCGACCCAGCGCGTCAGCCAGGTAACAGCATCGACCTTATCGAGCTTGCGCCAATCGCTGCGCTTGGTAGAGGTATATGCCAAGAGGCCGTAGCGTATTTTACTGACCAATCCGAGACCCGGAAACGTCAGCAGCGCAATTGGCTCACCCCAGTTGCGAATCTTGCCCTGATAGAAGTACCCCATACGAGTCTCATTCCAGCGCAATGAACTCTCGATACCAAGTTCCCTGAGCATATCGAAAAGTGCGTGATCGCTTTTACAGATAAAGTGGTAGTAACGCTCTATCTTTATTCCGTTAAATACGAATGATGCACTCATACCGCCCAACTGCTTATCGGCTTCGTACAGGGTGACGGTATGACCCTTCTTCAGCAGATGGTAGGTGGCAGCAAGACCCATAGGGCCCCCGCCAACTATTGCTATGTTTGCCATAGCTAGAACTTCAGCTTTATTTTACTGTAAAGCGGATCAGTGACTGTAGCGCTGATCGCCTGATCCAGCGGCGTAGCGATTACACCAAAAATATTTTCCCAGTCGATGTCCTCGAAAACCTCATCGATAACCAGCGCCTGCAATTGGGAAGTGGTAAATGGTGGATCACGATCAAACAGGGCATAGATCGTCAGCAGAAAATAAAACAAACTATAAGGCAGCCTCACCAGCACGCATGCACTTTTTTTTGCAGCCTTAATCTTTCTAATAATGTCGATAAAGGTGGCTTTTTCCTTACCTGAAACATTGTAGCTTTGTGACGGTGGCCGCTGCGCTATACACGCAATAATGATCTCGGAAAAATCGCCAGCGTAAAGGGGCTGTCTCATATATTCTCCATGCCCGGGAATGGGGAATACCGGCATAGATGACATGAACTGAGACAACCAACCCAGATGTTTTCTATCAAACCAACCAAACATCAGTGTGGGTCGCAGCACAGTGTAAGGCAGGCCAGACTTGACCACCAATTCCTCCTGGCGAGCCTTGGTCGTACTGTAGTCGTCATTGGCCGAGGACTCGATAACGGATGAACTTACGTGAACGAGGTACGCACTTCTCGGTACTGCCGTCAGTACATTCTCTGTTGCGGTAACGTTATTGCGAAGAAATTCCTCGGCAATGATGCCGCCAATTTGCGCATGTAACATCACGACGATGTCGGCTCCTTGCAGGACACCCTGCCAGGTCCCTGTCCTGGACAAGTCCGCTTGCAAAAACGACACCTGTGGATGTAACCGCTCGGCAATCGCCAGATTGTTGGACGACTTGTCAAGGACATACAAATTATTACAGCCTCGGGCGAGCAGTTTTATAATCAGATTTTGGCCGACCAACCCCGCGCCGCCGGTGATGACGATTTTTAGTGTCTCCCACCCCCCCAGATTTTTATCCCCCATCGCAAAACATTGCTACCATGCCACCGGAACTTGTTCTTTGGGAAAGGTGGTGGCACCAAAAAACCAGGTTTCGACTGCATAGCGCAACCTGGTAAAATCGTCACGATATTGCGTTCTATGTACATAAAAGTGATCGAAGAAAAATGCATCCCCGGCGTTGAATACGGGTGCCACTGGAAGTCTGGCAAAGGTGCCTGCACGCACGAGCTCGTCACTGATCGACCAATCAAAGGTAGCGCCATCGGCAGACGCAATCTTGTGCAGGCGTTGCGGAACCACGTCCATCCCGGGAGCGCCAGTGTCACCGCCACATTTAGTCAGTGGAATCCACAGATTTATACTGTTGATTGCCGTCCCCATAAATGCACCATCCTGATGCCATCCGGACGGATCGCGCGTCACAGAGTTGCGTCGCAACACCCATTTTTTGACCGATAGGCACGGCGCTTCGCCAAGGTAGGCGGCTATTAATTCTTTGAGGCCGTGTACTTCATACATTTTCAGCAAGGCTTCAGCCACACTGGGGGCCTCAACACACATAGCTGCACCTGATGCACTGTTGAACATTCTCAGGCTACCAAGTTCCTGTACCTTATTGGGCATCATGGACACCAGGTTGCCAGGAGGATTGAAATAGGTACCTGCCAGTTTCTTGCGAACTTCTCGGGGACTGGCGCAGGCCTCAAGTACACGGTCGATAGCCTCGATTATGGTGCCGGTCTCAGCACTGGAAAACATATTGCGCACTATCAAAGCACCATGGCTAGCCATGGCAGACCGCAATGTGGCGGCGGTCAATTCTACAGCGTCGACTTCTGGAATATCCTGCCCGGTCGGTGCTGCCTCATTTTCATTCTCATTTTCACGAACAATGAGTGTAGGACTCGTGGCGGGCATGACGTGACGAAACGCTTCCATACGCTGCGCAATTGAGGCGCTATCTGCCTCGATATCTCTCGCCTCAAGACACTCTATAGTGAGTTCAATGACTGACATTCCTGCTTCCGTAAAATAGTAGCTCTAAAAACTCTACGTTAATTCGTCTATTGCGTCTACCAGTCGGGTCCAGCTCACAATGCCAAAAACGCTCAACCTGCCAGCCACATCACGGGGCGACGCATTTTGGATTGACGCAGATCACTGAGCCGTGACCTTCTGCTTATGACATCGGGTGCAGCGGTAAAGCGTCACCAGCTTGCCCTGTTTGACATCAAATTGCTTTTCCTTGTCTACCACCCATTTATGATGACCGTGGCGACACAGGGTGTTGCCCTTGTGCTTCTCTTTAAGCGAGGGTTTGCGAAAGGGAATAACCTCAGACACCAAGACCGCCCAACACCGCTAGAGAAGGGTGCGCTGAAGGGCGGTGTTCCAGGACGCAAACCGCCTGCGACGCGCACTGGCACTTATTTTTACTGAGAATTCTCGCTCTGCTCGCCAGATGTCTTTTACATCCGACTGACTCTGCCATAAGCCAACGCCCAAGCCCGCCAGATAACAAGCACCCGCTACGGTGGTCTCGATCACTTGTGGCCGCATCAGACGACGACCCAAAACGTCTGCCTGTATCTGCATCAACAAGTTGTTGGCGGCCGCCCCACCGTCGACGCGCAGCGGTCTCATGCGCTTGCCGAGATCACTCTCCATTGCCCGCAGTATGTCCGCATTCTGCAATGCCATAGCATCAAGTGTGGCTCGGGCAATATGTCCGCGCTCGGTTCCGCGCGTAATACCGGTTAGCGTCCCGCGCGCGTCGGGTGCCCAATGGGGCGCACCCAGTCCGGTCAATGCCGGGACAAACTCCACACCGCCATGATCTGCAACCTGTAACGCCAGTGTTTCGATGTCAGGTGCCGACTTGATCATCTTCAGGCCATCGCGCAACCACTGGACGGCAGCACCGCACACAAAAGCACCGCCCTCCAGCGCGTAAACGCGTTGCGCCTTTTCACCCAACTGCCATGCCACCGTAGTGAGCAGCCCCGCGTTCGACTGTAGTCTCTCCGCCCCCGTATTCATCAGGATGAATGAGCCTGTGCCGAAGGTGCACTTGGCATCACCGACATCGAAACAAGCCTGGCCAAACAGCGCTGCCTGCTGATCACCCGCCACCCCGGAAATAGGAATCCCATCGGGCAAGCCCGAAACACCGCGGGTATGCCCGAGGATAGCGCTTGAAGGGACGATGGTCGGCAAAATCTCTCGCGGCACTTCAAACAGCTCTAACAACTGCTGATCCCAACGGCCTGTTTTCAAGTTCATCAGTGACGTGCGCGACGCGTTGGAGACGTCTGTCACATGTACGCGACCTTCGGTCAGTCGCCAAATAAGGAAGCTATCGATGGTACCTGCCGCCACTCGCTTGCTCTTGAGTGCGCCAGATATGCCAGGCGTATGTCGCAGCAGCCAGCGGTACTTGCTGCCGGAGAAATAGGGATCAAGCACCAGACCTGACTTGCGCCTGACAACAGCTTCATGCCCTGCCGCGCGCAGCGCCTCACAGAAGTCCGTGGTGCGTCGACACTGCCAGACGATGGCATTGTTGAGAGCCTCGCCCGTATGGGTATCCCACAGCAGCGCTGTTTCCCGCTGATTGGTAATACCGATGGCCACGATCTCGGTCGGCTTGCAGATATTTTTGCGCAGAATCGCGCGAATCCCTTTCACCACCGACGCCCAGATATCAGCCGGCGCATGCTCAACCCAGCCGGGCTGGGGATAGATCTGGCGAAACTCGAAATTCACACTCGCGCGGAGCTTACCCCGGGCATCCATCAGGGCGACGGTACTCCCCGTCGTCCCCTGATCAATGGCGAGGATGAACCTGCCCATCCCTATTTGCCGTAACCTTCCACTGCCTTGATTTCGAGAAAATCGGTAAACCCGTGGCTACCCCACTCGCGCCCATTGCCGGATTGCTTGAACCCGCCAAAGGGTACGTCAAATCCCCCGGATGCCCCATTGATGTGCACGTTCCCAGCGCGAATTCTTGCGGCCACTTTGCGCGCGCGATCGATATCAGCGCTTTGCACGTAGCCTGCCAACCCATAGGGGGTGTCATTGGCAATGCGAATGGCTTCTTCTTCCGAGGTGTAGGGAATCATCGTGAGCACTGGCCCGAATATCTCCTCGCGGGCGATGGTCATTTCGTTGTTGGCCTGGGAGAAAACCGTGGGGCGAATAAAGTAGCCTTTTTCCAGGCCCTTGGGTCGACCTGGGCCTCCGGTGACGACTTTGGCTCCCTCCTTGATGCCCTTCTCAATCAGGGCTTGTATCTTCTCAAACTGTACCGCCGATACCACCGGACCCATCGTCGTTGTTTCCGCAGCAGGATCACCCACGACCACTGACTCAGTGACCTTCGCCGCAATGGCTTCCGCCTCTGCCAGTTTGGCCGCCGGTACCAACATACGCGAAGGCGCATTGCAGGACTGCCCGGTGTTGTTGTACATGTGCATAACGCCACGGGTTACCGCCGCTTCCAGGTCCGCGTCGTCCAGCACGATATTGGGCGATTTACCGCCCAACTCCTGCGTAACCCGCTTGACGGTGGGTGCCGAATTCTGCGCCACGAGGGAGCCTGCGCGCGTGGATCCGGTAAAAGACATCATGCTGACGTCGGGATGTTTGGACAGCGCCGTGCCTACTCCTGGCCCGTCGCCATTGATCATATTGAATACCCCAGCAGGGACGCCCGCCTCATGCATCACCTGCGAGAATAGATAGCCCGACAGCGGTGCCACTTCACTGGGCTTGAGTACCATGGTGCAACCGACCGCCAGGGCGGGCGCCACCTTGCACGAAATCTGGTTGACCGGCCAGTTCCACGGTGTAATCAGACCACACACACCGATGGGCTCCTTGAAGATGCGGTGTTCGCCCATATCTTCTTCAAACTCAAATGTCCGCAGGACCCTAAGGGCCTCTTGCAGATGCCCCTGACCACAATACGCCTGCCCACCCATGGCCAGACTCTGCGGTGCGCCCATCTCCTCCCGAATGGCATTAGCCATATCGACGTAATACTTCTTATACACGGCGATGCACGATTCCAGCAACTCAATCCGCTCCTGTCGACTGGTGCGGCTGAAACTCTCAAACGCGGTCTTGGCGGCGGCAACAGCCTTGTTCACATCCGCCTCTGATCCCAAGGAGATGTGGGCACAGACTTCCTCAGTCGCCGGATTGATCACATCGAAATCATGTGGGGTGGTAGGCTCGACCCACTCGCCGTTAATGTAAAACTGCTTATACTCGCGCATCGAACTTCTCCTGGTTGGCATTAGCAACGGAGGTCAAGTCTAAGCGGTCTGGGCCGCACAGACTAGTACAAAAGGGAGATCTCCCGGCTTTGCCAGGGGCACTTATGAACCGTCCCTCCGGGGATAAGGCCTGATCGCCCAGAGGGCTGGGATACTCGCTCTTCAGGCCTTATCCCCGCAGGGACTCTGGCGGAGTGAGCTCAACCGTTGTGATGTACGTGTGCTACCAGGCGAGTGGCAGTGGGCATGCTCCGCGGCGAGTATCCCAGCACTTTGAGCAAGCGGGGCATGCCCACTGCCACGCGCCACAACGAAGCCTCCAATCATGATCCATCGACGCCTAGCGCAGTTGTCATTAGTTTGAATGGAACGCCCCCGGCTTTGCCGAGGGATATTTACTGCGCAATGCATTGCGCATCGCGACTCTACATTAAGCTGGACAACCGCGTTGTGTCTGGCCCGAGAATCGCGCAAAATTGGTGACGCCAATCGCCCTCACCAGAGCCCCGACACCATGGATAAGGAAGAGTTGACCCTGTTTCGCGATATGACGCGCCGCGCGCTCGAACAGGAAATTGCACCCCATATTGAAGAGTGGGAAGCCCAGCACGGCGTGCCACGGCAACTCTGGCATACCCTGGGACAAGCCGGTTTGTTATGTCCAGACATGCCCCAGGAGTACGGCGCCGCTGGCACCACACCCCAGGTTACCTTCGCGATCATTGAAGAGCTGTCCCGCATGGGTTTTGGTGGCATCGCCACCGGCTACAGCATTCACAGCAATATCGTAGCGCCGTACATCGAGCATTTTGGTACCGAAGAACAGAAAGCCCAATGGCTGCCGAAAATGGTCACGGGAGACACCGTGGGTGCCCTGGCCATGACGGAGCCCGGCGCAGGCTCAGACGTACAAGGCATTCGCACCAGCGCCGTCAGGGACGGTGAAGACTGGATTCTCAACGGCTCAAAAATATTCATTACCAATGGCATGCTGGCAGACATGGTCATCGTAGCGGCGATTACCGACCCGGGCAAAGGCGCCAAAGGCACCTCGCTATTCATCGTCGACACGACCCTGCCAGGCTTCGCACGCGGCAAAAAAATCGAAAAAATGGGGCAGCATACCTCGGACACCGCCGAGCTGTTTTTTCAGGATGTGCGGCTCCCCTCCTCTGCACTGCTCGGTGAATTGAACAAGGGCTTCGTCATCATGATGACGGAGCTGCCGCGCGAGCGCCTGGGTATCGCGGCTCAAGCCATTGCCGCTGCCGAGGGCGCTATGGCGCTCACCGTCGACTACGTACTGCAGCGCAAGGCCTTTGGCCAGACCGTGGCCAGCTTCCAGAACACCCGATTTGTCCTGGCCGAAGTGAAAACCGAAATCGCCATCAACCGCGCTTTTTATGAAAAGTGCGCCGACGCCTATGCGCAGGAGAACTTGACGGCGGACGAAGCCGCTATGCTCAAATATGCAAGCACTGAAATGCAGTGCAAAACCATCGACCAGTGCCTGCAATTATTCGGGGGCTATGGGTATACCACCGAATATCCGATCTCACGCTTTTACACGGACGCGCGCATTCAGCGCATTTACGGCGGCACCTCGGAAATCATGCGCGAACTGGTCGCTCGGTCCATTCTGGGCCGCTAGCGCAAAGGACCAACCACTCAGCAATCAGACCAGTCCCATCAACTGGACGATGCCGTGGCTGTGACCAGCGGTATAACCACCATCGACCACCAGAGTATGGCCGGTCACATAGCTTGAATCATCTGAGGCCAGAAAATACGCGGCACCGGCGATCTCTTCCGGCCGACCCAGCCGGCCTATCTTGATCTCGCGCACCACGTCTGCCTTGAACTGTGGCATCAGACCCATGACGCTTTCAAGCATGGGGGTTTCGATAAAACCCGGGCATATTGCATTGCACCGGATGCCCACGCGTGCGTAGTCGATAGCGACATTTTTACTCAACAGGACAACGCCACCCTTGGAGGCGTTATAGGCGCTGCCACCTTCGGTGCCGTTCAATCCCTCCACACTGGCGATGGTGATGATACTGCCGCAGCGTTGGGCGATCATGGTATCCAGTACGGCCTTGATGGATAAAAAAGTCCCTTTGAGATTGATGTTGATCACCCGGTCCCAGGTGTCTTCATCCAACATACTTACCGGCCCGCCATCACCCACGCCGGCAGCAGTGAGCAGAATATCGATGCGAGCAAAGTCGCGTACCGTCGCCTCAGCCACTGCCTTGAGTGCCGCACCATCGGTCACATCCACCTGATGAAAACAGCTGGCAGGAGCACTGTGTTCTACCGATGACCAAGCCGCGCTGTGGTGTCGGTCAATGCCCACGACGCTGGCACCTTCTGCCGCGTAACGGCGTGCACAGGCCAAGCCGATACCGGAGGCTGCGCCGGTAACAATCGCTACTTTGCCTTTCAAACTGGACATACCACCCCCTCGTTAGTTGTCGAAACGATAGTCAGCACTGTTCACTTCCTTGGTCCAGCGCCACATATCGAGAATTTTCCAGGGCCACAGCAAAGTAACCTTGCCTTCGGCGTTTTGGTAAAAGCTGGTCTTGATGGAGTCATGCTCCCAAATCAGCCGGGCATGCAGTTCCCGAAATCGTCGCTGGTAATCGGCGTGGACAGCCGCCTTGCACTCCAGCGATGCCTTACCCGATTGCAGCAGCGTTTTGAGGCATTCCATAATATAGCGAATCTGACACTCGCCGTTGAAAATGAGGCTGCCACCAAAGGCCAGGTTAGTGCCCGGCCCATACATACAATAGAAGTTGGGGAAATTCGGCACGGTGATGCCCAGATAGGCCGAGGGATCGATACCCCACTGCTGCGACAACAACTGCCCGGCCCTGCCCCGGATTTCCATGGGCCACAAAAACCGGTCGGTCTCAAAGCCCGTGGCATAGAGAATGATATCCGCCGGATAGAACGTGCCATCGCTGGCGGTGACACCCTCCTCGCTCACACTGGCCACACTCTCCATCACCAGGTCGACATTCTCACGCTTCAGGGCACCAAGCCAACTGCCGTTATCCTGTAACGTGCGTTTTCCCATGGGGGCGTAATCAGGAATCACCTTGCGCAACAGCTCTTCATCGTCGCCGACCTGGCCCTTGATGTAATCGGCAAACATCTGGTAGACGAACTCGTTCATCTCGTTGATGGAGCGCTCCTGATGGGGCCAGTTGGGGTCAACAAAGACTGTGTCGTAAGCCCCGTCACACGCGGGCCAGAAGATGAGAAAGCGGAACCACCTGGTATAGAAAGGGAGATGCTGCAAACACCATTTCTTACCCTCTGGCACGTTCTCATGATAGATGGGGTTTTCAAACATCCACGGGGCTGAGCGCTGGAACACAGTGAGGTGCTTTACGTCGCCCGCAATGGTTGGCACCAGTTGGAACGCGCTGGCACCGGAACCTATCACGATGACCCTCTTCCCGGTGACATCAATCGTGTCATCCCATGCTGCCGAGTGGCACCATTGCCCACGAAAAGACTCAATACCTGGAATGTCGGGGAGCGTTGGACGGTTCAACTGCCCCACTGCGCTGATGACAGAGTTGGCGACATGCTGCCCGGCGTTGCCCTGCTTATCGAGAGTACTTACCGTCCAGAGCTTGGTGTGCTCGTCGAAGACGGCGCCGGTCACCTCAGTATTGAAACGAAAGTGGGACTGCAACTGGTGATTGCGCACCACATCTTCAAAGTACTGTTGCAGCTCGCTCTGCTGCGAAAAAAACTGCGTCCAATGATGCGCCGGCTCGAAGGAGTAGCTGTACAGATGGTTGCCGACATCCACGCGCACACCGGGATAGCGATTCTCAAACCAGGTGCCGCCCACGGAGGCGTTCTTCTCAATCACTACGAAGGGAATCCCCGCCTCCTGCAACCGGTAGGCTGCCAGCACACCTGACATGCCACCGCCGATGACCAGAACGGTGTGCTGCGCCCTGGTGGCCACTGACACTTCATTGCCCCAGGCATCACTGCGCTGATCGGTGCCATCCAACTCCATTTCTTCCAGCATCATGGGCACGTAATCGGCCGCCACTTCTCCGGCTACAATAAAATTCATCATGCGATGGATCGTGTCTGCACTGGGCGGTGGTGGCAGCTGGCAGCCACCCGCGCGAAAGGTCTTGATGACTGCGAGTGCCTTAGTGCGCACCGCCGCCTTGTCCTCTTCCGACATATACCCCTGGTACTCATTGATAAAGACGCCCGCCGGACGCAGCGTGCCATCGAGCAGGCTCGCATCGCCACTCATGTGAATCATGCTCATCATTAGCGTGGGGATGCTGGCGTCCTGCAGGGCCCTGGCAATGAGTTCATCATCATCGGGAAGATCAAACTTCGACGGGACTGTGCCTGACATTGCAATGAGCTCCAGGATCGGTGTAGCGATCAGCAGATCTACAGATTGACGGGTGGCGCGAAGGTGGGATTGCGACCCAGACGTAGGTCATCGAGGCGAATATTCGCCGTCTCCCGCCAGGCGTCCTCCGACAGAATATAGAAGCGCTCAGCGACGATAGCGTCAAACACACGCTGCGCCATCACTTCTGGCCCGAGGCCAGCGGCAACGCTGTCTGCCAGGGCCTGCGTGACCAGATTGCGCGCATCAGACTCGACAATATCGCCCGCTCGACTGTACGCACTCGGGCGATTGCGCTCCGATGCAGCGATGCCGGTGTTTATCGCTTCGGGACACAGCACTGAGACTTTTACATGCGGGACGTGGAACGCCAGCTCATGGTACAGCGACTCGCTCATGCCCAACACCGCGTGTTTGGTCATGTGGTAAATACCGGAATACGGCATGGCGGTCACCGCTGCCATGGATGCGGTATTGACGATATGACACGCGCTGTCCTGCGCCGCCATGATCGGCACAAACGTGCGGATACCGTGGATGACACCCCACACGTTGACGTCGAGCTGCCACTGGAAATCAGCCAGACTCTGCTCCCACAGCAAGCCGCCAGCGAACACACCGGCGTTGTTACAAGCGATGTGAATTGCGCCAAACGCGGCCAGTGCGGCATCCGCAAGTCGTTGCACGTTGTCTGCTTTAGCGACATCGGTGACAACACCTGTGCAGTGGCCACCACCTGCGCAGAGAGCGGCAACCGTGACATCCAGAGCCTGCTGCTCGATGTCGGCCAACACCACATTCATGCCCTTGGCGAGGAACAACTCGCCCATGGCGCGCCCGATACCGCTGGCACCGCCGGTAATGACCGCTGTCTTACCCTTAAAATCCTGCATTGTCTGTCCTGTAAACGATTAGAGTGCGGTGCTGTCCTCAATGAGTCCCAGCATCATTTTGCCCGCTTCGGTGTAGGTGTTTTCGCTGATAAACGCATGCTGGGTACCGGTATACATATCCCTGAACGCGCGCTCGAGCCGACCGCCTTCACGTATGGCCGAAGTACCTGCAGCCAGATGCGCCCACTGCACGATCTCACGGCTGGCTTCAGTGGCATAGGTGGCGGCAATCCGCATATCACAGCGCATATGAGGCGTCAGTTCCTCACCCGCCGCCAGCCGCGATTCCATCTGCGTGTACGTGTCGACCACCAAACGGTGTGCTGCGCGCCACATGCCCTCGTGATGGGCCAGATTGCGCTGGAAGGTCAACTTGTGCGCGATCGAGCTGCCCTCCCCCATGCGGGTTTTGGCGATAGCCAGGTCGCGCACATCGTCAATCGCACTGCGGGAAACCCCCAACGCCCAGGCCGCGTGACCACAACCGGTCAACGGCATCACCCCGAATTGATACATGACCCCACCGCGCAGCGGCTTGCGTGTCAGCAGCGGATAGGTGTGACTTGTCGGGACAAAAACATCCTTCAATTCGTAGTCGTAGCTACCGGTGCCCTTGAGTCCCTGTACGTGCCAGCCGTCAGTGAACGTCACCTGTTCACGCGGCACCACGGCCACCATCATCAGGGGCATGACAGCATCGGCCATCACCATGTTGCCGCCGTCCATAGGCAGGAAACCGGCGCACACATATTCCGAATGGCCAGTGCCGCTGCCAAACTGCCAGGCACCGCTCACCGTGTAACCGCCCTCTACCGTGTCGCCCATACCGTTGGGGAAGAACTGCCCGCCCATGGTCACCCGATTGTTGTTGGCACTGAAAACGGCTGCATAGCCTTCATCGGGCAGGTAGGCTGCCGCAAAGCACGACGAGGGAATATTGGCAATACCGATCCAGCCCAGGGAGCCGTCCTGACGCGCCATTTCAATCCAGGTTTCGATCAACTCGGCGAAGCCGGGCTCGTGACCACCTGCCACCCGAGGATTCATGAACTGCATCAGGCCGCTGTCCCAGAGCGCATCAACCAAAGGCTTGGTTAGCGTACGATTTTTTTCAGAAGGACCGGCTTCGGCCAGAGCGATGGTTTCAATAGACCGCGCCATGCGCAGCCCCTCGCTTTGCACAATTGCATTCATGGAGAATCCTTATTGAGTTGGCAGTTAACAACCGTTAACCTAACGCTGAACAGGAGCACAGTCAATGGCCAGCGACCCTACACCAACAAAAACCCGGGACCTGATCCTTGATGCGGCGGAAACGTTGTTTGCCCGTCAGGGTTACCAGGCCACCACCATCAAGCAGGTGGCGGCGCAAGTTGGCGTCCAAGGGCCCGCGCTGTATAAACATTTCACCAACAAACGCGCCCTGTTTGAGGAAGTACTGCAGCGCTTATTCACACCCTTCGCTGCACTGCTGACCGACGAGGCCACAGCAGGCGGCAACCAACGTGAGATCATGCTGCAACACCTCGCCAATCCGAATACGTCGCGCATCGTGGCGCATGCCACGCTGTCTGGCGGTGAAGATCTTGCGTTGCTGGTGGACCGCTGGTATCGCCCCTTCTTCAGCCATACGCGCGCGATGCTGGCCGCAGGGACGCCGGGGTTCACCTCGGTATCGGTGATGGCCTTTCACAGTATGTTGTTGGGTTACCTGACTCTTGCCCCACTGCATCAGGCAATTTTTGCTATCGATCCACTGACAGAACACGCTCTGGAAGAACTACTTGGCCTGCAAGATCAACTCGCTCGGGCGGTGAGTTAAACGGTACGTGCAACGCACCTCAGCGTAATTGTCCTACCAGCGAAAACACCGATAGCAGAAAGAATCCCACCGTAATCGTTACGATAGAAAGCAGTGTGGTTAACACCACAATATTCGCTGCCAGCGTGCCATCCCCGCGCGCTGCGACCACCATCACATGGCTGGAGGCGGCCACCGGCGACGCCAGCAACAAGAACAAGACACCCAATTGCTCATCGCGCACGCCGCTCAGGAGAGCGACTGATACGCCGATTAATGGCGCTACGCACAGGCGCCACAGGCTCGCTTCCCAGGTGAGGGAGCCAGCTTGATACAGGTGCGACAGGTTCATCGACGCACCGATACACACCAATACCAACGGCAGGAAAAACGCCGATAGGCCGCTGCTCACTGAACCGATAAAGCCTGGCAGCGGCAGCCCGGACACAGACAGACACACGCCCGCAGTAATGCCGACTATCAATGGGTTGCGCACAATATCCAGCGCAAGTTTCGCTGCACTGGTATTGGCACCCAGCGTGGTATTGAGCACCCACACGGCGAGAATGTTATACAGCACTGTCATCAATGCGATGGGGAGCGCCGCCAGCACCGGCCCGCGCGCGCCATACGCCGAAAACGTGAGGGCAACACCGACGATGGCCAGATTGGAGCGAAAGGCTGCCTGTACAAAGATACCTTGCACTGCGCGTGGAAAGCGCCGCCAGCGTGCGTAGTACCAGCTGAACACCAACATCAACAGCGTTGCCAGCACACCAGCCAGCAGATAACGCGCGCTGCCCAGTCCCGCGTAGTTGACCTGGGACGCCCCGGCGAACAGCATCACCGGCAAACCGATGTTGAACGCCAGTTGCGCGATCCTTGCGGTCAGCTGTGGGCGCAACAGACCCACGCGCTGTAACACCACACCCAACACAAGCCACCCGAACGTTGGCAGCGAAACGGCAAGGGCGGCGTAAAACAGCGCAAGGGCGTCAGTGATGGTCAGGCCAACTCCACCAGAGTGTCACTCAGCGCCGACAGCAAACTGTCAATCTGCTGCGTCTCGATAACAAAAGGCAGGCCCAGCTGAATCGTGTCGCCACCATAGCGCACATAAAAGCCCTTCTCCCACATGCGCAGCGCCACTTCAAAGGGCCGCCTGAGTGGTTCGTCAGGGTAAGCCTGCAATTGCAGTGCTCCGGCGAAACCGTAATTGCGGATATCACTCACGTGAGGCAAGCCCTTGAGGTGATGCAGAGCCTGTTCAAAATACGGAGCCATGGTCGCCACGCGCTGCGGCAGTTGTTCATGCTGCAGGATATCCAGTGTGGCCAGCGCCGCAGCACAGGCCACCGGGTGGGCGGAGTATGTATAGCCATGGGGGAATTCCAACATATAGTCGGGTCCGCCCTTATCCATGAAGGTTTGGTAGATGTCGTTCTTTACCACCACCGCACCCATGGGAATCGCACCATTGGTCAACTGCTTGGCCAGGTTCATGATGTCTGGCACCACATCAAACACGGCGGCAGCGGTCAGTCCACCGCAACGGCCCAGCCCGGTGATCACTTCGTCAAAAATCAACAGGATGTCGTGAGCGCTACAGATATCCCGCAGCCGTTGCAGGTAACCAGCAGGCGGAGGTATCACCCCGGCGGAGCCGGCCATCGGCTCGATAATCACCGCAGCGATCGTGGACGCGTCATGCAGTTCGATAATATCCTTCAAACGGTCCGCCAGCTGCCAGCCATTGGCCGGTTGTCCGCGGCTGAAGGCGTTGTCTGGCAGTAGTGTGTGCGGCAGGTGGTCGGCGTCAACGCCCTCGCCAAACATCTTGCGGTTGGCACTGATCCCACCGACCGAGATGCCCCCGAAATTGACCCCGTGATAGCCTTTAGCGCGGCCGATGAGTTTGGTCTTGCCCGGCCGCCCCTTCTGGCGCCAGTACGCGCGCGCCATTTTCAACGCCGTATCCGCGCAGTCGGAGCCGGAGTTGGTGAAAAACACATAGTCCAGCCCATCCGGCGTCAGGGACTTGATCCTGTTGGCCAAGGTAAAAGAGCCGGGGTGACCGTACTGAAAAGCGGGTGCATAGTCGAGCACCTGCATCTGGGCATGCACTGCCTCGGTAATCTCGCGCCGGTTGTGTCCAGCACCACAACACCACAGTCCGGACAAGCCATCGAGTATCCTGCGGCCTTTGTCATCTATCAGGTACACGCCGTCGGCAGCGACGATCATGCGCGGGTCGCGCTTGAACTGACGATTGCCCGTGTAGGGCATCCAGTGCGCTTCCAGTTGCTCGCGGGTGAGCGGTGTGGTGGTCATTGCAGTGTCCCCAGGCTATTGAGATGCATTTTAAGTACATATGGGGGGATAGTTAAGGGTCTGAGCCTGATTCTTCTGCTCTTTCGTGAATGCTTGCAGCGGCCAGGTCGATTGTTCCAAGCCAAAGATTTGGGTAAGCTGCCTGGATGCCTACAATATTACGAGTTGGCCCTTATAGATTCTTTTTTTACAGCAATGAAGAAGGAGAGCCACCGCACGTCCATATTCAGCGAGACCGAATGCTGGCAAAATTCTGGCTGAGTCCACCAATTCTAGCCAGTTCGACTCGTTTCTCACCGCAAGAGCTTCGAAAACTTGAGACCCTGGTGAACGAAAACTGTAATACTCTATTGGAGGCTTGGAATGGGTACTTTAGCAGTTGAGCTTCGTCCGTTAGCTCACAGTGTCAATTTTACGGAATATTCTATGAACGTCGATCTTTTGGACGGGCGTACCATCTCAGTGCCAATCGCATGGTTCCCAACGCTTTCCAAAGCATCGCAGTCTCAAAGAGAAAACTGGGAACTCCTGGGAGATGGAGAGGGCATTCATTGGCCCGAGATCGACGAGGACTTGAGCGTTTCAGGTCTTCTGGTCGGCGCGAGGTAGCAGCAGTTAACAACCCAAGGCTGCCGGACGCTACGCGCCGCAGCTTGAAGCGTTAAATGGCGTTATCAGGAATGAGCATTGATTTGGAAAACAGTGACGGATCTCCGGTCAACGGGTTTTGTCATCAATACCGTGACTGTGCTGTCCAGAATCTAAGTCAAGGCGATGCTTTTCGTGGAAGAAATCACTTAGATTTAGGGGGTGAAAGTCCAGCAATTCGAAAGTCTCAATACGACCGCAACGCTTGGAATTTTCGCATCGAGGAAGTCGATTGGAGGTAGCTCAAATGTCTATTGACTTCCTGCAGCAACAGGATGGGGTTTTATACCTGGCTGAAGGCGGCCAGGAGACGGAGATCATGTACAAGTTCGGACATGATCTTCCGCACTTCGCCATGTTTACCCTACTCGATATGCCGCAGGCGCTGGCAGAACTCCGTGGCATGTATTGCCGATATCTCGACACAGCAGCGAGACACGGTTTCGTGGCACTGATGGGCGGGCTCGATTATCGCGCAAGCCCGGATTGGGGTTCATTGCTAGGATTCTCGCCGCAGGCTCTGGCGGAGATTCAGCACCGATGCATTGACTTCCTAAGGGATGTTGCCAAGCCCTATCGGGGCCAACTGCCGGGAATTCTTTATGCCGGAATCATCGGACCGAAAGGCGATGCATATGCCCTCAATCGAACGATCACCGCTGACGAAGCGGAGGACTATCACAGCGTTCAACTTGAGACGATGAGCAAGGCAGGCGTCGACATCGTCAGCGCGATGACATTTAACAATATTCCTGAAGCTGTTGGCCTATCGCGTGCTGCGGCCCATATGGGCCTGCCGTTGTCCTTGTCCTTCACACTCGACAGTACCTGCCGCCTTAGATCCGGACCAAGCATCAAAGAAGCGGTCGAGACGGTCGACGCACAGTCAGGGAACCAGAGACCAGCTTTCTACGGCATCAATTGTTCACACCCGGTAGAGTTCGAGCCTGCCCTTGAACCCGGCGATTGGTTCAACCGCGTGCGAAGCCTGCGTCCTAACGCTGCCATGATGGACAAGATTTCGCTGTGTCAGCTTGGCCATCTGGAAGACGGCGATCCACACGAACTTGGCGAGCAGATGGGCAGTCTTGCGAAACGGTACCCACATATCGATGTTTGGGGTGGCTGTTGCGGAACGTGGGAGACTCATCTCGATGAAATAGCGCGCAATGTGCGCAAAGCACACCGACTCTAATCCCATTTCGCCCATCATAATAGCCAGAATCGACAGTTCCCTACCGCTCTTAGTCGGCTACAGTCGGTAGCCAATCTTTAACACCTCAATCGGCCCTGCCGTTACAGGGCAATGCAACTCGCCCGGCAATACCGCTCACGTTGGACGACAACCAGCGCGAAAGCCGCCACAAAAAACAGAGCGAGACCAGGTGGCTCTGGTACCTCTGTCGTCGCGACAATCTCGATTGAGCCAGAACTCGACGCCGGTTCAAGTGCACGACCGGATGCGTCGCTGACAACCAGGCTGTCAAAGTTCACGGGCGAAACACCGACCCCCAGGGTGTCAAACACCAGACTGAACAGTCTAAAATCGGCTCCATTCTGGAAACTCAGAGGGCCTAACGATACCTCGAACACGTTGGCAGTGCCGACTCCGCTTGAACTCCCTTGAATGGCATCCGAAGGGCCATCCAAAAAGGTGTCGAACGTCACACCTAGAAAAGACAGTAACGTAGCGTCCCAGGAAAGCGTCGCATCGTATGCTCCGATGAGATCCGTGCCGAGACCAGTGGCTACCACATCGAATATAGCCACATCTCCAAGAAACACGGTTTGATTTGAAGGCGTCACCTGAATTAGCAATGCGTTCGCCTTGGCCGCCAATGTCAACGTGAGTACTAGCACGCTCAACTTAAATACATTCATCTTAAATCTCTCCTGTATTGGGTCGTAGCCATTGCGCTCCACACCACAAGCTATTGGCGCGCATCAGCAGCCCGGCGGCGCTACAACGCAGTTTGTCGCATCACACGACAGGGTACATAACCGCGCATCAAGAACACTGATCACACCGTCTTTATCAGCGTCCCGTGGATCATCGGGCCCCGATGCTAGCTGGCCTTTAGCGGCTGTAATAATGCCTATATCGATTCGATCTGTGCGGCGGTCTCGATTTACGTCACACTTGCGCGTTGCTACTACCTCACAGGCATCGCCGACGCCATTCTGATCTGCATCTGCCTGATTGGAATTTGCCTTGTCGACACAGTTATCGCAGGCGTCACCGACACGATCACCGTCAGTGTCAGCCTGGCTAGGGTTGGCGTCGATGGGGCAGCGATCAAACTCGTTGGCCAGACCGTCACCATCTCTATCCACGTCACAGGCATCGCCTATGCCGTCATTGTCGAGATCTTCCTGCTCCAGGTTCGCAATCAGGGGGCAGTTGTCGGTCGCATTCTCAACGCCATCGCCATCACTGTCGCCATCACACGCATCGCCGACGCCGTCTCCATTAGCGTCACTCTGGTCTGGATAGTCGGTCAGCGGACAGTTGTCGGCCAGATCCGGGATGCCGTCGCCGTCATCGTCCAAATCACAGACATCACCCAGCCAATCGCCGTCGAAGTCACGTTGGTCAGGATCAAAATCCTTGGGGCAGGTGTCCAGCGAGTTAATCACCCCGTCATTATCTCCATCGACGGGATTGGCAGTTCCGGTTACGCCGATAATCCGTGCCAGCGCTAGGCGTTGCGCGTCTTTCACGACATCAAACTCGCCGCCAATAATAATGTTATTGTCAGGTTGCAGGACAATGGCGTTGACATTGAGCTGCGTCCCTTCGAGAGCGGCAAGCGGGAACGAGGTATCCAGGCTGCCATCCGTATTGAGGCGAAAAATGCGGTTGGGTTTCGACTGAAAAACGTCGGCCCGGTAGTAGCTGCCGACAACAACCTTGCCATCTGGCTGGACAGCCAATGCACCGACGCGGTTGGGATATGCCGGATTGGAAGAATACGTGTTGGGATTTTCTGGAACGAACGTTGTGTCAAGACTGCCATTGTCGTTGAGTCTGGCTATTGCCGCACGGGGCGTACCGTTGTAGTTGAAGAAGTCGCCACCGATCAATATCTTCCCATCGGGTTGCAAGGCAAATGCGCGCACCACATCATCGGGACCCGTACCCGGATCAAATGTTGCATCGAAACTGCCGACTGGATTCAAGCGTCCAATGCGAACCCGATTGCCCTTGTCATTAAAAAACTGACCGGTTATGAGCATACGCCCGTCCGGCAAAAATTCGCGGACACGTGCGTTTCCATTGGACAAAAAGACTGCGAAGGTACTATCCAGACTGCCGTTCGCATTGAGTCGAATGAGTTGCGTGCCTGCTGAACCCAAATACTCTGAAGTGATGATCTTGCCATCAGAGCGAATTGCTGAGAAAGAGCCCCCTAGATCAGGCGGCGGATTGAATGTCGCATCAATCGTCCCATCCGGATTGAGCCGACTGAGCCGAAATCTGACGTTGTTGGTCTGGCCTATGAGTACGAATCCTCCCTCTATCAGAATCTTGCCATCTGACTGAAGCGCAATATGCTGCACATACGAGCCGTTGTCGAAGGGTGAAGTAAAGGTCGTATCGGTCGTGCCGTCCGGATTAAGTCTGCCCAGCCCGCCGAGCCGCGTGCCATTGAGTTTGGTGTGTGGACTGTCACCATTCTTCGACTGGCCGCGACCACTTTGGAAACCAACCAGCAGCTTGCCATCCGACTGCCGCACAAGCGCCAATACTTCGTCATTGAAACCCGCCCCGTTTGTGTCAAACGCCGGATCGAGAGAGCCATCTGGACTGAGCTGCGCGAAGCTTTCGACGAACACGCCATCAAAATAGTTGAAATTGCCGCCGATGACCGCCTTACCGTTTGCTTGCAGCGCGACGGCTAACGCCTCACCGGAACCAGTCTGTCCGTCGGGATCCAGGTTACCGGTACCAACATCATACGACGTATCGAGCGTGCCGTTGGCGTTCAGCCGTGCGATATTTTGGCTAGTTAGCGGACTGCCGACATCAAACAAACCGACCAGGATGATTTTTCCGTCCGGTTGGAGCACCAGATCCCTCCCCCGGATAGCAAAAGCGAACGGATCTGCAAAGCTATTGTCCCGGCTACCGTCGGCGTTCAGCCGGGCGATTGGATAATCAAATGTATTCAACTCGCCTGATCGAAACTGCCCGCTGACGACAATCTTTCCATCTGGCTGTAACGCGAGCGCCAGTATGCTATTGATGACACCGATGACACAATTTCCAGTGATCGGATCCTTGTCACTGAAAGTCGTGTCACGAGTACCATTGGAATTGAGGCGAATCGCAGAACATCCGCCATTTATGGTGCCACCAAGGATGAACTTGCCATCGGGCTGCAGGGCGATAGCACGATAAGCAGAGTGCTGGAAGTTAAGCGGCGCGGGTAGTCCGACGGCTACAAAGGACGAGTCATAGCTACCATTGGAGTTCAAAATTGCGAAGTCGTACTCCCTGCCGTTGTTGCTTTGAGGGTAATCTTCGTATTGCCTGATGTTACTCGACAGGGCAAAGCTACCGCCAATAGCGATCTTGCCACTTGGCAGGAGTGCGATAGACTGCACATCCACGACAGGACGTACAGTGATACCACCGTCTACATAGGTATCAACAAAGTCGTTGGCATCAAAAGAGGGATCAAGCGTGCCATCGGCGTTTAGTCGCAGGATTCCCTTGCTGGCGGTAGAAATGCCGTCCTTCGGGCCGCGTTCGCCCTTAACACCGACCAGTATTTTGCCGTCCGGCTGTAAAGCCACTGCCTGGACCATCAGGTTTCTTCGCGATTTTGCTTCGCTTGTCTGATTGAGATTGAACACATCCGTTAGTGCAAGTCCCGGATCGAAGCTACGATCGCATTGGCCCTGCGCGGTGATGCGAGCCAACCCGCGCCGCGCACAGCCAGCGAACGCCTCAAACTCGCCGCCGACAATAATCTTGCCATCGGGCTGGGTTACAATCACATTGATGGTATGCTCGCCATAGTGCGTGACCGTCGCGTTGAAGGTGGGATCGACATCACCCACGTTCAACCCCGATGGCAGCGACTGGTCAGCGACTGTCACTCGATTGTAAGCGACGTTGGTGTATCCATTGCTGTCGGTGACGGTAAGCGTGGTGTAATAATCTCCCTGTTCGGAATAGCTATGCGTGACGCTTGGGCCAGAGCCCGTTGTGCCATCACCGAAGTCCCACTGCCAACCAACGATGTTGCCATTCATGCTCGTTGAGAAATCGATTGTCCCCGATGGGCCACCCGCCTGCGGCTCAATAGTGATCGTCGGCAGCGTCACATCAGTTACTGTGAGTGGCGTCTGTACGGTATAGACTTGCCCGGTATTATCAATCGCTGTAAGCGTGGCGACGTAGTCACCGCCAGCTGAGTACTTGTGCGTGACTGTTGCACCCGAGCCGGTTCTGCCATCGCCGAAGTCCCACGCCCAGCTAGCAATACTGGCGTTTCCGGTGGTGGAGAAGGTGATATTGCGCGGTGTTCCGCCTATGGGTGACGAGAATACAACGGTCGGCGCATTCGTAACCAACACCGAATAGCGCAATGGTACTAGGTTGACATTGCCGCTGCTATCGGTCACATCCAGGCTGGCGACATATTCACCGGGCACACTGTAGGTATGCGTGACGGTTGCACCAGAGCCAGTCGTGCCATCCCCGAAATCCCACAACCAGTCTACAATTGTCCCGTTGACGGCGGTTGACGCACTGCCGTCAAATGTGACGGACAAGGGAGCGCCGCCCTCTTGTGTCGAGAGGGTGACGACGTCGAGTGGGGCAACGGACTCTTCGCCTATGAGCTCCGGCGGTACGGCCGCCAGAAGTTCATCTCTACTGGGCTCATCGTGCGGCGTAACCATCAGGTCGGGCGCCCCCACTCCTGCAGCGTTACCTATCCTGCCGCCGCCGCTAAAATCGAGCGCGGGCCAATCGAAAAACCCCGTTAACAACGTGAATGCACCATCGCAATTGATGTCCGCCGTAACTCCAGTTTCTCTTACTCCATTGAAGTTCCAGTCGAGCGCTCTGCTGGGGAGAAACTTTCTGTAATACGGTAGGCCGTCGGTATCTTCGGGGCTCGGGCACTTCCACAATGTCAGATGCAATGCGGGATCTTGTATGCCAACATTTTCATTGAGGGCTGAGTTCTCATTTAGCTGTGGAAGTACCGCCCCGGAATAGTCAATTGGACGTTTACGGTTGTTGGTATTAATGAGCCCTATAGTCTGAAAGCTATAGTTCATGACGCTCGGGTAATTCGGCTTTCGCTCAGGGCTGTCTTCAAAGCCGCCGTGGCGCAGTGCAAGGTTATGTCCAAGCTCGTGCATGAAGGTGCCAGCCTGTTCCATTCCCGTCCCAATTGATTTCGGAGCCGGTCCAAGTGGCGTCCAACTAGGATGCCCGAGTGTGACCAGAAAGTCGGCGCCGGGTAACCCTCGCGATAGACCGCTACTACCAACAGGTGGCCCCGGAAAGGTATTACCGAAAAGCACGTAGTGGAAAACCGCACTGCGCTTCGCAGGTACGAAGTGCATCATCTTAATGGCGTCAACGCTGCTCCAGTCATAGTTCCCGTTTGCGTCGTTCACGCCGGTTGTCGGCTGAAATGCCAGGTCCCCTTTATCGGTCCGCGAGAGAGGGCCCCACTTTTTACCAGTGACGGGATTCATGATGCTGTTCGGGCCGGCGTCAATGTGGAGGTTCACACCCCGCTTTCCGTCAGGATTGGCAATGTTCGCGTACCGGAACGAATCGGTGACAATTTTTAGGGTCCGCGCATCTGGCTTGAAGGGCGCGTTAGGCCGCGCCGGATCAGGATTCATCCATTCCGCATGAACGAAGAGATCTTTGTGTTTCGGCTTGGCACCCATTGCAGGCAGATCAATTTTCTGCCCGTCGATGGTCACGCCATTGATTTCCCAGTCGTCTGGCAAGCCATCACCATCCGTATCTGGGGATCGGAGAAATACGAAAGCCGTGCCTTGGTTGATGTTGGTTCCGACATCATTGAAGTAACTGCCGACGATTACCGATTCGCCACTGATGGCAACCGAATTGCCGAATCCACCGCTAGTATCTTGCTCAATGTCGCCAGGATTGGCAGACAGTACTTGTTGCACACCCCAAGCCCCGCCGCTTCTCACATAGATAGACTTTCCGATGATGGCTGTCTCGCCGCTGATCCCAACCGGGCGCGTGTCACTAAACCGCCCGTTACTGTCCAGGATTGGAGCACTTATCTTCTGTTCTTCAGTCCACATGCCGCCGTTGAGCCTAACAAAGAAATGCACTCCTTCCGACCCGGAGTTCAAGCCGTTATGGTATGCAGCGACGGCCGAATCGCCGCTGATTGCAACCTTGAGGCCCAAGAGATCAAGTGCCGCAGCGTTATTGCCCGTTAACGGCGGCGCTTGCTGCGACCAGGTCGAACCATTTTTTACGAAGAAGTACACTGAGCCCTGCCTCTCAAGTCCGGCACTGCGACCCGGAGCACCGATAATTGCCGTGTCGCCACTGATGGCGACTGAGTAGCCGAAGAGCTCGTCTGGTGACGGATCGAGTGACACCAGCTTCTGCGCCGGCGACCATGCCCTGCCACTTCGCGTATAGATGTAGGCAAAGCCTTGCTTGCGGTTTACATCCAGAGGCTGTGTGCCAACGATCGCCGTTTCACCACTGACGGCGACGGAGAGACCAAATCTGTCGTTAGGCATTGGATCGCTGGCAGCCAGCTTTGCCTGCTCTGTCCATTTCCCATCGTCGCCGTAAAAAAAGACGTAAGCAAAGTGTTGGGTACGGGAGGAGTTGCCCAAGGGAAGGCCGCCGACGATAGCCGTGTCGCCACTGATTGCGACTGAGTAGCCGAAGCGATCGAATGCCATACCATCGCTTGGCGCCAGCTTCTGCTGCTCCGTCCAGGTCGAGCCCTTACGGACGAAGACATATGCCGAGCCTATATGCGTCCCGCTAACAGGTGGATAGTCCTCGACAGCGCCAATGATAGCCCTGTTGCCACTGATCGCGACCGACCAGCCAAAATAGTCAAACGCTGCAGGGCCGGTTTTGGCTGTAAGGCGCGCCTGTTGCTGCCACAGCGATATCAATGGGTCGATGATTATCGGGTAACTGGCGTCGGCATCTGCTACCACCAGCACAATCTCTTTCCCGTCCGCTGCAGTCTCCATGTGCGAGCTTAATTCGCGGCCAGCAGCATCAACGGTCACCAGCTTGCTGTAGCTCAAAGCCCCTTTACTGCGTTCATCCAGCAGATCAATCTGTTGCCCCGCAGCATCTACCCGCGCTGTTAAACCTCCCGACAGCGACAGGACAAGGCGCAGCGGTTCATCAGCTTTTGCATTGGCGCTGCGTAACGGCCGTTCATTAAGGGTAAAACCCTGCTCGATACCACCCGCCTGATTTTCGTACCACTCCACCAACTCTGGCGTACGGTCTGCAGATGAATGAGATGAACTGACATTCGTGCGCGCATACTCGATGCGATTGTCTTTGACCTGCTGCGCGACTATCGGCGGCGCGGGCAGGAGCTGCTCACCGTAACCGTAGGCTTTAAGCCGCATATCCATGCGCCAATCCTGCGGTTTCTCAGAACCAGCATGGCTCACCGTCACGCCATCTGCAGCGAACCAGGCTTGCAGTTCCTGCATGTGGCTCACGCCAAGGTAGCCGCTGCCAATCTCACCCGATGGCATACGCTGCTGCTTCTCTAGTCCGAAACGCGCCGCCGTCACGGCCTGCATCAACGATTGCCCTTCGGGATTGCTTTGCAAATACACATGCGCCTTATCGCCCTGTAGGGACAAGGCCGCATGCTTGGGGGGCTGATTGTCTGCGATTGGGAGGCCTGTCGCTGTCGTCTGTGTGCCCTGTGCGACTGAAGGCAGGACAAGTATCAGCCGGACGCCAAACGTCACCAGCAGTAGGAACAGCCCTTGACGTGATTTCATAGCAATTCCCTTAGCGAAAACACGCGCTACGCAGCCATCTACAGAACTACTGATAACACGGACTTTGGAAGGATGGCCAGACTAATATAAGCAGGCAAGTTTCATACCAATGTAGGCTAAGTGCTACAAAAACAATACCTTCACCGTTCGACACTCGTCTTCTTGTGTGTCCGCAAGCGCGAAGATGTAAAAATTGATGACACAAACGAAAGTCTGGATCAGCCAAAATGCAAGCCGCTGACCACCATAAGCCATTTTCCATCTTAGATATCGCCAGGCGCAGAAATTGCGCGACTCTCCCGCGTAACTTGAATGAGACGATGTTGTTCGACACATTGCTAATTTGCCCTATACTTCCTCTGTCGATTGATACATCGCAACAACAGAAGGAAGATCCACTTGATAAAAGGAAAATTGTTCGCTGTCTTGTTTGTCATCTCTGGTGTGGGCTGTTCAGACAGCGACACGTCCGGCGTTGATCAAAGCGTTGCCGAGGCATGGCCGCTTAAGTGGTGTGAGGCACAGCCGGGCATCACGAAAGAACAGCTCCTGGCGGTCATGGGGCCGTCAACCTCTACCTTTCCCGCAGCACTGACATGGGCAGCTCATCAGTATCAGTTCAACGCGTTTTTAGATCCTGATGGAACAGTTCGTCAACTCGATATCAACGCACACTCCTTGAGTGAAACCGAAAAATCGGCGCTTCAATGTGATCAAATACGAACCAGGGGATCGGTGGCGGAACATGCCGGGGCTACGACTCCTGAGAAGATTATGCCCAACGCTTGTGCGCTGGTATCAGCAGCCGAAATGTCGGCGATATTGGCTGCCGCGGTCATCGCGGAGCCTATCGACGATTCCACATGTATTTACAAGCCAACCGCTGAGGTAGGTCCCATGGTCGAGCTCTCAGTTCGCTGGGGCGAAGGCGTGGGCGCTATGAAAGGTATTGGGATGGCCGGGCAGCATGAACCGGGACTAGCAAGCCCATATGTTGGTATCGGCGATGAGGCTGTTGCGGTTGGTACAGGCCTTATGATTCGCACTGGAGAGGATCTGGTGACGATTCTTTTCGGAGGAGTTTCGGACGTTCCCGCTCCCGAAGCGGCAAAGAAAATATTCGATACGGCCAAACCGAAAATGGGAAATTGAGGTGGGTCCCTATGACAACGATCAGTTTTGTTGCCAGTTAAATCTCTCACCAGCCAGATTTCACATGGAATGCGCAACGTGTCATCTGTGCAAGCCAGCTGTCGTCTGAGCCGGTGGACCAGAGGGACGACAGCGGGATTTGGTGGGGCTAGTTGGTTAGTTTGGCAGCTTATGCTTACGGCGATTGTAGCCAAGAGCTGCCAGACCCAGTCCCAATAGAGGAAGGGTGGCAGGAATTGGAATCTGTGGTGGCTGCTCAGGCTCATCGCGGTACAACCAAGCTCCGATATTCGATTGCGGTCTATTTTTCAATCTCGAAGCATCGGTAAAGATTAGATCTGGATTACGAAACCCAGGAGGATCAAACACAACATTCTGCAGCCCGGCCAATCCGCCACAAAGCCCAGTACAAAGAGCCGAGTCAAAACTGCTTCGGGTCCACCCAAATAAATCTTTAAAAAAGGTGTCGAGATTTTGATGCTCCCAGCCGTCTGCGAAGAAAGTATCGGCAGCAATGATATCAAACGTACGAAAACGATCTGGTCCCGGCCCCATAGTGTCTTCCGCTCCCAGATAGTGATTAAACAGGCCGTTCATATCGTCTACGTCGGCCCATGTGTATCCAGTGACGTCAACACCATTCAGCAAACCGGTACACGCTCCCGACGTGGGATCGCACACCGGACTGATATCGTTCCAACTGAGGTTGACGAAATCAACAGGTTGTAACCACTCCAACCCGTTGACGTTAATGGGGACCGCGTTCACCGTTCCAGCACCAGCTGCCAAAATCAATACCACCAGAAAATGTGTCATTTTTTTCATAAAAAACATCCTTAGATCGGCTTAACTGGGTTGTCACAAAATGCTTGACCACTCCGGATACAGGTTTCGAACGTCGCGAAATCACTCAATACGGTGAGATCTGTTGGAATCTTGCTAACATCGGCCTTGTAAAGAAGGCCAGGCTTTTTTGGATAGCAAGTTTCATTCCAATATATGATAAGTAGTTCACAAACAGTACGTTGACTGTCCAGCATTCTCCACTTGCCACTTCTGAACCATTACATGTGTAAAAATTTCTGACACAAACTAGTGTTTAGATTGGCGGGATCTAGAGGTCGCTGGACAGTGAACTACTGGATGAAAGCAGAATGACCGCTGTAAGGTGGTTCTCGTCGAAAATTAACCCCCGACATGCCGCCATCTAAAGTCCGCTCTTACCAAGAACGGTTTTTCGGGGTAGTGGGCTCGAGCAATACCCTACTCATCGCGCAGCGGTAACGATGGATGGATGTCAATTTCACACAGTACTAACGAAGCTCAACCTTTACCAATCGAACAAACTAATCCCGATAACCCGTAATCGACTTCGCCGCCTGATAAGCAAACGTCATGGCCGGGCCCAACGTGGAACCGGGCCCGGGATAACATGGCAAAGTCGGCGCACTGCAGTTGCCAATCGCGTACAGCCCCTCGATCACGTGGCCGTCTTCATGCAGCACCTGCGCGTCGGCGTTAATCACCATGCCGCCCTGGGTGCCGAAGTCGCCCGGGTCTACCTTCATCGCGTAGTAAGGCGGCTTGTCTATTGGCGCCAGGCAGGGATTGGGAGTCACGCGGGGATCTCCGTAGTAGCGGTCGTAGGCCGATTCACCACGATGACAATCCGGATCGATACCAGTGCGCGCGTACTCATTCATCTTGCGTACGCTCTCTTCCAAACCTGCGGCATTCACATTGATCTTGCGCGCCAATTCGGCAACCGAATCGGCCTTGGCGAAAAAGCCTTCCGCCTCGTAACGCTTGGGCACCGCCCAGTCCGGCAGGAACTTGCTGTTGTACAGTGGGCCGACAAAATACCGCGCGCGGAAGTTGGCGTCGAAGATGTGCCAGGTCGGGTTACAGGGATTCTCGTCCGTATGCTTCGCAAACGTTTCCTGCTGGAAGGCCATGTAGTTCTGCGACTCATTGCTGAAGCGCTGCCCCGCCGGATTCACCATGATGGAACCCGGGTAAGATTTTTCCATGATGCTTAGCCGGGGAATCTCTTCGCCCGGCACTGAAATCGTGTTGCACCACCAGGCCTCGTTGAGGCGATGCATTTTGGCACCCAGGCGAATTCCTTCACGGATCGCATCACCGGTATTGTCTTTCGTGCCGGCACTCCAGCGATGGTCGGTGGGTTGCGGCAGATATTGTTCGCGCATTTCCTGGTTGTGCTCGAAACCGCCCGCCGCCAGCACCACGGCTTTGCGCGCCTGGATACGCACAGGCTTGCCCTCGCGCATCACCTCGACGCCAAGCACCTTACCGTCCACATCCACCACTTTGGTCATGGCGGTGTTCTGCCACAGCGGAATATCCCGGTCTTGCATCGACGCGCGCAGGCGAGCCACGCCGGCACAGCCAGTAGCGAGACGGCGCGCGAACCGGTCCTTGAGACGCCAGGGAATATCCAGCACGTAGTCCAACACAAGTTTCACAGCGGTTTTCCACCAGCCAGGCTGCTGACCGATCAGCAGTCCGGCCTCCACCTGCGTGAAGCCGATCACACCGGCCAGATGCATCATGGGGTGAGTGCGTCGCAAGCGTCGCCACTCCTCGCCCAGTTCATCCGCATTGAACGTCTGTGGCTCCATCGAGCGATGCCCGTGCATGGCACCGTCGAGATTGGTGTAATAGTCAGGATAGTGCTCCAGCGTCACGTAGCGCATGCGCGTGCGGTCGTGTAGAAAATCGACCATCTTCGGGCCGTTTTCCAGGTAGGCATCAAGCTGGTATTCAGGGACTTCCTGTTCGGTGATGAGTTGGCGCAGGTAGGTTTTCGCCTTGGCGATGGAATCAATCGCGCCGGCCGCGCGGGCATAGCGGTTACAGGGTATCCACACGCCGCCACCGGAGATCGAACTGGTGCCTCCGTAGAGGTTGGATTTTTCAATTACGAGCACGTCTTTTGTGCCCATCTCATAGCTACACAGCGCCGCTGTCATGCCACCGTTGCCGGAACCGACAATCACCACATCGAAACTGTAATCCCACTGCTGCTGCGAACTCATGCGCCAACCCCCTGAACGAAGGCGCCATGGTAGCGTAAACATGCAGCAATACAGCCTCGAAGGCGGCCTTAATCGGTAACAGGTTTAAAAAGTTGGTCGTGATCTGTTCGCGTTGCTGTCAAATACCGGTAAATTTTCCTTGTCAGCCCAGCAAGGCGGTTAATACACTGTCACCACGCCGCACATTCGCAGGCGCCCGCCACCGACCGCAAGGAAACTCGTATGCCCCATGCTCCGCGTAATACTGTCCTGGCAATCATCATGCTTGCCGGTCTGGCTATGTCACCTCTGGCGCTCTCCCATTTCAATGACAAAGAGATTCCACAATCGTACCGGCAGTCGTGGTTTGCCATGCTGGCCACCAACTTTGGCCCGATTGCGGCCATGGTGAAGGGCGATATGCCCTGGCAGGAGATGCAAATGGCGGGCTTCGCCGACCAAATGGCAGCCCTGATGACCGTTGATGTGATGCGCGGCTTCGCCGATGGATCTGAAAAGGGCACCACCAAGGCCAAACCCGAAATCTGGCAAAACAAAGCCGATTTCCAGAAGAAAATGGATGATCTAAAGGTAGCAGTGAACGCGTTACAGGTGGTTGCCGAGCAGGGCACTGATCGCAAGGCGATTGCCGAGCAGGTTGCCGCCACCGGGAAAGCCTGCAAGGCCTGCCACGACGAGTACACGGCGGAAGAATATTTGTACTGAGTTAGCTTGCCGCTACATCATTCCCCAGTTGGCGTCCCCGCAGGGGTAAACCCTGATCGCTCAAAAAGAGAGGTCATTCGCTCTTCAGGGTTTACCCCTGCGGGGACTCTTTCCGAGTGGAGCCGAACCCCTCACCGTGCTGCCTTGTTTCGGTATCAAGGATTTCCCAGGCGGCCTTCGAATTCACATGAATATGCTGTTTGAGCCGGATGCCGGGGTCTGCGTCCAGTAGTCCGACGGGTATCCAGTACTGTTTGTAGTCAGGCAAAAATTGCGGAAGTACCGATCCACAGGCTGGACAGAAACACCGCTTGAAGCCACTGTCGCTCTGAAACTCCCGTATCGCTGCACTGCCCTGGCGCCATTCAAACTCGCCCTCACCGACCACAGCGGCAGCGCTGGACGCACCGCCGAAGGCCTTGCGGCATTTTGAACAGTGGCACTTGAAGATAGCCGAGCTGAACTCCCCGACATGAAACCGCACCGCGCCACACAGGCAACCGCCTTCTGTCATGCTAACGCTCCCTCTCATCACCAGGCCATTAGCGTGGGTTTTGGTGCCTGTGCCAGGCCCCACCAAAAGGCCAGGGCTACCAACGCCACAATCACTGCCGCCCGCCACCAGTGCACGGGGGCTTCCCTCCCCTCTCGCCCTGCTGCACTGCCGCTGAACATGGCCTGCAACAGTTTCTCCTTTAGCCGCAACTGGTGATACAGCACCGCAAGAATGTGCAGACTCACCAGTGCCAGTAAACCGTAGAACGCCACCTCATGCACGACGCCCATAGCATCGCGAAAGGTGGTGCTGGCCGCATAATATAGGGGCCCAGAAAACAGGACATCGTCGCTGTTGAACAGGCCGCTGCCGGCTTGTAGCAAAAGGAGTGACAACAGCGCCACGACCGACCAACCACCTAGCGGGTTGTGACCAGCACTGACAGCGGGCCTTCCCCTAAGGTAATCCACCACCCGGGCAGGTCCCACGAGAAAATCCGCAAAGCGCGAATGCCTGCTACCCATAAATCCCCAGACGATACGACTCACCACCACCACAATGACGGTATACCCCGACCACTTGTGTACGTCGAAGTACTCCATCTCGGCACTCCCCCAAGACAACGCCACACAGCAAACGATCAACCAGTGAGCCAGGCGGGTGGGAACATCCCAAAGAGGTTGTCGCGTCGGATGCATGGCGTCTAATCTAATCGTGTGGCGCATGCCGGGCGATAAAGGTCGAGACCATGCCAAGATCAAACCCGTGCTGCGTCGCTATACGCATGGCCTCTTCGCGCGCAGCGTCGTCGCAGCCAGCCACCCACAAATTTGCGCATCGTGTGCCCGTGCGACAGAACGCGAACACCGGGCGCGTGGGGTTATCAAGTAAATTTCTCATGGCGTCAAAATCCGGGCCGGGGAAACTCATCGCTGTCACCGGCATGTGGTGATACTCCATGTCTGCCGCCAGCGCCGCAGCGGCGATTGCTGTGCTGGCAGGCTGCCCCGCCTCCTCACCGTCTGGCCGATTGTTAATCAGGACCTGATAACCCGCTGCTGCAATCTCCGCAACATCCTCCGCGGTAATCTGCGCAGATACTCCGAGGCCGTCACTCAGTTTTACGATATTCATGTCATCTCCTTCCACGCTTTTCAATCACAGATGCGCGAACTACTCGCCTTGAAATTCCGGTTGCCGTTTCTCCTTAAAAGCCCTGGGACCCTCCCTGGCATCCTTGCTAACCATCACCATCCCCGCCTGCTCCATTTCAAACGCAAAGGCCTCGGCCCACGGTAGTGTGTGGGTTTCCAGCGCCGTGCGCTTGATGGCTTGTAAGGCCAAGGGCGCCTGACGGCAGATGTTATGTGCGTAGTGTTCGGCGCGGGACTGCAATTCTCCCAGCGGCACCACTTCCGAGATCAGGCCCATGGCTAAAGCCTCTGGCGCACTGATCGGCTCGCCGCCCAGCAGTATCTTCATAGCATGGGCCCAGGGCAACTGCCGCGCCAGTCGCACCATTGAACCTGCGCCAGGCACCACACCCACTTTCGGCTCCGGCAGCGCAAACAGCGCATGGGCTGCAGCGATGCGGATATCGGTGGCCTGCAACAGTTCGGTGCCACCACCCAGGGCCCGGCCATTAATAGCCGCAATCACCGGCTTATACAGTGGCTCGGTCTTGAGCATGATTTTGTCGACAATCATCGGGTCTGCCAACAACCGCTGTTCAGCCACCGTCACAGGCTTTCTCGCTCCCGTCCACAGCGGGATGACCTCGGACAAATCACCGCCACAGCAGAAGTCTTCTGTGCCACTGGCAGTGAGCACCACAACACGAATCGCATTGTCCTGCCGTACTTCCTGCCAGGCATCTGCCAACTCGACGAACATGTCGCCATTGAGCATATTCTTTGCGGCGGGGCGGTTGAGCGTAATCCAGGCCTGATGGCCGCGTTTCTCAAACAAGATCGTATTCATAGTCTGACTCCCAACGCAGTAACCCCATCCCACAGCAATTTTGCACCCACCAGCACCAGACAGAAACTCGTCACAGAATAAAAGAACGACGATGATGAGCGTCGCACCAGGTAGTGACCGAGCTTTACGCCCAATGGCGCAAGGGGTACGAGCACCAGCGAATACAACAGGTTGTGCGTCGTGAACTGGTCCAGTGCATAGTAAGGTACCAGCTTGACGACGTTGACAACGGCGAAAAAAATCCCCGCAGTTCCCGCGAATACCAGTGGCGCCAACTGCTTGGGCATCAGGTACATGGTGAACGGGGGGCCACCGGCATGAATACTAAAACTGGTGAAACCTGCCAGAGCACCGAACAGCGTGCCACTGCCCGCGTGGTGCTTGCTACTGGCGAACGACTTAAGGCCCAGCAGACTCTGCAGGCCAAACACCAGCGCCAGCACCCCGATAAGAATCCGCATGTAATGCTCGTTCATTGCCTCGGCTGAAAGATAGCCAATACCAATGCCGAGCAAAGCACCAGGCAACAACAGGTACAGTGCGCGCCTATCGAAAACTCCCCAGTAGGCCTTCACCACCAGCGCATCCATCACCACGAGGATCGGCAGCAGAATAGCCGCTGCTTGGGTCGGCGGCATCATCAGCGCCATAATGGGCACCGATACAATCGAAATCGAACCGCCAAAACCGCCCTTGGATATCCCATACAACAGTACCGCAGGGACGCTGACCAGATAGAACCACGGGTCAGTGAGCAAGGGCCGACTCAGTCAACAAGTGCAAACTCCTTGCGCAGCACATCAATGATTTCAGCTTTGGGATTATCTGCCATCTCAAGTGGCCGACCAATGATCTTCTCCGCGATGCCGACATAGGTATTTGATACCGCCATCAGTACCTCGACCGGCAGCGCGTTGTCGCGGGCCAGTGCCAGGCGCTCGGGCATGCGATTCTTGTTCAGTAGAATGTCAGGATCCGGAAAATGCTGCAGCAGGAGTTGGCGGAAGCCCTCCTTGGAGTTTTCCACTATTGCGCCCTCGCGCAGCGCAGCGCCGTCCCAGATGCGGGAAGAGTCGGGCGTGCCGACCTCGTCCATATAAATAAGTTGGTCCTTGCCCGTGGTGTCGGTGACATACCCGAATTCGAATTTCGTATCGACAAAAATCTGGTCCAACTTGGCTAACTCACTGCTGATCACCTCAAAGCCTTCGCGTAACAAGCGCTCATAGCGGGCAATGTCATTGACGCTGTGAAACTTGAATGCCGCAAAGTTCTTCTCGATATCAGCGCGCGTGATATTGACATCATCTACCTCGGGAACCCCGGGAATACCCTTTAGAATGCCTTTACTCGAGGGGGTGATGAGCAACTCAGGCAACTTTTGGTCGCGCAGCAGTCCATCGGGAATGGTGATACCGCAAAACTCCCGCTCGCCCTTTTCATAGGAACGCCACATGGAACCGGTGATGTACTGCCGTGCGATGGCCTCGATCATCACCGGCCGGGCTTTCTGTACGATCCAGACCAGCGGGTGGGGAATTTCGAGTATGTGGCTGTCCGCCAGGCCGCGCTCACGGAACAGGCGAAACCAGTGGTTCGAAATGGCATTGAGCGCTGCGCCCTTGCCAGGGACTCCGCGCATACCGCCCTGAGCATGCCAGATACACTCAAATGCTGAGATGCGATCCGAAATCACCATAATGGCCAGCGGAGCATCCGGTGCCACGGCATAGCCTCGTTCAGCTATCAGCCGAGCACTATCAGCCGCAGTCAGCCAGTAGACCGAGCGTACTTTACCGCTGTGCACTGGCGCATTGGTGCGAATAGGTAAATCATTGTTAACGGCCAATACCTTGTCGGCAAGACTCATAATACGCGTCCTGTATCCATGTTATTCGGGTTACTCAGTGTTTGGCAGCCGCAGCAAACAATGCGGCACTCAAAAGAAATGAATTCTAGCAGAGGAAAAGCTATGAGGCACGCCACGGAACCGCTGCCAAAACATAGGGCATGAAAATTATCAGGCCAACGGACACCGCGCCCAAGGCACTGAGCAGGACTGCGCCGGCCGCCACATCTTTTGATTTTTTGACCAGAGGATGAAATTCAGGCGATGCCACATCGCACAGGAATTCAAACGCAGTATTGAGTCCTTCTGCCACCCATACCGTAGTAATCACCAAAACCAGCAGACACCACTGCGTGGTAGATACACCGAAGATCACTCCTGCGAAAATAACACCGAGGGTGGCTACCGCGTGCACCCAGGCATTGTGCTGACTTTTCAGCATCTCAACAATACCGTGGAGCGCATGCGTACCACTTCGTACGCGCCCACTGAAGGAAAAGGTATCGTGGCTGTTGTCCATAAGTTCACCCTTATCAACGTATATGGATAAGCAGGCCAACGTATCGTCGTTGTGCTTGCACTTACAATCTGTCGCAGCTGCCCACTATAATAGCGCGCAACAGCGTGAACATCACAATGAACGAGGATAGATTTGCATGAGCGACACCCCACAGACGCCCTACCAGATCTTGGGTGTGGTTGGCATTCAGCATCTGGCCGATACCTTTTACGATATTATGGATACCCTGCCAGAGGCTAGCGGTTTACGTGCCATGCATGCCACAGACCTGTCACCCATGAAGCAAAAACTGGGGGAGTATTTGACGGGTTGGATGGGCGGCCCCCCACTGTACGCCGACAAGTACGGCACCGTCTGCATGACCACACCCCACGAGCCCTACCATATCGGACCGGCCGAGCGCGACCAGTGGCTACTGTGCATGGATAAGGCCCTGGAACAAACCGGCGCCAGTGCGGAACTCGTGGACATGCTAAAAATACCGTTGTTTCGAATCGCAGACGCGGTGCGCAACAAGCAGGGCCCCAGCAGCGCCGCCACTAATCCCAATATTATCGCCGCCGGCTGATAACGAACAGGAGCGAAGAAGCGGAACACTGCCACTGCTCGGGATGAAACAATTGTGCTGAAGTCTTTATCCATAGGGGTGCCTGGTAAAATTAGCGGTCATTAGATGGCGGATTGTCGAAGGCTGATTTTCGACCGTGAACACCTCACAGCTTCCTCAAAGATGAAGCTCAGCCGCGCCGGTTGAGGAGCGAAGCAACGAGACCGGCGTCGGCTGGAGCGACTGGTGAGCCGTCATACCATTGCCCAAAGCAAGGAAACAATGAGCGCAGCACCGACCAAGATGACCAACATTCTCATATTGAACCTGCGATCGACCGACTGCCCATTTGGCAAGGCGCTCCCTTGCAGTGAACGGATTTCAGTGACGAACCTATCATGCTCAGCGCGCCGCTTTACGAAAAGCTTCTCTTCGAATTCATTCCATACCGTCATGTGTAAGTCATGGAGTGATGTATGACACATTGGTTGCCCCCACTTTTCTACCAGCCACTTCACGTCGGTCTTGTTCAACAGATTGAGTTTTTCATATCCAAGCTGAGTATATGAGAATGGCAATCCTTTAAGTATTTTCGCCGGAATTGATTCAACCACGTTATAGCCAGGCTCTTGAAGCCTCTCTGAATATGGGACTCCAAAAGAGTCTATTGCGGCTAACCAATATAGAAATGTCAGTTGCTCGTCATATGGTTCTGTTGCCTTGCGGCACTCCCGAATAAGCGACCGAAGAGCAATCGCCGCCTCGCGAAACGCTGCAGGAAGGGGTAAGTTCTCTAGTGCGATCCGCAGGCGCTCCGCCGGTACACTTTGATATTTCTTTATCCGATCAGCCCAGAAATTCCCTGATGCAACGTCCTCGCGATGCCTGCTCCAAAATTCTGAAGAGAACGCATCGGAATCATCGGATGTTTCTGTTTTGTGCCAGAGTTCGTTCATTGTAGTCTTGACGGCTAACAGCTAGATATATAGACCGGTCTATATAATACCCCGACCCAGTTTGTCAATTTCAGGGGAATTAATTTCCTTTGCAAATCAATCTCCTGCCAATTCCAATCGCGCATATAACACTAGATAAGGGGCCTCAATATTGGCCGGTTATGATGTCACATCGAGCGTCCGCTATTGAGTCGTGATCTGGCTTCAAGCGTAGCAGACCTTTACGGCGGCACATAGGCGAAAGCAGGAGCCCCCCTCCCGGCCGACAAATGTCCGCTATCAGAAGGGGCGGCCCCACAGTGGCTCCATTAATATGCCAGATCACAAGCTGATTTTATTGTTTGGCAACAATCGATGGATCAAGCGGACCGCTGGAGCGACCCTGCAGTTGTAACAGGCCCAGACGAATACTATCGCCCCAGGCGCGAAAAAGTGGATTGAGTGCAGGATCGCCAATCTCCACCTGATTAAACGCCCAGATATCGTCGCTGGATTGCGTGTCCACTACCCTCACCATCACCTCATCAGTAGCGGCATTTAGCAGGGCAATACTGACCGTAATCGCGCCACCAGTACTGCTGCCTGCGGCGATCGCTGAGCGAGTGACATTGGGATGGATGGCAACCACGGCAGTGTTGACGACGATCTGCGCTTCCTCAGGGGTGGCGACAACGTAAAAGGCTGACTCGTAAACGAGTGCAGCGGTAATTTGGTCGGCAATGGCCTGCTGCAGGGTTTGGTCCTCGGTGTCATCCACCCACCACTCGATATCGGCAGAGGCTCCTTCGGGCTGAATGATCTGCATATTGGCAAGATTCGCCGGCGCTATATAGACATTGCGAAACTCACGGCCAGCGGCAGCCACTGCGCTATTGACATAGATCGTGTCGGCCCCGGCAGCCACCTCTGCAGGCACTGCGGAGGGCTTGGCAAAGGTAGAGGTCCAGGCATCGAGCTGGGCACAGCCACCGAGGGTGACGAGCAGGGCCAGCAGCACTCTCTGGAGATTGGTCGACATGAAGCATTTCCTTTATTCAGTGGTGATCGAAGATGAGCCCACGGTGCTGTGACGGGTCGGCTCTGGCGAGGCAAAAGTATACCGTAAAACTCGGCAGCGGCCAGGTCACGACAGGGCACATTTCACGGACAACACCATTGGGGTACCAGATCAGATGGGCTACACTCCAACGTCATTTCGCCTCTGAGTCCCACTATGCCTACCTGCCCGATGCGCCTTGCCGCAGCACTGCTCTTTACTACAGCCGTCATCGCCCATGGCGCAGAGCTCGAGGACAATGTACTGGTCACTGCCAGTCGTATACCGGAGAACGCCCTGCAGTTACCGCTCGCCTGGTCAACGATCAATAGCGCCACACTGGCGCTGGTCAGTCCCATCCATATTAATGAAATCATGCAGCGTGTGCCGGGCGCATGGATCAGTCGCGGCAATGGCCAGGAGAGCATCATCGCACTGCGCTCACCGGTATTTACCGGCGCCGGCAGCTGCGGTTCGTTCTTCTCCGCCGCCGATGGGATCAGCCTGCGGGCACCAGGATTTTGTAACGTTAACCAGTTGTTTGATTCCAACTTCGAACAGGCGGGTCGCATCGAGGTGATCCGCGGTCCCGCCACAGCACTGTTCGGTTCCAATGCCATGCACGGCGTTATCAATGTCATCAGTGCCGCACCGACCGAACAACTGGACCACAGCCTGGCGCTGGAAGCCGGGCCCGATGACTACTACCGCACCAAGTATCGCTACAGCGACACGATAGGCCAGCACGGTATCAGCGTCAGCGCCAATGCGACGAGCGACGGTGGCTACAAAGACGATTCCGGCTACGATCAGCAAAAGGCCATCCTGCGCCACGACTACCAGGGCCAGGACTGGGATTTTCGCACGGTGCTGGATACGGCGAATCTCAAGCAGGACACCGCCGGTTTCATTGAGGGCTACAACGCCTACCAGGACAGTAATCTGAAGAAGAGCAATCCCAACCCCGGTGCCTACCGGGACGCCTGGTCGGTGCGCCTGTACAGCGCCGCCAGCACAGCGCT
>JANNVJ010000088.1:0-43062 GCA_031414375.1 Haliea sp.
AGGCGCGCTCCTTGCCCGCCGACGGCTTGATTCTCGATATGGAAGATTCCGTGGCCCCGGATGCCAAGCAACTGGCGCGGGAGCAGATAAGTGCGGCATTGGCGCAAGGCGGCTACGGCCATCGGGAATTGATTGTGCGCATTAATGCCTTATCGACGGAGTGGGGCACCCAGGACATTCAGGCGATCAGCCGCTTTCCCACTGCGCCGGACGCCGTGCTCATTCCCAAAATTGAAACCGCCAGCGATGTGGTGCAGGCCATTGCTGCGTTTGAAAGCGCCGGTTGTCCGGACAGTGTGGCGATGTGGATCATGGCCGAAACTCCCTTGTGCATTCTGAACATCGCTGAAGTGGCCGCCGCGCATCCGCGCCTCAAAGGCATGGTGATGGGCACCTCGGACCTGTCCAAGGATACGCGGGTTCGCCATACGCCCGACCGGCTGGGCTTTATCACTGCGCTTAACCTCTGTGTCTACGCCGCCCGTGCCCACGGCCTGACGATCATCGACGGTGTACAACTTGATCTGGAAAACGAGGAACTGTTGCGCGCCTCCTGTGTGCAGGGCAGGGACCTCGGATTCGATGGCAAGAGCCTGATTCATCCCAACCAGGTCGCTGCTGCCAATGCCGCCTTTGCACCTGACGCAGAGGAAATCGTAGCCGCCCATAATATTATTGCAGCGTTCGAGCAGGCCAAGGCGCAGGGCAAGGGTGTGGTGGTAGTCAACGGCCGCCTGGTGGAAAATTTGCATGTGGAAGAGGCGCAGCGGCAGCTGGCGTTGGCTGCGGCGATCGCGCAGCTTGGTTAATCTCTAATTATTCAGGCTGTATTTCTACTTGCCCCATAGCGGTCATCAAATGGTGAGTTTTCGAGGGTTGATTTTAGACCCTGAACACCTCGAAGCGGGCACTAGTAGGTATCGTTCGAGAAGCCTAGTCAGCTAAGTAGCTAGCTGGAAGTTTCGACTCCAAAATTTCCCGAACATTTGGCCACTCCTTTGCCAAAATTGAATAGAGCGCTGAGCTTCTAATGGCGCCATCGGCACCTACTTTATGTGCTCGTCTGACCCCTTCAAATTGCGCTCCTAACCTTTCAAGAGCAGCACGTGATATTGAATTTCTTTCATCCGTTTGAAATGAAACACGGATTACGTCCATTTGCTCAAAAGCATGACGTAACAGTAGGTATTTAGCAGTGGTATTGCATGGTGTGCGCGTAGCGGATTTGGCGAGCCATGTGTATCCAATTTCTAACGCATCTGGCACACCCTGCCTTTGAAGTGGGGTGCCTTCCTGCCATGACCAAGGCTGGTAGTCGGCGTAACTTGTAGTTCCAGCTACTCTTCCCTGAAAGAGAATTGCGAATGGGTATCGGGCACCCATCTCTCTATTCTTCAGAGATTTATTGATATATAACTCTGTATCGACAATACCATTAGGGCAATTGTTGAACCGGTATATGGAGGGGTCTTCCCCGGCGGCTTCGGCAAGCTGCTCCGCGTGCTGAATTGAGAGCGGAGTGAGCCGCACATCTCCTAATTCAAAGTTTAAGTCTCCGAAGTCTAACGGCATAACAGTAATGCTCTCTGGGGAAAAGTTAGTTGTGGATGGGTGGCAGTTTTGGGTTAAACGTAAACGCCTAGTCCATTCTAGACCAAATGTCCGGTTCTAGGCGAAGGCGGAGATTCCACCTGCAAGCCCTCGAATGTCCCCTATTGGCTGCGGTCAAAGAGTGAGGGAGCGCAGCTCCACATCCTCGACGCTAAAACCCCACAGTTCATCAAACAGTTCCAGGTGCCGCAGTGTCGAGGCGCGTGAGTTGGGTTCGTAAAATGCCTCGTGATCGCTGCCACCGGGTTTGTACAGCACGCCGTCCCGGTCCCTGATCACGATAGTTTCATTGTTCCACTGTGGATGTTCTTCGAGCTTGCGCATGTGTACGGTGCTGGGTAAGCGGCGTGCGAGGGTTAGCAGTTGGTGGCCACGCCCCACCACTGGGCGGGAATCACTGATCAGGATGCGCACCTGGGTTTGTCGGCTGCGGCGGGCCAGGGCGCTGAGTGCATCTACTAACGCGCCGCTGTCAAAGGCTGAGTGATCCAGTTGCGGACTGAGAATGCAGATGTAGCGTGAGGCGCTCACGCAGAGTGCCACGGCGTAGTCATCGAAGGGATGGGGATATTCTATACGGCTGGCAAATTCGCTATTCGACATAGATACACCCGCTTTGCGCAAGACCATCAAGCATACGGGCAGTATCCGCATCGGCCATGGCCTTGTCCAGACTCGCGCCGGCCAGTGGTTCTCTGCTACACAAAATTAGCAAGCTCGGTAGCACGGTTTCAGTGCAGGTAAGGCGCTCGCCGTTGGCGAATACGGCAATACCCGCGCCGTCTTGCTGCCACGCTACTTTTGCCGCAGGGGAGAGGGTCACACTTCGGGCACGCCCTGTGAGCAAGGCGTGCGCGCGGGAGACTTCGTCATCGTCAGGATCAATCGGGTAGCGGGGCTCAGTGACCAATTCACCAAACCACTGGGTACCCACCGCGTGTTCCAGTGCCTCGTGCAGTTGGGTCATGGCCTGTTCCAGATCGCGCGCCTGCAGTTCGCCGGGGCGCGCCACGGGTGATCTTCCGGGGTCGCTATAAAATTGCTCCGGCGGTAACTGCTGCAACAGTTGATCGGCCCAGCGTGACACCATGTCGCTGATGCGCGGCGCGCGAAAGCCGATAGAAAATGTCGTGCACTCGCCCTGTGCGATACCCCAGTGGGCAACGCCGGGTGGCACGTAAAGCATATCGCCTGGGCCCAGCAGATATTCTTCACTGGGCTCGAAGGCGCTCAGGATGCGCAGGTCGTCATGGGGGATGAGTTCGGATGTGTCGTTACAATGCTGGCCCAGTTTCCACAATCTGTGGCCTTCTCCTTGCAACAGAAAGACATCGTAGTTGTCGTAGTGCGGCCCAACACTGCCGCCATCAACGGCGTAGCTGACCATGATGTCATCCGTGCGCCACTGCGGAATAAAATCGATGAGCCGGTGCAGTTCGGCCACCTCTGGGATGTAGTGATCGACCGCTTGTACCAACAGCGTCCAGGGTCCCTCGCGTTGAAAATCGGATTCGTTGAGAGGTCCGTCATACTGCTGCCAGTTGTTGCCCTGCTGCGCAATCAGTCGCGATTCCACGTCCTCTTCCAGTGCCAGCCCAGCTAACGTATCACTGCTCACCGGTGGCTCGAATCCGCTAATGGCGTTCCTGATCAGTAGCGGTTTGCGCTGCCAGTACTGGGCGAGAAATGTCTCTTTATCCAGATTCAGTTCCCAGCCGCCGCGCTGCACTGTCACTACTCGATGGCCCTGGCCTGGGCGACGGCGTTACCGATATAGCTCGCCGGCGTCAGCGCCAGTAGTTCCTTGCGCACGTGCTCTGGCACATCCAGTGTTGCTACGAATGCGTGCAGCACGGCCTTGCTCATGGTTTGCCCGCGGGTCAGCTCCTTGAGTTTCTCGTAGGGTTGTTCGATGCCGTAGCGGCGCATGACGGTTTGTATGGGTTCTGCCAGTACTTCCCAACTGTCATCGAGATCCTGCGCCAGGCGGCTCTCATTGAGTTGTAATTTACCAATGCCTTTGAGGCTGGACTGGTAGGCAATCAGGCTGTAGCCGAAACCGACGCCCATGTTGCGCAACACCGTGCTGTCGGTGAGATCGCGCTGCCAGCGACTGATCGGCAATTTAGCAGCCAGATGATTCAGCACCGCGTTGGCCAGGCCCAGGTTGCCCTCCGCGTTTTCGAAATCAATGGGATTGACCTTATGTGGCATGGTGGAGGAACCCACTTCGCCCGCCACCGTCTGCTGCTTGAAATAGCCCAATGAAATATAGCCCCAGATATCGCGGTTAAAATCGATCAGGATGGTGTTGCAGCGGGCGATGGTATCGAACAACTCCGCCATGTAGTCGTGTGGTTCAATTTGCGTCGTATAGGCATTCCAGGTCAGGCCAAGGCCCTCTACAAAGTGCTGCGCGTTGGCCTGCCAGTCCACCTGCGGATACGCCACCAGGTGCGCGTTGTAGTTGCCGACAGCGCCATTGATCTTGCCCAGGTACTGCACCTGGTCAAGCTGGCTGAGTTGCCTTCTGAGGCGGGCGACCACGTTGGCGATTTCCTTGCCCATGGTAGTCGGGCTCGCGGTCTGGCCATGGGTGCGAGACAGCATGGGCGCGGTCGCGCAACCGTGCGCCAGAGTACTCAGGGCTGACGTGATCTGCAGCAGGGTTGGTACCAGTACTTGCTGCACACCGTCGCGCAGCATCAGGGCATGGGCCAGGTTGTTGATGTCTTCCGAGGTGCAGGCGAAGTGCACAAACTCGGCAATGGATTCAAGCTCCGCGTTGCCCGCGCAACGTTCCTTGATAAAGTATTCGATTGCCTTGACGTCGTGGTTGGTGGTGCTCTCGATATCCTTGATGCGGCGTGCGTCCACCTCGCTGAAATCACCCAGGATAGCGTCAAGCTGGCGCTTGGCGGCGGCCGACAGCGTAGAGATTTCGACGATACCCTCATGATTCGCCAGACACTGCAGCCAGCGTATCTCCACCAGAATGCGGCGCTTGATCAGTCCGAATTCGCTGAAGACCTCACGCAGATCCGCTGTTTTACTCCCGTAGCGTCCGTCGATAGGCGAGACTGCGGTGAGTGCTGACAGGTCCATGTATTTCTCCCTTTGTGAAAGCAGCAATCTTACACCACCCCCAGTCCGCGTGACAGGTTCTGGGAGGCTTGCAACAACTTCTTGCGCTGCAACAACAGCCGCCAGCGGTGGCCGCCGAGTTGACGCCACAGGAAGGCGGCGCGCACACCCGCCAACAGTAGGGCGCGGATAATGTCAGCATTCTGAGTGTTTTGCAGGTGTTGTGCGCTGCCGGTCACCTTGATGCGAAACTTCTGCTGGCTGAGAGTATCCTGGTAGATACCGGAAATACTGTGGCACAGCTCGACAACATTATTGGAAAAATGCTCTGCGCGGAAGCTGGTGTGTTCAAGGCGAGAGCGCACTACCGCCATCATGTCTGCGTTGGCCGCAAACTTGCGCTCGAGGTAGAGCAAACTGAACACATAACGCACCAGATCGTGATTCTCCCGCGCATTTTTATCGGCTAGCAGGTTGCTGAGATTGTGCAGGCCCAGTTTGACGCCAGGGATACCGCCGAAGATATCCGCTGCACTGTCGGGGTTGAACACGAACAGGCTGTGTACCGAGGTCTCAAGAAAATCCAGGGGGTAGCTGCCGGTTTTGGAGATTTGGTCGACCAGGCGGGCCGCTTGGGCGACACCGGCCAGGGCAATGGCCTGTTGTTCCAGATTCGAAAGTGGCGTGTCGCTCATCTAGGCTCCAGTGCTCTCAATAACGCTGCCACCAAGGCAGCATTCGCCTGCATAGAACACCACGGATTGGCCGGGCGTTATGGCCCGCTGTGGTATTGTAAAGTCCACTCGGTAGCCGCGGTCGGTGGAGTTGCTGAGGATGCAAGCCTGGTCTGGCTGGCGATAACGCACTTTGGCGGAACACTGCAGTGGCAGTGTCGGCGGTGTACCAGACACCCAATAAATATCACTGGCATACAGGGTGGATTTGAACAGGGCGGGGTGCTCATTGCCCTGTGCTACCAGCAAGACGTTGCGCGCCAGATCCTTCTCGACCACGTACCAGGGTGATTCCTCACGCTGCGCCAGACCGCCAATGCCCAGACCCTGGCGCTGGCCGATAGTGTGATACATCAAGCCCTGGTGTGTGCCCAGGAGCGCGCCGTCAAGGCTGTGGATTTCACCGGGCTGTGCCGGCAAGTACTGTTGTAAAAAGTCTTTGAAACGGCGTTCACCGATAAAACAAATGCCCGTGGAATCTTTTTTCTTGGCCGTGGCCAGCCCGTGTTGCAGTGCCAGCCGCCGTATCTCAGGCTTCACCAATGCACCGACGGGAAACAATGTTTTTGCCAGCTCTGCGTGACCGACCGCGTGCAGGAAGTAGCTTTGGTCCTTGTTGGCATCCAATCCTTTCAGCAGTGTGCTTTTGCCGTCCGCTGCACCACGGCGCGTATAGTGCCCGGTAGCGATGAAGTCGGCTTGCAGCAGCATTGCGTATTCAAGAAACGCCTTGAACTTGATTTCCCGGTTGCACAGGATATCGGGATTGGGCGTGCGACCGGCTTGGTATTCGGCCAGAAAATGTTCGAATACATGATCCCAGTACTCGGCGGCAAAATTGGCGCCATGCAGCGGGATATCCAGCTTGTCAGCAACGGCTTGGGCATCGGCAAAATCTTCTTTAGCGGTGCAGTATTCTGTGCCGTCATCCTCCTCCCAGTTCTTCATGAACAGGCCTTCAACCTGGTAGCCCTGTTGCTTTAACAGCAGCGCCGCTACCGAGGAGTCGACACCGCCGGACATGCCGACGATGACTTTGCTGGTGTGGTTGAGACTCATGGCTCGAGTATAAGGTCCAGAGGGTGACAAATGCCCTGGCGGTGTCGTTCTATGACCGCCAGGGCGAGCGGGCTGCGCATTCTAGCAGACCGGGCGAGAATTGCCTCGTAGTCGAGCCAGTGCACCGCATGGATGTCGGCGTCGATTGTAGCGTTTTCCATGCGTTGTAACGCTCTCGCTAAAAAAGTGGTGCGGTAGTAGGTAATGCCGCTTTTTGGTGCATGGTGCAATGCCACCGCAATTACGCCGATCAACTCCACACTCCAACCGGTCTCCTCCAATGTTTCGCGCCGGGCGGCCTGTGCCAGCGATTCGCCTTGCTCAAGGTGTCCTGCCGGTTGATTGAACACCAGTTCGCCAGTGATGTCATCGCGCTCTTCGACCATCAGGTAGCTGCCATCTTTTTCGACAACACAGGCTACAGTGACGTGGGGTGCCCATTCGTTCATCTAGTGTTTCCTCCGCCGTGGCGTGCGTTTGACAGGCGCAACAGGTAGTTCGACGCTCAACTCACGGTACTGTCCCGGCTGCAGATCTTCAAGCGACCATGCGCCAATCGTCTTGCGTACCAGGCGCAGAGTGGGAAAGCCCACCTTTGCGGTCATGCGACGAATCTGGCGATTGCGTCCTTCCCGGATAGACAACTCCAGCCAACTGTCGGGCACGGTCTTGCGCGCGCGAATAGGAGGGATTCGGTCCCAGAGAGCGGGAGCGGTCACCCAGTTGGCAATGGCGGGGAGTGTTAGTCCATCATTCAAGCTAACACCGCTGGCCAGCTGTAATAGAGCATCCTTGTTCGGCAGTCCTTCGACCTGCACCAGGTAGGTCTTCCACTGTTTATTCTCCGGGTTGGCGATGTGCTGTTGCAGGTGACCGTCATCGGTCAGTAACAGTAAGCCCTCAGAATCATAGTCGAGGCGACCTGCGACCCGGCAACCGGGTAGCGAAAGGTAATCGGCAAGCGTTGCCCGTCCCTGATCGTCAGTGAATTGACTCAGCACGTTGCAAGGCTTGTTAAACAGGATGAGTCTGGCCATGTGAAAAATCGTCAGTAGTTCAAAAAAATTGTGCGGTTGTGCAAGAGCAGACGTACACAACCATGCTACACTGCCGCCGCTTTCTCAGGTGGCTCAGCATAGCATCCCCCTGGTTTCAAAAATCCCCCGCAGCAACGGAGTACATTATGGGCTACAAGCATATTCAGGTTCCTTCACAGGGTGACAAAATCACCGTCAATGAAGACTACAGCCTGAACGTCCCTAACAATCCTATCATCCCTTACATTGAGGGCGACGGTATCGGTGTCGATATTACTCCGGTCATGATTGATGTGGTCAATGCCGCGGTCGACAAGGCCTATGGTGGCAGCAAGAAAATCTCCTGGATGGAAATTTACACTGGCGAGAAAGCTGCTGAAATGTACGATGGTGATTGGTTCCCGGAGGAGACGCTGGAGGCTATCAAGGAATATCTAGTCGGCATCAAAGGCCCACTGACCACGCCGGTGGGCGGCGGTTTTCGTTCGCTGAATGTAGCGCTGCGACAGGAGCTGGACTTGTATACCTGTTTGCGACCCGTGCGCTGGTTTGAGGGTGTACCCTCGCCGGTTAAAAAGCCGGGCGATTGTAACATGGTGATTTTTCGGGAGAACTCCGAGGACATTTACGCCGGTATTGAGTACCAGGCCGGTACGCCTGAAGCCCAGAAAATAGTCGATTTTCTCATCAATGAAATGGGCGCCACCAAGATACGTTTTCCGCAAAACGTAGGTATCGGTATCAAGCCTGTCTCCAAAGAGGGAACCGTGCGCCTGGTGCGCAAGGCGATTCAGTATGCGATTGACCAGGATCTGCCCTCCGTCACCCTGGTGCACAAGGGCAATATCATGAAATTTACCGAGGGCGCCTTCCGCGACTGGGGTTATGAGCTGGCGCAGCAGGAGTTTGGTGGAACATTGATCGATGGCGGGCCCTGGGTTTCTCTAAAGAACCCCAACAGTGGCAAGGAAATTATTATCAAGGACGTCATTGCTGACGCGATGCTGCAGCAAATTTTGACTCGCCCGAAGGACTACAGTGTGGTCGCCACCCTAAATCTCAATGGCGATTACCTGTCGGACGCACTGGCGGCGCAGGTGGGTGGCATTGGTATTGCGCCCGGAGCCAACCTGTCTGACACCATCGCACTGTTTGAGGCGACCCACGGTACTGCACCCAAGTACGCCGGGCAGGATAAGGTGAATCCCGGCTCTATCATTCTTTCAGCAGAAATGATGTTGCGCCATATGGGCTGGAACGAAGCGGCCGATCGGATTATCGATGGTATGAATGGCGCCATCCAGAAGCGCACGGTGACCTATGACTTTGAGCGCCTGATGGAAGGGGCGACTCTGCTGAGCTGTTCTGAGTTCGGCCAGGCAATTATCGACTCTATGTAACACGAGTCGGTGGTCTGTGAGAGGCTCGTGGTGACACGGGCCTTTTTTATGTGATTTACCACAGCGCTTGCAGAGACTGCGGGCCTTATCTTTCCCCACCCTTGAAAACTCGTATAATGGGAACCATAGAGGGTAGGGGTGAGCACCTCGCAATGAGCGTCTTTCAGTGAAAATGATCCATCAGGCCGGGCAGTGGCGTATGAGTAAGGAGAAGGAGGATTCTGCGGGCGGGCTGGCGTTGGAGGAAGCCAGGCCGGAACTCAAGCGTCCGCCGCTGTTCAAAGTCGTGTTGATTAACGACGACTATACGCCCATGGAGTTTGTCGTTGAGGTTCTTGAAGTCTTTTTCCGCATGAATCGGGAGCAGGCGACCCATGTTATGCTCACAGTGCACACTCAAGGGAAGGGGGTCTGCGGCATATTTACGCGGGATATTGCGGAAACCAAAGCCGCGCAGGTCAATCAGTACGCGCGTGAAAGCGAACATCCTTTGTTATGTGAAATCGAGGCGTTAGAGGGGTAGGCCCCTGGAGCACCAACTATGTTGAGTAAAGATCTGGAACACACGCTGAATGACGCCTTCCGGGGTGCCAGGGCGAAACGTCATGAGTTTATGACGGTGGAGCACTTGCTGTTAGCGCTATTGGACAACAACGATGCCATTCGTGTGCTCAAGGCTTGCGGAGCTGATCTAAGCAGTTTGCGCGGTGATCTCGTGGAATTTGTGGATGCCACCACGCCGCTCATTCCAGAGGATGAAGAACAACGCGACACGCAACCTACGCTCGGCTTCCAGCGCGTGCTGCAGCGAGCGGTGTTTCACGTGCAGTCCTCTGGAAAAAGTGAGGTTACCGGGGCGAATGTGCTGGTCGCTATTTTCAGCGAGCAGGAGAGCCAGGCGGTTTTCTTCCTCAAAACCCAGAGTATTGCTCGGCTGGATGTCGTGAATTACATGACTCACGGCATCTCCAAGGTTGCTAATGACGGCGATGCGGCCGAACCGGGGCAGATCGGCAGCGACGAGGGTCGAGGCGCGGAGGGCGAGGCGAACCCATTGGACAGCTTTGCAACCAATCTCAATCTGGAAGCGTTGGCTGGCCGTATCGATCCGCTGATTGGGCGCATTGATGAAGTGGAGCGTGTTGCGCAGATTCTGGCCCGTCGGCGCAAGAACAACCCGCTGCTGGTGGGTGAGTCCGGGGTGGGCAAGACGGCCATCGTGGAAGGGCTTGCCAAGAAAATTGTCGACGGGGAAGTGCCTGACATACTTAAAGACAGTGTGGTGTACTCGCTGGATCTCGGCGCACTCCTGGCAGGAACCAAATACCGCGGAGATTTTGAAAAACGCTTCAAGGGCCTGCTGGCCGAATTAAAAAAACGCGATAACGCCATTTTGTTTATTGATGAGGTGCACACGATCATCGGTGCCGGTGCGGCTTCGGGCGGTGTGATGGACGCCAGCAACTTGCTGAAACCACTGCTGGGTTCGGGCAAGCTACGCTGTATCGGTTCCACGACCTTCCAGGAATATCGTGGCATCTTTGATAAGGACAAGGCGCTCAGTCGTCGTTTCCAGAAAATTGACGTGATGGAACCGAGCCCTGATGATGCGTACAAAATTCTCAAGGGTTTGAAGTCGCGGTTTGAGGAGCACCATGGCCTGCGCTACACGGATAGAGCCCTGCGTGTCGCAACCGATCTGGCTGATCGCTATATTACAGACCGCTTTCTGCCTGATAAGGCCATCGATGTGATTGACGAGGCGGGGGCATACCAGCAGTTATTGCCTGCCTCAAAGCGCAAGAAGGTCATCGGCGTGAGTGATATCGAAGCCGTCATCGCCAAGATTGCCCGCATACCGCCCAAGGCCGTGAGTAGCGACGACAAGGAGACTCTGCAGAAGCTCGAGAGCAACCTGCAGATGGTCGTGTTCGGGCAGGACCAGGCCATCAGCAGTCTGGCTACATCGATCAAACTGGCGCGCGCGGGTCTCAGGGCCGGCGAAAAGCCGATCGGGTCCTTCCTGCTGGCGGGGCCGACGGGCGTCGGGAAGACAGAGGTCACGCGACAGCTGGCGCGGGTGCTGGGGCTCGAACTCATCCGCTTCGATATGTCGGAGTATATGGAACGGCACACCGTCTCCCGGCTGATTGGTGCGCCACCAGGGTATGTGGGGTTTGATCAGGGCGGACTGCTGACGGATGCCGTTACGCAACATCCGCATGCGGTGGTGCTACTCGATGAGATCGAGAAAGCGCATCCCGACGTATTCAATCTGTTACTGCAGGTGATGGATCACGGCACGCTCACTGATAACAACGGGCGCAAGGCGGATTTTCGCCATGTCATCCTGGTGATGACTACCAATGCCGGGGCTGAGAGTATCAGTCGTCGCACCATCGGCTTTACCAGCCAGGATCACAGTTCTGACGGTATGGAAGCGATCAATCGCATGTTCACCCCGGAATTCCGTAACCGTCTTGACAGTATTGTGCAGTTCCTGCCGCTGGCGGAAGACGTCATCCTGACCGTGGTGGATAAGTTCCTCACGGAACTGCAATGCCAGTTAGACGAGAAGCGTGTGACCCTGGATGTGGATGTGGATGCGCGGCTGTGGCTGGTGGAAAAGGGCTATGACATTCATATGGGCGCACGCCCAATGGAAAGAGTGATACAGGAGCATATCAAGAAGCCGCTGGCAGAACTGGTATTGTTCGGCTCGCTGTCGCATTCGGGTGGTACGGCGCTGGTCCGCCTCAATGTGGCGGAGAACAAACTGGAAGTGACGGTGGATGAAGAGGAGGCGGAACTTCAGAAGAGCTAGCCGGACTTACCTTTCGCGGTAGGTGATGCGTCCCTTGGTGAGGTCGTAGGGTGTTAGCTCCACACGGACCTTGTCGCCCGTCAGGATGCGGATATAGTTCTTGCGCATCTTTCCAGAAATGTGCGCCGTCACCACGTGACCGTTTTCTAGTTGGACCTTGAAGGTGGTATTGGGCAGGGTGTCAATCACCTCGCCTTCCATTTCAATCTGGTCTTCTTTTGCCATCAGGCGGCAATCCTCGGTTCAAAAGTGGCCGCATTTTGCCTGAATCCCGCCGTCAGCGCTAGCGTAATATAAGGCAGGTCCAAGCTCACGGGATGGCACGGCACAAATTGTACGATGAGATATCTAGATTAGCGTTGTCCAGTGGCTGTTGACGTAGACCTGGAGCGGACGATAGTCAGCTTTATAGGACATCTTCTGGCAGTTTTGAATCCAGTAGCCGAGGTAGAGATAATCGAGGCCCATTTCTCGAGCCTGTTCAACTTCCCACAGTATGGCAAAGACACCCAGGCTGCGCTTCTCCGCCTGTGGATCAAAAAACGTGTAGATCGCCGATAGGCCATCCTCCAGGTGATCCATCACGGCCACGGCAATCAGTCGGCCATTTTCGTAGAAGCGCGCGTACCGGGTACAGCCCCACACACTATTAAGGAAGGCCTGGTACTGTTCACGGTCGGGCGGGTACATATCCCCGTCAGCATGGCGCTGGCTGATGTAGCGATGGTAGAGGTCAAATGCCGCATCGTCGTTAATATCATCGGTGGTGACAATTCTCAAATCCTGATTGCGCTGCCAGATCCGCTTTTGCCCCCGCCTGGGTTCAAACCCTGCTATCGGGATGCGGGCAGGAATGCAGGCATTGCACTGCGCGCAGTGTGGCCTATAGATGTGATTACCGCTGCGGCGGAAGCCCAGCACGGACAGTTTGCTGTAGAGTTTTTGATCCACTGGCTGACGCGGATCAACAAACAAGGTGGTCGCTTCCTGATCACGCAGGTAGCTACAGCTGTGGGGGTAGGTGGTGTAGACCTTGAGATCCCGCAGGGATGATGTCACAGCAAGTCTCCACAAGTGCTGGGTAGGTGCCAAATAGCGCCATCAGTTTCAACGTCTACAGTTTGCGCAAGGCGTTGCTCGAAGTCCAGCCTGCTGATATTACGTGCCCCCAAAGAGTTCAGATGCTCATTCTCCACCTGGCAATCGATCATACGGAAGTCGCCGCGCTGCAGAATATTCACCAGCGCTACCAGCGCGACCTTGGAGGCGTCACAAGCCTGGCTAAACATGGATTCGCCAAAGAACACTCGCCCGAGCGACACGCCGTACAGCCCGCCGACCAGTACCCCCGTTGCATCCAGTATCTCTACAGAGTGTGCATAACCAAGCTCATAAAGGCGTTCATAGGCTGCCACCAGGTCCTCGTTGATCCAGGTTCCCAACCCCTCTTTGCGCACCCCTGCGCACTCGCGCATGACGCTGGTGAACTGCCCGTCTACCGTAAGATGGAAGCAATTCGAACGCAGGGTTTTACGCAGGGAGCGTGAGATATGCAAGTCACCTGGAAACAGTACTGAGCGTGGATTGGGGGTCCACCACAGTACCGGTTGTGGCACTTGGTACCACGGAAAGAAGCCCCGTCGATAGGCCGTCAGTAGACGCTGTACAGAGAGACCGCCGCCTGCGGCCAGCAGGCCATTGGGGTACTCCAAGGCCTCATTCGAGGATGGAAAGTCGGTATCGCTGTCCAGGCTCGGGACGCGCCGCACGGCTGTGACGACTCAAAGCGCGTCGAGGTACTTTTCCGCATCCAGCGCTGCCATACAGCCAAAGCCCGCCGAGGTAACCGCCTGGCGATAGATATGGTCTGCGACATCGCCGGCGGCAAATACACCGGGTACGCTGGTGGCGGTGGCATTGCCGTGGGTGCCGCTGTGTATCGTCAGGTAGCCATCTTTCATTGTTAGTTGACCCGCAAAGATATCGGTATTGGGCTTGTGGCCGATGGCGATGAAGACGCCTGCGAGGTCGATTGTGTTAATACTGTGGTCTTGGACAGATTTAATCCGGATACCGTTGACACCCTTGTCGTCGCCCACGATTTCTTCGAGCGTGTGATGCCACAGGATTTTGACTTTGCCCTCTTTTTCACGCGCGAACAGGCGGTCCTGCAGGACTTTTTCCGAGCGCAGGGTATCGCGTCGGTGGACCAAAACGACTTCGGAGGCGATATTGGCAAGGTAGAGGGCCTCTTCAACGGCCGTGTTACCCCCACCAATAACCGCGACCTTCTGGTTGCGGTAAAAAAAGCCATCACAGGTGGCACAGGCACTAACGCCTCTGCCGGCAAAAGCCGCTTCGCTGGGCAGGCCAAGATACTGGGCGGAGGCACCGGTCGCGATAATAAGGGCATCGCAGCTATAGCGGGATGAACCGGTGAGCAGGAAAGGACGCACGCCCAGATCCACCTGCTCGACATGGTCGAATACCACCTGTGCGGCAAAGCGCTCAACATGGTCCTGCATCTGCTGCATCAACTGTGGGCCCTGCAAATCGGCGGCACCGCCCGGCCAGTTTTCTACCTCAGTCGTGGTGGTCAGTTGCCCTCCTTGCTGAATGCCGGTGATGACCACTGGCTTGAGATTGGCCCGCGCGGCATACACGGCGGCCGTATAGCCCGCGGGGCCGCTACCGAGAATAATAAGGCGATGGTGCTGAATATCACTCATAGAGTTGTTCCTACTCACTGTGGTCAAACTATAGTGGGCCGGGATTCGGCCAATCCGTTCTGTATTTGGGCCGACTATGGTACTTTAAACGCCTGCTGCCTACAAAGAGCAAGGTCACATTAAATCAATCCTATAAGCCTTTGAAATAAATCATAAATGACATCACAATTATTTCTTGCTATGAACCTGATAGGGGGCGGCCGCACAGGCAGTTCCCTGCTGTGCGCCGTGCGCCGAGTTGATCAATACCGTGCCGGATAGTACAAACGCAGATCGCTTTCTGGGCTCACGTTTACGCGAGGGGGCTTTTATCGGTGTGGCGGCGCTGTGCCTGTACCTGCTGATGGCACTTCTTACCTACAGCACACGCGATCCCGGTTGGTCGGCGACGGGCAGCGGCGCCCCGATTCACAATCTGGGCGGCCCTACGGGTGCCTGGCTTGCGGATGTATTTTTTTCGTTGGTGGGCTATGCGGCTTATCTTTTCCCGGTGTTACTGGCCTACCGGGCACTGGTGCTGTTACTGCAGCGCTCCCAGCCAAAGGACTTCGACTGGACCGCTTTCGGAATCCGGGCCCTGGGTCTGGTGTTGGTCATGATCGCCGGGACGGCACTGGCGGCCATGAATGACTCCGGCACCTCGGCGCTACCCCAGGGTACCGGGGGCATTCTGGGGCAGGCGATCAGCAGCGGTTTCATTGTGGCGTTCAGCTCGGTCGGCAGTCGGTTGATTCTGCTGGCCATTTTTTTGTTCGGGATGACGATATTCACCGATCTCAGATGGTTGACCCTGTTGGAGAAAGTAGGGGCGTGGAGTATCGCCACATTTCATAGCAGTCGGGAGCGATTCACTCGGACGTTGGGAGAATTTCGCGACACGCGCCGACGTGAAAAAGCCGCTGAGGCGCGAAAATTAGTTATTACCGAGCACGTGGAAAACGCCAGAAAACGCCAGCCGCCCAAAATCAAATCGCTTAACACGCCGATAGAAAAAAGTGACCGGATCGAGCGGGAAAGGCAACAGACGCTGTTTGAGGCGCCCGCTACCAGCGACCTGCCGCATCTGGAGCTGCTGGATGAGATGGTGAAGGACCCGTCCAGAGGATACTCCAAGGAGGCGCTGCAAGGATTGTCGAAACTGCTGGAACTGAAGTTGCTCGACTTCGGTGTTATCGCCGAGGTGGTGGCAGTCTACCCGGGTCCCGTCGTCACCCGCTTTGAAATTCAGCCTGCGGCAGGGGTCAAGGTGTCGCGAATCTCCAACCTCGCCAAGGATCTGGCACGCTCACTCTCGGTAATTAGTGTACGGGTGGTGGAGGTTATTCCCGGAAAATCGGTCGTCGGTATTGAAATTCCCAATGAGGACAGGGAAATCGTCAACTTCAGGGAGGTCCTGTCATCCAGGGCCTTTGAGGAATCCAAATCGCCCTTAACGCTCGCCCTTGGTCACGATATCTCGGGTCAGCCGGTGGTGGCCGACCTCGCGAAGATGCCACATTTGTTGGTTGCCGGTACCACGGGCTCAGGTAAATCCGTCGGGGTCAACTCGATGCTGCTGAGCCTGCTGTTCAAATCCGGGCCGGCCGATGTGCGGCTGATTCTGGTGGATCCGAAGATGCTGGAACTGTCTGTCTACGACGGCATTCCGCACTTGCTGACGCCGGTGATCACCGATATGAAAGATGCGGCCAATGGCCTGCGCTGGTGCGTGGCAGAGATGGAGCGGCGCTACAAGCTGATGGCCTCTCTGGGGGTACGTAATCTGTCCGGTTACAATCGCAAAATCGAGGATGCCATAAAGGCAGGCGCTCCTCTTACCGACCCCTTCTGGAAGCCCGATCCGAGGTTTGCCTCTACCGATGAAGCGCAGACGTCCCCGCCCTTGGAAAAGCTGCCCAACATTGTCGTGGTGATCGACGAGTTTGCCGACATGATAATGGTCGTGGGCAAAAAGGTAGAGCAGCTGATCGCCCGAATTGCACAGAAGGCCCGTGCCGCGGGAATACACCTGATACTCGCGACCCAGCGCCCCTCTGTGGATGTTATCACCGGTCTTATCAAAGCCAATGTGCCGACCCGCATCGCCTTTCAGGTGTCTTCCAAAATCGATTCGCGCACCATCCTCGACCAGGGGGGTGCGGAGCAACTGTTGGGCCATGGCGATATGCTGTATCTGCCGCCCGGCAGCGGTGTACCCAACCGCGTGCACGGCGCGTTTTGCAGTGACGAGGAGGTGCATCGTGTTGTCGCTGATTGGAAGCGTCGGGGCGCGCCCCTGTATATTGATGGCCTGCTTGATGAGGGTAGTAATACGCCGGTGACCCCTGGTGAGATGCAATCGGGGGCAAGCGACCAGGATGAAGAGAGTGATGCCCTCTACGATGAAGCTGTGTATTACGTGACGCAGAGTCGCCGTGCCTCTATCTCTTCTGTACAACGCAAGCTGCGGATTGGCTACAATCGCGCGGCACGCCTGATCGAGGCGATGGAAATGGCGGGCGTGGTTTCTGACATGGGGACCAATGGCCAGCGTGAAGTTCTGGCACCACCCCCGCGTGAAGCCTAGGTCTATAAACGGAAACCTTATGAAACACTATTTGTTCATCCTGTGGCTGGGGCTCGCCCCCGTGGTTACCCTAGCCCAGGGCAACGCCGATGTTGATGATTTGCTGGCCGCCCTGGCGCCCATCACACACCTCCAGGGCAACTTTACACAACAACAGTACGGGCAGGACAAACTGCTACAGGCGCAGTCCAGTGGCAAGTTTAAACTTCTCAGGCCGGGGTATTTCGCCTGGGAAATACTTAGTCCGGATGAGCAATTGATCATCGCTGGCCCGGAGTTTATCTGGCACTACGATCGCGATCTGGAAACAGTCACGCGTCGTCCGGTCACCAGTGACGCCGAGATGACACCCTTACAAATCCTCGGTGGAGACGAAACAGCATTGCGTAAAAAATTCGAGGTGGAACGCACGGCCGAGGGCGTGTTTGTGCTCACGCCAAAGTCTGCCGATGTCGGGTTTAAGCAGCTCACGCTGTTTCTGAGCAAGGCACAGCTCACGGGGATGGACATTCAGGACAATCTCGACGAGACCGTGGTCATCAAGTTTACTGATCTGGACAGTCAGAGTGTATTAAGCAGTACAGATTTTGCCTTTACGCCGCCCGCGGGAGCCGATCTTTTTTATTATGACGAGTGACCTGTTCACTGCAACCGACTCGAGTTCTCCACCGCAGGTGGACGTTGTCGACGGGGGCTATCAGCCGCTAGCGGCACGTTTACGTCCACATGCGCTTGCTGACTTTGCCGGGCAGGCACATTTGCTCGCTGCGGGAAAACCACTGCGCCAGGCTATTGACAGTGGCCAGTTACACTCGATGATTTTCTGGGGTCCTCCCGGTGTTGGCAAGACCACGCTAGCCAGAATCGCGGCAGGTCACGCCAAGGCGCATTTCCTGCAATTGTCCGCAGTACTGGGCGGTGTTAAGGACATACGCGAGGCGGTGGCCCAGGCCCGGCAGCACAAGGTACAGGGTCGCGATACGGTGCTGTTTGTGGATGAGGTGCACCGCTTCAACAAGTCCCAGCAGGATGCGTTCCTGCCTTATGTCGAGGACGGCACGGTCATCTTTATCGGTGCCACTACGGAAAATCCCTCCTTTGAATTGAACAACGCGTTGTTGTCCCGCGCGCGCGTCTACAAATTGCGTCCGTTGGACGTGGAGGAGATTGAGTCGGTATTGACCCGTGGCCTGGCGGCGCTGGGTGATAATGTCGCGGTCGATGACGGTTGTCTGGCACGGATTGCGGTCCACGCCGACGGTGATGCGCGCAGGGCACTGAATCTGGTCGAATTGGCAGCCGATTTAGCGGACGCAGGGCGCATCACACATAGAACGCTGGATGAAGTATTACAGGCGTCCCTGCGCCGCTTCGACAAGGGTGGCGATCTGTTCTACGACCAGATCAGCGCTCTGCACAAGGCCGTTCGCGGCAGCTCCCCGGATGCAGCCTTGTACTGGTTGTGCCGCATGCTCGATGGTGGCTGCGATCCGCTTTACATTGCGCGGCGTGTGGTGCGCATGGCCAGCGAAGATATAGGGAATGCAGATCCGCGGGCACTGACCTTGTCATTGGAGGCATGGCAGGTGCAAGAACGCCTTGGCAGCCCCGAGGGGGAATTGGCCATTGCCCAGGCCATCGTCTATCTCGCGTGTGCCGCCAAGAGCAATGCGGTCTACACGGCCTACAAGGCCGCGCGAGCCGACGTGGAGCAAGGTGGCACAGAGGAAGTGCCGCTGCACCTGCGCAATGCGCCAACGGCATTGATGAAAGCGATGGAGCATGGGGCGCAGTACCGTTACGCTCACGATGAAAGCGATGCCTACGCCGCCGGGGAAAACTACTTTCCGGCAGCGCTGCGAGAGCGCTTGTATTACTTCCCGGTGGACCGGGGGTTGGAACAGAAGATACAGGAAAAGCTCAAACGCCTGCGTGACAAAGACAAAACCAGTACACTACGTCGCTACGATTGAGCTGGCCTCGCAACCATGAAATACATGTTGTTCATAGCTGTCGGCGGAGCCTCCGGAGCTGTATCGCGTCACTTGTTGGCTAACTGGGTGCACGGGATGTGGGCAGGAAAATTACCCTTGGGAACTCTGTTGGTGAATGTGTTAGGGTCCTTTGCCATCGGCATCCTCTACGTGATACTCGTAGAGCGACAGATTTTTCACGCCGGGTGGCGTGATGTGTTGATGGTCGGTTTCATCGGTGCATTTACCACCTTCTCAACATTTTCACTGGAAACAATTGTCCTGTTCGAGGCCGGACACTCGTTCCATGCTCTGGCGTATATGTTTGGCAGCGCCATAGTCTGTGTGTTAGTGGCTGGTGTTGCCATGCATCTCACGCGACTACTGGTATAGGTGGGCGTCGTGTTGCGCCGACTTTTTTGCAAATCTTGTCACAGGAACTAGCGGGATGTTGGATATCAAGATGGTCAGGCAGGATCCTCACGGACTTGCCGCAAAGCTCGCTACCCGTGGTTTCTCCTTCGATGTGGCGCGATTTATTGCGCTCGACTCGCGGCGTAAACAAGCGGATGTCGAGAGTCAGAACCTGTTGGCAGAGCGCAAGAGTGCGTCTAAAAAGATCGGCGTGCTGGTTGGCCAGGGCATTGCCCTGGAGGACGCCAAGGCACAAGTGCACGACTCCCTGGAGAAAATTGCTGCCAAGCTCGATGCTCTGACTGAGCAGGCCAAACAGGTGCAAGGTGAGTTGGAGGACATGCTGCTGGGCACACCCAATATACCAGCCGAGGACGTACCAGCGGGTGCCAGTGAGGCAGATAACCTGGAACTGCTGCGCTGGGGTGAGCCGTTCCAGTATGACTTCCCGGTGCAAGACCATGTAGCACTGGGTGAGGCTCTGCAGCTACTGGATGGTGAAACAGCTGTGAAGATAACCGGATCCCGCTTCACGGTAATGTACGGTGGCCTGGCTAGATTGCAACGAGCTCTCATTCAATTCATGCTCAATTTGCATAGCGAGGACCATGGGTACGTCGAGGTGTATGTCCCTTTTATTGTTAACCGAGAGTCATTGCTGGGCACCGGGCAACTGCCAAAGTTTGAAGAGGATTTGTTCAAGCTGCGCTCCGAGCAGGAGCTGTACCTGATTTCTACAGCCGAAGTACCGGTGACAAATATCGCGCGGGACAGAATATTTGAAGACGCTGAACTGGGCGCAGCAGGCCTTAAGTTTGTCTGCCACTCGCCCTGTTTTCGCAGCGAAGCAGGCAGTTACGGCCGTGACACACGCGGGCTGATTCGCCAGCATCAATTCGAGAAGGTCGAGCTGGTGCAACTGGTGCGTGCACAGCAGACCGTGACGGCACTGGAAGAACTGACAGCGCATGCAGAAAAAGTATTGCAGTTGCTGGAATTGCCGTATCGTAAAATGCTTCTGTGTACCGGGGATATGGGGTCTAGCGCCCGTAAAACGTATGATCTGGAGGTATGGCTACCGTCGCAGAACACCTACCGCGAAATTTCTTCCTGCAGTAGTTTTGGCGACTATCAGGCGCGCCGGATGCAGGCGCGCTGGCGTAACCCGGCGACGGGCAAACCGGAGCTACTGCATACCTTGAACGGCTCCGGTCTGGCTGCGGGGCGCGCTCTGGTTGCCGTTATGGAAAACTATCAGCGCGCGGATGGGAGTGTCGCGGTCCCGCGCGTACTACAACCCTATATGGGTGGCGTCACCGAACTCGAGGTGTAGCACTGTGGAATTTCTCCCCGTCTTCCTGAAAGTCATCGACGCTCCGGTGGTGTTGGTGGGTGGCGGTACAGTGGCGACACGTAAGGCGCGATTGCTAGTACGCGCCGGTGCCAAGCTAACCGTGGTCTCGCCGACAATCACTGCAGAGTTGCAAGGGCTGCTGTCTGAACATGGCGGTGTGTGGCACCAGGCAACCTACCGTGAGGTCGATCTGCACGGCAAGAAGCTCGTGGTAGCGGCAACCCCTGATCGGGCTACCAATGAGCAGATCTTTGTGGACGCCACTGCATTGTCGATACCGGTCAATGTGGTGGATACCCCGGATCTGTGTACCTTCATTTTCCCGTCCATTGTTGATCGCACCCCATTATTGATCGCAATCAGTAGTAGCGGGCGTAGCCCCGTTCTGGCGCGCATCCTGCGCCGCAAGATCGAGGCCCTGATACCTGCAGCCTATGGGCGACTGGCGGTGTTTGCAGGGCAATTCCGTCAGCTGGTAAAGGACCACATTCCGCAGGACACTGTCCGCCGCCTGTTTTGGGAACAGATCCTGGAAGGAACGATTGCGGAGCAGGTGTTTGCTGGCAGGGATGCGCAGGCAGAGCAACAACTTCGCGAGCGCCTGCAGGACACTAGTGCACTGCGCGCAGGCGAGGTTTATCTCGTTGGTGCAGGGCCCGGTGACCCGGACTTGCTGACCTTCAAGGCCGCGCGGTTGTTGCAGAGTGCCGATGTTGTTTTATATGACCGGCTGGTGTCTCCCGCCATCGTTGAGTTGGCGCGCCGAGATGCGCAGCGGATCTACGTCGGCAAGCGCCGCTCCGATCACAGTCTGCCGCAGACCGAAATCAACCAATTGTTGCTGGATCTTGCGCGACAGGGTAAGCGGGTCGTACGCCTCAAGGGTGGTGATCCCTTTGTCTTCGGTAGGGGCGGGGAGGAGATTGAATTGCTGGCAAAACATGGTATTCCGTTTCAGGTGGTGCCGGGCATTACCGCCGCCAATGGAGCGGCCTGCTATGCGGGGATTCCGCTGACGCATCGCGACCACGCGCAATCGGTACGCTTTGTAGCGGGATACCTGAAGGGAGATTCCGTCGAGCACGACTGGAGTACGTTTCAGTCGACCAGCGAGACACTGGTATTCTACATGGGTCTGATGGGCTTGCCGGTCATCTGTGAGCAACTGCAGGCGCACGGCCGGTCACCCGATACGCCGGTGGCACTGATAGAGCGGGGGACACAACTGGAGCAGCGTGTGCTATTGGGCACTCTGGCAACGATGGTAGATGTGGTTGCCCGCGCGCAGCCCAGAGGTCCTACACTGATCATTGTCGGCGATGTGGTGCGCCTGCAGGCTAATCTCTCGTGGTTTGGTCAGCCGGCACTCTAGTCTACCAGCGCTGTGTCATCATGCAGGGCATAGCTTTGCTGCTCTAACAACAATACATCGACCAGAATGTGCCCGGCCTCCAGCAGGAGCACATCGTCGGCCTCTTTCTCGTCGGCGTCTTTATCATCGATAGTGTCTTCGTCATCGACGCTGTTGTCCGCGTTCAGGCCGTCTACGTCGTCTTCATCGTGCTCCAGCGAGATCAACAACTCCTCACCCAGGGCTTTGCGCCGTTTGTTCTCGATATTCAGGGCTTTTTGTTCCTGACTGTCGCGCAGCGCAATACGGGCTTTCTCGTTCAGTGGCAGTTGGGTAATCTTGCGTGTCTCCTCAGCCAGTTGTACTTGATCCTCGAGAAAAATGAAATCGGGATTTTTTTCGCTCCGCTCGCGAAACTGCGATTGAATCGATGGCAACACAGCCGCTAATTCACCGTAATTGTTGTGGCGAATTGGGCTGATCTGATCCCAGTTAAGGGCATGGTCCAAAGCGCTCTCGCCAATTTCTTCGGTGTCATAAATGGACGGAAATTCTACATCGGGCACGACACCACGGTGTTGCGTACTTTCCCCGGAGATGCGATAAAATTTACTTTCCGTGATTTTCAATTGCCCTTCTGTGAGAGGAATCAGTGTTTGCACGGTGCCTTTACCAAACGAGCGGTCACCCACAATAATGCCCCGCTGGTAGTCTTGAATGGCACCGGCAAATATCTCAGAGGCAGAGGCGCTCAGGCGGTTTACCAGAACCACCAGCGGACCTTCGTAGTACGGGCTCTTCAGGCGTTTGCCATCACGCCACACGCGGCGTGAGGAATGGCGAATCTGTACGGTAGGTCCGTATTCGATAAACAACCCGGTGAGTTCATTGGCTTCCTGCAGCGAACCACCGCCATTGTTGCGCAGGTCAACGATGACACCGTCGACACCTTCCTTCTGTAGTTCCTCCAGCAGGATTTTCACGTCCCGGGTCGTACTTTTGTAGTCCTTATCGCCTCGGCGCATCGCATCGAAATCGATATAGAATGCAGGGATGTCAATAACGCCTACCCTGATCGTCTTATCCCCCTTGGGAATTTCCAGTATTTTTTTCTGCGCGGCCTGCTCTTCCAGTTTTACCGTGCTTCTGACAATGGTTATTGTTTTGCGCTCATCGGCGGATTTTGACTTGGCCGGCATGACCTCCAGTCGCACCGTGGTGTCCTTGGGCCCGCGGATCAGTTCCACCACTTCATCCAGTCGCCAGCCGATTACATCCTCCAGTTGACCGTCCGCGCCCTGGCCGACGGCCACAATGCGGTCAGCCGGGTGCAGTTCGCCCTGCTTGTCGGCAGGTCCCTTGGCCACGAGGCTGGACACCTTGGTGTATTCATCGTCCATCTGCAGCACGGCACCAATACCTTCGAGAGACAAGCTCATATTGATGTTGAAGTTCTCGGTACTACGAGGAGACAAATAGTTGGTGTGTGGATCGTACAGCTCGGTCAGGGCATTGGCATAAATCTGGAACACGTCCTGGGCGTTGTATTGCTTCACACTGGTGAGTTGGCTGTTGAAGCGCTTTTCCAATGTCGGGACAATTTCATCTGCGGTTTTATCAGCCAACTTCAGACTCAGTACCTGATTCTTCAATTGCTTGCGCCAACGGTCGTCCAACTCGGCATCGTCTTTGGCCCACTGCAGGTCATCTGTATCCAGCGGCAGGCTCTCATCCAGGGCGAAGTCTATGGCAGCCACAGCTGCAGGCAGGGTTTTAACAACCTGGTTCAGGCGATTTTGCAATCGATCGTGGTAGCGGTTGAAGATCGTAAAGCCGGCGTCCAGCTTGCCCTGCCGCAGCTGATCATCCATGACTGAGCGATACTGGTCAAAATCGGCGATATCGGCGGCTGTGAAGAACATTTTGCTGCTATCAAGGCTGTCGATATAGTTGTCCAGATGCTGCGATGACATATCATCGCCGTACGCCAAACCGGCGTAATGGCGTTCCTGGAGTTGTTCCAGCATCTCTACAATGGTATCTCTTTCGGCTTCAGTGTATTCAATGAGACTCCAGGCGGGAGACGACAGGACCCACAACAGCGTTGCGGCAATGCCCAAGGTGCCGGTTGTTTTGATGTGACGCAATGGATTCAAAATCGTCTTACCTGCTGGGATCGCCATGGGTTTCACGTAGCACTGCACCGCAGTGGCCTGATATACGGTTGTATGGATTGTACAGATGGCACAAAGTTCATTGTGACCGAGTTAAAGTGCCATCTTCGAGATTCTTTCACATCTATCATTTAGATAACAACGGCTTAAGCAGTATATGTTATCGCCAATATCAAATATACACCTCCCCACGCGCGAAAGGTGAACTGCCACGCAGTGCGCAATGTTGGCGCAGACCCAGGTCGGGTTCGTCACCCAGCCTGGGCGCGCATCTCGTCCAGGCCTGCGGCCATCGCAGCTAACACCTTCTTGCGCGCAAACAGCTTGTTAGCGGCATATTGCTGTTGCGGCAATTGCGCCAGCTTGCCGGCCACAGCGAGCGCGCGAGCATCCAGGTCCTGTGCTTCCACGACCTCATCCAGAAAGCCCGCCAGCACCGCCTGGTCGGGATCAAACACCTCGGACTGGATGGCCACGCGCGTAACATATTGTGGTGGAATCCGCGACAGGGTGAGTTCCAGCAGGGTGGGTGGTAATTCCATGCCGATGGCGGTTTCGGGAAGGGTGACCTTGAAGGTGCCACGGGTCCCGATGCGACTGTCGCAGGCCATCATGATAAATGCCCCCATCGCGATCGCATGCCCGGTACACGCAACAACGAGCGGGAGAGGAAAGCTGTACAGCCGAATCAGCAGCTGCAGGCCATTGGTTACCATGGCCATGCCCTCTGCGGGGCCCTTCTTGAATTCGCCGAGATCGAAGCCCGCTGAAAACATGCCCTCGCGACCGCGCAGAATAACGGCACCGGCACTGTCCTGCTCGGCACGATCAAGCGCGCTGTTCACGCTGTCCAGGAAGGTGTGGCCGACGACATTCGCTTTACCGTCGTCGAGTGACACTATGGCGATAGTATTGTGCAGTTCGTAATTCATGGTGTGCTAGTCCTGTGTCGTCTATTGCTGGGTGTGTGAAGTGCGAGCGTCATGCCAATCGCAGCTTGCAAACAAATGACACATATGCTGTCATTAAAGCACGGCCTGCGCAAGTCATGGCCCACCAGCAGCAGACAAGAGCGATCGCAGCAGTGACGGTAGAGCAGGACATAGCAATAGCACCCGACGGGCGACGCTTGCGCAGTGAGCGCAGTAAGCAGGCGATCATCGATGCTATGCTCGGTCTGGTCGAGGAGGGTGTGCTGGTGCCCACGGCCCAGCAGGTTTCGGAGCGTGCCGGTGTTGGTATACGCTCAGTTTTCAGACATTTTTCCGACATGGAAAGCTTGTTCGCTACTGCGGATATTGCCATCCGGGAGCAGTACCAGGGACTCTTCGCCGGCGGCGACCGCGAGGGCTCCCTGGCGGAGCGCCTGCTGCATGCGGTCGAGCAGCGCGCACTGGCGTACGAGGCGGTGGGCAATCATTTACTCACCACTAAAGCACAATTGTGGCGCTACCCGGTGCTCAGGGAACAGTACACCCGGTTGCAGCGCCAATTGCGCAAGGACCTCGATGACTGGTTACCGGAGCTCAAGACACTGTCCGGCGAAGACCGCGAAATGGTGGATGCAGTCGCTTCTTTTGAGCACTGGCACCGTCTGCGCGAGCAGCAGGGAATGAATAAAAAGGCTGCTGTTCGACTGACCACCGAGCTGCTCAATCGCATCATTTTTCGCGGCTGAGCAACCTCGATGTGCACGTCAGTAGAATCCTTTCTGGCTTGTCACCTAGTATTGATAGTGCCACTATTCAGGCCCCTGCCTGGTGCCGCTTTTGCTGACGCGTATGTTCTACTGAGGAATACCCCGTGATTGAACTCTACACTGCCTCCACACCCAACGGCCACAAAGCCTCCTGTACACTCGAAGAACTCGAGATGCCCTATGCAGTACACGCCGTGGACCTGTCCACCGGTGCGCAGCGCAGTGCAGCCTATCTGGCGATCAATCCCAATGGGCGAATACCCGCCATCGTGGACCGTGCGGCGCAGGATCTTGCCGTGTTTGAATCTGGTGCGATCATGATTTATCTCGCGGAAAAAGCCGGGCGGTTGCTGCCCACTGACTCTGCCGGTCGGGCGCGCGTCATGCAGTGGCTGATGTTTCAGATGGGTGGTATCGGGCCGATGATGGGGCAGGCCAATGTGTTCTACCGTTATTTCCCGGAAAAAATCCAGCCCGCGATAGATCGCTACCAGAATGAGTGTCGTCGCCTGTTCGAAGTGTTGGACCGCCGATTGGGGGAGAGTGAGTGGCTGGCGGATGATTACTCCATCGCTGATATTGCCAACTGGTGCTGGGTGCGAACCTACAAATGGTCTGGAGTATCCCGCGACGGTCTGGACAATCTCGATCGCTGGCTGTCAGTGATGAAAGAAAAGCCGGGGCTACGTAAGGGTATCGAGGTGCCGATGAAGATCGACAATATACTGGAAGACGAAGACGCCAGCAAAAAGTTCATGGAAAACGCCGCAAAAATTGTACAACGCTAGGAGAGAACGCATGCTGGATAAATTGATCATCGTATTTGCAGGTCTGCTGGGCGCGATGCTGCTCGGTATCGGAATGTGCTGGATGTTTGCGCCGACAGTGGCAGCCCAGGCTGTTGCTATGGCAGTACTACAGGATCTTACCGCTAGAAGTAGCCAGATCGGCGATCTTGGCGCCTTCTTTTTTGTCGCGGGTACATTTGCGCTGCTGGGTATCTACACACGCAACGCCACACTGCTGTATACCCCGGCGGCACTAGTGGGCGCGGCGGCGGTCTTTCGGATTGTGGCCTGGTATTTTCATGGCGCAGCGTTTGCGGCGCAGATGATTGTGTTGGAGCTGGTCATGTGCAGGCTGTTCCTGATGGCGCGAGCGCGCATTGCCAAGGCACAACCGTAAGCGCTAATCCCTAATCGGTGCAGGATGATGGCTGAGCAGTTTCAGGAGCAGGGCGGAGCGGCCACCATGGACCCCGGTTGGTTCTTGCGCCTGGCCACGTCGCGGTTGATGACACGGATGTGCCAGCCGCAGCGACTGGCACAGCAACGCACCCGGATTGAGAAGGAGCGGAGCAGGGCTGGCTTGCCCCATGTTGTTGAATACTTCCACCAGGTAGAGGATGGCTACAGTCATCTTGCGGCACAGGTGCTCAAGTCACTGGCTGCGCGTTACGACATCCAGATCACCTGTCATTTGGTCAGCGGGCCGCTGGGAAAGAACGCCGCTGAGCCCCAGTTATTGCTGCAACTCTCCCGCTACGATTCCTGGCACGTCGCTCCCGCATACGGGCTCGAATTTCCCCGGCACGATGCACCGTTGCGCCCCGAGATGGTAACACTCGCCTCCGCTATCCTGGCCGCCCAGGACTCCGACTGCTTTATCGAGCGCGCGGCAGCAGTGGGTCGCGCGCTGTGGGCCGATGACGAGGCAGCTCTGCAAAGACTGGCAGAGCGATACGGTTGTGCTGCTGACACGGTAACCAACGAGCGCACTGCGGCAGGCAACAAACGCCGCGATCAACTCAAGCATTATTCTGGTGCCATGTTTTTTTACGGCGGAGAATGGTACTGGGGAGTGGATCGTCTTTATCACCTTGAACAGCGGTTTGCCGAGCTTGGTATCGACCGGCAGCACGGCGCGCCATTGCTGGTAGGCCGACCATCAATTGAGGCAGGTCCGCTTAAGGATACCGGCCAGCTGACGCTGGAAATATACCCCTCCCTGCGCAGCCCTTACACGGCGATCAGTTTTGATCGGGCAGTCAAGCTGGCCCGCGACACCGGGGTAAACCTCATCGTGCGACCAGTACTACCCATGGTTATGCGCGGGGTGCCCGCCACCCGCCAGAAAGGCATGTACATCTTCTGGGATACCGCCAGGGAGGCGCGCGCTGCGGGTGTACCTTTCGGCAGTTTTTATGATCCCATTGGCGATCCCGCACGTCGCGGTTACTCGCTGTATCCCTGGGCCTGCGAGCAGGGCAAGGGTGTGGAGTTGATCAGCGCTTTTCTCTCTTGCGCCTTCGCCGAGGGTGTCAATCTCAACACTGACAGAGGCCTTAAAAAGGTAGTCGAGAAGGCAGGCCTGGACTGGGCTGAGGCGCAGCAGATGTTCGGTCAGCCAGGTTGGGAAGCACTGTTGGAAAGCAATCGTATGGCGATGTACGGATCTGGGCTGTGGGGAGTTCCCAGCTTTCGCCTGCTCAATGAGAAGGGTGACGAAGTGCTGGCGCTGTGGGGGCAGGACAGACTGTGGTTGTTCGCCCGCGAAATTCAGCGGCAACTCGCCTCGCGCCGCTCTTAAAACAGATTGGGGTAGTCACGCCAGTAGTACTGGTATTGCGTATCCTTCCAGTTGCTGTAGATAGACGGCCAGTTAAGCCCCTCGATACGCCAGCCGTGATGCGGTTCCAGATTGGTCGAAAACACTGGCGCACCGTGATCGCAGAAACGGGTATCGATGCTGATACGCACGGTATCGGTAGTGGTATTGGGTTCAGCCTTGTGCACGGCGCAGGAATGAAAGATCAGCACGTCACCCGCGTCGAAGTTCGAAACATGCCAGGTGGTTTCGTCCTCGTAGATCTCACACTGTACGCCACCCACACCCTGCGTGCGAAAAACCGGCCTTACGCCTTGCCGATGTGATCCTGGCAATACCTTGACCCGTCCCATGGCCTCGGTGACATCGTGCAGTGCGACCCAGAAGCCTGCCATGGTGGGTCCTGCATGGTGAGAATGGGCATCCTGATGCGGCGGCGTTTCAAAACCGATCTTGCCCGGCGTGGAAATACGCGCCATCTTCATCGGGTATACAAAAGGCGCTTTAGCGCTGACAATTTCCATCAGGTGCAGTACGTGCGGTTGGTGAAAGAAGCTGTGGAACGCTTCCAGCGACTGGATTTTCGGATAAATTTCATCCCAGGCTGGGTCAGTCTCAAAAAACGGCTGGCCTTGCAGGCGCGGTGGGCTCGTGCCGTCGCGGCAGATGTGTGGAACAGATGCGTGCAGCAGCGTGCCTAACAAACTTTCGCATTCAGCTGCAGGAACGTACTGCTTGATATACAGATAACCCCAGCGCGCAAAGCGTTCGCGCAGGGTGTGCGGGTCTTCATCGGCACATGAAACCACTAACGGCTGATTGTTTCCCACAGGATGTTGTGCTGATTCTGAGTCACTGGTTTGTGGCATAACGAAATCGAGGTCTACTCCGGCAGGTTGCGCAATGGCTTGGCTATCTATCTATCGACATATATAATGTCAGATTCTGCCATGTACATTTTATTAAAACACAGGACGCTTATGAAAACTCGAATTACTGAATTATTGGGCATACAACACCCCATCATCCAGGGCGGTATGCATTTTGTTGGGCTGGCCGAATTGGCTGCTGCAGTCTCTAATGCCGGTGGCCTGGGTATTATTACTGGCCTCACCCAGGGTACGCCAGAAAAGCTGGCCAAAGAAATTGCGCGTTGCCAGACTATGACCGACAAGCCCATTGGCGTAAATATCACGTTTTTACCTTCGCTTACGCCCCCGGACTATCCCGGCCTGTTTCAGGTGATCATCGATGCCGGTGTCACCATAGTGGAAACCGCCGGCAACAACCCGGCTCAATGGCTGCCCATGTTGAAAGATGCCGGTATCAAAGTGATACACAAATGTACCGCCGTTCGGCACGCATTGAAGGCCCAGGCGATTGGCTGTGATGCGGTGTCGGTCGACGGCTTTGAATGCGGCGGCCATCCAGGTGAAGATGACATCCCGAACTTTATTTTGTTGCCGCGCGCCGCCGATGAGTTATCCATACCGTTTGTCGCCTCCGGCGGTATGGCCGATGGTCGCAGCCTCGTGGCGGCGTTGGCGCTCGGTGCGGACGGCATCAATATGGGAACGCGGTTTATCGCTACACGTGAAGCGCCGGTGCACGACAATGTGAAGCAGGCGATTGTCGCTGCCAGCGAACTGGACACACGGCTGGTCATGCGCCCTCTGCGCAATACAGAACGCGTGCTGACCAACCCTGCGGTAGAACGGTTGCTGGAAAAGGAAAAGGCGTTGGGCGCAGCACTGAAATTTGAGGATATTATCGAGGAGGTGGCCGGTGTCTATCCCAGAATCATGCAGAAGGGTGACATGGATGCGGGGGCATGGTCCTGCGGTATGGTGGCCGGTTTGATCCACGATATTCCGACCGTACAGGAACTGATCGATAACATCATGGCCGAGGCTGACAGTATTATTAATGAGCGCTTGAGAAGCTTTCGCTGAGGCGATGACCATGACAGAGCAGTACGTCAGGGCCAATGGCATTGAGCTGGCGTACGATGAGTTTGGTGAGCGCCGGGCTCCGGTGATCCTGCTGATCATGGGCTTGGGCACCCAAATGATTGCCTGGCCCGAGGAGTTCTGCAGCGGGCTTGCCGCACGCGGTTATCGTGTCATCCGTTTCGATAACCGTGACATCGGTCTGTCGCAGAAAATGGAGGGCGCGGGGGTGCCGAATGTGATCAAAATTGCCGCCTTCTCGCGCCTCAATCTGTCGCTCAAAGTACCCTACAGGCTTGCCGATATGGCGCTGGATGCGATCGGCTTGCTGGATGCCCTCGATATCAAATCAGCCCATATCGTAGGTGCATCCATGGGGGGGATGATCGCGCAATTGATGGCGGGCCATTTTCCCTCGCGGGTGCTGTCCCTGACCTCGATTATGTCGACCAGTGGCCGCAAGTCCTTACCCGGTGTTGAGCGCAAAGTGGCGTTGCATATGCTGCGCCGCCCGGTCAGTGCAGATATTCAGGATGTGCTGGCCTACTCCATGCGCACCTGGCGCTTGATTGGCAGCCCCGCCTACCAGCCAACGGATACTGTCTTGCGCGAAAAAATCTCCCTGAGTCTCAAGCGCTCCTTCTATCCGGCCGGTTCCCGGCGTCAAATGGCGGCAATTCTGGCCAGTGGCGATCGGGTGGCAGTCCTGCGAAAGATCACAGCACCGACACTGGTCATACACGGTAAGGCAGATCCCCTGGTGCCTGTCGCGGGCGGGATTGATACGGCCCATCTCGTGCGCGGGGCGAAACTGGAGCTGATAGATGGCATGGGTCACGATTTGCCGCAGCCTCTGTTGGCGCACTTCGTGGAACTGATCACCGCCCACGCGGGTGCTGCGGCTGTGCGTGTGCCGGCTTGAGCAACGTGCACCGAACAATCCAGAACGCGGATCGTTTCGTACAACAGGAACAACCACAACACTGTGTGCAGGCAATTCTGGATATCACAGGCCGCAGTTGAGATACCGTTTTTCAAAGAGGATATAGGTTATGGATACACGCTTGAGCGATGAGGACCTGGCCTTCCAGGGGGAGGTGCGCCAGTTCCTGCATGAGGCCTGGGACGATAAGTTGGCGGCAACGTGTAATAACAGGGCGACCATGAAGGTCGGCGTAGAGGAGTGGCAGCGCCGCCTTTACCGCAAAGGTTGGATGGCCCCGCACTGGCCGGTGGAGCACGGCGGCACCCACTGGAGCGTTACCCAGTCGTTTATTTTTGACTCCGAGCGTGCTGCCGCCGGGGCCCCGGCAGCGGTTGCATTTGGCGTGACCATGGTCGCCTCGGTCATCATTGCCTATGGCAGCGACGAGCAAAAAGCAAAATTCCTGCCGCGCATTCTAAAAAGTGACGACTGGTGGTGCCAGGGCTATTCCGAGCCGGGTGCAGGTTCTGACCTGGCCTCACTGAAAACCCGCGCTGATCGCGACGGTGACGACTACATCATCAACGGCAGCAAAATCTGGACCACGTATGCCCAGTATGCCGACTGGATATTTTGCCTGGTGCGCACCGATAACTCCGGGCGCAAACAGGAGGGTATTACCTTCCTGCTCATCGATATGAAGTCGCCCGGTATTACCGTGCGCCCCATCAATACTATCGACAACTTCCACCACCTGAATGAAGTCTATTTCGACAACGTCCGCGTGCCAGTGGCGAATCGCATCGGCGAAGAGGGCAAGGGCTGGACCTACGCCAAGTCCCTGCTTGTGCATGAGCGTCTTTCCATCGCCGAGGTGGCCGACTCCAAACGGGCGCTGGGTGAAGTGCGCGCTCTGGCCCGACAGGAATTAAATGGCGGTAAGTCACTGCTGGACGACGCGTTTTTCGCCCGGCGCCTGACGGATGTGGAGATTGATCTTATGGCGCTGGAGTACACAGAGCTGCGCGCCCTGGCGGCAATCGAAGAGGGCAAACCCCCAGGGCCGGAATCCTCGCTATTGAAACTGCAGGGTACGCAGATTCAGCAGGCTATTCAGGCCTTGCGTATGGACGTGGCCGGTTACTACAGCGGCACATTGCAGGGCGATCTGAGTGCTGACCAACTGGGCCACGACTTTGCCGACTACGCGCAAAAAATGTATTTCCGGGGTCGCGCGTCCTCCATCTATGGCGGCTCCAACGAGGTGCAGAAAAACATCACGGCCAAATACGTCCTTGGCCTGTAGGAGATAGAGTATGAATTTCAATTTGAGTGAAGAACAGGGCCAGATACAGGGCAGCATTGCGCGCTTCGTGGCAGAGAACTACACATTTGATCAGCGCAATGCGGTAGTCGCGAGTACGCATGGCTTCAGCGCCGAGCACTGGCAGCAGTTTGCACAACTGGGTTGGCTGTCCATTCCCTTTGCCGAGGAGCAGGGTGGTTTTGGTGGTGGGCCGGTCGACACCATGGTCATTATGCAGGAGTTCGGTCGCGGCCTGGTGGCCGAGCCCTACCTGGCCACGGTCGTGCTGTTTGGCGGACTGCTACAGGCGGGAGCCAGCACAAGTGTGCAGGACGAGTACATACCCCGCATCATTGCAGGTGAGTTACAGGGTGCTTTCGCCTATCTGGAGCGGCAGAGTCGTTACGAAATGACCGATATTCTGACCCGTGCCCAGCAGCACGGGGAGCAGTGGCTGGTGAACGGTGAAAAGACCGTGGTATTGAATGGCGGTGCCGCAAAGAAGTTGATCGTGGCCGTCCGCAGCGCCGGGGAACAGGCTGATGCGGCCGGTATTACCCTGCTGCTGGTCGATGCCGCCAGCCCCGGCATACAACGCACCGTGTACCGGATGACCGATGGCCACGAAGCGGCCAATATCTCCTTCAAGGATGTCGTGGCGGAAGCGGTCATCGGCACGGTCGGTGCCGGTTATGCCCTTATGGAGCAGGTGGTAGACGCTGCTCGCCTCGCAGTCTGTGCCAATGCCCTGGGCGCCATGGAAACCCTCAATGCCCGCACCCTGGAATACTGTAAGACGCGTGAACAGTTTGGTGTAGCCATCGGTTCCTTCCAGGCGCTGCAGCACCGCATGGTCGACATGTTTGGTGCTTGCGAGAATGCCAGGTCGCTGCTGTATCGGGCTGTGTGTGCAGCGCAGGAAAATAGTGCCGATGCCCGGCGCAGCCTGCTCGCATTGAAGGTGATGACCGGACGCGCGGGACGCTTGATCGGCGGCGAGGCCATTCAACTGCACGGCGGCATGGGCGTGACCGATGAACTGCCGGTCGGGTCTTACGTGAAACGGTTGATGATTGCTAACAATCTGTTCGGCGACGCGGACCATCATCAACAATTGTTTGCCGAACTGGTAAATGCGCCTGTATCCGCATGATTCTAGAGGCTGCCATTCTCACTGTAAAACCTGGTTGGGAACGAGAGTTCGAGGCCGCCTTTGAAAAGGCGCAGGACATTATTGCCGGTATGAGCGGTTATGTGTCGCATCAGCTGCAACGCTGTCTTGAGGAAACGGGACGTTATCTGCTACTGGTCAACTGGGCAACGCTGGAGGACCATACGGTAGGCTTCAGGGAATCTGCACAGTACCTGGAGTGGCGTGCATTGCTGCATCATTTCTATGACCCTTTTCCTGAGGTGCAGCATTACCAGGTGATATTCGAAAATATCCCGTAGGCGGAAAGAGTTCTTGTATATACTGCAAAGTGTTACTCGCTTGCTGGTATTGTCCTTGTCGCTTTGATGGAGAATCCTGATGGTCAACGACGACAAAGAATCTGAGGTTCAACCCGATATTTCCCCGAGCCAAGTCACACCCCAAAAAGCAGTGGTTGTGCAGCCGTCATCCACTGAAGATTTGAGGAAACTGACGTTCCAGTGCATGCACGATGGCTTTTCGATTGTGGACGCAAGCGGTGTCCATATTGATGTGAACCCTGCCTTTTGCGCGATGACTGGTTTTTCAGAGTCGGAGCTTATTGGCCTTGGCCCTGAACATTCCTATTGGCCCCCTGAGGAACTTGAGAATATCCAACGCCTTCTTGCCAGAGCAATGCATGGTGAGTTCGCTGAGATTGAATTGACATTCATGCGTAAGGGCGGAGAACGTTTCCAGGTTGTTCTTAATCCCTTTGCCATCAGGGATGGCAAAGGCACGATCACTTTCTTTGCTACGACCGTGAGGGACATCTCGCAGAGTCTACAGATGCAGTCAACTTTGCGGGACAGCGAGCAGCGCTACCGAGGACTTTTTGAGAATGCCGCTGATGCTATCGTCATATTGCAGGGTGAGAAAATTATTGATTTTAACCAGCGGGCATTGGAAATGTTTGGTGTAGCATCAATTGAGCAGATGACATCCCGTGCTTCATTTGATTTTTTTCCGCCGCTGCAACCCAATGGAGAGGATTCGCGCAAGTTCTCGATCGAGAAACTCAAGGCGGCACGGGAAGGTAAACCTCAGTTCTTTGCATGGCATCATGTGAAGCTCGATGGCACCCCGTTCGACGCAGAAGTCAGCTTGAGTACCTTTCAGCTGGGCGAATCAATGTTTATACAAGCAATTATTCGCGATATCACCCGGCGCAAGAAAATGGAGAAAGCACTGAAGGAGAGTGAGCGGCGCTACCGCAGACTCTTTGAGAGTGCCGGTGATGGCATGCTGATAATGCAGGGTGAGCAAGTCCTTGATTGCAACGAGCGCGTACTGGAACTCTATGGCGTCTCGCGCGATCAGCTGATGAGTCTTTCTACCTATGCCTTATCTCCACCGACGCAATTGAACGGACAGGGTTCGCCAGAGTTCTTCGCCGAAAAAATAGCAGCATTGCAAACAGAAAATCCTCAAATCTTTGAATGGTCAGGTAATAAATTGGATGGTACGCCTATCGAAACCGAAGTCACTTTGACTACGTTCACGAATGATGGGGCGCTTTGTACACAATCAATGATTCGTGACATCACCGAGCGCAAGCGCATGCAGAATGCGCTTAAGGAAAGTGAGCAACGCTACCGTGGACTCTTTGAGAATGCCGGTGATGCAGTAATGATACTGAAAGACAATCAGGTGATTGATTGTAACGACCGCGCACTGCAGCTAACCGGCCACTCGCGTGATGCCATTTTGTCTACACCTACCATTGATTTCTTCCCACCGACCCAGCCGAATGGACAGGGTTCCCTTCCGCTCTTTATCGAGAAGGTAGAAGCCTCGCACTCAGGTGTTCCCCAAGTCTTCGAATGGACTGGTTCAGTACTCGATGGTAGGACTGTCAATACTGAAGTCACGTTGACTACGTTCACGTTTGGTGGACAGCACTATGTGCAATCATTGATACGCGATATCTCTGAGCGTAAGCAGTTGGAGCAATCGCTGACGGATAGTGAGCTGCGCTTCCGTACACTCTTTGAGAATGCCGGTGACGCTATATCCATATTAAAGGATTTTCGAACGATAGATTGTAACAGACAGTTGTGTGAGCTCTATGGTCTATCGCATGAAGAGATAATCTCGGCTTCTGCCGGACAATATTTTCCATCGACGCAACCCAATGGGCAGGATTCGCGCGAATTCTTTTATGAAAAGGTGCTGGCCTCGCGTTCAGGAAAAACGCAAGTCTATGAATGGCAGGGTCAGAAACCGGATGGCACACCGGTCATTAGTGAAATCACCCTGACGTCTTTGGTGCTTGGAGGGGAGACCTATGAGCAAGCAACGGCGCGTGACATCACCCGGCGCAAACAGCTGGAAAGCTCGTTACTCGAGCTCAACAAGAATCTCGAGGACCGGGTCCTGCAACGAACAGAAGAGTTGGAAAAGGCTTACGCTCAGTTGCTGCAACGAAACTCCCAGTATCGGGCGCTAGCTAAAAGACTCACAGCCGCTGAGGAAGAAGAGCGCAAGCGGATCGCCCGGCTGTTGCATGACAATCACCAGCAGTTGCTGGTGGCGGCGAAATTCAAGGCGGAAATGCTGGCAAGCCATTTGTATGGTGCTGATGTGAACGCTGCAGGTGCACAAATACTGGAGATTCTTGACCAGGCTCTTGACGTGACGCGTTCACTCACCATGGAGCTCGCTCCGCCGATTCTCTATGGTGCAGGGTTTGTGGCCGCCATGCAGTGGTTGGCTGCGTGGATGGAAGAGCACCATCATCTGCAGGTCCTGGTCACCGGTTCGCTGCCGGTGACACCCCTGCCGGTCGATGTCAGCAGTCTGTTGTTTCGAACAGTCCGGGAATTATTATTCAATGTGATCAAGCATTCGGGTGTAACACAGGCCAGCGTCAAAATTGTTGCTTTCGACCAGGGGCTGCGAGTAACTGTCAGTGATGAGGGCGGGGGATTTGATGTCGCAGATGCCCTGCACGCAACCCGTTCGTATGGTCTGTTTAGTATTCAAGAGCAGTTGGCCTCGCTCGACGGCCGACTGGATATCTCCAGCGCTCCGCAGCGTGGCACAGTCTGTACAGTCAGTATCCCGGTAGCCATAGAGGAAGATGCCCATCCGGATGCGGTGGCAGCGCTTGCCACAACACTGCAAGCCCCAGACACGCCGCACGCATTACGCAGTCCTATTCGAATTCTGGTTGCTGATGATCATGCGTTGGCGCGTGACGCATTGGTACAGATTCTGGGGCTGATAGATGATTTTGAGGTGGTCGGCGAGGCGGTTGATGGCATAGATGCGGTTGAAAAGGCGTGGGTGATGCAACCTGACGTGGTGTTAATGGACGCGACCATGCCGCGCCTGAGTGGACTCGATGCCACGCGTCGCATTACCACGGAAATTCCCGGGATCAAGGTTATTGGTCTTTCCATGAACGCCAGAGCGGATATGGAACCACAGATGATTGCAGCGGGAGCAGCGAGCTATCTGCAAAAGCTCACCCCTGTGGATGAACTGTTCAGCGCAATTCGCGGTGTCATGAATAGAGATACAACAGAGGCGCGCTGAGTAAAGCGCCCCTGCGGCGCGATTACAGACCCTTGCTCGTAAGGTTAATGTCCCTGGACCCGGCAGGCAGAGAAAAGGCCGTGCCGTCCTGCCCTAGCGTGTAGTTGGAAAAAACCGCATCCACACCGTCCAGCCATGCCGCTTCCATGCCCCCAAAGATCAGTGGCGGCACGATATGATAGTAAAGCAGGTGTCCCACTCCGGCATCGCGCGCGACCTCGGCGGCCTCCACCGGGGTGGCGTGGTAGTTTTGGATGTCATCTGTGATCTTGGCGAGACTGTCGGCACCAACATTGGCCGCAGTGTCATGCATCAGGCCCACGATATTGCGTGCCAGTGCCTCGTGCACCAGCAGGTCGACACCCTTGGCAAATTGTTGCACGTTGGCAGATTTGGAGGTATCACCGCTGACCAGCAGCGAGCGATCCTTGTAGGTGAACAGGTAGCCAACGGCCGGTTTGACCGGCCCATGGTCAACAAGGAGCGCCTGGATTTTTACCTCCCCTTCGTTGTAAACGGTTTCCAGTTGACCCTCGACAGGCACCGGGAACGGGCGCGCAAGCATGCCAAAGCCTGACAGTGGTGCCACCTTATCGCCATGGTGCGCGTTGCGGCCCACCGAATCCTGCCTATACGCAATATTGAAACCCTCGACGATCTGCTGTACGCCCTCTGGGCCTATCACCGGCAGGGGCAGGGTGTTGATGCCATTGACCCAACGCAGCGTGGCCATTTCGCCCAACCCATCCATGTGGTCTGAGTGAAAATGGGTCAGCAGGACGGCCTGAATCTTGCCAACCGGGTAACGCATCCGCATGAGATTGCGCAGGCCGTTGGTGCCAGCGTCAACGACGAACAGCTGTTTCCCTGCAACCACTGCAACACAGGGGCCAGAGCGTTTGGGGTCAGGCAAAGGGCCGCCCGCTCCGCACAAGGCCAGGTGTAATCCATCCTCCAGGTTGGCGGTGGTATCGCTGGTCATGGCGGCTTCCGCGCCCCTGGCCATCACGCGCAGGGCGATGGCCGCCCGCTGGTGGTAGGCCACTACTCCAAGCAGCACGACTGCGGCCAGGACTATGACGGATTTTTTCATGCGGTCTCTCCTTTAAAAAATTGGCTTACAGCATTTTAGTGTTGGTGCCAAAAGGTGGTGTAGTGCTGCTATTCACATCGCTCACCACGGCACGTGTGCGCCATAACGGTTCCCAGCAATCATGGCGTTGCAGGCGTTGTTGCACACGCTCGGCGCTGTCCGATGGCAGTGCCATAAAGTGTGCGCGCAATTGTTCCAGGCACCACACGCGATAGGCCGATACACGAGCGTTGGCGTAGGTTACTCCGCCGACCGTCGTGGTAAAACGATTTTTTCCGGCACGCACGGCCTCGGCATTGTCACAGAGGTAGGGCAGGTAGTTACGGCCAATGTCATCCAGCCAGGGTGACCAGTCTTCTGGAACGCCTGCCAGCCAGTCGCCATGCAGTGCAGCGGGGCCACAGTTCCAACATCGGGCGACCCACTCCCACACGGCGGGAGCCTGCTGCCGCATGATCTCGGCAGGCTCCGGGTCCTGCGAGAAATGGCGGAACATCGGGCCCATAAAGGCAATGTCTGCCAGGCTTGGACTATTGCCGAGCAGGTAAGGGCGTTGCTGCAGAATGTCCGACAGCCAGGCCAGATTGTTGTGGTAGATCGCTTCCACCTGCATGCAGTTGCTTTCGTTAATGCCGTCCCCGGCCGTGTAACCACCGCGCTGGCGGCGGCGAAAGTAGAGGCGCCTGAGCCAGGCGGGAAGGGGGATATCGTGCAGGATCTCGTTGGCGATGTGCCGACTGAGGTGCATGGCACCCTCATCACCGTACCAGCGAAAATGCATGGCCGGTCGCCACAGCCACTCATCGGCATAATCCTCCAATAGCAGGCTGAAAAAGCGCTGCTCCGGGTCGGCGGGTAGTAGCGGCGGGGAGGGCAGTTGTTGCTCCAGCCAGGCAATCATCGGCGTGGTGTCCGTCATCCAACGGCCATCGGCCAGCACCATGGCAGGAATCTGTGTGGCACCCGTCTCTTTTTGCAGTAACGGCATGTGCCGCCGCGCATTCAGCGTAATGAACTGATAGGGAATGCCTTTGGCGCGCAGGTACATTTCCATCTTGCCGGTAAAGTAGGAAATGTTGGAGCCATACACACGCAGCGGCTGTATAGCGTCATTCATCGCTCTTAAGCCGCGCCGGACAACTTTTGCTGCAAGCGGTTCATGCCCGCTATCCAGCGGTCATAGTCGGAGCTCTTGCGCTGCATATACACTTTCACTTCATCATGGGTGAGAATCAGGAAGGCATCGCGCGCCAGGTGGTCAACCACGATGTCAGCCAACTGGTCGGGTTCCATCATGCCGTCGCCGCTGGCCGCCAGGGTGCTTTGGTCTTGTGTGTTGGCCGTCATCGCCGTGCGCACTGCCTGCGGACACAGCATCGACACCTTGATGCCCTGGTGGCGATAGGTCAATGCCAGCCATTCGGCAAAGCCGACAGCGGCGTGTTTGGTGGTGCCGTAGGCGGCGCCGCCAATCTGGTTGAGCAGGCCGGCCGCAGAGGCGGTATTGAGGAAATAGCCACCGCCGCGCTGGATCATGCGCGGCACCAGGTGGCGCGCAGAATACACGTGCGACATGACATTCACCTCCCAGACAAACTGCCATTCGGTATTGGAGGACTGTTCACTGGCACCGGCAGCCACTCCGGCATTGTTGCAATACAGGTCGATGGGGCCGATGTCCTTTTCGGTGTCTTCAATGATGCGAATGACATCCTCTTCTTTGGTGACATCGGCGGACGTCGCGACGCAGTCAAATTCGGCTGCCGTTGCGGAGGCCGCTGCGGCATTGATATCTACGGCGACCACTGCCCTGGCACCCTCGGCGCAAAACTTTTTTACCAGAGCCTTGCCGATACCACTGCCGGCGCCGGTGACCACGATGATCTTATCTTTTATCAGCATAGCGGCCTCTCTTCGATTATCGGTGATTTGATTTGCGCGACAGCAGGAAGCTGTCGAGCAGGGCTGTCAGCGACAACAGCAGCAAGCCTAGCAATAGACGCACATCGCCCAGGTAGATGAGGGTTTCAATCGGGAAGGCAATAGTCTTGTCCAAAGCTGCCAGCTTGAAGCGATGACTCTCTTCCTGCGCTGTATTCGCGATGATCTCCATCATGCTGCGCCGACTGCGATAGCGCATCAGGGCACCGGCATCCCAGTTCCGTGCATTCTCGATGCCCACCACGTCTAGTGCCGGCGCGATGGCGTTGCCCATTACGGTGGGATGGCAGGCACGCTTTAGCAGCTCTGGCCACATGTAGGCCATATACCGATCCATAAGTTGTGTTGCGGACTCGCCGGGGTTTGCTCCGGGCACTTCGGGCGGATTGTCGTTGTAGTCCATAATATTGACCATCAGGAACTGCCGTCCGGAGTCTTCGCGCATGAATTTCTCGATCACTTCCAGGCCGCGAGGTGGTACACCACGCGCCTCCATTTTGGCCATGAAAGTCGCGATCTCCTCTTGCTTCAACGGACCGCCAAAGTCGGTATACCAGCCGACGAATGCTGCGTAGAGCAGGGTGGGAATTAGCCATAGAATCTTGCGCTGGCTCATAGGGGTTCCTGCACGATCATACAATGAAAAAATCCTGGGACGCCCTAGCAACGTTCTTTTCCCCAAATGACATTTGCTGTCAGCCGAGTAAGAACTGCATGCCCGCTGCGACCAGGGCGATTATCAAAGCCACCACAATCCGTGGCCCTCCGAGCATAAACCATGGCGATGCGGGAAAGGCCAAGGTTTTCTCCAGCGACGCCAGCTTCAGGCCGTGGTGCGCACTGCCCACGGTAGCGGGTAACATCTCCATAAAATCGCGGCGGCTGCGGTAGCGCACCATGCCTGCTGCAGTCCAGTCGTCCATTTGGTCACAGGCCACATTCTCCAGGTTGCCGGCTGCCGCTCGCGCCATCATCACCGGATGACCGGCCTTGCGCAGCAGTGCTCCGAGGAAGATTTTCTGGTAGGCCTCGAGCTTTTTCCGCGACTCGCGCAGCGGTGCCTGCAGATGCAACAGATTGACCATCACGAAATCCTTGCCGTCATCATTGGCCAGAAACCTGCGCAGATGCGCGCGTTGCTGTGTGGTCCCGAACCCATGAGTATCAAGCAGGCGTATGGCTTCTTCAACTTCAAGGGGAGTGACCTTGCGCCTGAAGCCGACATACCAAATCCAGAAGAGGGCGTAGATCAAGGCCGCAATAGTCCAGATCGCACTTGTTAGCATTGCGTTCTCCTGCTGCTTGCCCGACTGCCGCATAACTGCGGATGTTCCAAAGGTCTACCCGCACTGGCAGGCGATCTATTGGCACTAATAATGCCAATAAAGCAGGTTTAATGCAAATTATGTTGCGCTTGACGTATCTCGCCCAGGCCCCTAGATTTGCATGCTGATCTGCAGTTACTGAAGGGCAATTAATGCGTATCGTAATGACCGGGGCAACCGCTGGTTTTGGGCTGTTTGCGGCTACAAGCCTGGTTGATGCAGGCCATACGCTTACCATTGGCGCGCGTGCTCCGCAGAATTTGCCAACTGCGATTGCCGGGCGCCTGCGGCCACAGATGCTTGATCTTGACTCCCTCGCGAGTGTGCGACGCTTTGCTGCAGTAGTGGGCAGCGAACCGATTGATGTTTTGTTACTCAATGCCGGGCTGCAGCTTGCCAGGCCTGCCGTCAGTGCTGACGGCTTTGAGCGCACATTCGCCGTAAATCATCTGGCGCACTACCTGCTATTGCGACTGCTGGTTGATAAACTTCGCCCCGGTGGCCGAATAATTTTGACCGGCAGCGGCACGCACGATCCCGCGGAAAAGACACCTGTTACTGCTCCGATACATGCGAATACGGAATATCTTGCGTTTCCGGAGCGCGATCCGCAGCGCGAGCATCGAGTCAGGCAGGCAGGTTTCAGGGCGTACTCGTCCTCCAAGCTGTGTAACATAATGACCGCGCGCGAAGCAGCCAAACGCTATCCGGCAATCACTGTGATGTCATATGACCCCGGTTATGTGCCACATACCGGCCTAGGTCGAGACAATCCCAAATGGATCGCAACACTGGTCAGTTACATTGTGCCGCTAATAATGCGACGTGACCGATCCAGTACTATACCCCGCTCGGGACAGTTTTTAGCTGAGCTTGCCGTCAGCGATGGATATGCCAATTCACCTGGCAGCTATTGGGCAGTGCGCGGCGCGCAATTACTACAGATTGCTCCTTCGACCCTGGCACGCGACGATGCTGCCTGCGCAGCACTATGGGAAGACAGCGCCAAACTGGTAGGGCCGCCATGCGCCTGAACAAGTACATCAGTGAATCCGGTTGGTGCTCGCGGCGCGAGGCCGATGAGTTAATCAGTCAACAGCGCGTTACTCTGGACGGTGAGATTGCTGTCACCGGCGCGAAATGGCTGGAAGGTATGACGGTGCTGGTCGACGGGA